>JBGSHT010000024.1:0-125936 GCA_041752135.1 Chitinophagaceae bacterium | reverse complement strand
GAATCTTTGAGAAGAAAAAAAGCGAAACCAAATCAATAAGCATTTGTATTTTTAAACACGCATTTAGCTCTTACTTTTATTGCCTGCTTCGCAGGGGGGTCAACATCCCGGAATGAGGGGTCAACATGAACGGAATTTACAGGGAATACTTAAATAACTCAGAATTCTCAATTTCAGTCAAAGACTTTGTTACAATCTTTTTCCTCATAAGTTTATTCCAAACTTCTTTGAAAAGATTTTTGTAGAGGTCTTGTTGATAGTATTTGTGATTGATTAAGCCGTAATTCCCATTTTGAAGCTTAAATGTGCCTTCTGCTGTGATGTATTGAATTAAATTGGATTCAATATCCAATGTTGCGGATTTGTTGAATTTATCTGATCCTATTATCGATATTTTATTAAGCTTGCATCTTTCCGGATTAGCTAGATGATTTTTTATTCGAAATGAAGCATTAGTTGATTCGCCTACATAGGCAATTTTTATAGAATCGTTTTGAATAAAATATACTAAAGGCCATTGATTTTTAACCCAAGTGTTTTGTTCAATCTTTTTTAATGATTCTTTAGCAAAATCATATTGTTCTGAGATCTCAATTGACAACTCGAACGATAGACTCATAGTTCGTCGTATTTTTTTGCAGTTCCCCTAGCCTTATTAATTGGATATTTTTCAGAATTCACTTTTATCTTTTCAAGAATAATTTGTTTTACATCAAAGCCATATTTATCAGCTAATAGAAGTGCAAATGAAAAAATATCAGCTAATTCCTCTTTTACTTTTTCGATGTTTGCATCTTCAGCATTTTTCCAGAGAAATAATTCTAATAATTCTCCTGCCTCAATATTGATTGCTAAAGCAAGATCTTTAGGATTGTGAAATTGTTCCCAATCTCTTTCATTCCTAAACTTAATTAGTTTTTCTATTATTTCTTCGATCTCTTTCATTTTGAATTAGGCTTAAGTATTTTTAATGCCATTTTATATTCTTCCTCATAGGGAAGATTTAGTTGTGAAACCATTTCAGGAACTGCCAGCATCCAACTCACATAGTAATAAGCTAAAATGTGATAACCGGAAAATATTTTTCCCTTAATTGAGTTTATTTGATAATCATCTTTATCTGGCCTATAACCTTGTGTTCCCTGCATTGCAATTTCAAAAGCAATTTTTTTAATTTCATCTTTTGGCATTCTTTCAAAATACTGCATCGCATCTACCATAAACATTACAACAGCCATGTTTTTCCCAATATATTTCTGTGACTTTTGAAATTTATCCATCTCCCTTTGCTTGTAAGGGTCTTTCGATTCGAGATCATAAGGGTCTTTTTCAATTGCAGTTAGAAGATTATCTATATCAGTTCTCTTAGTTCTATAATCAACTTCGCTTACAAGTTCAAAAAATTTATCTAATTTTAAATCTTCCGCCCAGTGTAAAACCATTTCATATTCTTCGGCAGGTTCTTTATCATCTCTGTATTGTAAGAACTCTTCATAAAAATCATTAGCTTGCTTAAGTTCTGATGGCGATGCTTGAAAATCTTGAATAAAATCTATGCCAAACAATCCTCTGAATTGTATAGCATTTACCAAATTGTAAATTTTACTCTTAGAAAGAATTTCTTTTGGGGAAAGGTCAACTATCTTTTTATCCGTAACAGACATTAAACCTTCCTGTATCAATGAATGCAAAGAAAGAAATTGATAAGGCCTAAGTTCTGAATATTCATTATAGAGGAAATTCTCAATCAATAAATCAATTGGGGTATTAAAAATTTGCCTGTTTAATCCTTCAAAAAGACTCGAGCAATATCCGGCAATTGAGGTTTCGGAAATTCCCATATTATGAAATTTCTTAATAGTAGGTTCAAGCCCTTTTATAAAATCAGATTTATGTTCCTGTGTAGAAATAAAGAGTTGATTTAATTCTCCTGTTCTTGCTTCAATCACAAAATCTAAGTGAACCAATTCATGCATTATTAAATGCTCTACTGCTGGATAATTTGGTTTATATTTTACTATGTGTTTAGTTCTGTCGTAATTTTCTGCAAATTCTATTTTAGCTGCTGTTGGAATTTCTTTATCCTCAACAATATCTATCTCTTTTCCACCTTTAAATTCCAGTTTGTGTCTGTATTCCCTTAATATTTTTTTGCCATCACCATTTTGGATAATTTTCTTTGAAATATTAAATGCCAGTCGTACAGAATTTTGATAAAGTACATCCTTTTTTGTATTGAGTTTAATTGCCTGTATTGCGCTGTAAAAGCAAGAGTGAAAATCATTCTCCATTTCCGCAATGAGTCCTAAAGCATAATGGGTATTGGGGAATTTGTCGTTTATTTTTATAGCCTCCCAAAAATACTTTTTTGCTTCCTCAAGTTTCCCTTGTTGCATGAGATTTGCGCCAATATTATTAATGGTAATGTTATCGTTGGGGTTAGCAATCAAAGCTTGGTCATAGTACTTCATTGCCGTGGGAACATCATTTTTAAATTTTGCAAAAATATTTCCCATCATTAATAATGCCCATCCATTTTTTGAATCCCATCTAAGTGAATCAATTAAAAAATTAATTGCTTCATCTTGATTTCCTTCATCTGATAGTATTTGACCCATAATTCGATGATATTCCGAATTAGTAGGGTTCCTGTCAATAAGTTTTTTGAGAAGTATTTTGGCTTCTGTGTAATTTCCCTTTTCACATAGGGCCACTGTTTTTATGTAGTCTGCCTCTTGGGAGATAATTGTTGGAGTATCAATTTCTATTGTTATCCAATCATTCGTAATTGTAACTTTGGGTTTGAAAGGTCCGTATGAATAGTAATTTTCTAATACATTGATTATTAATGAATCGCCCCCCCCATTTTCAATTCAGGGAAAATTGTAAATAAGAATTCGTCTTTTTTATGAAGGATTTGCATCTAATTTATTTCTTGATTATAGTTAATACTTTTTTGATTCTTCGTGTGGCGGATAGGTCCTTACCCAATGTGTCAATTTCTTTGTCAAAAAACCGAAGAGATTTTAATTCCTCTTCAGATGTCAGGATGCATCAAATGTAATTAATCTTGACAAAATATTTGCTATATGATTTTAATCTTCATTGTTTTATTAATTCCAATACCCTATGACTGATATTGGTCTGGCGAAGTTCTTGGAAGATGCTAAGAAGATGTAAGTTTAACCGCAAAGCAACAATGATCGCAAAGATTAAGTTGCTTACTCAAAATTAAACTTTACCCCTTTAGTTTTCTTCGCCCAGTTGTCTGTACGAAATGGTGCAGCGGGTAAACCTTCGCTATTGAAGAGATTGACATCATTGGGATCATCTGCCCAGCAATATCTGACCGCTACAGGGTTTGTAACTTTTTCTGAAAACACCACAACCTTGCCATTTTCCAGCCATGCCTTTGCATAATGGAATTGCTGGTCGGCACCAGCAACTTCAAAGCCATTTATATAGCCATATTTGTTTTTTACCTGCCAGCCTGCATAAACATTATTAAAGGTGAGTACAGACTTATCCTCTTTTACAGTCATGGCTCCAAACGAAGGGCTCTCTCCCTTGATATTTATACCATAAGTTTTTAATAAAGCAAGCATGGCCAGTCTTTTGCCTACATCCTGTTTATTGCGCGGGTGTATATCTGTGGAATTTCCAATATCTATGATCACTGCCATACCGGTATAGGGTAAACGAAGTGTGTTTTGCTGTGCTTCCCTCAGTTCGGCCCAGGTGCTGCCCCCGTTCTGGCTGGTACCGCCGCCGGCCTGCCAATGCGTGAGTTGCACAAAATAAAAGGGGAAGCTGTCTTTCCACATTGCCCTCCAGTCATTGATCATCAGCGGAAAGCTGGTATTGTATTGATCGGCCCTGCCGGCATTGCTTTCACCCTGGTACCAAAGTGCCCCGCCAATGCTATAGCCAATCAACGGATTGATCATAGCATTGTATAACAGGGTAGGATAGGCGTTTGGATTGATGGAATTACCATCGTTATAGGCTTTTTCTATCCGATAAAGCCAGTCGCCTGAAAGTGGCACACGGGTCTGTCCAATATATAATCCAATATCCTCCGATTCTCCATAGATGCCACCGCCGCCGCCGCTATCCATTACTTTTACGGAAATAGTATTACTGTTTTTCAACAATCCGGCGGGAATGGTGTATACCCTCTTTTTATTATAAACATTGGTTGATCCGATAAAAGTTCCATTGATAAATGTTGAATCGACATCATCGATCATGCCCAGTTCAAGCCTTAGGTCATTTAACCTCATATCTGCCGGAATGCTGAAACTTCTTCTGAACCAAATCTCTCCGTCGAAATCCGGCAGACCCTGGCTTTCCCACAATCCCGGTACTTTCATTTTCTTCCATTGACTGTCATCGAATGCAGCAGTTGAAAAAAGTTTTGCTTCTGATTCGGTCGGCAAACCCGGTTGGGACTTTTCAATCAGCGCATCCAATTTTGCTTTTTTTTCTGCAATAATGGCATCCATACTGGCAGGCATTTTTGCTTTTAATGCGGCAAATTCGGGATTGCCAAAAAATGCCGGTCCGCTGGTCCAGGTCTCTACATGCGTGCCGCCCCAGGAAGAATTGATGAGTCCTACCGGGATATTGAGTTGCTGATAAATTTCGCGTGCAAAGAAATAGCCCACTGCCGTAAAGTTTGCAACGGTTGCGGGGGTACATACATCCCAGTTGGCTGCTTTAATGTTCTTTTCCGGTGTTAGGCTGGTTGCTTTGGGTACAGTGATATGGCGGATCAGGGGATAATTGGCCGCTGCGATTTCTTTTGCAGCATTGTCAGAATTATTGACGATCCATTCCATATTGGACTGGCCGCTACAGAGCCATACTTCCCCAATCAGTACATCATTGAATGATACTTCATTTTTCCCTTTTATGGATAGCGTGTATGGCCCACCGTGAGTCATTGCCGGAAGGACAGCCTGCCAGTTGCCGTCTTTCCCGGCTTTAATTTTGACTGATTGGCCATGGAGGGTTACAGTAATATTTTCACCTTTTGATGCCCAGCCCCAGATGCGGATGGGCTTATTCCGCTGCAATACCATGTGGTCGCCAAAAATAACTGCGGGTTGTACCTGGGAAAAACTGATCAGGCAAAATGCCAGGCTGGTAATTATACAAAATGCTTTTTTCATGGCTGTTGCTTCGCGGTTAAATGGTTTAAAGTAACGGAAATTCTTTGGGCTCCGGGACTAACTTTTGAATGATCAGTGATTCAATTTCCAGTACCACATCAAGAACGGTATCCCCCTGCGGTTTCTTTGCTTCCGTAATCAGTTTTTGATACCCGGCCAGTTCTTCTGCGGTGAATGACTGACCCGCTTTGATCTTATCTATCGCTTTTAAACCTGCTTCAGCTAACTTTTGCAGGTTGGCAGAATGAGGGGCGATATTGGCATAACGGGATTGGCTCATACCTGCATGTACCAGTTGGTCATGGTTTGTTGCCCATACCTGCAATTGTTTGCGTAAATAAACTTCGGACTCCGGATCTTTTTTCCCGAGGTAGCCGGCAACATGTTTCCTGAATGATCTTTTTATTTCCGAATCCGTTGAAATGATATCGCCAATATCAACCAGTGGTGTTGAATTATTGGCTAATCGGGTTGGGTTACCCAACCTTCCAAACAGGTTTTTATAACCTCGCACAGGTACAAGCAAATCGGTAAGTTTTTTTAGTTCAGCGTATTCATTACCGTTACTAAGTCTGCGTAGCCCTCTTTCGTAGGTATTGATATGTTGTAATCCTTGTTCATCCAGTTGTTTGCTGAGCTGGAAAAAACGATCATACATATTGTCATTATTATTCACCGTAACAGGTGACCATAAACGTTCGGCGATGGCGCCGGCCCTGGGCCAAACACGGAGTTCAATATTCCCGGCATCTGCAATTTCTGTCCATTGCGCTGCTTCTCCGCCCCAGATATTGGGATGATCGGTACCGGGCAGGTTTTGGTTCTGGTAGTGCACATAAGCCGGCATGAAAAGGTCTGTGTAAAAGCCGGTTGAGATCAGTACCGGATTTCCTTTTGCGGCTATATCAAGTGGTTTGCCATGAGATTTCATGAACCCTCCATCCGGGATCCATTTTTGTACAACCACATCTTTGGGCAGGTCGGGTGTGTTCAATTCTTCCCAGCCTATCATGGTTTTTTTATGTTTCTGAAGGATGCCGTACATTCTTTTCACGAAGTAAGCCTGCATGTCGTGGACGTCTTTGATGCCTTTTTGTTTCATGTAACTGACAATCGCAGGATTGTTTTTCCAGGCTACGCCATTGTTTTCATCCGCACCGATATGCACATACTGAGAAGGGAACAATGATGCCATTTCCCCAAAGAACTTTTCCAGGAATTTGTATACTTCTTCCCGTGTTGGATCAAGCGTTGGAGAAGGGGCACTCATGATAGCGCCCATGTTTAACGTACCATCACTGTTTAATCCAACATTAAACCGCGGGCCTGGTTCATAGGGGCCTGGTGCGCTGGCGAACTCGGGGAAAGCTGCAAACCAGGACCGGGTATGTCCTGGCAGATCAAATTCCGGTACAACCATGATGCCTCTCAGTCTCGCATAGGCGATGATATCCTTTACCTGCTCCTGGCTGAAGTATTGTCCGTTGGATCCTTTCTCATGGAGTTTAGGAAATGCTTTGGATTCAATTCGGAAGCCTTCATCGTCTGTGAGGTGCAGGTGCAGCACATTCATTTTGACCGTTGCCATGGCATCGATATTTCTTTTCAGGACATCGATGGGAATGAAATGGCGCGCTACATCGATCATCAGTCCGCGCCAGCTGTATCTTGGGGCATCATTGATTAATATATATGGAATGTAAAATCCTTCGGTATCCTTTTGTAACAGCTGCTGCAGTGTTTCCAGTCCGCGGATGGCGCCTATACTTGTAGCGGCATCCACCAGTATACCTTCGCTATTCACCTGCAGGGTATATGATTCATCAACACCACGGAACATCTCTGATTTCTTTAAGGCCTTAACTGTAAGCGAAGTTTTTCCGGTGCTGCCACTGCGGACAAACTGTTGTTTAAAATATGATCCGGTTTTTCGGTTGATACCCTGGAAAATCCTGTTTGTTGCTGAATAGACAATATCGTCATTTGCAGCAGCCGAACAGGAAGCTGTAAACGATGCATTCAGTCGAAATTTTCCTTCCTGAACTGTTACTGATTTTGGGTAGGGCAGCAGGCCTGGTAATTGAGGCTGAGCCGATAATAAAAAAGAGGTCATTAAGGCAATGATCAAAAAATTTAATTTCATGAGCAATCATTAATTATTTTAAATAAAACTTAACCGCTAAGTTATGTTGACGCAGAGTATTGCTGAATCAGAGAAAACCTTTTTGCTTCAGGTGATTAACCCAAATCGTGTAACCTTCTCCGCCAGGATTGAGGTGAAGCCCATCGTTAGTATATTTTCCCTGCAGGTTGCCTTTCTTGTCACGGAAGAGTTTGTTTAAGTCTACCAGCAGTACATTCGTTTCTTTGGCAACGGGTAAGAGCAGTTTATTGGTCTCCACGATCTTTTGTTGCTTATCATAATGTTGCGGGAAGCGATCGATCGTTGGATTCACCGGTAACAGGTTTTGCAATATAATTTTTGTTGCAGGGCTTTCAGTTTGAATCCGGCGAATGATCTTTTTGATATTTTCAGCAATCACTGCGGGGGGTATGTCCTTCCCAATATCATTGATCCCGATCAGCAGAAAGATTTTAGATGGCTTGAGGGTCAGTACCTCATCCAGTCTTTTCAGCAAGCCAAATGTAATGTCTCCGCCAATACCCCTGTTAATGACAGTAGTATCACCGGTTAGTTTTTTCCAGTCTCCTCCTTCTGTAATACTGTTGCCGAGGAATACAATTCTACCGGGAACCCGCGGTTCCGACTGAAATATGGCCATCCGCCTTTGCCCGTGGTCAGGAATAAAGGGAATGGTGTCGAAGAGGTTTTGGTTGGTGGGGAATGACTGGGCCTTGCTGTAATCCGGTAATAAACAAAGGCAGTTTAGCGCCATTATTGCGCTTACAATCGTTTTCTTCATGAAAATGGTTTGTTTGGGTCACCCTTAATCTTACTAAGGGGTTCAATAAAGTTACTTAAAAAGAAGCCTGATTTGAGGGTATTTTCAAGCCGGTTTACGTAAAAATCATCTTTTGTCGCAGCATTTAGCCATTTTATCTCATTTGCCTTAGAGGGGCAGCAGGTCGTAATATCTTTGTGACATCTCAATAGTATATATCACAAACAATTTTAAAAATAGGTTATGAAAAATTTACTCGTTCCAGCAGCAATCGCCATCAGTGGTTTATTTATGGTTAACCATTTGGAAAATTCTGATTCCGTAAATAATGTTAATACTTCCATCGGCAAACAAAAGCATGACAGGCACCACAGGCATTTCAGGAATCAGGAGCTTACAGCAACAATAACTGAAGTTCCAGCCAATGCAGTTAAAATAGCCAGTTTTGCTTCCATTGCAGAAACTGTAATGCCGTCATTTTTCATTGATTTTTCTGATGCACAAACAGCAGTATCTGATCTCGAAATCGGCCATCAAATGGAACAAAACCTGGTGGAAATAAGCCTGCCTGAAACCGAAGCAGCTGATTTGGAGATAAACAATCAGATGGAAGAAAGCCTTGTAACAATCAGCATACCGAAGACAGAAATTGCTGATCTGGAAATGATCGAAAATTTCACCGCAAAGTAGTTAATGAATATAGGTATTTCCATTCATTGTATTATTGCCTTTAACTTTCGATTTTCGACTTTCGATTTTTCACTTTCTTACAGGTTCCACCAGTAATTGAATTTGATCACCAGTGCCCTGTTTCTCACTAAGAAAGGATAAGTGTAATAATTATCAGTATAGACAATGAAAAGGTCGGAAGCCGGCCGGTACCGCCACTGAAACCTTGTATTGAGGTTGATATTTTTCAGCTGTTCGTTGTATTGCAGGAAAGCTGTAAAAAAAAGTGTATTCGTAAACGTTATATCTACCCTGGGACCCATCAGCCATAGGGTTGTGCGGTTCCAGGGGGCTGGCAAACGGATATCATTATAACTCATGCTCAGTGCTATGCTCACAAAGGGCTGAATCCGGTATCCAAGATCGGTGGTAATATTAAACCTGGTCCCATCTGCATAATATCCCCCGTACCTTGTTGTAAAGCCAAAAGTGAAAAGGCTTTGTGGTTTCGAGATAAATTCAGTTCCAAAAGCTTTCCAGCTGTGCTCCGTTCCGCGTGCGAGGGTATCCCTTCCTGTATTAGTTGGATCAAAGGGTTTAAGCAATTTTATATAATCCGTTGCAACCCATCCGGTGAAAACAGTCTGGTTCCGAAAACTCATCGTATATGCCAGGAATGTTTCGTTATCTGTTTGTTCCGTCATCTTTGCATCAAAAAAGTAGGTCGTGCTCAGCCTTATACCATGACTTAGAATCGGTCCACCTTTGGTAAAGAAAAGCCTGTTTACGGCAGGATTCACTTTAATGAAATTATTGCGGGGGACAAACCCAACCTCAGCCGTATAATTTTTCCCCACATATTCATGTTGCCAGCCAACCGTCCATTTTCGGTTACTGAACTGGAGGTTTGCAGCGTGCACCCAATCTTCACCGCGCTTATCCGGACTAAAGGATTTTACGAGTACGGCTTTACCGGTCCATAAATTATTTTGAGAAGCCAGGTTGTATTCAAGCCCCAGGTTCCTGTTATAAGGGGCATACGTATACTTTGCTGAATCGCTTCCGTAATTATATTCAAATGCCTGTTTATTGATAAATAGGAATCCAATATTTGACCTGGAGAATACCCTTCTTTGCAGGGCAAGCACGGTATAATTCTGCGCAGGCAATTCAACCGAATCAACTTTTCCTGTAACCATGTTCATGGCGCCCAGGCGCCAGTCTTTATTGATTTTACCACTTAATCTTGCACCTGCCAATATGGGTGCATTAAGACCAATGCGCCTCGAGAAAAAAGGCCTGATGGTAGCGTACCCGAAATTTGAGAACTGGTCGCCGTTCTCCAGGAAAAATTGCCTGCGTTCCGGGAAAAAAAGTTCAAAGCGGTCGAGGTTGGTTACCTGCCGGTCTACTTCCACCTGGGAGAAGTCGGGGTTCACGGTTAGGTCAAGGTTGAGCGAAGAAGTAACACCTATTTTAGCGTCAACACCAACCTGTTTTTTAAAAGCAGTCGGAGCATCGTTATCGTAATCTTTCTGCACGCCACCAAGCACATAAGGTATGATTGAAATATTTGATCCGGCCTGTGGAGGTTCAGCGTCCCATTTTAATATGCCGGAATAGGCCAGGGACGCGCTTGGGAACTGCCGGGGAACGGGCGCCCAGCTCGACTTTTCCGCAACGCGGATATCAAGCCTGCTGAAATTGATGCCCCATTGGGTGATACCTTTTTTGTACCGGATCGTTTTAAAAGGAATCGCTGCTTCGAGTATCCACGCATCATCCCTGTTGGTTACTACGGACGTCCATTTATTATCCCAGTTGAGATCCACTTTACCGCCATCATACATGGTGCCGTCCCATTGCGCTCCGGCCGCATTGGTGCCAAACGCAAAGCCGTTGGTCTGATCATCAAAGGGATCCATGAAGACAAGGAAATTATCATTTTTACCAAAATTGAAATCCCTGCGGAGTGATTCAACCATATAAGGGCCGGAGAGTTTTTTGTAGCAGATTGCCAGGAGATATAAATTCTTATCATCATAGCACATCCGAACGCTTGTAGACACCTGCGCTTTACTGGTATCCATTGGCGTTATCATGAAAAAATTTCCGGCTTCTTCGGTCTCCATCCATGCCTTATCATCGGGTTTGCCATCCACAGTGATGGCGGATGCTGCTTTTTTCATTTGAAGTATAAACCCCTCGTTTTTTTTCTGGGCGAGGAGAATATTTTGCAGAGAGATGAGGCCGGCAAGCAGAAGGATCGTTTTCACTCGTTGTATAAAGCATTAAAGTCATAAAATTAGGTAACATTACCTGATTTTATGACTTTATCACTTGAATGGCTTTGTTTCTTTGCGGTAGTGTATTTTTTACACTTATTATCTGAGACAGTTAGTTTAACAGCAAGGAACAAAGAGGCCGGGGGGCAACCCAACCCCTTTGTTATTGTATCCCCTGCATCCCTCCCTGCATCCCTTCTGCCTGGCTTTTCATGTTCTGTCTCTTGAAAAGCGACATGTCTATTTTACCGAACCTGTAACTGAAATTTAACCGGACCATCTGCGGGTTCATGATCCTGCTGTAATCCTGGATGAAATACGGACTGTATGAATATTGTCTGTTATATCTTGTTTTAAATATATCAGTAATACCCAATGTTAAAGTGGCGGCGTTGTTTTTCATGAACGACTTCTTGAATGCGATATCCATTCCCCAGAAGGCTTTGATATAACCCTGCGATGCCGCCTGTGCCTGGCCCATGGGCGGGCCAAATCCGCCGCCGCCGGTATTGACGGGAATATTGGTCTTTGACTGGTAATCAGCTGTTAACTGGATAGTATAATTCTTTGGTAACTTGAACGTATTATTAAGCTTGCCAAACCAGCTCCAGATTGCATCCTGACTAAATTCATTAATATTGTCGGTATTGATTTTAGAATTATAGATATTGACATTGGCAGTCATATCCCACCATTTGGTCAATGGGTCCACGGCTGTAAGTTCCAGGCCTGTTATGTATCCTGAATTTGCATTGATATAGGTATTGATAATATCTTGCTCTCCGGTTACCGGATTAGTATCTTCTTTCAGGAAACGGGTGATCATATCATTTGTATACTTGTAATATACAGTTGCCAGCAGCGTATGATTCCCTTTGAAAGATTTGCTGTATGAGGCTTCGGCAGAACTGGTGAATTCCGGTTTGAGGTTTGGATTTCCCTGTGTGATGTTAAGGCTGTCTGTATAATCAACATAAGGGATCAGTTGAAAGAAATTCGGCCGGTTGATACGCCTTGTCACACTCAACTGCAGTTCCTGTTTGTTCTTCAGCTTCTGAGTGAGGAAGATCGAAGGGAAAAGGCTGAGGGGATATTTATTGCTGAATTCTTCTCCGGTATTTGTGAGTTCGCCCTGGTAGTCGGAACTTTCTGCGCGTAAACCTACCTGGTAGCCAAAGTTTTTAATGGTGTTTTTTGCTGATATATATGCGGCATACACATTATCCTTGTTCTTGAAATTATTGGTAGCCGATGGTATGAGCACAAAATCCGGTTCACCGATTCCTTTTATATAGGTAGTATTATTACTTTCGGTGGTTCTGAGTTGTGCCCGCAGGCCGGTTTCAATCTTGAGGTTTCCTTTAAGTGGTTTAACATAGTCGGTCTGAATGGTTAGAAAACTGTTCTTTCCGTCTCCCTGCACATTCTGTTGCTGTGTACCGGTGATGAGTTCTTTATTATCCAGGTAATTGGTTGTGTACAGTGCGTCGCTCTCGTTTTTGGCGGCAAAGAAATTAATATCTGCAGTCAACTCTTCACCCTGCTTGGGGAAAAGATGTTTCATACCCATCTGAAAACCGGTTGCATTGAATGTCCGTGTGCTGTTGGATAACCGCTCGCTGTAAGTGGTTACCTTACCCGTATTCAAAATACTGTCAGTTTGTGTCTGAATATTTTCTTCCGGTTTGAATTTTCCATGGACCTTGATACCGGAAACAGACAAAGTTGTTTTATTGGTGATGAAATAATCCATCCCCAACCGGCCAAACATAAATCCTCCGGTAGTTCTATTGATATTGTCTTGTGTTATGGCCGTTACGGGATCATCAGCAAAATTCAACCGGCCTGTATTACCTGTGCTTTTGTTACGCATCTGGTTGGCCATCACCGAAGCGGTGACATTGATCTTATCCTGCCTGAAACTGAAACTGCCTCCGCCATTTACTCCGCCCATTCTGTCTATGCCGGCCATCACATTGCCATTATAGCCTGATTTCTTGTTTTTCTTGAGTACGATGTTCAGTATACCTGCATTGCCACCGGAGGCATCGTATTTGGCAGACGGATTGGTGATCACTTCCACACTTTCAATGGCGTCTGCAGGGATCTGATCGAGTTGAAGTGTTGTGGGCCTGCCATCTACAAAGATCTGTGGGGGGCTGTTGCGTAATTTCACGTTGCCATCAATATCAACCTGCAGGGAAGGTACATTGCGCATGACATCAAGCGCAGTACCACCTGCAGATACCAGGTTCTTCTCCACGTTAAATACCTTTTTGTCAATATCCATTTTTAATAACGGCTTACTACCGGTAATGACTACTGTTTCCAGCTGTTTAAAGTCTTCTTTCATTTTTACACTACCAAGGTCTTTTTCAAATGCACCAGCCATAGCTGAAAAGTCAGGCATGCCTTTTGACGGATCGGGAGCGCCGCCCTGTGACATTCCGCCGGCGGGCATTTTGGGTTGGAAACTGATGGGCTGGCTGACAGGAGTGAACCCTGTTGCGGAAATCTTTAATGTAAGCGCACCCATTACAGGGAGGTCCTCCAGGTTGAATTCGCCATTGGCCTTTGTGGTCATCGCCTTAAGCAGAACTTCTTTTTTCTTTTTAGTGGCAGAATCAAATTTCTGCTGCATGAGGATCACAGAAGCTCCGTTAATACTTTTTCCCGAACTGTCGGTTACCTTGCCATAAACGCGTCCAATCTGCGGGGGGGTGGCTTTACCTGTACCCGGGCTAAACTGGGCGAAAGAGGCCATTGTTAGCATAATACTTATAAATAGGATGACTAATTTTTTCATTTTT
This sequence comes from Chitinophagaceae bacterium, assembly GCA_041752135.1. Taxonomy (GTDB): domain Bacteria; phylum Bacteroidota; class Bacteroidia; order Chitinophagales; family Chitinophagaceae; genus Pollutibacter. Next base: position 112,095 of record JBGSHT010000024.1, on the reverse strand, counting down.
TTTGCTTTACAGGAACAAAACTAGCCTGCTAAGAGCTTCTTGTTTATCAAATGAGACGATCTGCTGAAATGTTGAGATGAAACCCCTGTCCTTTGTTTCCATGTGCTACCACAGTGAAGTTTTAGGGTTTTTAGTTAACTTTGTCCCCATGATTTTACCGATAGTGGCCTATGGCCATCCTGTACTTCGCCAGGTGGCAGATAATATTGACGCAGATTACCCCCAACTGGATAAGCTGATAGAAGACATGTGGGAGACCATGTATGCTTCCAATGGGGTTGGGCTGGCCGCTCCGCAGATTAATCGCTCTGTTCGGTTATTTGTGGTAGACAGCACACAGATCTTCGAAAACCTTGAAGATGATGAAGAAGGGATATATCCTGATGAGCCTGGTTTCAAAGGCGTATTTATTAACGCACAGGTAGTTGACCTTGACGGAAAACGTTGGGCTTATAACGAAGGTTGTTTAAGTATACCCAAGGTCAGGGAAGATGTTTTGCGTGAAGAAACGGTGACTCTTGAGTTCCATGATGAATCTTTTCTGAAACACACACGTACTTTCCAGGGAATTACCGCAAGGGTAATTTTGCATGAATATGATCATATTGAAGGTAAACTTTTCATCGATCACATTTCTTTGCTGAAGAAAAAGCTCATCAAAAAGAAGCTGGATGATATTTCTAAAGGCAAGGTGAAAGTTGATTACAGGATGATGTTCCCCAGGGTTTGACCGCTAAGGTGGTGAGTAGCGAAGTTTCGCGAAGAAATTAATACAGGCCTTCATGAAATTTTTACTTTCCTTTTTTTGTCTGCATATTTTCTTTGTTTTAAACGCCCAGCAAAAGGATACGGTTGAAATGCAAGGTAGAACCGTCACGCTGTCTGAAGTGGTAGTGCGCTCCGGCACCAATGTGCCTGGTTTTATTGATCGGGTAAAGGCCGATACAACTTTTTACAAAGCTTTCCGTAACCTGCGTATCCTTAATTATTCCTCACTTAACGATATCAGGATGATGGATAAGAAAGGGCGGCAAAAAGCAAGCCTGAACAGCCGAACCCGGCAGGATGCATGGCAGGGTTGTCGTATTACACATAAAATTGACGAAAAGCATACCGGTGATTTTTACGATAGGAAAGGCCGGTACAATTATTATACTGCAGCACTGTATGATGGATTATTCTTTTCTTTCGATACGGTTTGCGGCGAACACAACCGTGTTAAAGACGCGCAATTAAGTATAAAGGGTAAATCAGGTATTGCCAAACATAAAGAGCAATTAAAGATGCTTTTCTTTAATCCGGGATCTGATATACCTGGTATCCCATTGATGGGTGATAAGGTACAGATATTTGATCCGGAACATGCAAGTCTGTATGATTTTGATATCGATATTCGGGACAGGTCTGGCATACAGTGCTATGTGTTCTCAATAAAAACCAGGCCAGGCTTAAGCAGTATTGAAAGGGGGCGGATCGTAATTGATGAGATGGTCACCTGGTTTGATTATAAAAGTTTTGAAGTGCTTGCCCGTAATTATTCCATGAGTTATAATGCGGGGGTGTATAATTTTGATGTGAGCATGGAAGTTGAAATGACACATGCCGGTAAGTTGCTGGTGCCTTCGGTTATACGCTATAACGGTAATTGGGGCGTAACTTTTAAAAAGAAGGAAAGAGGGGTGTTTACGGCAACCATTTTTGACGTAAGTGAATGAGGCTTATGTTCGTTGTTTCTTGATAGGAAGCCTAAAATTTATAACTATAGCCGATTCTAATTACCTGTGTTTCGAAATAATCATCACTGGTATAGTAAAATCCATCTCCAGTAATCCTCTTTTTTATAACCATCGTATTTAAGAGATCTGTTGCAGCAAAAAATAATTCACCCTTGTCTTTTTGAATTGATTTCCTGATTCCTGCGTCCAGCGAAAACCTTGCCTGTATTTTGCCTTGAGGGATGATGTCCGGTGCCAGGAAAACAGCGGTTATTTGCGCCTCTGTTTTATTGGGTAAATGGAATGTATTAATCAGTTTAATATTTCCGGAAAAAATTTCCTGCTTATCTGCCGAAAAGGTATTGGGGACAGGATATTTATTGAATACCGTAAAGGAGTCAATCCGGTTGTGGTATGCATTTAAGTTTATATTAAATGAGTATACTTTTGAAAGTTCGCCGGAAAAAATGAACTCGGCACCCGTATTATAACTCTTATTTACATTTTGAAAGATGGCATAAATCAGGTTGCTACCTGGTACTGTAATGGAAATGCGGGTTATGGTAGCATCCGCAAACCTGTGGTATAGCGCCGTATAGAAATATCCTTTTTCAAAACTCGCTTTATAACCCAGTTCAATGGAATTGGTGAATTGCGGTCGAAGTTCAGGGTTTCCTACCTTGATGATTTCCGCATCGTCGTATTTTGGAAATATTCTTATATCAACTTCATTTGGTCTGTCTACCCTGCGGTTATAAAAAAAAGATAACTTATTATGCTCGTCAAATTTATAGGCGATCCGTGCATTGGGAAACGGTTCTGTGTAACTGTAGCCATCGCTTTCGTATGTATTATGGTCCGGGTTCACATCATATTGGAGGTCCACATATTCAAGCCTTAAACCAAGTTCAGCTTCCCATTTTTTTGTCTCAAAAACATAGTTCCCATAGATCGCAGGAATGATTTCCTTATAAATTGCCCAACCGCCGGCATTGGTATCAAGTACAGAATACTGACCCGGAATGAACAGCATATCAGTTGGTATTTCTCTCTTCCGGAACTTGAAGCCTGTTTCAAGTCTTCCGTATTTCAATGGTTTGATGTAATCTATATTAAAATCAAAAACCTGTTCATCAGAAAGCAACTTGAAGGCATCTTCGCTGGTAAAGGCCGGTGTAGTATTGAGGTAAAAATATTTTTCATCCTCCCTGTGAAAAGTATAATTGATGCCAATATTCAGCAGTCTGCCGGCCTCCCTGAATTTATGCTGATAGGATGCAGTAGCCATTACCGTGGTTTTCAGTTCGTCTTCCAAAAACTGCCAAAGCCTTAAGCTTTCAGAAAGGTCTTCATTAAAAAAAGGCTGGTCGCCGCGATCAATTATTTTTTCACTTCCAAAAAGGCCCGAAAATGTAATTGAGTTTTGATTATCCATATTCCAGTCAATACCAGATTTCAAAGTTGTGAAATGGGTATTTCGGTTTCGTTTTAATTGCGATTTTATGACATCCCCGTTGTCGTAGTTACGAACGACAAACTCATTTTTGTTCAGCGTTTCCGTATAGAGGTAGTCGCCCTGGAAAAAAAGGTTGATATTTTTTTTGCGGAAGTTGAGTGAAAGTGATGGGTTGATCTTGGGGGTCATTGTGTACTGCGGCCTGATACCTGGCAGATTTTCCCTGCGTACCCATAAAGAGCCAAGACCTGCTGTAAGACCGGCTTTGCCGTTAAAGCCTTCCTGTTTATTTTTTTTGTATATGATATTTATGATGCCGGCATTGCCATTTGCATCATACCTCGCAGAAGGGTTATTTATGATCTCAATTTTTTCAATCGCTGATGCGGGGATATTGTCGAGCCCCGCCTGGCTGCCAAAACCAGTCAGGGCTGTTTGTTTCCCATCAATAAGAATAGCGACCTTTTCATTTCCGCGTAATAGTATTTTACCGTTCTGGACCGTTATACTGGGTAAATTTTGCATCGCCTGCAGCAACGAACCTCCACTTTGGCTTATATTGTCCTTCAGAGAATATGTTTTTTTATCTAATTTTTCACTGATCTCATTTGTTTTTCCTTTTACAACTACTTCATTTAAAGAGGTTGACATTTCTTCCAGTTCAATTACTTTTATGTCAAGGTAAGCGTTAAGTGTTCCAACAAAAAGCGGCTGTATTTTTTTATTAAAACCCAAAATTGATGTTTCCAGGAAATAATTTCCAGGTTTGATATTATTAATCAAAAATCGACCTTCTTCATTTGTAATTGTTCCATTTACAAAGGCGCTATCTTTTTCTGTTTTCAATACTATACTTACAAAAGGCAAAGCGGTTTTATCCGTTTTGCTTTTTACTAAACCTGATAGGGTAACTGTCAAAGTTTGAGCATGCAACATCGAAACAGTAAATACAAGTAATGAAAATATTAAACTGATTTTTATCCGCATTTCTTTATCCTTTTAATTCTTTTATAAATTTTCCGTTGCTGTTAAAAATTAAATCCATCCCCTTAATTTCAACCTCATAGAATTCTGCTCCTTTTTCATCTGTAATTTTTGTACTTTCTTTTATCTTCTTGCCTATATAATGTGTTCTAGTATATTCTAAAATGTCTTTTGGTAGCTGGCCCGATTCAATTTCAACCTCGGTTTCAATAATATTTCCTTGTACATTCATTAAAACAGAGTTGTCTGTTTTATTAATGTTAAAACTTGCTTCATAGTTTTCGCCCTCTTTATCCCATTTAATTTCTGTAACTGTTGGGTACTTTTTTTGAAAAGTAGATTTCACATTTGCAGGTACATTTTTTTCATGCATTTTTTGTGCAAAGGTGAGTGTTGCAAAAAGCATTACTACAATTGTTACTGCTGTCTTTTTCATTGTTATATATTTAGTTAATTAAAAAATGATAACATAAAGCTGCAACATGATTTAGAAGAAAGATTGAATTTTGAAAAGTATGTTTAAAATTCTGGAATAGATTTATGTTTCTTATTCCATTTGTATTTATGGGTTAAATAAGATACTTTCATGGAAAGTATGCCCAAGCCTGCACCTACTAAAACATCGCTTATATAATGTTTATTATTTGCCATTCTAAGCACACCAACAGAAGTGGCAATTCCGTACGCTAAATAAGGCATCCATTTGAATTTGGTTTTGTACTCTTCGCTCAAAAAAGTAGCTGCCGCAAATGCTTGTGCTGTGTGTCCTGACGGGAATGAGTTGTAGCGACTATTATCGGGCCTTAATTGATGTGTTAAATTTTTTAAACCGTGTACCACACCTGTCATTAATAATGTTCCTTTCAACAGAATTGCAGTTCGGTTTTTAATATCCGTTTTTGATTTGTAGCCTAATGCATCTAAGCCATATGCAATCGCAATCGGTGAAAATTGCAAATAGTTGTCTATACGAGTGCCGAAATTTGCGAAATGCTCATTGCGTTCTTCTACAATTTCTTTTTTAATACCTTCTTCTCTATTACCATTTATGGAAATACCACTAATAATAAGTAAAGATGGTACATAAACAAAGTTTATGGTTAATTTATCTGATTTAATTGTAAGATTGCTATCAATTATTTGTGCAAAAAGCGAATGGCAAGCGACAAATACAAAACTGAAAATAAAATAGATTGGTTTTTGCATTTGAAAGATTAGAATGAGATTGAAAATGAATGTAAGTTGCCATCGTAATTGTATGATACTGTCCAATTATTGATGTTGGCAATTTTATTAATGATGGATAAGCCTAAGCCTGTTCCTTGTTCGGAAGGATTTGATTTAGAAAAGCGGCTGAATAATTTATTTGTGTTTAAAGGCTCGGATTGTCCACTATTAGAAAATACAAGTTTGTTTTCCCTTGTGGCTATTCTAATTTGACCGCCCTCTATATTGTGTTTTATTGAGTTTAAAAAAAGGTTACTTATGAGTACCTCTGCTAATGCAGAATTTGATTTTATTTGAAAATCTTCTTGCAATTCAATTTTTATTGTCAATGACTTTGCTTTAGCCTGTTCGGTAAAAAATGCCAAGTTTTTCTGGATATAGTTAGTTAATAAAAATGTTTGTTTGTCGCTATAGCTATCATTCTCTATTTTAGAAAGTAACAACAGGTTTTTATTTAAGCGGTTTAATCGGGAAACACTCTCATTTAATGAAACTAAAATATCTGACTGCTCATGGGTAACATCAGAACGTTGAATAAGGGTATCAATTTTTGCCTGAAAAACCGCCAATGGGGTTTGTAATTCGTGGGCTGCATTTTCAATAAATTCTTTTTGGCTTTTGTAAATAACCGTATTTTTTTCTACCAACTTTTGAATACTGGTATTTAAACGGTTAAATTCTTCTATATCTGATTTGGCAAAGGCGGGTTGTTTGGTTTTATCAATTTCAAAGTTTTCAATTTGTTGAAGCGTTTTATAAAATGGCTTCCAAAGATTTAGAGAAAGTTTTTTTGTGATAAAGAACAAGCCAAATAATAAAATTGAAATAATGGCAAAAAATAAAATTGCAATATTTTTTAAAATGTCTTCGGTTTCTACTAGATTAATTCTTTCTGAATAGGTATATGATTTGCCTTGTATGTTTATAGGGAAATTTAGTTCTCTGTAAGGTTCATTTTCTGCATCTAAAGTATCATAGTAGGTACTATAAAAAAGTGTGTCTTTGGTTACCCGTTTTATGCTGTCAATTTTTGCGTTCCGGTTAAATCTGTTCCAAACTGGTATGTCCTCATATTTTAAAGTTGAAGCAGCATATTTTAAAAACTCTTTTTTGTGTAATAATAATGTGTCGTCTGCTTCTTTGATGTAAAGCCTTTCAGTTGCGTAATAAAATATTGGTGCCGATATTATTAAAATAAGCACAGAATAAATCAGGTATGCCATTGAGGTTTTCTGTAAAAGATTTTTATTCATTTTTCCATTTGTAGCCCAGGCCGTAAACTGATTTAATGTAATCGCCACTTCCTGCATCGCTCAATTTCTTTTTTAGATTCTTTATGTGCGCATATACAAAGTCGTGGTTATCTAACATATCTGCCATGTCGCCTGATAAATGTTCAGCAATAGCACTTTTCGATAACACTCTGTTTTCGTTTCCAATTAAATAAAGCAGCAAATCAATTTCTTTCTTTGTAATGTCAATTTTGTTTTCATTCACTTTTACAGTTTTAGAAAGAATATCAATCCGAATTTCATTGAAAGAAAGAATATTAATCCCTTTAAAGTTTTTTCTTCTTATCAATGCCTGAACCCTTGCCAACAGTTCGGATAAATGAAATGGTTTTGTTAGATAATCGTCTGCACCAAGGTTAAAACCTTCAATTCTTATTTCCAATGTTTCTTTTGCTGAAATAATTATTATGCCTTCTGTTTTATTTTGGTATTTTAATTCTTTTAAGATTTCAAAGCCATTACCGTCTGGCAACATGAGATCAAGTAAAATACAGTCATAGTCGTATATAGAAATTTTGTCTATTGCATCTTTTTTATTATTAATCCATTCACAAACAAAGTGCTTCCCTGTCAGATATTTTTGAATACTTAGGGCAAGTTCTTTTTCATCTCCTATGAGTAACAATTTCATAGTGCAAATTTACCGTTTCAATTTTGAAGAAATTTTGAATTTGTAAAGTTAGCGAAATTGAGGGCTTTCATTATATGCTTAAAGTTTGAAAATATAATTACAGAAATGTGGTATTTAAACATTATTTCTGTAATTCTAATTTTTTGTGTTTTTCAGTTTGAATAAAATAACTGTTTGCCGTGTCATTGCAATTGAAATTATTTTGAAAGGTTTGCTTATGTTTTTTGGGTTTTATGTGCCTTGCAAGTGTGCTACAATGTGAGGTGGTTTGTTAGAGATTTCGGGCTGAATGACTTGTCACTTGAAGAGAAACTATTTTTTCAAATAGGAATTTGTTTATAATAGACATAACTTGCCGAAATACAGAAATTAGTATTACGTCTTCACTGTATTGATGATTTTAGCCGAATATATTTTTCGGTATTCATCCTGTTTATTCCTTCGCTTTCAATCACCTCAAGACCTTTTTGAATCAGCGTATCGTCTTTGATGGTCATCGTAAAAGTGAAATCATTTCCTTCCCATTCCCGGGCAGTGCAATATTCAAGGTGTTCGGTGTAAGTACTGTCAGTTAAAGTATAGCTTCCACCTCCAGATGAAAAAGCAGCTGTTGAATCTTTTCCTTTGTTAAGGTCGTGCATGAAAAAGGCAAAGTGTGTATCATTGATGATCTTGTGAAAGGATTTGTTTTGGGTATAGTCTGTTATGGTAGTATCTCCTTTTTCAATCAGGGTTCCGGTGAGGAGTTTCCAGGTCCCGGTAAGGGGTAAGGAAGAAGACTTTACGGTTTGCTTGTTTTTTCCCGTACCGCAGGAAATTACCAGTAAAATGACTATTATAAATCCGATTAATTTTTTCATTTGCAGGTTGAATTTATTTTGGTTTATGATTTAACATTATCCTTTGTCTGCCTTTTTTTGATCCGGGAAAAAATAAATGCTCCCAGGGATGCGAGCAAAAAGGCAAGCAATAATAAGGGAATATCTTTTTTCAGGAATATGTCGATATTCCCGGCGAATAATACACTTAAACCGGTTAATACCACAATGGGGCCACAAAGCCAGATTCCCCAGCGCCAGGATTCCTTAGGGCTAAGCAAACCCATTAAACTTCCGATTATGAAAAAGTAGACGGCTATGGGAATCATTGGATAAAGACCCATGTGTGGAATGGCAGGAGAGATGAGTCCTGCAATTATGGCAATGATATAGGGAATTTTAGGGTTTCGCAGGTTCATCGTATAAAATTAGTCTACGCCAGATTTGAAGGCACAGGCAATATACAGAAAGCTTCCCGTTTTACAGATACCCTTTTCTTTACTGTTTTCTGAAAAGAGAAATAGTTATAACTCTTTATAAAAAGTAAATATGAAAATGATTCCTGTCCGGAAAAAGGATTTAATACAATAGCCCTATTCGTTAGATATTAAAGCGAAAAATTATTTAATCGCAACGTAAGACATTGGGGAGGATTTATATTGTTGCCTTACTCTTTCGGCCAGCCATCAAAGCGATCAGGCCCAGTATAGGTCCTATTGCCAGAAACATATAGATGTACTGCGCCTGCATCCTTCCGGCAAGAACATTGATAAACTGGATACTTAAGATCGTAATCGAAAACCCAATACTATTAACTATGGTTAACGAAGCCCCTCTTGATTCAGCAGCTGCATTTTGGGCAACAAGGGTGGAAAATAGTGGTGAGTCGGCAATTACGGCTATTCCCCATAAAAATAAGAAAATCAGGAATACCAGGGAAGAATCGGAAAACAGGAATAGCGGGGAAAAAATACAGCAAATGCCGGAGATTGATAATGACAACGCAGCTATTCTCCTTGCACCGAAATATTCAGAAAGTATTCCACTGATGATACAGGCAGGCCCTCCCGATGCAATAATGAGAAATGACCAAAATGAAACATTAAGGTGAACATCAGGATAAAGTTCATTGTATGCAACCAGCATTAAAGGTACAAATGCCCAGAATGTATACAGTTCCCACATGTGGCCGAAATAACCAAATGATACAGATCGAAAACCAGGGCTTCTGAAACTTTTCAGGAACGCCGTGAGGTTTATTTTCTGACCGGATTTTCGGAATGGACCATCGGGAACGAAAAACAATATGGAAAAGCCTCCAATGAATGATAACAGGGTGGTTGTATAAACCACATAATGCCAGGGGAGGGAAGCTGTAAAATTTTTCAATAAATGAGGAAATGCAGTGCCAATGACAAGGGCTCCTACTAAAAAGCCTAAAGATTTGCCCAGTCCCGACTGAAAATGATCCGATGCGATCTTCATTCCAACAGGATAGATGCCGGCAAGAAAAAAACCTGTCAGGAACCTGAAAAAAAGTATTTCATTTCCCTGGATACCGTGAATTAGGATGCCGAGGTTAAATAATCCGGCAAAGAGAGAGCTAATAAAAAATACCCGGGAAGGAGAGAACCTGTCGGCAATGGTAAAGACAGCAAAAACCAAAGTGCCTGTTATGAATCCAAATTGGATGGCACTGGTTATATGCGCTAAAAATGCGGGATCAAGATGTAAATCTTTGATGATATCAGTTATAATGGAGTTGCCCGCAAACCATAGTGATGTACATAAGAATTGAGCAAGAACTATGACAGGTAAAATTATTTTCATTCGCTAATGATCTTGCATCTGAGATCAGGACTAAGGCTTATTCACTATATTATTTACAGTAATACAATTTACACCAGGCTGATCACAACATTCCCGGTTTTTTCGCCAGTTTCAACATATCTGTATGCTTCGGCAATTTCCTGCAACGGAAATATTTTGTCAATGACTGGTTTGAATTTCCCTTCTTCGCTTATTTTTTTAATTAACAGTACACTTCTTTTGCAATCAGTTGGTATAGGGAAAACTACTTTTTTGTTCCCCAATATAGGCGTAAAAATGGCCAGAAAAGGGTTTTGAGCCATCGGCCCCAATTCTGAGGAGATGTAAACACCACCATTCTCCAGCAATGGTTTACATTTCCCGAATGTACTTTTACCAACGGCATCAAAAACCAAATGAAATGTCTGATCGATTTTTGTAAAATCTTCATTCAGGTAATCAATTATTTCATCGGCGCCTAAGGAACTGATCAGTGGAATATTTTTGGTATTGCATACGGCCGTAACATTCGCACCGAAATATTTCAGCAATTGAACCATCGCAGAACCTATTGCACCTGTGGCTCCATTAACGAGTACTCTTTTCCCAGCTACAGAAGGCACTTTATTTATAAAATTATATGCATAGTGGACGCCTTCGAGGCTGGCGGCGGCTTGTTCATATGATGAGCCTTCGGGAATTAGCGCAATCGCTTTATTTTCCGGGAATGTCATGAATTCAGCATGAGAACTTAATCCGGAGTCATCAAATCCAAAAACCCGATCGCCGGTTTTTAAAGTTTTTACATCCTTTCCAACTGATTCTATTCTGCCTGCAAAATCAATTCCAAGGATTTGTTTTTTGGGTTTAAATAATCCGGTGAAAAACCTCATGATAAAGGGCTTTGCACGCAACATTGCACAATCTGTCCGGTTTACAGTTGTTGCAAAAACTCTTATCAAAACTTCATTGTCTTTTGGTTTCGGGCTTTCCACCTCTTTTATCCGGAGAACTTCAGGCGGTCCGTATTTTTCATAAACTGATGCCTTCATAATGTTCAGGGTCTGTATGGTGATCTTACCTGTGTGAAATGAATTTAATCGCAATTAAATTAATCTGTGATCAACTAAATGTAAAGCAAATATTCAATACAGGCTTAAGTACATCGCCGCATATATATATAAGCGGTATTTTTTAATGAGTAACGTCTTGTGCTGTTAGTAAATTCAAGTAACCAAAAGATTTCCGTGTTTTGAGCTAGTAAATAATCACTTGAATAGTATTAAAAAGTGGGAATAAAGAAATTAAAAAATTCCTCCGCTTTTGTTATTCTGGCTTATCAAACCGGAACTGTATTATCCGGGCTGGTTTATACTTACTAAAAGTATCGATTTGGAGGAAATATTGATTTGAAATTTTAATTGAAAGAGCGAATGGAAAGAAATAAAAAACTCAAAGCCACAGAGAGCCACGGAGTCAACGGAGGGCCACGGAGAAATACAGGAGATACTCTGTGGCCCTCTGAAGGCTAAAAAATTTAAATGAGCAATGATTGACAGGATACTTTTTACACTTCCCGATGCACAGGAACAGTTGCTCTTTTCAATTTGATGAGCCCGATCTTATCCATCAAAATCATGATGATGTATGTTACATCAATTTCATGCCAACGGACACCGCCAAAATTTGGGCGACTACCGAATTTATGGTGGTTATTATGATACGCTTCACCCATCATGAGCCAGTCAAAGTGCAGCAGGTTCCTTGACGTGTCACTCACTTTGAAATTTCTATAACCGTATTTGTGGGCAAACCAGTTGATAATCACGCCATGAATAGGTGCCATAAAATAGGCAACAGGAAGCAGGAGCCACTGCCACCATGCCGTAGCAAAAAAGTAAAAGAACAAAGTATAGCCAATTCCCCAGGCAAGCCTTGAAAACCATGAACTGGCGAACTTGTCAAAAGAGTTCCATTGCGGTACATTCTTGGTGAATTTTTCATCCACAGAAACCCGTCTTGCCAATATATCTGAAAAAATATTTTTGGTACGCCACATCATGGCAAATAAACTGGGATCGTATTTGGGTGAGTGGGGGTCTTTTTCCGTATCGGCATATGCATGGTGCATTCGGTGCATCACACCATAGGCATATGGACTAAGGTAATTGGAGCCTTGCGTTATGAAAGTGAACACATAACATAATTTCTCACCAAACCTGGAGAGATTAAAACTCTGGTGTGCCGCATAGCGGTGCAGGAAAAATGTTTGAAAAAATAAACCCGAATACCAGAGGACAACAATGAAAATAATTATAGTCATTTCAATAATGATTCAACAATTATGCAAGATACGCCTATGCCAGTGCATAACCTTCTATTGTCTGCCTGTTTTTTTCTATTTCTTTATGAATTAACATAAACCAAAGTGGCGGAAAGAGGGAAAGTATGATCATTCCGGGATAACCTGTTGGCATTTGGGGGCTTTGGTCAAAATGGCGCAGTACCTGGTATTTTCTACTGGCCATATAATGATGATCGCTGTGCCTGGATAATTCCAGCAAAACCATCCGGCCAATAGGATGGTTGGAGTTCCATGAATGTATGGGTAATGTCCTTTCATATTTATCACCCATTTTCTTCCTGCGCAGGCCATAGTGCTCAATATAATTCACTGTTTCCAGCAGGAGGAAACCAATGACTGCGCCTGCCACAAACAATAAAAGTGGCTTCCATCCAAAAATTAACCCGATAACTGTAATAAATGTTGCCTGTATCAACTGAAAACGAAGCATTTCGTTATGGAGGCTCCAGAATTTTTTATTGTTCTTCTTCAATTTTATGCCTTCCAGTTGCCAGGCAGATTTCCAGCTGCCCCAAATCGTCCGAAAGTAAAATGCATATACCGTTTCGCCATAGCGGCTTGAAGCCGGATCTTCATCAGTAGATACATTTTTATGGTGACCACGGTTATGTTCGATAAAGAAATGCATGTAAAGTGATGTCAGCAGCAGCATTTTACTCATCAGTTGCTCATACCAGGTACTCCTATGGCCGAGTTCATGGGCTGCATTAATGCCCAGAATACCACATGACAAGCCAAAGGACAACGTGACACCCACCGATTCTGAAGCAGTTAGGTCGTCTGAACTTATCCTGTACAAAAAGTAAGCAAGAATGGCGTATTGGGCCGGTACCAGTCCATAAAGCAACAGGTCATATATTTTATCCTTTTTAGCCATTTCTTCCTCTGCATCAGATAAGTTTTTGGTAGAGCCCTGGGTAAACAGTTCAAGAAAGGGGAGCAAGCCAAAGAGGATAAATACAGACAGATATGTCCATACGCCATGTGCTGCAATGGAAACGGATACCACAAGTGGTGTCAGGTAAACCAAAAAGTATTTTATCCGGTGAAAGTTCATACATGCAATCTTTGAACTGATAAGATAAGCTATAAAGTGTTGTGCTATTGGATGAATCAGTAAATTAAGTTTATCAATTGTTGTAAGTGTATATTTTACGAAAACGTTTAGAAGTTTACGAAAATAGATACTTCACCCTTTCATCTTAATTGAATGAAATACGCCTGCACCCGGTTTCAGGATGACAGGTTTAGGGAAGATCTGTCATAGTATAAAAGAACTATTTGTCTACCACTCTCTTGTCATCCTATGTTTGTCATCCTATGTTTGTCATCCTATGTTTTTTGTCATCCCGACGAAGGAGGGATCTTCAGGTATCACAATAAGATGCCTCGTGCCTCGGCATGACAGGTAGGTATTTGTCATCCTGAACCCGGGGATTATCAAATGCATTACTTTCTCAAGATGCCAGGGCGAAGGATCTCATGTATAATCAGCGAAATTGTAAAAATTCGTTTAATAACACAACACGTTAAGTTATATATAACTTGAATATCACTATTCATATTTTACAATGAAGTTATTAATGTCTGCATTATTCCAGCCTTATTTATTTTACTAATGCAGCAGAGATTAATTTTCATTTTTCTCTTTCTGGGTATCATCCGGCTGTAAAAGTATTTTCTTTATCAGTACAATCTGCCCTAAATGGTAATGACAGTGTTCAATGATCCCCTGAAAATTCCTGTAATAATTGCCATATTTGCCATCCGAAAAATCTTCCCAAAGTTTAGTTTCAGGTAACAGTTCAATAAGCCGGGCAAAGATTTCGGCATCGGTCCAGGTCTTTTCCAGCATTTTTTCCCAATCCTCCTGTGAATTAATTGGTGGATGATCAAAACTGAATTTATCACTGGCGTTTAGCGGTTCTCCTTGTAAGACCTTAGTCACCACACTTACATAATAATTCATGTGGTAAACAAGGGTGGCAATGGTATTAAAGGAATAAACCCGCGTAGATGCCTGTTGCCAGTTTACATCAGTGAGATTTTCTTTCAAATTGGAGAAGGTCCAGTTCCCGCCAAAATGAACTTCCCTGAAATGTTTTGCTATTTGTGCTGTCACACTCATATGTTGAGTATTTTATTCACCCTGTTTCCGGCAATAAAACGCTGATTGTAATACTGGAATCCTTCATATGGCTGTTGACTCCCGACTCCTGACTCCCGACTCCCCTTACTCCTCCTGCCCGGTCTTACCCTTAATATACCTTCTCCATTTCTCAATAACCTGCTGCATGTCGTCCGGTATCTCAGAATCAAAACGCATTTCCTTTCGTGTCTTCGGATGTATAAAGCCAAGCGATTTTGCATGCAGTGCATGCCGCGGGCAAATGGAAAAGCAATTATCTACAAACTGTTTGTATTTGGTGAAGACCGTTCCTTTTACAATACGGTCGCCGCCATATGTATCATCATTAAATAGCGGATGGCCGATATGCTTCATGTGCACACGAATCTGGTGCGTACGCCCTGTTTCCAACCGGCATTCAACAAGCGTTACATATTTTAACCGTTCCAAAACGGTGAAATGGGTAGTGGCTTCTTTGCCATGTTCGCCATCGGGGAACACGTCCATGATCTTGCGTAATCGCTGGTGCCGTCCCACATGCCCGGTGATGGTTCCTTCATCTTCATCGAAATCACCCCAGACCAGTGCGATATACCGGCGGTAAACCGTATGATCAAAAAACTGGTTGGCCAGGTCCATAGCCGCCTGTTCGGTTTTGGCAAGTAACAAAAGGCCACTGGTATTTTTATCTATCCGGTGAACAAGTCCAAAACGGGGAAGTTCGTGTTCTGTTAACTCGGGTTGTTGTTGTTTGAGGTACCAGGCCATTCCGTTCACTAACGTACCACTGTAATTGCCACTGCCTGGGTGAACCACCATGCCGGCTTTTTTATTGAGGACAATGATGTCGTTGTCTTCGTACACAATGTCGAGGTCCATCTGCTCGGGGATGATGTCAAATACCTCAGGCGCATTATCAGAATAAAAAATGATCTGGTCGCCGGGCCGTATCTTATAATTGGCCTTGATCGGTTTGCCATTAACGAGTATCATCCCAACGGAAATTGCCCTTTGTATCTTATTGCGGGTGACGTTTTCCATTCGGGCCATCAGGAATTTGTCAATACGCAGTGGTTCCTGCTTTTTATCCACGGTCAGCGATAGTCGTTCGTATAGTTCTTCCGAGCCTTCACCGCCTTCCAGCTGATTGTCTAATTCCTGATCCGGTTGCTGCATGAATTTCAATTTGTACAAAGGTAAGTGAATAGAGAGTAGAGGAAAGAGGGTAGAGGGTAGAGGATAGTTAATACAGTAAGATTGGGATGGTAATGGGTGGAAAAGATTACTTTCTGGAAAAGAATCTACCTTTACAGACTTATGCAGCAGTCAGTCTTCTTACATGACCTTGGGTTGATAGAATATGCCAGTGCGTGGGAATTGCAGGAGCAATTGCTGCAAAAGAACCTGGCGCAAAAGGCCGAGGTGAGCAGGCGTATACGGGAAGGTGAGGATTTGCCGGCAGAAGTGCCAACTACACATTACCTGCTCTTTTGTGAGCACCCTCCTGTGTTTACACTGGGAAAGAGCGGAAAAATGGAACATGTGCTTCTAGATGAAGAAGAACGCGCAGCAAAAGGCATTGCTTTTTATCCTACAAACCGGGGTGGCGATATTACTTTTCACGGGCCCGGCCAATTAGTAGGCTATCCTATCCTCGACCTGGAGAAATTTTATACCGATATCGGTAAATACCTGCGCAACCTGGAAGAGGTCATCATCCTGACCATGGCAGATTATGGTTTAAAGGGCGAACGCAGCCCTGGTGAAACTGGTGTATGGCTGGACCCTTTTGAAAAAGGGCGCGAGCGAAAGATCTGTGCCATGGGCGTTCGCTGCAGCCGGTGGATAACCATGCACGGCTTTGCGTTTAATATCAATACCGACCTTAGTTATTTTGATGCTATCATACCCTGCGGTATTAAGGACAAACAAGTGACCTCACTTGAACGTGAATTAGGTTACCCGGTATCGTTAGATGAAGTGAAAGAGAAGGTCAGGATGAATTTTGAGAAAGTATTCCACTGCAAAACCTTTACTGCCGGTCTTTTGGTATAAAAAGTTTGCTTTTTTCTTTCAGCACATCATTTTCATACAACTCAAAATTAAACCAGCCGGCACGCTGGAAATTAGATTTGTCCAGTGTAAGCATGGTCTCCTTGACCTGGTTCATCTGGAATACCGGTGTGCCATCGGGGAGATAGAATTTCAAACTGTATGCTTTTATCTTTTGTTCAGGTAAAGCCACCACTACATTGCCTTCCGGGTTCGTATACACGAAAAGCGAGGGCGTGAAAACATTTCTCATGTCTGGTAACTTCGCTTTTCCGTTGTCGGTCTGGGGTACACCGTTGATAAACCTGATGCCGGTTGGCTTATTGCTGGCAAGTTCATATTTGACAGTTCGTGAACTGTCAATAACCGGTTGCTGCGATTTTGTAAAAAAGTATTTACCACCGGGTTGCTGTACGTATAATTTATAGAACTGGTTAGTATTGGGGGCTTTCGCATCCAGGTAACCGTTAGTGACCGCTTTGGCGTCGGGAATGGTAAGAATTGTCTTGAATCCTTTAAGTGAATCAGGAGAACGTTGAACGCTGATCTGTACCAGACTGTCAAATGGATTCGTCCAGCTTACAATGACCTTGCCAAACCGGTTTTTAACACTGAATGCGGGCAGTGTATCCTGGCTTTGCGTAAACAAACCGGAAAGCAGGGCGATCAATATAAAACCAAAGGGTCGAATCACTTTCATGTTGCTTCAACGAAACAAAAGGCTGATTATTTGTAGTAAACGACAAAGATAATTCGGGATACCCTTAAAAATCCAAAATTCCTTTTTTTAACGATCTGTTTCCCTGTAATCCGCCGCTATGAATGGCCAGTATCCTGCTGCCGCCGGGGAAAAAGCCCTTGTGTATAAGATCATTGATCGCAAACATTAGTTTGGCTGTGTAAACGAAGTCGGTAGGAATTGCATACGTATGATAAAAAAAATTCATAAAGCTGATGAGTTCGCCCGTTTGTTTGGCATACCCGCCAAAATGATAGTTTGTCTCCAGGTGTATTTCCTGAAGCGTTCTTGATGAAGGTAAAAGTGACCGAATATCTTCTTCCATTTCAGCATAATTTTTCAGCACGGGAACACCCAATATTTTCTGCCCGGGATCAGACCCATGGACTAAGCCAGCCATCATGGTTCCAGTGCCGCATGCACAGGCCAGCCAGTCATATTCAGCCTTTGGCACTAAAGAGTGTATGCCTGCTGCTCCCAGCATTCCGGGTTCCCCATAACCGCCTTCAGGAATAGTGGTATAGTCAGGGTACGTTTCGGCCAGTTTTTCTGGTTTCGTTCTTGATATGGCAGTGAATCCTTCTCTTTCCGTAAAAATAAGTTCCATGCCCAGATTTTTTGCGTCGGAGAGGGTTGGCGACAAATTGGCCGGTTCTTCGCCCCTGATAATGCCGATACTTGAAATGCCGGCTTTTTTTGCGGCAAATGCCGAAGCCATGATATGATTGGAGTAAGCGCCGCCAAATGTGAGGATCCCTTTATGCCCGGCATTAATTGCCTGTTCAAGGTAAAAGCGGAGTTTGAAATATTTGTTTCCGGAAATCACCGGGTGGATAAGGTCGAGCCGAAGGACATCCCATTGTACAGCTTTTATATTCTTGTTTTGAGGAATAACTTGCTGGATTATACAATTTTGTAAACTAATTTCGTTATTCATTTACAGGGATAAAGGGGGATTCCTTGCGGAGAAAAAATAAATTCACCCCCCAAAGATGCTAAATACAAACTGATGAAACCAACACTTTTAATTTTAGCCGCCGGTATGGCCTCAAGGTATGGCGGAATGAAACAGATCGAATCTTTTGGACCTGACGGAGAAACAATCATGGAATATTCCATTTACGATGCCATCGAAGCGGGTTTTGGAAAGATCGTCTTTATTATCCGGGAAGAATTTTCCGATAATTTTAAAGCCATTTTTGAACCAAAGCTGCAGGGCAGGATTGAAACTGATTATGTATACCAGGACCTGAAATCTTATCTTGATGGTTTCACTTTGCCGGCAGACCGTTCTAAACCATGGGGTACTGCCCATGCCGTTTTATGTGCTAAAGAAGCAGTGAAAGAACCTTTTGCGGTTATCAATGCAGACGATTTTTATGGCCGGGATGCATTCAAAAAGGCCTACAAATTCCTCGTTGAGGATTGTACGGAAAACACCTATTCTATAATTGGGTACGAATTATTGAAAACTTTGTCCGACAATGGGACCGTTAACCGCGGTGTTTGCCAGGTTGATGGAAAAGGAAACCTAACTTCCATTGCCGAGCGCCTTAATATAAGTATGCAGGATGGTAAGATCCTGTGTGATGATACAGCTGAGCCAAAAGAATTACCCCGGGATTCACAGGTATCCATGAATTTCTGGTGCTTCCATCCTTCAGTGTTTGAGTACTCAGAAAACTTGTTCAGGGATTTTTTAACCAAACATATCCATGAGCAGAAGTCCGAATTCTTTATTCCGATCGTTGCCGATCAGTTTATCCGGGATGGGATAGGTGTGATCAAAGTAATACCCACATCAGCTTTATGGTTTGGTGTAACGTACAAAGAAGATGCACCCGATGTGCGCAAAAGCGTTAATGACCTGGTAAAAAGCGGCGAATACCCGCCTGCTTTATGGAATGCCAAGGTTACCGTATAGTTTACGTATGAATTTTTATCGAGTTACATTATAGAAGCCGGAGCAATCCGGCTTTTTTGTTTTCATTTTACCGCAAAGAAGCTAAGTAAGACCCTGCACTTTTTCACAGGGTTAATTGATTTATATCCAATGAATTGGTTAAGTTTATATGCGTAATGTAAAACATTTCTTTCCTTTAAATATCTGAATATTATGTTTAATAAAGCATTAATAATATATTGTTTATCAATATTATGTGTAATTAAAATTGGTCATACCCAGTCCTCTTTTCTATTAAAGCCCGATCGGGTTTTTGATGGAGAAGAAATGCATAGCGGCTGGTGGGTACTGGTTGATTCGGGCAAAATAAAAGCCGTTGGCATTGCTGGTAGTTTGGCTGTTCCAAAGGGGGCAACGGTCCTTGACTTTCCGGGAAAGACCCTGATGCCGGGTATGATCGAAGGACATGGGCACCTGTTTCTGCACCCCTATAATGAGACGCCCTGGGACGACCAGGTGCTGAGAGAGAGCCGTGCGGAAAGAACGGCCCGGGCGGTGAATCATGCACGGGAAACTTTGATGGCCGGATTTACCACTTTTCGGGACCTGGGCACTGAGGGGGCAATGTATGATGACGCCGGATTGAAACAGGCTATTGAAAAAGGTGTGGTTCCTGGTCCGAGGTTACTGATTGCCACCCGAGCCATTGTTGCCACCGGGAGTTATGGGCCCGCCAACACGCCGGATCTTGTTTTGCCCAAGGGCGCCGCTGAGGCTGACGGTGCCGAAGGGATGGCCAGGGAGGTGCGGACACAGATCGGGATGGGAGCGGATCTTATAAAAGTCTATGCAGATTACCGATGGGGATTAACGGCCGAACCAAAACCAACATTTACACAGGAAGAACTTAATAAAGCGGTTGAAGTTGCCGGTAGCAGTGGTCGTCCCGTTGTGGCACATGCGGCATCGGCCGAAGGTATGCGCCGGGCAATCCTGGCCGGAGTGAGCGCGATAGAGCATGGAGATAATGCCACGGCAGAAGTATTCAGGTTAATGAAAGAAAAGGGGGTGGCTTTTTGCCCAACACTCGCTGCCGGCGATGCCGTTGCTCAATACAGGGGATGGAAAAAAGGCCAGGAGAAAGAGCCTCAGCGTATTACTGAAAAGCGGACCAGTTTTAAACTCGCCCTGGCATCCGGCGTTACGATACTCATGGGTGGTGATGTTGGTGTTTTTGCTCATGGTGACAATGCCCGTGAAATGATCATGATGGAAGAATATGGAATGCCGTCCTTGCAGGTTTTAAGAGCGGCAACTTCAATAAATGCAGATGTGTTTGGAGTGGGAGACAGGGTTGGACGCATAAAGGCGGGTTTGCTGGCCGATCTGATCATTGTGGACGGTGACCCTGTTAAAAACATCCGTCAGGTTCAGAAAATCGCCCTGGTTATGAAGGGCGGAGTGATGTATAAAAAATAAAAAGGCTGCAATTGGCAGCCTCATTATCAATATTTTGCGACGATTTAGTTAAGAACTACTTTAACCATATAGATACAATCCTCTATCTTTTTTACCTGCTGAACCCTATCCATTCCTTTTAGGGCTGAATTGGTTGATAATTTAATATGCTGGGATGAATCTTTTTTCTTCAGTTCATCCACAACGCGGAAGATGTTTTTAGATTTGATTGCAAAGACCACTCCGTCTGCAGTAGTCTGCCGTGCATTCAGGATACCAATAACTTCACCGTTTTTATTCAGTACGGGGCCTCCGCTGTTACCGGGGTTGGCAGAAATGGAAATCTGGTAGGCCATGGTGTCTCCCTTGAGGCCTGTTTTGGCGCTCAGGTATCCTTCTCCGTAAACGATTTCATCCTTTGGATAGCCAAGTGTGAATATTGGTTCCGCAATATCCGTCGATGAGCGGCCAATGCTGTATGGTAGTGATGCCGGGCTCTTGAAATCCTGATCTTCTATGCGCAGAATGGCAAGGTCTTTTTCAAGGTCCTTATAAACGATATTAGCCCTGAAGTCGGCACCCTTATTGTTCTGTACAAATATTTTAGATGCATCCTGTACTACGTGGGCGCTGGTAACCAGGTATCCTTTGCTGTCTACCAGGAAACTGGTACCGCCAAATTTAATGGGTGTACCTGGTTCAATTTTTTTCCTGACGTCGTTTATCTGAACGCTTTGATTGTTGGTCTTATTTTCCAGGTAAGTTACTTTACGCCTTAATTCCTCAATATCACGGATAGGTGCTTTGGGAGAAAAAGCAACAGTTAGCCCACTGATAAGCAAGGCGGTTATCCCTGCAATGGAGGCAGCCACTGCCACAACGCGGCGGTAGCGGTTCCAGAGGTAAGCAATTTTACCCTGACCGGCAGGGCTCAGGTCTTTAATTTCACCGTTTTCCTTTAAAGTGTGGTGGGTGTCATAAAGATTGGCTTTAAATCGCTTGATCTCTCCGTAACGATCCATCTCTTCAAGGAAAAAGTGGTGTTCAACCACCATCTGGTCAAGTTCGGGATTGCTCTTACGCATATCCTCGAATACCCGCTTCTCTTCGTCGTTCATTTCGCCTCTCAGGTATCGCTCAACAGCTTCCAATAATAAGATCTGGTCCATTAATTTCCGTTTTTATATTGCGCAAAGAATAGTTTCTTCAATCTCATCAGGCACTTGTACTTCTGGTTTTTGGCATTATCCGCATTGGTATAACCAAAAAAGGAGGCGATCTCTATCATATTCTTATGGTGCACATAAAAAGCCTCCAATAAACTTTTACATGGTTCCCCAATCTTCCCCATGGCGGATCTCATGATCCCATACTGCTGGTTCAGTTTATCATGCACTTCCAGGTCTTCCTCAACCGGAACCGTTTCTTCCAGGAGTTCTACCTGGGACTCAAATCTTCTGGCATATTGCAGCTTTTTAAGCCATAATCGCCTGGATACAGAATATATATAGGTACGGATCTGACAGTTTAACTCAAAAGTGTCGGTTTTCGACTTTTCATACAGAACGATCAGGGCTTCCTGGAAAATATCCCGGGCATCATCTTCCGTACCATTATTGTTTATTATGAGGTTCTGAATCAGGTTATAATTATCCCGATAAATGGCCTCAATGGCGTCTTTGTCGTTGCTGGCCAGTCCCTTAAGTAGTTCTTTTTCCTTTTCTGATGTACTCACCCGGCGATATTAATACTTTTTAGAAGGTATTGTAACCCAAAAGAACGAAAAAAAAACTTTTAAAAGCCGGGTTACCTTCTTTTAATCCCTGTATTAATCAGTAATTATTCCATTCAAACAAAAAAAATTCTAACGAATGAAAAAGTTATTAGTTATCCTGGCTATGGGAGCTTTCTTCGCATCTTGCGGTTCTTCAGAAACTAAGGTTGAAGAAGCTGCAACAGAAGCTGCTGCAGTTGTAGATTCTACAGTTTCTGCTGTTGTTGATTCTGCTAAAGCTACTATTGATTCTACTGCTGGTGCAGTTGTTGATTCAGCTAAAGCCAAACTCGAAGAAGTTAAGAATTAATTATCGTTTTTTCATATGGCAAGCAATCGTTGAGGCCGTTCCGTTTCTACGGAATGGCTCTTTTTTTGAAGTGCGAGGTACGAGGTACGAGGTACGAGGTGCGAGGTACGAGGTACGAGGTGCGAAGTGCGAAGTGCGATGTACGAAGTAAAAAAAGTTGATGGTTATGAGTCATAAGAAATAGGTAAAAAGGCAAAAGCGTTTCAATTTTTGAAACGCTTTTGCCTTTTTACTTCGCACCTCGCACTTCGCACTTCGAACTTCCAATTGCTCGTTCTCCCCAAATAAGATTACTTTTGCACAAAATTTACGTATATGCATTTTGCCGAGTTAGGTATTGAAGAAGGTTTATTGAAGTCGATTGAAGCCCTGGGTTTCACCGAACCAACACCTATCCAGGAAAAAGCCATCCCTGTTTTGTTAAGTGGTACCAAGGATTTTGTGGGACTTGCACAGACCGGAACCGGCAAAACTGCTGCCTTTGGCCTGCCTTTATTACAATTGGTAGATAAAGAAAAGAAACACCCGCAGGGACTGATCGTATGCCCCACCCGGGAGCTTTGTATGCAGATCACCAAAGATCTGGGCACTTTCAAAAAGCATAAAGCCGGTATTGGTGTGACTGCCGTTTATGGCGGTGCTTCCATCGGTGAGCAGATCAGGGACCTCAAGAGAGGGCCGCAGATAGTGGTTGCCACTCCGGGCCGTTTGATCGATCTGATCGAAAGAAAAGCCATTCAGCTTGAAAATATTCATTACATCGTACTTGATGAGGCCGATGAAATGCTCAATATGGGATTCAGGGAAGATATTGAATTCATACTCCAGAATACCCCCAAAAGGCAGAGTGCGTGGTTATTCAGCGCTACAATGCCTTCCGAAGTTAAACAAGTGAGCAAAAGGTTTATGAAAGAACCTTTTGAAATCACCATTGGAAAGGTGAATGCCACTAATACCAATATTGATCACCAGTATTATGTTACAAGTGGTGTTAACCGTTACCAGACATTAAAACGCATCGTCGATTTTAATCCGGGTATCTATGGTATCATCTTCACCCGTACCAAGGCCGATGCACAATCGGTTACAGAATCGCTTATCCGTGAGGGATATGATATCGAGGCCCTTCATGGCGACCTCACCCAGGTTCAACGCGATAAGGTGATGGCCCGGTTCCGTGATAAGAGCATTCAACTGCTCATTGCAACCGACGTGGCCGCAAGGGGAATCGACGTTACCGGCATCACCCATGTAATAAACTACGAATTACCGGACGACCTGGAAGTATATACCCACAGAAGTGGTCGAACCGGACGTGCCGGTCGCAGCGGTGTTTGCGTTTCCCTGCTTACTAACAGGGAAGTGTACCGCCTGAAACAGATCGAACGGATGGTGAATAACCGTTTCCATAAAATGGATATCCCTTCCGGTAAAGATGTTTGCCGCAAGCAGTTCTTCCATTTCATTGATAAAATGCTGGCGGCTGATATCAGTCACGGTGAATATGAAACATACCTGCCCGTGTTGCAGGAAAAATTCGCCCACGTGGAGAAAGAAGAGATTCTCCAGCGTGTTGCAGCACTTGAATTTGACCGGTTCCTCCAGTATTATGAGAACGCAGCCGACCTTAACGTACGGGAAGAAAAAAGGACAGAGCGCGCCACCATCTCCAGGGACCGTGGTGACAGGGGAGAAAGAACCGAAAGGGGCGACAGAAGCGAACCACGCACCCGGACCTTTGGTCGCAGTGGTGCCGGCAGCGGAGGTAATCTCCAGCGCCTGTTTGTAAACCTCGGAACCAAGGATGGATTTTATAAGGCCAGTTTCCTGCAGTATATCCTTGACATGAGCGACCTGAAGAAGGAAGTGCTCGGAAGGATCGATATGAAGGAAATGAACAGCTGGGTTGAAGTTGAATCCGGTGCAGCCAATAAGATGATCAAAGCCCTTGACGGTAAGAAGTTCAAAGGCAGGGTGATACGCATGAATGATGCAGAATCCGGCGGCGGCAGGGCACCAAGGGGAAGGGACTAAATATCGAAGTAAAACCGTGCCCTGGTTCGTGTCTCCACGAACCGGAAAAGTTAAAACAAATTGATGTTTCGTGAGGACACGAACCATGGCAACGAGATCTTTGCGGGTTTTTTTCTTTGCGGTTAGATTGTTTTTTAAAAATAATTCTTACATTCGCTATACACATGTCATTCAACAACACATATTTCTGGTTTTATTTTAGCTTCTATTTTAGAAATAGACCGGGATTACTATTGTTGACTGCGAAATAAAAAAAACAAATTCAACATAAAAAATCCCGGCAAACGCCGGGATTTTTTTTTGGCAACCTAATCAAATTCATAAACCGCAATGGAACGAAGATCAATACAGGGCAACCTCACCAAACCTCCGCGGATATCCATCCAGGGCTATGAAGGCAGCTTCCACCAGGTAGCCGCCCGCCAGTTTTTTGGTAAAGAAGTAGAAGTGATCCCCTGTGCCACGTTCCGTGAAGTGGTTAAGATAGCATCCTCAAAACATGAAAGTGAAGGCGGTATCATGGCCATTGAAAATTCAATCGCCGGCAGCATTCTGCCAAACTATAACCTCCTGCAAAAATCCAGTCTGAAGATAACCGGGGAACTTTACCTTCAGATCAAACAGCAGCTGCTGGTCAATCCCGGTGTTAAAGCCGAAGACATCCGTGAAGTACATTCGCATCCGATGGCCATCCAGCAATGCCTCGAATACCTTGATAAATATAACTGGAAACTTATAGAAACGGAAGACACTGCGCTGAGTGCAAAACTTGTGCACCAGCACCGCAGCAAACATATTGCCGCCATAGCCAGTAAACTGGCTGCTGAATTATTTCAACTGGAGATACTGGCGCCCAATATCCATACGATGAAAAATAACTATACGCGTTTCCTGGTGCTGCAGCGTGAAGATAAATCGGCGGTCTCACCCGATGCAGATAAGGCATCCATTAATTTTCATACAGATCATTCCCGCGGAAGCCTGGCCCGCGTGCTCACACGTATAGCCGAAGGCGGGATCAACCTCAGCAAATTGCAAAGCTTTCCCATCCAGGGGAGTGATTTCAGGTACAGTTTTCATGCGGATATGGAATTTGACAGCATCGGCCAGTTTGAAAAAGTGGTGGATGAGATCAGACCCCACACGGATTCATTGAAGATACTGGGCGTCTATAAAAAAGGGAAACTCATTTAATTAAAATCAGGAACAGCTATAATTAAGTCATGATAAAAACATCATCCAGGCTAGAAGGAATAGGAGAATACTACTTCTCACGTAAACTGCGGGAGATAGATGAGATGAACAAAAAGGGCCTTCAGGTCATTAATCTTGGCATCGGCAGCCCCGATCTGCCGCCGCATCCGGATGTTATCCGTGTGTTGCAGGAGGAATCCGCAAAGACTAACGTGCATGCGTACCAGTCATATAAAGGTTCACCTGTTTTACGTAAGGCTGTTGCCACCTGGTATAAAAAATGGTATGGTGTTTTACTGGACCCGGATACCCAGATATTGCCGCTGATTGGCAGTAAGGAAGGCATCATGCATATCTGCATGACCTACCTCGATAAAGGGGATATCGCACTGGTGCCCAATCCCGGTTATCCAACCTATCGGAGTGCGGTGCAACTGGCGGGCGGAACTGTGGCGGAATATCACCTGCGGGAAAAAGAAAACTGGTTCCCAGACTTTACTGAACTGGAACAGTTTATGGAAGCGCAAAATGCATTGGATGGCAGTGGCAAAGTGAAACTCATGTTTGTGAATTATCCGCATATGCCAACGGGACAATTGCCGGAAAAAAAGATGCTGCAAAAACTGATCGGCTTTGCCCAAAAACACCAGGTACTCATCGTCCATGATAATCCTTACAGTTTTATCCTGAACGATGCCCCCATGAGTTTACTCAGTTTGCCCGGGGCGGAAGAATTGGTGCTCGAGCTCAATTCCCTCAGCAAGTCGCAGAATATGGCCGGCTGGCGTATTGGCATGCTCTGCGGCGCCAAAGAAAGGATCGACGAAGTACTTAGGTTTAAAAGCAATATGGACAGCGGAATGTTCCTGCCGGTACAATTAGCGGCAGCTACTGCGCTGGGCCTTGGTGCAGACTGGTATGAATCTGTCAATGCGGTATACCGCAAACGTCGTGAAAAAGCATATGATCTCCTTGACCTGATTGAATGCAAATATGATAAGGGGCAGGCCGGCATGTTTGTTTGGGCGCGTATTCCTGACCGTTATACAGACAGTTATATCCTTAGTGATGAAATACTGCAGGGGGCCAATGTATTCATAACGCCCGGTGGTATTTTTGGCAGCGGAGGCGAAAGCTTTGTACGGATTAGTTTATGCAGTCCGGAAGAGAAAATACAGGAAGCCATTGACAGGATAAAGGGGATGAAAATAGATAATAGGATAAAAAGATAAAGGGATAATAGAAAATAAGATAATAGATAAAGGGATAATAAAAGACAGTTACATGAACAGAAAAAGAATTGCGGTTGTGGGGTTGGGTTTGATTGGCGGATCGCTGGCTATTCAGTTGAATGAAAAAGGGCTGGCATCACGTCTGATAGGAGTAGAGGCGAGTCCGGATCACGCACAAAAAGCGCTGGAGCTTGGTTTGGTGGATGAAGTGCTGCCCCTTGATAAGGCGGTTCAACAATCAGATGTTGTCATCCTGGCCATACCTGTAGACAGCCTTGTTAAAACATTACCTGGCATATTGGACCTCGTGGAAAACCAGGTTGTGATAGATTTGGGTTCGACAAAATCATTATTAATTCAAACAGTGTCGGATCACCCCCGTCGTGGTCGTTATGTGGCATCTCATCCCATGTGGGGAACTGAATACAGTGGCCCAACAGCGGCGGTCAGGGGGGCTTTTGAAAATAAGGCTGTCATCATTTGCAATGCAGAAGAAAGTGATGAAGATGCAGTTGCGTGGACAAAAAACATGTTTGGAAAGATCGGTATGCACCTGCTTGAAATGGATGCAGTAGCGCATGACCTGCATGCGGCTTACGTTAGTCATATATCACACATCACATCATTTGCATTGGCCAATACCGTTCTTGAAAAAGAGAAAGAAGATGATGCCATATTTGAACTCGCCAGTGCGGGATTTGAAAGTACGGTAAGGCTGGCGAAAAGTAACCCGTCAATGTGGGTGCCGATATTTATGCAAAACCGGGAAAATGTGCTTGATGTTTTGAATGAGCATATCACACAATTGAGGAAATTCAAAAGCTGCCTGGAGAAAGAGAACTGGGAATATCTCAGTGAGCTCATTGAAGGCGCAAACAAGATCAGAAGGATTTTAAAATAAATCGAAAATCTAAAGTCGAAAATCGAAAGTGAAAGGCAATATTCAAAAAATAGAGGAAGACTAAATTGAGCAGTTTAAAAATGGGGTATAGGGTTGTTTTATCCCCCTCTGGAGGGGGCGAAATTAGTGTAACACTATATTATTTTGAATCAGGGGGAGGAAGTACGGGCAATAAAAAATTCATTAACCGCATAGTAACAAAGGACTTTGCGGCCTCGCAGATAAGTTCATTTGTAATTCATTAATTTTATAACATGCAAACAATCGAATCCAACACAAAATCCACCTTGCAGGAAAAATGGTCAAAGCGGCCACTGATCATATCCGGTCCCTGCAGTGCTGAAACAGAAGAGCAGGTACTCGCTACCGCACAACAGCTTGCCGCCACAGGAAAAGTTGATATGCTCCGCGCAGGAATCTGGAAACCCAGAACCAAGCCCGGCATGTTTGAAGGCATAGGTGCAAAGGGTTTGCCCTGGATGCAGGCTGCCAAGAAACTGACCGGACTTCCAACGGCAGTAGAAGTAGCCACCGGCAAACAGGTACAGGATGCACTTACCTTTGATGTTGACCTGCTTTGGATAGGCGCCAGGACAACTGTGAATCCTTTCAGTGTACAGGAAGTTGCCGACGCCTTGCGAGGTGTGGATGTGCCGGTGCTGATTAAGAACCCGATCAATCCTGATCTTGAATTATGGAGCGGTGCTCTGGAGCGGGTAGCCCGTGCCGGTATCAAACAAATTGGAATGATCCATCGTGGTTTTTCTTCTTATGGCAATACAGAATACCGCAATGCCCCAATGTGGCACCTGGCCATTGAAATGAAAAGAAGGAACCCTGAGGTGATGATGATAAATGATCCTTCTCATATCTGCGGCAGGAGGGATATCCTGCAGGAAGTGGCACAGAAAGCCATTGACCTTGACTTCGACGGGCTGATGATCGAAAGCCATATAGATCCGGATGCGGCCTGGAGCGATGCCAAGCAACAGGTGACACCTGACCGGCTGACCGAAATGCTCAACCTGATCAAGTGGAGAAAAGAAGATGTGCCTTCTGAAACTTTCCATGCTGCATTGGATAAATTCCGTGAGCAGATAAACCATGTGGATGATGAGTTGATGCAATTACTTGGTCAGCGCATGCAGATTGCGGAAAAGATAGGTGAATACAAGCGTAATAACAGTGTGACCATCCTGCAGACAAACCGCTGGAACCAGATCCTGGAAAAGGCATTTGCGAAAGGGGAGAAACTTGGACTTAGCCAGGAATTCATCACCCGTTACCTGGATGCGGTTCATATGGAGAGTATCAATCGCCAGAATAAGATCATGAACAGCTGATGGTGATTCGTGTAATTAAAAGTATGTTTATATTCATTCATGTATAAAACCTACCTGTACGCACATGTCATCTGGGCGATCCGTAATAAGGAGACCAGGCTCAGCAAGCCCATACGTGTTGTTTTATTCGCCCACCTCCAGAAGACGGCGGAAGAAAAGGGTATAAAGATCATACAGGTTGGCGGAGCGGCGGATCATGTACATGTACTGGTGCAATTGCATCCGGCGCAGAACCTCGCACAGGTGATCCGCCAGTTAAAGGCGGAGAGCAGCGACTGGCTGAATGCAACACAGTTATTGCCACAGGGTTTTGAATGGGAAGAAGAATACGCCGCATACTCTGTGAGTCCCAGTGCGGTAAAGCAGGTAATGGACTATCTCGACCGGCAGGAAGAATATCATAAAACCAAAAGCCTTGAAGCGGAACTTGAGGTATTTGAAAAAGTGCAAAACGGTTAAGGCTAAACGAAATATCAAGCAAATTAACAATGAAAGAATCGATTTCATACCGCTTCACCAGTGCAGAAGTGAAGTATTATTTTAATGCTAAATTTTCGGCATTGCAACAGCTTGCCGGAAAGGACCGCACGGTACTTATTACAGATGAAAACATTTACCGGCAGCATACTGCAAAGTTCAAAGGCTGGAATACAATTGTACTGAAACCCGGTGAAGAATATAAGGTACAGGCAACTGTTGATACCATCATCGATCAGTTGATCGCATTCCAGGCCGATCGCCAGTTTACCCTTGTGGGTGTGGGCGGGGGAGTGATTACCGATCTTACCGGTTATGTGGCCTCTGTTTATATGCGGGGTATTTCATTTGGGTTTGTACCAACAACATTACTGGCCATGGTGGATGCATCCATTGGCGGAAAAAACGGCATTGATGTTGGCCCGTATAAAAATATGGTTGGAGTGATCCGTCAGCCGGCTTTCCTGTTGTTTGATTTTTCATTTCTGGCCACCTTACCGGATCCCGAATGGTCAAACGGATTTGCTGAGGTCATCAAACATGCCTGCATTAAAGATGCCGTTGCTTTTCGTTTACTGGAAAAGAGCAACCTGTCTAAAATGAAGAAAGATAAAAAAACATTATTCGCACTCATAGAAAGAAATGCCCGGTTGAAATCGGGTATTGTGCAACGTGATGAATTTGAAAAAGGCGACCGTAAGCTGCTGAATTTCGGACATACCCTTGGCCATGCACTGGAGACCCAATACACTTTATCCCATGGTCAGGCTGTTTCCATTGGCATGACCTACGCCTGCCACTTTTCAGAGGGACTGCTGGGTTTTAAGGGTAAGGAAAGGGTTGTACAGGTGCTGGAACAATATGGCCTGCCAACCCATGCGTCTTTTAAAACTGAAAAAGTTTTTGAAGTTTTAAAGATGGATAAGAAAAGGGTCAGCCGGGAAATGAATTATATCATGCTCGAAAAGCTTGGAAAGGCAGTTATTATCTCCGTGCCGCTGAATGTGCTGGAAAAATGGATCAAGGATTTCCAATAGTAATTTAACTGTTCCATGCAGGCATTCATCATTATTTAATCATACATGATCGTAACCATACATCCCTCCAAAGTAACCGGGACCATATTATCACCCCGTTCAAAGAGTTCCATGCAGCGGGCCTGTGCGGCTGCATTATTACGTAAAGGAATAACCGAAATATCTGATCCTGGAAACAGTAACGACGACCTGGCGGCGCTGGATGTGATTGAGAAACTGGGTGCCGTGACTGAGAAGAAGGGTAATATTATCCGTATCCAAAGCCAGGGCGTGCAGCCGGTGTCGTCGCAGGTTCATTGCGGTGAGAGTGGTTTAGGGATCAGGATGTTTACACCCATTGCCGCTTTATCATCCAGGGAGCTGGAAATAACCGGAACGGGCAGCCTGGTGACCCGGCCCATGCATTTTTTTGATGAAATATTTCCTCAATTAGGGATCCAGATAAAAACTAACGAAGGCAAATTGCCTTTGCTCGTTCAAGGCCCGTTGCGTCCGGCCAATATAACGGTTGACGGTTCACTCAGTTCACAGTTCCTTACCGGCTTACTGATGGCCTACAGCGCTGCAGGCGCATCGGGTGTTGAGATCAGGGTGAATGACCTGAAGAGCAAGCCTTATATAGACTTAACGTTGTCGGTTATGCGCAGTTTTGGCATGCCGGTACCTGAGGTGATCAATTATGAAAGATTTATTTTCCATGACAGGAAAAAAGATGCTGATCTGGCCATATTAAAATATGCTGTGGAAGGAGACTGGAGTGGTGCGGCTTTTTTAATTGTAGCCGGCGCAATATGTGGCGATTTATCGATCACAGGATTGCAGCCGTTATCTGTACAGGCCGACAAAGCCATACTGCAGGCACTGGAAGCTGCCGGCGGTAAATTTGTTTTTGAGGAAGATGAATTACATGTATTTAGCTCCCCGTTAAAGGCATTTAGTTTTGATGCTACGGAATGCCCGGACCTCTTTCCGCCACTGGCAGTATTGGCGTCATATGCCAGCGGTCGGTCTGTATTAAAAGGAACATCCCGGCTTGCCCATAAAGAGAGTAACCGGGCATTGACACTGCAGGAAGAATTTGGAAAGTTAGGGATTAAAATAAACTTAGCCGGTGATGAGATGTACATAGATGGCGGTACGCCCATGAGCGGAGGGCATACCCGTTCACATCACGACCATCGGATTGCAATGGCAATGGCTGTTGCGGCATTAGGTACAACCGGACCCGTAACCGTAACCGATGCTGAGGCCATCAATAAATCATATCCGGCTTTTTATTCCGATCTTCAGTTATTAGGGGCAAAGGTTGATAAACATAATTAAGGGGATAAGTATTTCGTTCAGTATAGATTACCAGTGAATTGAGTAATATGAATCATTTCGGAAAATTATTTACGGTAACCATTTTCGGGGAGTCGCACGGTGAAAGTGTAGGCGTGGTCATTGATGGTTGTCCTGCCGGAATGCCGCTGGCAGTGGAGGATTTTGCAGAGGATACAGAGCGCCGTAAGGGCGGTAAACAAAAGGGCACAACACCGCGCCAGGAAGAAGACCTGCCGCTTTTTAAAAGTGGTTTGTTCAATGGAAAAACTACCGGTGCCCCGCTGACCCTGCTGTTTGAAAACAAGAATACGCGTTCTGGTGATTATGAAAAACAGCGCTCCGTTCCGCGCCCGGGACATGCGGATTTTGTGGCACACCAGAAATACGGGGGCAATGAAGATTTTCGGGGCGGAGGCCATTTCAGTGGCCGGCTGACGCTTTGCCTTGTTGCTGCGGGGGTTGTAGCCAAAAAGATGATCGCACCATACAAAGTTGAAGCCGTGATCACTGAAATCGGTGGGGAAAAAGACCCTGAAGCAGGTTTACAGAAAGCCATAACCGAAAAAGATTCGGTAGGGGGCATTGTTGAGTGCCGTGTTTCCGGTCTGCCGGTTGGCTTAGGGGAACCATTTTTTGATTCTGTGGAATCATTGCTGGCGCACGCGGTGTTTTCAATTCCTGCTGTAAAGGGGATTGAATTTGGTACTGGTTTTGCCGCGGCAAAAATGTTTGGACTGGAACATAACGATGCCATTGAAGATATGCAGGGAAAGACAAGGACCAATCACGCCGGTGGGATTGTTGGAGGTATCACCAATGGAAACGACCTGGTTTTTCGCATTGCCATAAAACCAACTTCGTCTACACCCCGCGAACAAAATACACTAAACTGGGATACAGGTGAACTTGAAACCTTTTCTGTCAAAGGCCGCCATGATCTTTGTATTGCCCTTCGGGTGCCACCCGTACTGGAAGGCGTTACGGCGATGGTGCTGGCCGATCTGCTATTAAGGGAACAGCGCGTAAACAGGATTCAACCTATCTGAAAATAACAAAACGATTGCACATGCCACTGATTTATCACATTGCCAGGAAACAGGATTGGGAAAAAGCGAAAGCGCAGGAATTATATACAATAGCCTCACTGACTGATGAAGGGCTCATTCACTGTTGTGAGGAAGCTCAGGTTTCGGGTATACTTGAACGATATTATCCTGACACTACAGGGATAGTCATTTTAACCCTTGACACTGAAAAATTAAGGAGCCAGCTTGTTTATGAATGGTCCCCTTCTCTGGAAGCAACTTTTCCGCATATTTACGGCCCCATTAATACCGATTGTGTTGTGGGGGTAAAAGAATTGTAGGTACCTGAAAAATTCGGATCTGATCAGGTTTTGGGAAAAACTATTCCTGGAACAATGCCGGTTCCAGTTCACGGCTGCAGACTTTTCCGCCAATATCGAGTATACAATGCGGCTGTGCCCGGTTGTTTGCAATTGTTGCAAATTCATTTACATCCACGGTATTAAAAGTAAACATATCGTAATGGCAGGGGATCAGCCATTTTGCTCCGATGTCTCCGGCCAGCTGTATCGCTTCGGCAGCATTTAAGTTTCCTGCAACACCCCTTGAAGGATCATTTCCGTTGATGGGAAGCATTGCCAGGTCTACACTGTATGGTTTTATTCTTTCCGCCATGCCATCATACAATAAGGTATCCCCGCTGTGGTAAATGCTCCATTTGCCGAATGAAATTATGTAGCCCATAAATCGATCGTTCCCGGATTCATCCCGTTCGATTTCATTATGTGCCGCTGGAATGCCATGGAGGGTAAAGTGCCCGATCGTTACCGATTTGCCTTCTGATAATCCAATCGGATAATAAAGGTTTTTCTTTATTCTATCGGTAACGAATAGCCTGTTTGCCTCCGGAATCACCATTTGTATTTCAGGATTTGCTGCCAGTAAGGGTATTAAAGTTTCCGCATCAAGGTGATCAGTATGATTATGGCTGGATGTTACAAGGTTGATCCCCGTGAGTTTTGACGGATCAACCACTTTCTCGCACATGCGAATATGTGGCTTGCTTGTTCCTGCATATTTATTAGTTAAGGAATCGGATAAATAAGGATCAAGCAAAACACGTTGCCCCCGCCATTGCAACAGAAAACCACTTTGTCCCAGCCACCATACATAAAAATTTTCCTGGTCTTTCAGTTGAAAGTCCAGGTCGGCCAGGAAATCATCTTCTTTCCTAATGGCTTTTACCAGTTTCATGGGCGGTGATATGGTTTCTGTTGTATTAATTAGTAATAGAATTTAGTGTGCTGAAACCGGCTCATTTTCTTCTTTGAATGCAACCCTTGGTTTTAAACCCAGTAAATCAAACATCGCATTGTCTTCATCAAAAGAAGGGTTGGGTGTGGTAAGTAATTTTTCCCCGGCAAAAATGGAATTGGCGCCTGCCATAAAACACATTGCCTGTTCTGCCACAGACATGCTTGTTCTCCCGGCGCTTAGCCTTACCATTGCTTTAGGCATCAGGATCCTTGCCGTCGCAATCATCCTTACCATGTCCCAGATGTCTACTTTAGGTTGATTTTCCAATGGAGTGCCTTTGATACTGACCAACGCATTGATTGGAACAGATTCCGGATGCTCCGGCATGGTTGCAAGGGTATGCAGCATCTGTATGCGGTCGTGATGTGTTTCTCCCAATCCCACAATACCCCCGCAGCAAACGGATATGCCGGCTTTGCGTACGTGTTCGAGTGTTTGTAACCTATCAGCATAGGTCCTGGTACTGATGATCTCTCCATAATATTCAGGTGAAGTATCCAGGTTGTGGTTATAGGCATAAAGCCCTGCGTCGGCTAATTTTTTGGCCTGGTCGCTGGTTAGCATGCCAAGTGTGCAGCATACTTCCATGCCCAGGTTGTTCACTTCCTGCACAAATTCAAGCACCCTGTCAAAGTCGCGGTTATCCCTTACTTCGCGCCATGCTGCTCCCATGCAGAACCTGGTAGATCCGGCCTCAGCGGCTTTTCGGGCATAGGATAACACTTCGTCTGTCTGCATTAACGCGTGAACATCAATACCGGTGCTGTACCTGGCTGCCTGCGGGCAATAAGCGCAATCTTCCGAACAACCGCCGGTTTTGATCGATAACAAAGTACATACCTGCACTTCGTTGTATTGGTTGTTTTCACGATGAACCGAAGCCGCCCTGAAAACCAGTTCCATTAGCGGTTGATTGTATATCTCTTCGATTTCTTCAACGGTCCAGTTATTGCGCTTCAATGATTGTATCGGCATATCGCTCCAGATTTCAGGTTTTTATTTAGTGTAACCTTCTGTACCTTCTTCTCTTTATGGTTAAAATTGCTGTTTCTATTTAAAATAACTTAGGTTAGTCTTAGGCGTTAGTGTAAGTAAAGTTTCATACATTAACCGGATGGTGTTTTCAATATCATCCTTATGGAGCATCTCAACTGTTGTATGCATGTACCGAAGGGGAATCGAAATCAGCACAGAAGGACATCCGTCATTGGCATACGCGAAAGAGTCGGTATCGGTACCTGTACTTCTGCTCACCGTTCTCATCTGCACGGGGATTTTATGTTTGCCGGCTGTCTCTTCAACGATATTGAGTAATTTATTATGCACTGCCGGGCCAAATGCCAGTGATGGACCTTTGCCGCAGGCCACATCGCCTTCAATGATCTTGTTGATCATCGGAGTGGTGGTATCATGTGTTACGTCCGTGATAATGGCCACATCCGGTTTTATGCGCCTGGCCATCATCTCTGCACCCCGCAGTCCGATTTCTTCCTGGACGGCATTTACTACATACAGCGCATAGGGCAGTTTCTTTTTATTTTCTTTTAAGAGCCTCGCCACTTCAGCGATCATGAATCCGCCGATCCTGTTATCCATTGCCCTGCCAATGAGGTAGTCGAATGCCAGTTCATCATAGCCTTCTTCATATGTTGCAACGGCGCCGATATGTATACCAAGTGATTCCACTTCCTTTTTATTCCGCGCACCACAGTCGAGGAAAAGGTTATCCACCTTTGGGACTGGTTCTTTATTATCGCCGTTTGCCATACGGGTATGTATAGCCGGCCAGCCGAAGACAGCCTTAACCGTACCTTTTTTCCCATGGATCAATACCCTCTTGGCCGGAGCAACCTGGTGGTCAACACCGCCATTTCTTTTCAGGTAGATAAGTCCTTCTGCTGAAATATAATTTACGAACCAGCTGATCTCATCGGCATGTGCTTCGATGACCACTTTGAAAGGGGCGTCCGCATTGATGACACCTGCAGCTGATCCATAGGGATCTGTGAAATAACTGTCTGTAAAGGGTTTGATATAATCCAGCCATATTTTCTGACCGGCAGATTCAAAACCTGTGGGTGATGCATTGTTGATATATTTCCTTAGAAAGTCATAAGAAGCTGTACCCAGCAATTGTTTTGATTTCGATTTTGACTTTGCTTGTTTTGCCATAGTATCGGTTTTATATTGTATCAAAAATAGTTAAAAAGCCATCAAAATACTCAGAAGGGCGGATAACATCATTAAGCCGTCAAGAATGAAATAATAGAGGTAGTCAGAAAAATTTCGCCTGGCCATTGGGTACAGCAAAGCGAGAATGATACCCGGGATCAGCAGTAGCAGGATTTCCTTATGCAAAAACCCATAATTTAACAGGAGTAAAGTGGTTGATAGAAATAATGTCACTATTATGTAAAATAATTTGCCAAGGGTCTTTATTGATATCCTTGCGGGTAATGTGGTAAGTCCCTGTTCAAGGTCTTCTTTCCGGTCCCTGTAATCAAATAATAAACATATCGGATAGATCAGGAAAAACCTGCTGAGACAAAATAAAAATGCTGATGAATTCCATTCGATTCCATAGATCCATAGTGGCATGATGACTGTTACGTATGTCCATGTAAACGCCAGCAGAAAGGTTTTCCCGTAAGCCAGTGTTTTCAGTTTATGAAGTGCGGATATTTTTGGCGCGGTATATATTGCTGTAATAAATGCAGGAATGATCAACGGGACCCAGTGGTGGCGAAGGCGAAAAAAATAAAAAGCCGAAAGGGTAGAGCCGGTAATGGCAAGCAGCAGCAATAAAGTTTTATGTTTTCTTGTCCATATGATACGATCTGAATGGCTAAGTTCATCATTTACCAGGGACCAGTGCAGGTTGTAACTAAGCAAGGTAGACGCAGCAATGAAACCTGAAAGATCATTTACGCTGGTATCAGGCAAGAAAATTTTAATTGTATGTGCCGACATAAAGTACGCACATAGTACGATGAATAAATTTGAGTAAAGGAAAAAATCGAATATCTTCCGGAATAGTTTCAAGCCCTGAATTTATGGCTTGAGGATGATGATCGGAGGCGTATTAACGGTATCGCTGAGATTGCCTTTTTCATCTTTCATCCAGAAACTGAAAACTGCCGTATCCGGACGGGTGCACCGGGGCTGAAGTTCAAAAGCATAAGTAAATGAGACTACAACCTGGCCATCGAAATTTTTTGTCCTGGGGGCATCATTGGGGATCCTGTATAACAATGAATCGGCGAAATTACTGGAAGGGCAGCGGGTTGTGATTTTTTTAACCCACACTGTATCCAGGAAATCGCCTTCTTTATCTGTAAGTCTCATTACAATTTGCAGGTCGCTGAAGGCAGGGACGGTAGTAGTACTTACACTTTCCAAAAAGAGTTGCGGTTTACTTTGAAAAGTATCTTTGCCACAGGAAAGGAACAATGCGATAAAAAACAGTAAAAACAAGCTTTTGGTCATGTATATTACTTTAGACTTTTCAAAAATAGCCGATCCGACTTGAAAAACCTATCAGAACATAGCGATTTCGAAAAGGAATTGTTTGATTTTAACATTTCTTCCTTTGAGATGAAGGCTTTGGACAACTTTCATTTTCAATACAGGGAA
Organism: Chitinophagaceae bacterium; assembly: GCA_041752135.1. Lineage (GTDB taxonomy): Bacteria > Bacteroidota > Bacteroidia > Chitinophagales > Chitinophagaceae > Pollutibacter. Next base: position 73,918 of record JBGSHT010000024.1, on the reverse strand, counting down.
AATGAGGTATACAGGCAATTTGCTGATCTGACAGGTGTATTGCCTTCAGAAGTCAGGGCCATAAAGGATATTCCTTTTCTGCCGATACGGTTTTTTAAATCGCATAAAGTGAAAACGGGCTTTTTTGAGCCGGATGCAGTTTTTGAGAGCAGCGGAACCACCAATACAGGGAACAGCAGGCATTTTGTTAAAAGCCTTGACTTGTATCGCCAGAGTTTTTTAAACGGGTTCAAACAATACTACGGTAATCCGGGTGACTGGTGCATACTCGCGCTTTTACCTTCTTACCTGGAGCGGCAAAATTCTTCCTTGGTCTTAATGGCAGATGAACTGATAAAGTTATCCGGGCATCCTGATAGTGGTTTTTACCTGAACCAGTTTGAATCTTTGAAGGATACTTTAGAGAAACTGGAAAAGCAAGGTCAGAAAACACTTTTATTAGGGGTGACTTTTGCGTTATTGGATTTTTCTGAAACCTGTCCTATAAAACTTGACAACACCATCATTATGGAAACCGGGGGTATGAAGGGCCGGAAAAAGGAGATGACCCGGGAAGAGGTTCATGATCAGTTGAAAAGGCAGTTTGGGGTGAGCCGGATTCATTCGGAATATGGGATGACCGAGTTATTGTCGCAGGCATATTCGCAGGGTGAGGGCTTGTTGACAACACCGCCATGGATGAGGATTTTGCTACGGGCTGAAGATGATCCTTTAATGGTTGTTGATAGGTCAGGTCGGGATTTAAATTCCGGTTTGATCAATATTATCGACCTGGCAAACCGCTATTCCTGTTCATTTATAGCAACGGATGATTTGGGAGTGAAGCATAGCGATGGGCGTTTTGAGATAATCGGGAGGCTGGATAATAGTGATTTGAGGGGGTGTAGTTTACTCCTGGGAGCAGGATTTTGAGGATTGGTTGGATTGGGAGGATTGATTGGGGTTGGTTTTAGAGATGATTTTGGGTAAAATTATTATTTAACCCTCCAAGGGTGTGGTAACCCTCCAAGGGTGGGTGGACTTTCCAAAAGTTAATTTTACAAAAAAGCATGGAAGCATCAGACATTCAAAAATCGTTTTGATACTGGATGCACGCTGTAATTTTCTTTATTCTATACTACGGTTCTTGTGAAAAAATCATCTAAAAGGTTTATTTTTTCTTATGAAGTATTTATTAGGCATCGATATTGGCTCATCTTCAGTAAAAGTAGCTCTCCTTGAGATTGAAACGGGTCATGCTGTTGCAAGCGCTTTTTCTCCAGCGGAGGAAATGATCATCCAGGCGCCTGCAGTTGGTTTTGCGGAACAGGACCCTGATACATGGTGGCAGGAATTGGTCAATGCATCAAAAAAATTACATGCATCATTTCAGTTCCAAGGTGATGAAATTGCCGGAATCGGGATTTCTTACCAGATGCACGGATTAGTTGCTGTGGATAAAGCAGGCAAACCTGTCAGGCCCTCTATCATATGGTGTGATGGTCGGGCTGTTCAAATAGGGAACCACGCATTTATGGACCTGGGAGAAAAGTTCTGCCTCGAACACTACCTAAATTCGCCGGGTAATTTTACCGCTTCCAAATTAAAATGGGTTAAGGATCATGAACCAGGTTTGTATGCAAACATTGATAAAATTATGCTGCCTGGGGACTACATCGCTTATCGTTTAACGGGAGTTATGGGAACAACCATCTCCGGTTTGTCTGAAGGTATCTTGTGGGATTATAACCGGAAAGGAATTGCTTCCGATCTGCTCGATTATTATGGTATTGAGGCAGATAAACTTCCTCCAATACTTCCACAGTTTGGAGAACAGGGTCTGGTGACTCAGCAAGCTGCTGAATTGCTTGGATTAAAAGCAGGTATACCTGTAAGTTATAGGGCCGGGGACCAGCCCAATAATGCTTATTCATTAAATGTACTCGAACCCGGAGAGGTAGCCGCAACCGCAGGAACTTCCGGTGTTGTTTATGGCGTCACGGATAAAACTGAGTATGATCCTTTGTCCCGCGTAAATGCTTTTGTTCATGTAAATAACGAAAAACCAGGTCAGCGGTATGGTATTCTCCTCTGTGTAAATGGAACAGGAAGCCTCAACAGCTGGCTGCGAAAGAATGTATTTACAGATCTGGGTTATGAACAGATAAATGAACTGGCGGGAGAAATTAACATAGGGTCAGACAATCTGCTTTGTTATCCATTTGGTAATGGTGCAGAAAGGGTTCTGCGAAATGAAGACCCCGGTGCATGGTTGGAAGGTCTGCAATTCAATCGACATGACAGAAGGCATATGGCCAGGGCAGCACAGGAAGGCATTGTTTTCGCATTGCAATATGGTATGGAAGTGATGCTGGAGATGGGTATGAAATTCAAAACCATCCGGGCCGGGCATGCCAATATGTTTTTAAGCCCGGTCTTTGCGAGTGCCTTCGCCAATACATCCGGCTGTGCTGTAGAATTGTACAATACAGACGGCGCACAGGGTGCAGCGAGAGCGGCAGGCGTTGGTGCGGGGATTTTCAAATCATTTAAAGAAAGCTTCACGGGTATGCATATTGTCAGGTCTTATGAACCCGATAAGCAAAGCAGGGAACAATACACAGATGCGTATATTAAATGGAAAGTATCACTAAATAAAAGAATCAATATTCTATAAAATCTCACCTGCTTTTCTGATAATCATTTATTTTACACAATAAAGAAACTTGTCAAATTGAACGTAATTTTTTTCAGATAAAAAGTTATCGACAATTTCCTATTTTTCCAATTAAAATAATTGTGTATCTGTAACTTTAAGTATTAAGCTGATTAGCCGATTTTTGGTAATTTTTCAACCCAATCTAAATCTTTTATAATGTCGATCACTTTAGGTCATAAAGAATTTTTCCCCGGTATCGGTCAGATCAAATACGAGGGCGCTCAATCAGATAATCCACTGGCGTATAAATGGTATGATGAAACCCGCGTTGTGGCCGGTAAGCCGATGAAGGATTTCTTTAAATTTGCGGTTGCCTACTGGCACAGTTTCTGTAATACCGGCGCTGATCCATTTGGTCCTGGCACTAAACAATTTGCATGGGATGTAAATCCGGATGCCATTCTTCGCGCAAAGGACAAAATGGATGCGGCATTTGAATTCATCACTAAACTCGGTATACCTTATTATTGTTTTCATGATATAGACCTGATCGATGAAGGGCATTCCATTGCAGAATATGAAAATCGCATGCAAACCATTGTGGACTACGCATCCCAAAAGCAAAAAGAAAGCGGGGTGAAACTGCTTTGGGGTACGGCCAATGTTTTTTCGAATCCGCGATATATGAACGGGGCATCCACCAATCCCGACTTCGCCGTAGTTACGTGGGCCGGCACACAGGTTAAAAATGCATTGGATGCTACCATCGCACTCAATGGCGAGAACTATGTTTTCTGGGGTGGCCGTGAAGGATATATGACACTGCTTAATACAGACATGAAAAGGGAGCAGGAACATCTGGCACGCTTTCTCCATATGGCCAAGGATTATGCACGCAAAAATGGCTTCAAAGGCGTATTCTTTATCGAGCCTAAACCATGCGAGCCTACAAAACATCAGTATGATTTTGACAGCGCAACAGTAATAGGGTTCCTTCGCCAGTTTGGCCTGGATAAAGATTTTAAGATAAATGTAGAGGTCAATCACGCAACACTTGCCGGTCATACTTTTCAGCACGAATTGCAGGTGGCTGCTGATGCCGGAATGCTGGGCAGTATGGATGCCAATCGCGGGGATGCGCAAAACGGCTGGGATACGGACCAGTTCCCGATGAACCTCAATGAGTTGGTGGAATCGATGCTGATCATCCTTGAAGCCGGTGGATTTGCTGGCGGTGGTGTGAATTTCGATGCCAAAACCAGGCGGAATTCTACAGATGGGGAAGACCTTTTCCATGCACATATTGGCGGTATGGATGCATTTGCCCGGTCGCTTATTGTTGCCGATAAAATATTGACAGATTCTCCATATAAGAAATTCCGTAAGGACCGGTATGCTTCATTCGACAGCGGAAAGGGAAAAGAATTTGAAGAAGGAAAACTGAAACTGGAAGATCTGCGTGATTTCGCCATGACCTATGGCGAACCAGAGCAGATCAGCGGCAGGCAGGAATGGCTTGAGAATATTATCAACAATCATATTTAAGTATAAGCTCATAATAGTATTAAGATACTTGTTAATTGATTTTAGATATTTGTGCGAAGAATTGAAAATTATTTTCCTGACTGCGTTAAAAAAAAACATGATAAATAAACTGATATGCTCATTGCTGCTTTTGGCCGGTTTCAACATATGCCTGGCGCAAAAAGCCAGTCTCGTGTTACATAACGCAAATGTCTACACGGTGAATCCGGCACAGCCTACTGCAGAAGCCATCGCCATTGACGGTGATAAAATCGTTTTCGTTGGAAAGAATGAGGATGTGAAAAAATTCATTACAACTTCTACTGAGGTGATAGACTGTAACGGGCGTTTCGTGATGCCGGGCCTGATCGAAGGGCATGGGCACATACATGGAATGGGTGCTTCACTGATCAACCTTAACCTGATGAAGGTGAAAAACTGGGAGGAGATCGTTGCCCTGGTTGCTGAAGCGGCGAAGAAGGCCAAGCCGGGCGATTGGATCATTGGCAGGGGCTGGCACCAGGAAAAATGGGACCACACGCCACAAAAGAATTTTCTGGGTTATCCTTACTATGAAGAACTGGACAAGGTATCACCAGATAACCCGGTACTTCTTACACATGCCAGTGGCCATAGCAGCTATGTGAACGGGAAAGCGTTACAACTGGCAGGAATAACCGAAAAAACGCCTAACCCTGCCGGGGGAGATATTGTCAAAGATCCTTCCGGCAGACTGGTAGGCGTTTTGGAAGAAACAGCACAATCGCTTGTTAGCCGTGCCTATGGTACCTGGAATAATAAGCGTTCAGAAGAAGATCGTAAAAAAGAGTGGCAGAAAAGCATTTTTATGGCCGAGCAGGAATGCCTGAAGTATGGGGTCACCAGTTTTGTAGATGCAGGATCTTCTTTCCAGCAGGTTGCGTGGATGAAGGAACTTGCCCAGCAGGGGAAACTGAATATACGACACTGGCTGATGGTCAGAAGCGGTATCCAGGCATTGAAAGCCAATGAAAAGGTATTTCCCATCATCAATGAAGGAAATGGATACCTGAATGTTCGTGCCATTAAAGTATCTCTCGATGGGGCGCTGGGATCATATGGTGCCTGGCTGCTGGAGTCTTATAACGACAGAAAAGACTTTTTAGGACAGAATACTTTTTCCATTCCAGAACTCAGGCAGATCGCTGATTTTGCCTGGAAAAAAGACTTACAGTTATGCGTACATGCCATTGGTGACAGGGCAAACAGGGAAACCATTGATATCTTTGCAGAGCAAATAAAGCAGAATCCTGCGAAGGACCATCGCTGGCGGATAGAACATGCACAGCATTTGCATCCTTCCGACATCCCCCGCTTCAAAGAATGGAATATCATCGCATCCATGCAGGGAATACATTGTACAAGCGACGCACTTTTTGTGTATAAGCGTTTGGGTGAAAAGAGGGCTGAAGAAGGTGCATATATGTGGCGTTCATTTTTGAATGCAGGTGTGCTAGTCAATAACGGCACTGACGTCCCGGTAGAAGATATAGATCCATTTGCAAATCTTCATGCTTCGGTAACCCGTAAACTAAAAGACGGAAGCAGTTTCTTCCCCGCACAGAAAATGACGAGGGAAGAGGCATTGTATTCTTATACCCTGGCCAATGCCAAAGCTGCCTTTGAAGAAAAACAAAAAGGTTCCCTGGAAGTGGGCAAGCTGGCCGATATCGTAATGTTCTCTGAAAACTTGCTTACCTGCCCTGATGAATCAATTCCACAAACGAAAGTGCTCTTGTCGGTTGTTGGTGGTAAAATAAAATATAAACCTTAAGCTCAATTTTTTATGAGACTTATTATTAGCTCTGATTTTGAGGAAATGTCGGCTACGGCAGCTGAAGATTTTTTGTTCATTTTAGAAAATATTCCCAAACCCGTAATTTGTTTGCCATCGGGGAAAACGCCGGTTATTTTCCTGCGTAATTTCAGAAATTATTTCAGCCGCCACATGAAGCATCCTGATTGGTATTTTATTGGTCTGGATGAATGGGTTGGTATAGATAAGTCAGAAAAAGGAAGTTGCAGGCAGTTTTTTGATGAGCATTTATTTGAACCTTTGGGCATACCGGAAGAAAGGATTTCTTTTTTTAATGGTGCTGCCGAGGACCTGGCTGCAGAATGTAAAAAAGCAGAGAATTTTATCGCGGCACATAAAGGCATCGATATAACGGTACTGGGCATTGGGACAAACGGCCATCTGGGGCTGAATGAACCGGGTTCAGATCCAACACTTAGTACACAGATCGTGGATATCACTGAATCAACTATTAAAGCCGCGCAGGATTATTTTAACGAGCCGAAAGACGTTACGCAAGGCATTACGCTTGGCTTAAAATCATTACTTGATTCGAAAAATATATTTCTGCTCGCCAGTGGTGAAGGCAAAGCAGATATTATAAAGGCTGTGGTTGAAGGTCCTGTAACAAGTGATGTACCCGGAAGCTTTTTGCAGGGACATTCGAAGTGTTTTGTTTATCTGGATGAACAAGCTGCATCAAAATTGAAATAATTTAACCGCAAAGATTCTATCCAAAAGAATCAAGGCCAGAGATCATCCCGGTGACTTCAAGCCATTGCTTTTTTTCACTGCTTTCGAAGGCCAGTTCGATCATCCTTATAACATTATATCCTTGTGCGGGAGTTTCCGTTACCGGTTCACCCAGCCTGATCGCTTTATACAGGTTTCTATAATAATCCCCGAAATCGCCTTTTAAGGAAGTCAGCTTTTGACGGATAACCTGTCCGTTTATTTCGGTATGTATAAGCCCGTACTGTTCTTCCGGTTCGTGGCACCAACCTGAACCAGTGGGCAATTCTCCGGCCTTCAGTCTTTCTTCCTGGGGGTCTTCTCCGCTTTTTATAAATGATCCCTTAGTACCGTGCAATTGATACCTGGGCCCCATTTCACGTACAAGCATAGACGAATGCAGGGTCACTTTCAGGAAACCATAGTCGAGCTGAATATCAAAATAATCATCCACTTGTGAATAGGGTTTTTGCCTGCGGATATCAGCCAGTATATGATGTGGTGTGCCAAATAATACCAGCGACTGGTCGATGAGGTGAGAACCAAGGTCATAGAGCACACCACTGCCCGGCTGGGGTTTTTCGCGCCAGAGTCCATACGTGCGAGGATCGGGTCTGTACCTGTCATAATGAGCAGTGAATGTATGTAACTCGCCCAATAACTGACGGTCGAGGATATCCTTCATGGTATGAAAATCTGCCACATACCTGCGGTTATGGTAAACCGAACAAATTCGGTTATGCTTTTCAGACAGTTCAACAAGGTATCTTGCTTCCTCGGCAATATTTGTAAATGGTTTCTCCACTACTGCATGCTTCCCTGCTTCAAGGGCTGCTTTGGCGTAGGGGAAATGTGTTTCATTGGGAGAAGTGATGACCACCAGTTCAATGTCTGCATCATCAAGCAGACTTTCAATATCCCGGTATGTTTTCACCCAGGGATATTTTTCTTTAGCCTGATCGGAACTGCGTTCAACTACAGCGTTAAGTGTAAATTCCGGCAGGGTAGTGAGAAAGGGGGCATGGAAGGTTTTGGAGGAAATGCCGAAACTTACCAGGCCTGTGCGAATAGGGGGAATGTTCATATGAGATAGGTTCGTGTAAAAATAGAGCAGGATTTTGAGGATTGGATGGATTGGGGGGATGGATTGGGCATGATTTTTTAAAATCTCTTAGTTTTTACACCCTTGTGGGTTCCCAAAACCCTGGTGGGTTCCCAAAATCCTGGTGGGTTTCCAAAACCCTGGTAGGTTTCCAAAACCCTGGTGGATTTCCAAAACCCCGGTAGGTTTCCAAAACCTAAATAACTTTCCAAAAGTCCCCCCACTTTTCGCTGGCATCTTTTGGTAAAACATCGTTTCAAAATGATATTTTAACCTGGATGTAAACGTTTCTCCCCGGTCTGGGTATATTCCCCCAATCCTGATGTTCATGATAGAATTTGTCAAGAATATTTTCCACGCCAAACTGGATTTCGGAATTGCTTTTGAAAATTTCCATCACGTATCCCAGCCTGCCATGCAATAAAAAGTATCCATCTGTTTTATCTTCTCCTGCTTCAATATTAATTCTTTCCTGACGGCTGGCTGCTTCATATTCCAATTGCACAGAAAACCGGCCTGGCTGAAAACGTGCAGATCCTATATTTTTGATCGGGGGAATCATTGGCAAAGGTTCTTTTTCACTTGTTGTTCCATAGGTATAGCGTAATGTGGAAACTACCTGCCAGTACTTTCCGGGTTTAAAAACAGCGCTGATTTCTGCACCTGCGAGGATCGCATCGGAAATATTTATATAAGATTTTACCCCATCAGCTCCAATAGTCATACTGCTCAACGACGGATCCACCAGGCCTGTAATGTAGTGCTGTATCTTATTGTAAAAGCCGTTTAACTGAACCCTGTTTGATCCCTTATGAAAAACTAATGTTCCTTCTGCTTGCAATGAAGTCTCATTCATCAATGCCGGGTATCCGAGATAATCATAATTGTCCTGGCTGTTAAAAAGATAGAATCCATATAATTCACTGCCCGTTGGAGCCCTTTCCGCATAGCCCAGACTGAAGTTTGCTTTTAATGAGGAAGATAATTTTCTTGAAAGCCGGACAGAGAGATTCTTCAAGAGATCATCCCTGTCTGCATTTGGATAACCAAGTATGCCTACTTCTTCCTTTGCATCTTCAGATATTAAACGGTAATTAAAAAGATCGATTCTTCCGTTGATTCTCAGGCTCCATAGGCTGTCGAGCTCCATCAACCAGGAGGCTGAAACCCCTGACTGGTACTTTCGGTGATCGGGCCAGGTAAGCATGTACATCGGTAGTTGGCCGGGCTGGTACATGGTCATGGATGCCATTAGATAAGTTGAAGACAGATCAGCCCTTATCTGAAGGCTTTGGCGTGGGCCGGGTTTCCATTCGCCATCGGCATAAGCCCCTGTTGTTTTACTGATACCCGGCATATCCATGTGTATTGGTACATCCGGACGATGAGTATCATCCATATAATGCTTCACCCGGTTGGCATACAATTTCGCTGACCATCTTTGCAGCGGCTTATGTATGTTTTCAGATTCTATACTTACGGATCCGATTCGTGCAGCGGCATAGCCAACATCCATAGGCAGAGCCGGATAGCCAATGTTCCATCCGTCATCTCCAAGGAAGTCGACTTTCAGGTAGGTATGATCGTTATACCGGTACTTCGCCGAAAAGGAATAATTTACTTTTTCAAATTGTGTATAGTCAATGATTTTGCCTCCACCACTTCTGTAATCATCGTTCTTCCGGTAAGTTCCGCTTGCTCGGAAAGCCCACCTGCCGGAATAGTAATTCAATAAAAGAGATTGGTAAAAACCTTTAGCCGCGGATTGATATCCACTATTAAGCGTACCCGAAAATTTTTTCCCCTGGCGGAAATCAGGATCTGCGAGCTTCAGGTTTATGGTACCCCCGATGCTGGAACCACTCAGGAATCCGCTTTGTCCTGTCTGAACCTGGATATTTTCCAGGTTCAGGGGCTCAATATAAATAGTGGCCGGATCCATTTTGTCTGTGCAGGCTCCATGAATTCTCATGCCGTCAACCAGGGTGTTGATCTGTCCGCCAGTGAAAGTTCTTATCGAAGGATCCATTCCATATGGTCCTCTGCGAATAAATGAAATCTCCGGCAGCCTTCCCATGATTTCTTCCAGCGTGGAAGCGTTATTGGCTTTGAAAAACGACTGGATACTCTTTTGTATTGTTTTATGTTTTGTATCAAGCCTTACTTCCCGTAGTTCAATATACCTGCTGCTGTCTTCTTTTAATGTATTACCTGTAATTTGAGCCCGGGCTGAATAAAACAGCAGACTCAAAAGCAGTATTGATAATTGCTTTTTCACCACTATGTATTTAGGTAATGACAGGAACATGCCTGCCTTTCGAAATCTGTCTAAAACTCTATGTCAAAATATTGGGTGCTGTCTGCAACAGCTGCACCAGACATGTAGTCCAGGTTCAGTCTCCAAAAACCCGTCATGGTGAAATTGACTTTTCCTGAGTAATGCCCCAGCCTTGTATGCGTTGGGTTTATATTATTCGGAGAGCCATGTCCCATCGTTGGCATCTCAGGAGTTAGTGTTACCGTTAAACTGCTGTCGGCTGGAAAACTCATCATTGTAGCTCTTTTATAGATGGCCATTTCCATGGTATTGATACCGATTTTGGGCGATGATGGTTCAATAAGTGCAACGAAATATTTATTGCCGTCATGCAGGCCGGTGAAGGACTTCATTCTCGATAGTGTGGGTTCTGTAACCGTTACAGGAATCGTGAGTTCGCCAATTTTATTATTTTCAAGATTGTCAATTTTGAATTTCACTGTCCAGTTGCCACCCATTGAAGACATAATAAATACTACGCTGCAAGGGTAAAGATGATCAACGGAGTTTCTTGAAGCCGGGTTTTCATAGGGTGCTGAATGTTTCATTGTCCCCATATCCATCATGGGAGTGAGTGAAATATCAGATTGATCAATTCTTTTTCCGGAAACTGAGTCATACAATGCCAGGTAGAATTTGTTATAGCCAGAACTTAAAGTGGCATTCTCAAGGTATATTTCAACTTTAGTAGCGGCTCCAACAGCATAGCCTTCGGTAAGTTTGGTCAGTCCTGCAGTTGGATCTGGTTCTTGTGCATCATCTTTGGTGCAGGATACATAAAATAAACTGAGACTTATAAATGATAAAAATATTAATGACTTCATCATGGTAAAATTATTTGTCTTAGGCAATGAAATAATATAACAGCATCATACATATAATGTCATATATGCGCGAATGCTACAGGTAGATCTAAATTTGGACTTTTAAGATATTGCTAAGACAAAATCGGGGGATGGAAAATGGCAAAGTGCGTCAGGAAATGGTAGTTTTTTTCCATTTTTGGTATTTGTACCTGGGATTGAATGGCGGGATTAAATTGATATAAATTGTGGGAAATAATGAATGGTGGAACACTGACCCATTCTTTAAGTTGCTGCGTGCCCTGTTCTTCCTGCTGATTTTCTGCTTCTTTTAATTTCTTTTTCAGCACACAGTTGCCCTTGCACTTTAACTCGGGCTTTGCCTTATTCACGCAAAGTTTCTGTGCTATATAACTTCTGTTGAGGTGAAACCACAAAGTTATTCCAGTCGAATAAAAAGACTGAAAAGCGAAGATCAGCATTAAGGAGACCAGAAAAACCTTTTTCACGAAGGCAAAATTAATTGAAAAAAAAATACCGGGATGTGATTTTGGTCATATGGTTACAGGATAAATATTATTACCTATTTGCATTTTCAGGATGTTATGATATCGCAATTTTTCTAAGGGTTATTTAATCCAAGGTAGGTTTCCAAAACCCTGGTAGGTTTCCAAAACCTAAATAACTTGTCCAAGGGTCCCCCAACTCTCCAAGGGTCCTCCAACTCTCCAAGGGTCCTCCAACTCTCCAAGGGTTCCCCAACTCTCCAAGGGTTCCCCAACTCTCCAAGGGTTCCCCAACTCTCCAAGGGTTCCCCAACTCTCCAAGGGTCCCCTCACTCTCCAAAAAGTGTAGGAAGTAAATCTTTTCCTTTTTTGAGCCAATCCTTAGTTCTAAAACCTCGACTATGGTGAAAAAGTCTGCCTTTCAGAGGTATATATTTCAATTATTTTCCATAGAAATGCTACAAAATCAGAATCCCCTGATTGATTTGTAATTAAATATCTTAATCATTAAAACATTGATAATCAAATAATAATAGTATTCTATGGTTTTGTACTACCTAAAAAATGACTATAATTTCGAAGTTTTGACAAGTGTCCGGGTTACACATGAGTTCCATTTGGCCATTTCAGTAACTTTCTCCTGATTTCGTATAAAATCTATCTTTATGCGAGTAATTCTCAGATGTCGAAATGCCAAAAATTAAAAGCTAAGTCATAGCCAGTAGTTATGGATTTATGTAAAGTGATTCTCCTTTTTTGAAAGGCATACTACTTAAAGAACTGCTCGGTTGGACAAATAATTTTTACCCTTAATTGAAAAAGTCCTTTGATTCTCTGGAATCAAATTAAAATCTGATTCCCATTTATTCGGAAAACCAGTCCTTTTGATTGATCTTATTTCATTCGGGAAGTTCTGCATGCATTTTTTTTACGATTCACATAACCGATCATTTTATGACCATCCTCAAAACGAATAGTAACCTTAAAATAAACTATCTCCTTTTATTTGTTTCCCTTTCAATTTTATATTCTTGTAAACCGGCGTTTAATGAAAAGGAAAATGTCAAAACTGAACAATCGGTTGTAAATACGCAAGGCTCATTATTAGTTTCATGGGAAGATGCTCCTCGCCAGAGAATCGAAACTTGGGTGAAAGAAATTACTGACTCAACTTCACCCAAATTCATACCTGTAGCCGACCGCATTGCGGTATTCGATAATGATGGTACGCTATGGCCTGAACAACCTGTACCCAACCAGATTATTTTCGCAATCGATAATTTAAAAGCGATCTCTTCTGCACACCCTGAGTTCCAGAAGGATCCGGTGTTAAAAGGAATTTTGAATGGTGATATCGGCCCAATGAAAAAAGAGGGTATAAAAGGCTTGATCAAACTTCTAAATGCCAGCCACAATGGACAGTCGGAAGAAATATTCAATACAGCCGTTCGTAACTGGATAGATACTGCCCGGGATCAAAAATTCAATAAACTTTATAAGGAAGTCATTTACCTCCCCATGGTGGAGTTATTGAATTACCTGAGGGAAAATGACTTTCAAACATTTATTGTCAGCGGTGGTGGTGCAGACTTTATGCGGGTATGGAGCGATGAAGCTTACGGCATCCCACCTTACCAGGTTATTGGCAGTTATGGCGACCTGAAATACGATGTCAAGGACGGTAAGCCGGTGATTATTAAAATGGCAGGAGAAGTTTATGTGGATGATAAGGCCGGAAAGCCGGTTGCCATTCATCGTTTTATTGGAAAGGTTCCCGTTTTCTGCGGTGGCAATAGTGACGGCGACCAGGCAATGATGCAGTACACACATGGCAGTAAATATGCCAGCATGAACCTCATTGTTCAGCACACAGACAGCATTCGTGAATATCAGTACGATCATAAAACATTAAGCGGCCATTTAGAATCAGCATTGACGGAAGCCAGAGAAAAAAACTGGATGGTTGTGGATATGGCAAAAGACTGGAAGAAAGTATTTTCTTTTCAATAGTATTTCATTTATTTTTTCATTTTAAAAAATCAGAGTATGATCAAAAGCACCTTTAAAAAGATCATCTTGCTTACAGTAGGAGCGCAGATGTTGATCGCAGTTCTTATGCCTGTCAATGCCCAACAAAAAACCGCAGGTAAGCCCAATATTCTGGTAATATGGGGAGATGATATCGGGACCTGGAACATCAGCCATAATAACCGTGGCATGATGGGATACAGGACCCCCAATATCGACCGTATAGCAAAAGAAGGCGTAGCCTTTACAGATTACTACGCACAGCAAAGCTGCACCGCAGGCCGTGCTGCCTTTATCAGCGGTTCTGTACCGGTACGTTCCGGTATGACAAAAGTTGGACTGCCAGGCGCAAAAGAAGGATGGCAGAAATCGGATGTAACCATGGCCACAGTTCTAAAGTCAAGGGGATATGCAACCGGACAGTTTGGCAAAAACCATCAGGGTGACCGAGATGAACACCTGCCTACGATGCATGGTTTTGATGAGTTCGTTGGAAGCCTTTATCACCTGAATGCGGAAGAAGAACCGGAGAATATTGATTACCCGAAAAACGCTGAGTTCCGTAAAAAATTCGGACCACGGGGTGTATTAAAATGTAAAGCTGATGGAAAAGGCGGGCAGACCATAGAAAATACCGGACCATTGACCAAAAAGCGAATGGAGACGATCGATGATGAAACTGTTGCAGCAGCGATAGATTTCATTAAGCGTCAAAAAGCAGCAGGCCAGCCTTTCTTTGTTTGGTGGAATGGTACACGCATGCACTTCCGTACGCACGTTAAAGCAGAACACAAAGGTATTTCCGGACAGGATGAATACAGCGATGGCATGGTTGAACATGATATGCATGTTGGCCAGTTACTGAAAGTGATCGATGAACTCGGTCTCACAGAAAATACCGTTGTCATGTACTCAACTGATAATGGTCCGCACTATAATACCTGGCCCGATGCAGGTACCACACCATTCCGTGGTGAAAAAAATTCAAACTGGGAAGGCGCTTACCGGGTACCAACATTTATCAAATGGCCAGGACATTTTCCTGCCGGTACAACGCTGAATGGCATTGTATCTCACGAAGACTGGCTGCCAACCTTTGCCGCGATTGCCGGTGATACGGATGTTAAAGAAAGGCTGTTAAAAGGTACAACCATCAATGGGCGGACATATAAAAACTATATAGACGGCTATAACCAGCTGGATTATCTTACCGGAAAAGTTAAGGAATCGCCCCGCAATGAATTTTGGTATGTAAATGATGATGCACAGGTTGTTGCAGCACGTTACCAGGACTGGAAAGTTGTGTTTCTCGAAAACAGGGGAGAGGCATTTGGTGTATGGCGCGAACCGTTTGTAGAATTACGTGTCCCGCTGTTATTTAACCTTCGTCGCGATCCTTTTGAAAAATCACAGCACAATTCAAATACCTACAATGACTGGTTTTTGGATCGTCCATTTGTTATAGTTCCCATACAGGGACTCGCCGCCAAATTCCTTATGACAATGAAAGAATATCCGCCGAGTCAATCTGCCGGTTCCTTTAACCTAAGTAAGATCGAGGAGCAATTAAGGTCTGCGGGGGGCAGCAGGTAATATTAATTTTAGACAGAAATGATCCGTTTACCATGCATTCGCGGGAAGATGAATTCAGTTTTCCCGTGAATGCATCATTTTTTTCGGGTGTAAAATTATCTTATTGCAATTCAGTATCTATCAATTCCATGTTGAAAATATGATTTAGCAGGGTCAATTAATGTTCATTTATTATATTGTAATCAAATGAAAATAATCAGGTATACTTTTATTCTCACCATTGCATTGTTCTTTTGTTATTCCCAAAGTTTTGCCCAGCATCATGAAGAAGCAAAGGAACCTTTTCGTCCACACCATATCATTGGCATAGTCATTAGCCATGCACAGGTATTTGATGGAAGAGATATTAATGGCGAAAAGAAAGTCTTATCCCTTCCATCCTGGGGATTGGATTATACCTTTCAGTTTAAGCCCAAATGGGGAATAGGTTTACATACTGATATTATAACAGAAACATTTGAAGTGGAAAAGCATCTTGAGAATGGAGGAACTGGTGATGTTATTGAGCGAAGCTATCCGATTGCCCCGGCGGTAATGGGAATTTATAAACCAGGACACCATTGGAGCTTCCTGCTGGGGGTCGGTGTTGAGTTTGCGAAAGAAGAAAATTTTTTCCTGAACAGGGCAGGTGTGGAATATAGTGTTGAATTAAAAAAAACATGGGAAGTGTTTGGGTCTCTGAGTTATGATTTTAAATGGGGCGGGTATGATACCTGGATCCTTGGCCTGGGAATTTCTAAAGCACTTGGGAAGCATAAGCTTTGATGGTATAAACATTTATCTATAAACAATTTTGATGATCTCATTATTAATTGGGTTTTTATGAGGGTGAAGAATTGGCGATTAATCCATATAATTTTGACTTTAACTTGCTTCATAATATGCAGTTCGTTGAATGCACAGCAGGATTCCCTCATTTTTAAAAATGGAAACATTATCGTTGGTGAAATAAAATCCCTGAAAAATGGCGTGCTTACTATTGAAACGGAATACTCCGATAAAGATTTTGTGATCGAATGGTATGGTGTTCGTGAACTATTTTCAAAAACAAGGTTCCTGCTTACGCTCAAGGATGGTACAAGGCTGACAGGGTACATCTATACAGACAGTTCCTCTAAGAAATTGAAAATTGTGGAAGACGACGATTCTCAATTATTTACAACACTTGAGGACCTTGTTTTTCTTAAAGGACTGAAAACAAATTTCTGGAGCAGGACAAAAGCCAATATTGATCTTGGCATCAATGTTATCAAGGCAAATAACCTGCGACAATTTAACTTAGGGAGTAAAGCGGGTTATTCGGCTGATAAATGGACCTCTGACTTTTTTTTGAATATAAACCAATCCAATCAGGATAGTGTTGATGCCACAAAAAGGACAGAGGCAGGTCTGAATTTCGTTTATTATCTGCAGCACGGGATGTTTTTTTCTTCATCCTTAAATTTTTTATCCAATACTGAGCAGGCTTTAAAACTAAGAACCACCGGGAAGGCTGGTCTGGGTAAATTTTTTATCCAGACTAACAGGGCTTATTGGGGAGCGGGAGGCGGACTTTCCTTTAACAACGAATCATTCGTTAATGAAACTGAGGCCAGAAACAGTTTGGAGTTTTATGTTGCCTCAGAAGCCAAACTTTTTGACATCGGGGATCTGAATTTTTATGGTAACTGGGCTGTTTATAGAAGTATAACAAAATCGGGACGTTGGCGATCTGATCTGAAATTAGATGCTAAATACGACCTTCCCTGGGATTTTTATGTCAAATGTAATTATACATTAAACTATGATAACAAGCCGGCCATCCCCGGCAATGACTTCGATTATATTTTCGGTTTCTCCTTCGGATGGGAACTGTGATCAACTTGTTTGATATTTATATCAAAAAAAATATTTTGAATTCCAAAAAACTTTACATTTAATCAACCAATAAACTAATCGCATGACAACAACTCAAAAACTACTCGCAGAATTTTTTGGCACCTTCTGGCTGGTCCTCGGAGGCTGCGGCAGCGCTGTAATTGCAGCTGCGTTCCCGGAAGTGGGTATCGGGCTTCTGGGTGTTTCTCTGGCCTTTGGTCTTACCGTACTCACCATGGCATTTGCTGTAGGCCATATTTCCGGCGGGCACTTTAACCCGGCTGTATCAGTTGGTTTATGGGTTGGTGGCAAATTCAGCGCTTCCGAATTACCGGGCTATATCATTGCACAGGTAATAGGTGGTATTGCTGCGGCTGGTGTTTTATACCTGATCGCCAGCGGGGCACCGGGTTTTTCGCTGGAAGGTGGTTTCGCTGCCAATGGCTATGGCGAACATTCACCTGGTAAATATTCCATGATGTCTGGTTTCATCACAGAAGTGGTAATGACTTTCTTTTTCCTCATAATCATCCTTGGATCGACAGATGAAAAAGCACCGGCTGGATTTGCACCAATCGCCATCGGACTAGGATTAACACTTATTCACCTGGTGAGTATCCCGGTTACAAACACTTCGGTTAACCCTGCACGTAGTACAGGACAGGCTATATTTGCCGGTTCATGGGCGATGGGCCAGTTGTGGTTATTCTGGATAGCACCAATCATTGGTGCTGCTTTAGCCGGAGTGGTGCATAAGGTTTTGAAAGGTAGTAAGAGCTGATTCTTCGCATCGTAATATTCTTTGCGGTTAAGGGCTGTTATTTAATAGTTCTTGACCGCATTATCTAATATCAGCACCCAGTCGTGCCCATACCCCGCAGATGGCGGGGTAAATTTTTTCTGGCCTTTGTTATTTATTTGCTCTGATTTCTGCATTTCACCATTCCTCGGATTGAACCAGGTTGTATTCAGTTTTGCACCGCTGATCTTGCCCAGGTTTACCGTAAATGATTTTCCCGCCGCCGTATAAATAAACGCATAGTCGTTACCGCGCGTGGCCTGTATGCGTTCCGCTGCCGGCAGGTTGTTTTCAAGGATCAAAGTTTGATCCGGCACCCGATCCGGCACGGGCCTCGACTCCATCAGCCTGCGCACAAATTGCATCTGGTTGGCGCCAGGTAATTCCATGGCTTCCTGCCAGTAAATCTTAGGGTTATTTACGGCTTCCCGATAGGGTGAATAAAACTGCCAGATATCATGGCAACCATACGTATGTCCAAATGCTCCTGCAAATAGATCCAGGTACGCAAACTTGCGTACATCATACGCGTTGGAAATTCCCAGGTCGTTTGCATTAAAACAAACCGGATGATCCTCATAAATGGGCTCGCCATCTATAACAGGTTTAATAGGTGTGCGATTATATGATGCCTGAATTTTATCAAATACCCTCGTGTCCCGGCAATGCCCGTTTTGAAACATGTTGAAGTCGAGCCAGTTGTCATTATAAAAATATTCTCCGGCGCCGAGTTCATTAGGTTGCGGATGAAAACTGAGTAAAGCGTTTTCTTTTCCGCCCACGCCGGCAATGACACCTTCAGCCATGGCGCGCCAGATGGCCAGGTGCGTTTCGGTTTGCGGATTCCTGTCGCCGCCAATGATCCAGATGATATTTTTTTTATCCTTGTACCTGTTGCCGAGCCATTGCCCGTAGATCCTCGCATTTTCCGGCGTAAATATCTCAGGCCCTTTGCCCCAGGAAGCTTTCATCACTTTGTCACCCCAGGTGGGAAGGAATGCAATGGTGATATTATTTTCCGCAGCTTTATCAATGATGTAATCAACATGTTTGAAGTAAGCTTCATTGGGTTGCTTGGGATCATCAAAAAGCAAAGGAAGGTCTCCGTATGGATTAGGCACATGTAATCCGTCGAATTCTGCCAGGGCCACGGCCTGTACCACTGTATAACCCTGGTCTGCCCTGCGTTTCAGGTAGTAGGAGGCCTGCTCCCGGTTTAGGCGATGGAACAATTCCCAGGCCGTATCGCCCAGCCAGAAAAAAGGAGAGCCATCTGCTTTTACCAGGTAACGTTTATTATCGCTGACTTTTATTTGTGCATCGGTTCCTGACAAAAAGAATAGCACACTTAAAAAGGTGATCAATTTTTTCATACGTCATGTTGAGTTTTGCCTGGTTATGAATGTATGACAGAAAACTTAGCGAAACCCTGCCTCTTTTTTTCTTTCTGGTCAATATTTAAAAATAACTATAACCGCGAAGAGGCAAAGATGCGAGGAATTGACTCACCCCCTGCCCCTCTTTTTGTAGAGGGGCAGGGGTGAGTAGATTAACTGACATTGAAACCAGCCTAATCATTAGAAATAATCCCGAATATCATTTAATTCTTTAGATATTTTCAACCGATCTTACTTGAAGATTTCTTACCTTGCAGCCTTCCACAGAGTGTGCGCATAAGCATT
Source organism: Chitinophagaceae bacterium (assembly GCA_041752135.1). Classification (GTDB taxonomy): domain Bacteria; phylum Bacteroidota; class Bacteroidia; order Chitinophagales; family Chitinophagaceae; genus Pollutibacter. The sequence continues at coordinate 54,503 of JBGSHT010000024.1, read as the reverse complement.
CTGCCACTTTAATAACCAAAACAACCCAGAAAATCTCAAGCATGAAAAAGTACAGAGCCGGGGTGCTCTTCGGTGAAGAACTCGAAGCACTCTACAAAGACGCTAAAGAAAATCAATTTGCGTTACCTGCGGTCAACACCATTGGTACCAACACCATAAACGCTACCCTTGAAACTGCTGCAAAAGTAAATTCACCGGTCATCATACAATTTTCAAACGGTGGTGCCCAATTCATCGCCGGTAAGGGCATGCCCAATGATGCCTTACAGGGAAATATCAGTGGTGGTGTTTCCGGTGCCCTGCATATCCATAACGTAGCCAAATATTATGGCGTACCGGTTGTGCTGCATACCGATCATGCTGCTAAAAAATGGCTGCCCTGGATCAGCGGACTGATTGATGCAGGTGTGGAATACCATAAAGAAAAAGGACAACCCCTTTTCAGTTCCCATATGCTGGATCTTTCTGAAGAGCCCATTGAAGAAAATATTGGAACTTCCGTTGAGTTCTACAAGCGTATGGCGCCGTTAGGCATGAGCATTGAAATTGAGTTGGGTGTAACCGGAGGTGAAGAAGATGGTGTTGACAACAGCGATGTGGAGAATGATAAATTGTATACGCAGCCGCAGCACGTAGCTTATGCTTATAAAGAACTCGGTAAGGTAGGTAATTTATTCACCATTGCAGCAGCCTTTGGAAACGTGCATGGAGTGTACAGTCCGGGTAATGTGCAACTGCGTCCGGAGATACTGCACAACAGCCAGGTGTTCATCCAAAAAGAATTCAATACCAGTCCCAACCCGGTATACTTTGTATTCCATGGCGGAAGCGGTTCCCCACAGCACCAGATCCGTGAAGCCATCAGCTACGGCGCGATCAAAATGAATATTGATACCGATCTGCAATGGGCATTTTGGGAAGGTATTCAAAAGTATTACAAGAAGAATGAAGGCTACCTGCAAAGCCAGCTGGGTAATCCCGAAGGAGCAGATAAGCCAAACAAGAAATATTACGATCCGCGCGTTTGGTTGCGCAAGGGTGAAGAAAGTTTCATCGCCCGACTGGAAGTGGCATTCAATGACCTGAATTGTATCAACAGAAATGCATAAATAAAAAGCCCCGCGAAATGCGGGGTTTTTTTATGGAATATTTTTGTAGAAATATCAGCATTATCCCTCGCTGCCTTTTTTGTTTTTACGTTTAGATATTTCCCTTTTCGGATACAGTTTTTTTGAAGATTTCAGTTTTAGGCAGAAATTAGTTTAATAGCAACTTACTGCAAGAATCTCGTTCCGCCGGGGTGAAAAATTCATTCAACCTCTATGCTGGCAGCAAAAACCCATATCGATTTCAAGCTTTCAATTGATCACTTTTAATATAGTTCTATTATTTAAACCCGATAAAATATCTAATTATTCTTTGAATGAATAAAAGCACGCCAAAAAAGTCTTTTTGTGTATTTCAGTAGAACAGTTATGATATAAATTGATACTGCCATTATAACTTATTCACTGTATTTATTGTAAAGGGAAAACTGAAGTTTAAACAAGCAATTTGTGAGATTCCCCGAAATGATTTTTTCATAGCTCGACAATATAATACTACGAATCCTTTTTTTGAAAACATTTTGTTCCACGAAATCAAAGAACAAAATAATATTCAATTGATAATAAAACTGATTTAGCCGGACACTACTGAGGGGAGAAAAATAGTAATTTTATAAAATCAGATGTATCCAACCCCGGTACAAATAATTATTCAGAATTTTCTTTGCCTCCTGAAAAGAGATGAAAAGAAAACCTGTTCCGATTGCGAATCAGCAGTACATTTTTAATAGCTGCTGCTATATCTTTACCAGAGTTACTGGTTTCGTTAGCTGCATTAAGAATAATCGCATTGGATATAGCTGTTAGGAATATATTGGGCAGTAATATATTTAATAGTTTTATGCTGAGCATGGATAATGTTTTTTGCAAAAGAGATTCTTTGTTTAAAGCTATTTCTCCTTCCCACATGTAATTCGTGATTATTACCAGGATGATGGCGGCAGTAGTTGGGATGGACCTGCTGTTTAAGTTTAAGATAAACAGGTATGGCTTTTACGTATCGATATTTTTATTATTGTTTTGCATTGTATGGTATTTGTTATTCAATTATTCCGAAAAAATAAATCAACCAATATGAACTGGCATTTACTCAATCAGCAGGAGCTTATGGAAATGCTTGGGGCAAGAACGGATGGCTTGCAGCAGGTGGATGCGGAAGAAAAATTAATATCTCATGGTGCCAATGAACTGGTAAGAGAAAAGAAAAAGCCGCTCTGGTTAAAATTCCTGAAACAATTCCAGGATTTTATGATTATTGTATTGCTTGCCGCTGCGGTTATTGCAGGCATAATGGGAGATGTAACAGATACAGTGATCATCCTGCTCATAGTCATCATTAATGCCATTATTGGTTTTGTGCAGGAATATCGGGCAGAAAAAGCCGTGGAAGCTTTGCGGAATATGGCGGCGCCATTTGCCACAGTACTGCGCGACGGAAATATTAAGGTAATTCCTGCCAAAGAACTGGTGCCGGGTGATACGGTTCTTATGGAAGCAGGCCAGGTAGTGCCTGCAGATATACGGTTGCTTGAAGTGTATAGTTTTAAAACTCAGGAAGCGGCGCTAACAGGAGAATCGGAGGATGTGGAAAAACATACCGGCGAATTGGAGGGTGAAGACATGCCACTGGGTGACCGTAAAAACATGACCTTTAAAGGCACGTTCATCACCAATGGCCGGGGTAAAGGCGTAGTGGTACAAACAGGTATGGATACGGAGATGGGGAAAATTGCAAAACTGCTTACAGGAGGTGACAACATTACACCATTACAACGACGTATGGCAGAGTTTGGCAAAAAACTTTCGCTGTTGGTATTGGTTCTGTGTGTAATCATTTTTACAGTGAGTTACCTGCGGGGCGAAGAGCCGCTTCGTTTGCTGCTAACAACTATTTCTCTTGCCGTTGCTGCCATACCGGAAGCATTGCCCGCTGTAATTACAGTGTCCCTTGCACTGGGTGCCAAACGCATGGTCATGAGGCAGGCTCTTATCCGTAAACTGCCTGCAGTGGAAACACTTGGTTCGGTTACCTATATCTGCACAGATAAAACAGGTACACTTACACAAAATAAAATGCAGGTGGAAAAATCGGTATCAGTAAAAGTTAGTACTTCTGATGATGATACCAGGCATCTCTTGCTGTTAAATATGGCGCTGAGCAACGATGTGATTGTAAATGAAAAGAATGAAACAGTTGGCGATTCTACGGAACTGGCATTGTTTAATTATGCTGTTGATCAGAATTATAATAAAGAGGAGCTATTACAAACCCATGCCCGGGTTGCTGAAATACCTTTTGATTCGGTGCGTAAGTGCATGAGCACCTTACATCGCTATGAGAACAGGTATTTGCTTTTGGTGAAAGGTGCAGTAGAGCACTTACTGGAGCGCTCTTCGCAAAGCGCTGAAGCGTCTGTAAATGATTTATTGAAACAGACTGATCAATTGGCTTCTGAAGGTTACCGTGTTTTGGCGCATGCATACCGTTGGGTTGATAACTTTAATGAAAACACAGATGTACAAGAACTTGAAAATAATCTTACCATTATTGGACTTAGCGGAATTATGGATCCGCCGCGGCTTGAAGCAGCGCAGTCTATTGCCGACTGCTATTCTGCAGGCATACAGTCGGTAATGATTACCGGCGACCATCCTGAAACTGCCCGAAGTATTGCCAATAAAATCGGTATTCTTAAGCCGGCAGATGCTGATAATCCCTTTGCTGTAATTACCGGAAAAGAACTGGCGAAGATGAACTGGAACGACTTTTTAGGCCGGGTACAAAATATAAGAGTATATGCAAGAGTGTCGCCGGAACAGAAACTGCATATTGTAAAAGCCCTGCAGGAAAAAGGCCAGTTTGTTGCGATGACAGGAGACGGAGTAAATGATGCCCCTGCATTAAAGAATGCAGATATTGGCGTGGCGATGGGTATTACCGGTACTGATGTTTCCAAAGAAGCTGCCCATATGATTTTGCTGGATGATAATTTTGCCACTATTGCAAAAGCAGTGCGGGAGGGCCGGAGAATATTTGATAATATCCGCAAATTTATCAAGTACACACTCACTTCCAATTCCGGTGAAATATGGGCCATCTTTCTGGCTCCATTAATAGGCCTGCCCATTCCGCTGCTCCCGGTTCATATATTATGGATAAATCTTGTGACCGATGGATTGCCCGGCCTGGCACTTTCAAGTGAAAAAGCAGAAAAAGATATTATGCAGCGACCACCGCGCCACCCCAAAGAAAGTATATTCGCAAAGGGTTTAGGCTATCATGTGTTATGGGTAGGGTTGTTAATGGGGGCAGTTACCATAGGAACGCAGGCATGGGCCATGCATGTGGAGGACCCCCGCTGGCAAACCATGGCCTTCAATGTTCTTTGCCTCAGCCAGATGGGGCATGTGCTGGCAATCCGTTCAGAAAGCCAGTCGTTTTTCAGTATGGGGATGCTTACCAACAAACCTTTAATAGGCGCTGTACTGTTAACTCTGGGCTTGCAACTTGCAGTAACTTATGTCCCTTTTCTGCAACCCATCTTCAGAACAGAATCCTTAACACTCAAAGAATTCATGATTGTAGGTACTGTTTCATCCCTGGTATTTTTTGCAGTGGAAATAGAAAAAGCCATTTTCAGAAAAAGGAAGACAGCTTTAAAAAAATCGGACACCAACGCAACATAAAAAATATATGAAACCACAATTATAATCAAATTTTTAACTGTCTAAAATATTGAGGATACTTTGACTTTGATCGTATACTATTTTGTTCTAAAAGGGTTGTTTTTTTTCTTTTTCTTTTAAATGGAGAAGTATCTTGTTTGGAAAGTGTGACAGAACCTGATCCAAAGGTTTTTGTAAATTCATATTTTTGAACTTTTGTATCCCGGCTTATATTTTTTATTAATTGTTTCTTCTTGAAGTTTTTCAATCAAAGAAGTTATATTATTATTTATCATAAACGATTAATTTTTATTATTTCAGAAATTGTCATAAAATAGGTAGATATTTCTTCGAGATTATTTATTAGAATTGATATGTCTATTTCTTTATAAGCTTGATAGTTTATCATTTACTCCTGCTAAAAATATGTACATAAAAATAATTTAAACATAACCCTAATGGTATTGATTCAAGAACAATACCCGGTATCTTATTTTTCCCTTGTTAGCACTGGTGGAAGAATTGGCATTAAGGACTTATCCATTTAGATTATTTCTTTATTCTAATGTAGAATGGCAACCGGCCAGACAGAACTCCTTTTGCTTTTGGGAACATCTTTTGGTATTTTTTCACTTTTGGAAAACCTGCTGTATCCATTAAAATATTTTTATGTTAAACGTCACTAGCGTTGCTTTGTTAACAATAAAAGTTCTTTCAAACACTTGATGGGTCATTGTTTGGGCCGATTTCAGATAGGCGTTGATTTGAATTGTATCAACAGGGACGCATAAAAAAGCCCCGCGAAATGCAGGGATTTTTATTCAACAGAATTTATATTAAAGCGATTGAATCCTGTGTATTTGATGACAAATATTTGTATTCGGATTTATATGCTGTATCAAAGCATGGGTCAATCCTTATATAATCTAACGATGTTTAAATAAATAGAATACACCCAGCTGAAAGCCTCTGTTAAACAATTTATCATTGCTGTTATCATTAATGTTACTTAGCCCAAAATTGTACCTGGCATCTACTCCAAAGCCTGATGGAGTATGAACATAGCCGGCACCAACTGTTAATCTAAAATCTGCAGTATTTAGATTGTCTTTAATATCAGTGGATAAGCTGCCTGTTTTAGATTTTGCATTTACTAAAAAGCCAAGCTGTGGGCCTGCCTGCAACCTGAATCCATTATCAAACATATATTGAAACAATACCGGAATATTAATGTAGTCGAGGTTAATCCTGGTTTCTAAATTACCGGTATTGTTCGTTGCTCCCTGTAATGAGTAAACAATTTCCGGTTGTATGGCCCATTGTTTTGTCAGATGTATATGACAAAGTAAACCAAGGTTAAATCCTGCTTTTGAATCATAGTCCGCATCATTGTCATCATTAATGGTATACACATTCAGGCCGCCCTTAATTCCAAAGTTTATATGTTGTGCAGTTACGGAGCCTGCCTGTAAAAATACTGTTAATAATATGTATACGTGAAGTTTTATAAGTGTATAATTTTCCTTGTTGAAATTAATTTTTAAGTGCCTCTTTTTGTGTCAGGAAACAATTTGTACGGGTAAAGAAAACCCTTGTTGGAACAGGGGTTTTACCAAAACTAACTGCTTATGAGAAAAAAATTATTGTTTAAAATTATAAAGTAAAGGTCACTTAATTTATATCGACGGCCTTTACATATTTGTGTGTAATACTTACATCTTTCACAACCCAGGGGTAGTTTATAAAACATAAATAAGTTGAAGCAGAATACTAAAACTCAAATGGAAACCCTGCAAAATTTTCATATAATTTGAGAGCTGCAGTTTAGAGGCTTTGCTTTTAATGCATAAATCAGGACTTTTCACTATATTTATGAGTACTACAACCAGCTCCCTGCAACTCCTCGTAAAACGGACAAATTGAAAGTCCATTTTAGTTAGTATGTTCTGCTTGCACTGATTTCAATTGATTCTTTTAAACCAGTAACCTACAAAGTGAAAAATAATACCATACAGGATTTTCTTTCATTACTTGGGATTTCTTTCCCGGGATATAATCTGATGAAAAAATATGCCAATGAAAAGCCACCCCTTCGTGCCGAATTATTCAGTGCCGATCAGATGGATAAGTACGCAAAAACACTGGCGGCAGAACATCGATTAGGCGAGGGACTATATCCAGATCAGCTTTTAAAAAGACTTGCGGACAATGAAGAAGTTTTGCTGGAAGTACATAATCTATTAACAGAAACTGTAAAAGCCACAAGACAAATCACTCCCGCCGGCGAATGGCTGCTGGATAATTTTTACCTGATCGAAGACCAGATACGAACCGGAAAACGGCACTTACCTAAAGGATATAGTCAGGCCCTGCCATGGTTGCTAAATGGCCAGTCTAAAGGTCTCCCGCGTGTTTATGACATTGCCCTTGAAATAATTTCGCATAGTGATGGCCGTGTGGATGCTACCACATTAAGCAGTTTTATTCGTTTTTATCAAACGGTTAGTCCCCTCAAATTGGGAGAACTGTGGGCCATTCCCATTATGCTAAGACTCGCGCTGATCGAAAATCTGCGGCGGGTAGCTGTCAGGATTGCGGCAGGCCGGATCCACCGAAATCTGGCGCATTATTGGGCCGATGAAATGGTTCAGGTTGCAGAAAAAGATCCTAAAAGCCTGATACTGGTCATTGCGGATATGGCAAGATCCGATCCGCCAATGGATAGTTCTTTCGTGGCAGAACTCACCAGAAGGCTCCAGGGCAAAGGCCCTGCTTTGGCTTTACCCCTTAACTGGATGGAACAACGACTTTCAGAATTGGGTCAAACCAGTATCGAAATTGTTAACCTGGAGACCCAAAAACTTGCAGCTGACCAGGTTTCCATGAGTAACAGTATTAGTAGCCTTCGTTTTCTGGCAACCATGGATTGGCGTGAATTTGTTGAAGATTTGAGCCTTGTGGAGAATATCCTATTTCGTGATCCGGATGGAATTTATGCCAAAATGGATTTCCCTACCAGGGATTCTTATCGTCATGTGGTTGAAAAAGTAGCAAAAAAAAGTAAAAAATCAGAGCAGGAAATTGCATCTTTAGCGGTAACGCTTGCCCGGGAGAGTGCTGAGAAAAATATCGGGGAAAGCCGCACTTCACATGTTGGATATTATCTGATCGGAAAAGGATTGAATCAAACCGAGAAACTTGCACAAATGCATCATTCCTTTTTGGAATGGTTCCGCAGACTTACTGAAAAAATCTCGCTTTTCCTTTATGTAGGAAGTATCACTTTTTTTACTTTCCTTATCAGTGGGGCTTTTGTTTTAAAAGCCTGGTCTGATGGCGTAAATATTAATTTACTGATTGCTGTGGGAATTATATCCCTGATATGTACATCGCATTTAGCCGTTTCATTTGTAAACTGGATCGGTACACTGGTTGTAAAGCCAACCTTGCTTCCAAAAATGGATTTCTCCAAAGGTGTTCCTGAAGAATACAGAACATTGGTTGTAGTTCCAACGCTGCTCAGCAGCGAGGCTGATATAGAGTCAATGTTAGAAGCACTCGAAGTAAAATATCTTGCCAATAAAGATGAGAACCTGTATTTTGGGTTACTCACGGATTTTAAGGATGCTAAAGATGAAACTTTGCCAGAAGATGAGTGGCTTTTACATCTTACAAAAACAAAAATAGAATTACTGAATTCAAAATATGGTCCCGAAAAAAATCAGGTTTTTTTCCTTTTTCACCGGCCAAGAAAATGGAATAACAAAGACAAAATATGGATGGGCTATGAACGTAAACGTGGTAAATTAACCGATCTGAACAGTTTGTTAATAGAAGGAATAACGGATAATTTTTCTCTTATCATTGGCGATCCTGAAATTTATACAAATATAAAATATGTCATCACACTGGATGGAGATACACAATTGCCGCGTGATGCAGCCTGCCAATTAGTTGCTACAATGGCACATCCGCTTAATAAAGCCAGTTATAGTGAAAAAAAGAAAAGGGTTATCGATGGATATGGTATTCTGCAACCAAGAGTATCTGTTAGTCTGGCTGGTTCAAATCGATCCCTCTATGCCAAAATGCATGGCAGTGATGCTGGTGTAGATCCCTATACCCGGGCTGTATCAGATCTGTACCAGGATCTTTTTGGGGAAGGTTCTTTTATTGGTAAAGGAATATATGAAGTAGCCATGTTTGAGAAAGTTTTAAACAGGCGTTTCCCTGAAAACCGGATACTTAGCCATGACCTGCTCGAAGGTTGTTATATAAGGTCTGGTTTGGTAAGTGATATACAATTGTATGAAGAATATCCATCAAAGTATCATGAAGATACCAGTAGGAGGCATCGCTGGATACGAGGTGACTGGCAAATTGGGAACTGGATGCTGCCATGGGTTACCGGCGCGGATAAACGGTTAGTGAAAAATCCACTTTCATTTTTATCGAAGTGGAAAATATTCGATAATCTGAGGCGCAGTTTTATACCTATTGCATTGACTGCTTTACTGATACTTGGCTGGTCAGTATTATCATCTGCATGGTTCTGGACACTTGTTGTAATTTTTATTATTATTCTTCCTTCATTGATTAGTGCTGTCTGGGATCTGATTAAAAAGCCGGAAGATATTACATTCAAAAATCATATCAGATTTTCAATTGTAGCCGCATACAGAAATTTTGTTGAGGCTGTTTTTACCATTCTTACTTTACCTTATGAGGCCTGGTATCACTTCGATGCTATTCTTCGTACAAACTGGCGTATAATAATAACTGGTAAAAAATTATTACAATGGAGCCCTTCATCAGTGAACCGGGGGGATAATATTGATCAGGTACCTCGTCATACCTACATTAGAATGTGGATCAGCCCATTTATCGGTTTAGTAATGCTGGTTTACATCGTATTTAATCAACCTATCAATTTATTGGTTGCATTGCCCTTTCTGGTTTTATGGATATTAAGTCCTGCCATCACCTGGCTGATCAGTCGCCCGATTGATAAATACCAGGCAGCGCTTTCAGAAAAACAGATTGTTTTTTTGAAAAAAATATCCAGAAAAACCTGGTCGTTTTTTGAAAAATTTGTTGGACCAGAAGATAACTGGTTGCCTCCTGATAATTTTCAGGAACATCCCGTCCCGGTAGTGGCACATAGAACATCCCCTACCAATATGGGCATTGCATTACTTGCCAACCTTACAGCTTACGACTTCGGATACCTGTCGCCTACAAAATTGATGGAGCGCACACTCCGCACTATTGGAAGTATGGAAATGCTGGAGCGATACCAGGGCCATTTTTACAATTGGTACGATACCCAGTCATTAAGATATCTCTATCCACGATACATTTCTTCAGTAGATAGTGGCAATCTTGCCGGTCATTTACTGATTTTGCGCCAGGGGCTTCTTGCGCTGCCTCAACAAAAAATACTGAGCCCGAAATTTTTTGATGGATTAAAAACAACGCTGAATATTCTTGATGATACAGTTGGTAAAACGACCATCACAGGTATGTCTGCCTTTACAGCATATCTGGATGAAGTGCTCTTGAATGAACCTGTTACCTTATTTAAAGCCAGGACTCACCTCGAGGTATTGTTAAAGTTATCTTTTGATATGCAAGCCTCTTTGAAAACTAATTCCGAAAGTTTGGATTATGAATGGGCGAATGCCATTACCGCTCAAATACAGGAAGCGCTGGAGGATATTTTATTCTTTGCACCTTGGTTGATGTTGCCAGATTCACCAGTAAAATTTAGTGGAATATTTAAACATATAGGAATTCCAACAATCAATGACATTGCCCGAATTGAAACAACCTTTGTTTCGATCATGCATAATTTTCACTCTGCAGATAACAGTGAGTATGAAAATGTGTGGCTACTCCGTTTGCAGGAGGCCTTAACAGTTTCATGTCAGGAGGCGAACAAAAAAATAGTTTCTGTTTATCACCTCGCTAACCAGGTAGGTGAACTTGCAGAAATGCAGTATGATTTCCTGTACGATAATTCAAAACATTTATTATCTATCGGATTTAATGTGGAAGAACAACGTAAAGATGCCAGTTATTATGATTTACTGGCTTCAGAAGCCAGGCTGGCTGTTTTTGTTGGTATTGCACAGGGAAAACTGCCGCAGGAAAGCTGGTTTGCGCTGGGCAGATTACTCACTAATTCGGGCGGTGAGCCTATTCTACTTTCATGGAGCGGCTCCATGTTTGAATACCTGATGCCGCAACTGATAATGCCTTCTTACGAAAACACACTGCTGGATCAAACAAATAAGGCAACCGTTCAAAGCCAGATAGACTACGGTAAACAGCGAGATGTACCATGGGGTGTTTCTGAGTCGGGATACAATATGGTGGATGCCAATTTTAATTATCAGTATCGGGCATTTGGTGTCCCCGGGCTCGGGCTTAAACGTGGATTGGGCGCGGATTTAGTTGTTGCGCCTTATGCTACTGTCATGGCTTTGATGGTATCGCCGGAACCTGCCTGTGAAAATCTTAAACGACTGACAGATGATGGTTTTGAAGGAAGATTTGGTTATTATGAAGCCATCGACTATACCGTCTCACGTTTACCAAGGGGACAATCGTTGTCAATCATACGTTCCTTTATGGTTCACCACCAGGGTATGAGTTTGCTTTCATTGGCATACCTGCTCTTAGAACAACCAATGCAAAAAAGATTTGAAGCAGAGCCACAGTTTCAGGCTACATTATTATTGTTGCAGGAGCGGATACCCAAAGTAACTGCTTTCTATTCCCATACTACAGATGTGGCCGACACCAGTACGGATATTGTTGATACGCAAATACGTATCATAACTAGTCCAAATACCACAGCGCCGGAAGTGCAGCTTCTTTCCAATGGCAGATATCACGTTATGGTTACAAATGCCGGTGGAGGATACAGCCGATGGAAAGATATAGCAGTTACACGTTGGCGTGAAGACACAACACGTGATAACTGGGGCAGTTTTTGTTATATCCAGGAAGAAGATGGTTCCTACTGGTCAATGACGCACCAGCCTGCACTAAAGTCTGCAAAAAACTATGAAGTAATATTTTCTCAGGGGCACGCTGAGTTTCGCCGGCGGGATAAAAATTTTGAAACAAAAACTGAAATTGTTGTATCACCCGAGAATGATATTGAGATGAGGAGGGTGCGTATCAAAAATAAATCAAGAAGCAGAAAAGTACTTACGGTTACCAGCTATGCAGAAGTTGTACTTACTGCTGCCGCGGCCGACACTATTCATCCTGCATTCAGTAATCTTTTTGTGCAAACAGAAATTGTAGAATATCAGCATTCCATTATCTGCACCCGAAGGCCAAGATCTGTTGAAGAGCAAACTCCCTGGATGTTTCATCTAATGAAAGCACATGGTGTTGATGTTATGAGTGTTTCTTATGAAACTGATAGAATGAAATTTATTGGCAGGGGAAATTCTATCGATTATCCGGATGCCTTAAAAAATCCGGGAACCCTTTCCAATACGCAAGGATCAGTATTAGATCCGGTTGTAGCTATCCGTTACCGTATTGCATTGGATCCCGACCAGACTGCAACTATGGATTTATTTTTTGGAATGGCTGAAACCCGGGAAATGTGTATGGGCCTTATAGAAAAATATCAGGATCGGATTCTGGCAGACCGGGTAATCGAACTGGCCTGGACACATAATCAAATGGTGCTCCGCCAGATCAATGCTAAGGAATCAGACGCTCAGTTGTACGGGCGACTAGCCAGTGCTATTATTTATTCAAATTCAATACTGCGTGCTGATCCCGCTATTTTAATTAAAAATCACCGCGGCCAGTCCGCCTTATGGAGTTATTCTATCTCGGGCGATTTGCCGATTTTGTTATTACAGATCGCAGACCCACAAAATATTATGCTGGTGAGCCAGTTAGTACAGGCTCACGCTTACTGGAGACTGAAAGGATTATCCGTAGACCTGGTTATTTGGAATGAGGATCAGGGTGGGTACAGGCAATTGCTACAGGACCAGATTTTGGGGCTTATCACGGCAAGTTATGATGCCAATCAAACGGAAAGACCCGGTGGAATCTTTGTCAGGCATGCAGACCAGATTTCACAGGAAGACAGAATATTGCTGCAGACTGTAGCACGTGTAATCATATCAGATAGTAACGGAACATTGTCGGAGCAAATCAACCAGCGCCGTATAATCAAACATCATATTCCTGCATTCATTCCAGTATCATTGCCTTACCAAACTACCGCCACCGCTGTAACAATTCCTGAAGAATTACTTTTCTTTAATACTCTCGGAGGGTTTATAAAGAGCGGTCTTGAATATAAAATTGTTCTTCCAGCTGGAAAAGCCACACCTGCACCCTGGGTTAATGTAATTGCAAACCCCAATTTTGGTACGGTGATTTCAGAAAGTGGCCAGTCTTATACATGGGCCGAAAATGCGCATGAGTTTAGATTAACTCCATGGAATAATGATCCTGTGAGCGATATGGGAGGTGAGGCTTTTTATCTAAGGGATGAGGAGACCGGACAGTTTTGGTCACCCACGCCATTGCCTACCCGCGGATTTTCTGCATATACAATAAGGCACGGCTTTGGTTACAGCGTATTCGAATACGAGGAAGATGGCATTCGGTCAGAGTTATGGGTGTATGTAGATATTGCTTCGTCTGTAAAATTCAGTGTTTTAAAATTGAAGAATATTTCAGGCAGATCGCGTAAGTTATCTGCTACAGGTTATACCGAATTGGTTTTAGGTGATACAAGGCCTAAATCAGTGATGCATATCCTTACAGAACTGGATAATTCAACGGGTGCATTGATAGCAAAAAATCCATACAATTCAACTTTTAATGACAGGGTAGTATTTTTTGATGTGGACGATATTGAAAGATCGCTTACAGGAGACCGAACCGAGTTTATAGGAAGAAACGGTTCACTTCAAAAACCAGATGCACTAAGTCGGATTAAACTTTCCGGTAAAACCGGGGCTGCCATGGATCCCTGCGCCGCTCTGCAGGTGAATTTCGACCTTACCAACAATCAGGAAAAGGTGGTTGTTTTCAGGCTGGGTAGCGGACGGAATGAACAAGATGCAAGTAATTTGGTAAGGCAGTTCAGGGGCTTATTGGCCGCCACTCAGGCACTGGAAAAAGTACATCAATATTGGGCAAAGGCCCTGGGTACGATACAGATTGAAACACCAGATCAGTCTTTGAATACACTTACAAATGGATGGTTATTGTATCAGACAATAGCCTGCAGGTTATGGGCGAGAAGTGGTTTTTATCAATCTGGCGGCGCATTTGGCTTCCGTGATCAGTTGCAGGATGTGATGGCTGTAATTCATTCTGAACCGGGTCTGGTAAGGGAACAAATTTTACTGTGTGCATCACGCCAGTTCAGGGAAGGAGATGTACAGCATTGGTGGCACCCGCCAACAGGAAGGGGAGTGCGCACCCGGTGCTCAGATGATTTTTTGTGGTTGCCTTTTGTTACCGGCAAATATGTACTGAGTACGGGTGATACTGATTTGTTAGATCAGCAAGTACAATTTCTGGAAGGCCGCCCTTTAAACTATGGAGAGGAATCATACTACGATCTTCCCGTATATTCGGATGATATAGCATCTGTTTATGAACATTGTGTACGTGCCATTCAAAAGGGATTAAGCTTTGGTAAGCATGGATTACCGTTAATCGGATCGGGTGACTGGAATGATGGTATGGATATGGTAGGAAGACATGGCAAAGGCGAAAGTGTATGGTTAGGTTTTTTCCTTTACTATGTGCTAAAGCGATTTGTAAAAATAGCCCGGCTTCGCAATGATGATAAGTTTGCTGATGAGTGTGAAAATCGTGCGGAAGAATTACGCGTTAATATCGATCAGCATTCATGGGATGGAAACTGGTACAGACGGGCCTACTTCGATGATGGTACACCGTTAGGTTCTGCAGTAAACATGGAGTGCCAGATTGATTCTATTGCGCAAAGCTGGTCTGTGTTATCAGGCGCCGGCGATCCCAAACGTTCTTCAATGGGAATGGAAGCTGTAAATGAAAGATTGGTCAGAAGAGATATAGGCCTTATTCAATTATTAGACCCTCCGTTTGATAAGTCAGATCTCAATCCCGGTTATATCAAGGGATATGTCCCCGGAGTGAGAGAAAACGGTGGGCAGTACACGCATGCCGCCATCTGGATGATTATGGCGTTTGCCGAAATGGGTAATACAGAACGAGCCTGGGAACTTTTCGACATGGTGAACCCTGTAAATCACGGATCTACTGAAAATGAAATGATGATATATAAAGTGGAGCCATATGTGGTGGCTGCCGATGTTTACGCATCACCTCAACACAAAGGACGCGGAGGATGGACATGGTACACAGGTTCCGCCGGCTGGATGTACCAGCTGATCATTGAATCACTGTTAGGATTAAAACTTGAAACAAATAAACTTACTATTTCACCACGATTGCCTAAAAAATGGAATTCGATTAAAATTAACTACAAGCATCTGAGAACATCTTATAATATCACCATTGAACAAACAGATAAAATAGCTATAGGAACAATTACTGAAAATGGGAACGAACTACCTGGCGATTCAATTATACTTATCGACGACCTCGCCGAACATAATATTGAAATAAAGATAGCTGAGGGGAAAGGAAATATAAATCTTCTTTCTTCATAATAATAGCCTGGAGAGATGCTATGTCCCTCTTGGAGGGGGAAAACCGCGGAGGCGCTGTACACTCAGGTTTTAGGACGTCCTCCCCTTAAAACCTGAGTATATGTAAGGCTCGAAACTCACCCCCCGCCTCCACTTTATTTACGCTTACGCCGAAGCTTCAGCGTAGGAGCACCTCGGGCAAGCCTCCAGAGGGGGATAATACTTCTCCAAAACTTTCCTATAAGTTCAACAATCACTTGTATAAAAACATTGCAGGGAAGGGCTGTTTTATCCCCCTCTGGAGGGGGAAAACCGCGGAGGCGCTGAGTACTCATGCTGTAGGGGGAGGACGTCCTCCCCCTAAAACCTGAGTGTGTGTAAAGCACGAAACTCACCCCCCGCCTCCACTTTATTTACGCTTACGCCGAAGCTTCAGCGTAGGAGCACCTCGGGCAAGCCTCCGAGAGGGGGATAATACTTCTCCAAAACTTTCCTATAAGTTCAACAATCACTTGTATAAAACATTGCAGGGAAGGGCTGTTTTATCCCCCTCTGGAGGGGGAAAACCGCGGAGGCGCTGAGTACTCATGCTGTAGGGGAGGACGTCCTCCCCCTAAAACCTGAGTGTGTGTAAAGCACGAAACTCACCCCCCGCCTCCACTTTATTTACGCTTACGCCGAAGCTTCAGCGTAGGAGCACGTCGGGCAAGCCTCCGAGAGGGGGATAATACTTCTCCAAAACTTTTCTATAAGTTCAACAATCACTTGTATAAAAACATTGCAGGGAAGGGCTGTTTTATCCCCCTCTGGAGGGGGAAAACCGCGGAGGCGCTGAGTACTAATGCTGTAGGGGGAGGACCTCCTTTAATACTCACGCAATAGACTTACAGGCCAACATTAATAGGTAATCCTTTGAATGTCTTACATCATTGGTTTGACAATCTCAAAAAATTCCTTATCCAGCTGTGGTTTCAGTTCGCATTTGTTATTAAAATGCATGGTTGCCGTATTCGATGAATTATATGCGGGCCAATTAGGTAAACCTTTGTGATTGGGATTTCCACTCCTGGCAAAATTGATCCATGCAGCACTGGTCTTGTCAGCAAGTGCATAAGCATCCTTATTTCCGCCCGTCATTTCTTCGCAGCGATGTACTGTATTGAAAACAAAAGGAAGTTCCATACAATGTACTGCCCTGTATTTACCATCCATAACCGGAGACTGCCAGTTAAAAAGGTACATGTAAACAGGCGCCCCTCCGGGCAGGGAAGATTTTTCATTGGCCTGCGCTATTGCTCCGGGACGGAAAGTGGCATCCAGGCTGATCAGGTCCGAAGGTCTGGTGTCCTCCGGATAAGCTTTTTTCACCGCAGCGATAAAAGCATCTGCCTTATCACCGTGTTGCTTCTTTATAACTTCTTTAACCTGTTCCAAAGTAGCATTATGCATAGCGCCTGCTGCAAAAGCCGCGAATTCATTTTTGACCGTCCCAATCAGCAGCGGAATATCTTTTGATAATGCAAATGCTTCTTTTGAAAAAAGCTGGTAAGGGAGGTCTGTGCCATCAATGCTCGGGCCCCAGCTCAATCCAAATCCACCGGCTGGTTTGCCTTGCGCTTTTAGTTGATCCGATATTACTTTCAACGCTTTATTGCCGGCTTCTGTTAATTGTGCGTAGGGTATTGTCTGCAATTTATCTGCATCGCCGGGCTCCAGGTTGAGGGCTTTCAACACTTCAACCGTTATGGCCTGTGTAGTTTGTTTTTCCAGCATACTGGTCCTGAATGCACCGCTTTGATTGATGGCTTTATGAAAAAGGCCTTTGGCTGAAGGCATGGCCATCAGCGTATTCACTTTTGCACCACCACCTGACTGGCCGAAAATGGTGACGTTGCCGGGATCGCCGCCGAAGTTGGCAATATTTTCTTTTACCCATTCCAAAGCGGCTCTAATATCAACTATACTTGCGTTGGCGGAATGCCTGTACTTTTCACCGTAAGCCGACATATCTAAAAACCCAAGGATATTCAACCGGTGATTGATGGAAACAACCACCACATCGCCTTTTTTTGCCAGGCTTTCCCCATCGGTTGAGGGAAGTTCCTGTGAGGACCCCGCAGCAAATCCGCCGCCATGTATCCAGAACATGACCGGCCTTTTTTTACCATCGTTTATGCCTGGTGTCCACACATTTAAAACATTGCAATTTTCGTTCGTGTATCCCCAGTCGTGATTAAATACAAATTCACTTTCATCCTGTACACTGGTAGTAGGCGTCATAAGTGGAGACACCGGGCCATAGGTCATGGAACTGCGGATGCCCTGCCATGATTTTGGCTTTTGCGGTGCTTCAAAACGCTTAGCTTCAGCATACGGGATTCCTTTATAGGTATAGATGCTGCTGTGTATATATCCGCGGACTTTGCCGGAGGCGGTGTTGGTAACAGCCACATTTTCTCCGGTTTGGATTTGGGAGGTTGCAGAGAAAAATACATTCAGACACAGCAATAGGCAAATTGATATTTTTTTCATCTGGCTTTGTTGAGGGGGGGTGATCATTTGTGTTCATGTAATATAAACAATTTGGAATATACATTAACCGCAATGGGGCAAAGAATACAATTGGCAGTTGTGTTTTACCTGGTGCTTTTTCATCTTGTGCTTCAATAAAAAAAAGCCCTCTGAGGTAACAGAGAGCTTTGTGCCCAGGACTGGATTCGAACCAGCACATCCTTGCGAACGCTGCGACCTGAACACAGTGCGTCTACCAATTTCGCCACCTGGGCAGAAGAGAAAATCGAAAGTTGAAAATCGAAAGTCGAAAATGAACAGCCATATACAACAAACTCATTTTCTAATATCCAATATCTAATATCCTTTTTCCGATTTCCTTGTTCAGGGCTGCAAATATAGGAAAAGACCCGAAAAAAGAAACGGGAATTCTCAAAATCGATCAAAATACTCAGGATTTCGTTCCAATAAGGTTCACCTGCCGGTTCTCCCCGATGATTGTGGCAAAATCAGGCTCCGATAAACCGCTTTCGTCTATCAGTTTCAGCTTGAACCCGGCTTCCCGCAGTAAGTTGATATAATCCATGGGATCCTGGCCGATATCTTTCATCATATTGGGGGAAAACTCTGTCAGGAGATATGATGCACGCTGCATGGTTTGTTTGGCTGCTTTCATGGCCGTGTACTCATATCCTTCTATATCTATCTTGATGAGTTTGACTGGCCCCTCGCCAAAACCTTCCTGCTGCAGAAAACTATCAAGCGCAATTATGGGCACTTCTGCCGTACCTACAGATTTGGCCTGTTTGATGAAAGAGTGCCTGCCGAGGTTATGCTTTTTGTAGAGGTACAAAGTGAGTACTCCTTCGTGGTCACTGACGGCTTTATTATAGGCCTTTACATTATCCTTGCCATTCAGTTTGAGGTTGTCCTGCAGCAAACTGAAATTGAGGGTATCCGGTTCAAAAGCCACAACCCGGGGTTTGCTTTTGGTTGACAGCGTTAGCGAAAACCAGCCGATATTGGCGCCGATATCCAATATCAGGTCATTATCCCTGATGTCGATATTTTCCAGCAACCACTTCGAAAAATGGTCCTCTGAATATACTCCGCGCTTGTAATAAATATCCCGGCCTAACCCGTCCATCAATTGGAATTTAAATTTCAGTCCGTATGGTTTACAGTCCGCGATTAGAAATTTCTTCGTGCCGGTTATACGGAAGAAGAAATGTTTGAGCCGGTTGATGAAAAGGGTAGAGTCTGCCATGATTTGTATTTTCTAAGCGTGCTTTTTTCTTTTTATTAGTGATTTGATTCGTGTCTTCACGAACCGTCAGCGAAAAATTTTATTTTCAGGTTGTTAATGACACATTGAGTATCTAATTCAATATCAAATAGATAAAATAAATTTTATATGTCCAATTTTATATGTCCAATAAGAATGTCGCCCCGCTGGGGCTTTAATACAAAATGCATGCGGCGCTACAAGAATATCGCCCCGCTGGGGCTTTAATACAAAAATGCTGTTCTGCCTTTCAGCTCCAGAGGAGCGGCATTCTTGTAGAAAACATTTGATTGTTCAATAGAGTCCGCCGCGGCGGAGCGACATTATTTTAAATCCTTTACGTCACTAATGAATGTGTCATCATCAAAGAACTTGTACCCGAAAAGGGAAATATCTATTCGTGATGATATGAGCCGGGGCTTCCTGAAAATCAATTCCCAAACTTTGCGGTTAGATTAAACGGATACATTGAAGTCTCTCAATGCATCATTCAAACTCGTCTTCAAATCCGTGCTCGGCTTACGCTGACCGATGATCAACGCACATCCCACCTGGTATTCACCGGCCGGGAACTGTTTGGCATATGATCCTGGTATAACTACACTTCGGGCAGGTACGCGTCCCCGGTATTCTATTGGTTCGGCGCCACTCACATCAATTATTTTGGTTGATTGTGTGAGTACCACATTGGCGCCAAGTACGGCTTCTTTCTCCACGCGCACACCTTCAACAACTATACAGCGGCTGCCTATAAAACATCCGTCTTCAATGATCACCGGGCTTGCCTGCAAGGGTTCCAGTACACCACCGATACCCACGCCACCACTGAGGTGTACGCCTTTGCCGATCTGTGCACAACTGCCCACTGTGGCCCAGGTATCCACCATGGTGCCTTCATCCACGTAAGCGCCGATGTTCACATAAGAGGGCATCAGCACCACATTCTTCGCCAGGTAGGCCCCGTAACGCGCCACGGCATGCGGCACGGCGCGTACGCCCAGTTCCTTATAATTATTTTTCAGCAGCATCTTGTCGTAAAATTCAAAGGGCTCCATGTTCCAGGTCTGCATAGGCTGTATGCCAAAATACATCAGGATGGCCTGCTTAACCCATTCATTTACAACCCAACCGGTCTCGCCTGGTTCGGCCACCCGAAGGCGGCCCTTGTCCACTTCTTCAATCACCGCACGTACCGCATCTGTGTAGGTGCTTTCTTTCAGTAATTCCCGGTTACCCCAGGCAGTTTCTATGAGCGATCTCAGTTCCATCTGCTTTTTTTGCAAACTTAAAGCAGAACGGAAAGAATGTTGAAAATTTCTTCATTGATAATCAATACCTCCGAAAAAGCATGTTAAAATACCCATACATCGTAGCTTTTGCTGTACTATATTTATCCCGATGGATTTTCTGAAAGATATAGATTCCGCTTTGCCGGTGCTTGCAGACGGTGGTTTGGTGCTGTTCCCGGCCGATGACTGGTGGGCGATGGGTTGCGATGCCACTAACCCTGTAGCGGCGCAAAAATTACTGGAAACGGGTATTCAATATGAACATCCGCATCTGCAACTGTTGCTGGCTGAAGAAAAAGATATCCTCCGTTTTGTGCCCATGCCCGGTATCAAGATATTCGATTATTTAGCCGGTGCGGAGAAACCGTCTTATGCTATTTATGAAAATGTATCCGGCATTGCCCCTGTTTTATTAATGGAGAACGACAGCATGGCCATCCGTACCACGGGGTCGCGTTTTTGCCAGAACCTCCTGAAACGTTTCAAGCGCCCCATCATGGCAGTGGCGGCCTGCCTGCCCGATTCAAATCCGCCTGATTATTTCAGTGATATTCCGGAGGCACTCCTCGTTCACGCCGATTATGCCGTGCAGTATCGCCGCTCACTCAAACTGATCGCCCGCCCATCTTCGGTTGTGCGTTGGCATGATGATGGGTCGATATCTATATTCCTGTCCTGAGTATTTGTAGCCAGTCGCCAGTCGCCAAATCCTCTGCGTAACTCTTTTTCTCTTTTCTCTGCGGTGAGATAAATCATCTTCCCTCTTTTCAATCCTTTATTTCTGACCTGAGTAATTGTCACCAATAGCCAGTCGCCAAATCCTCTGCGTAACTCTTTTTCTCTTTTCTCTGCGGTGAGATAAATCATCTTCCCTATTTTCGTTCCATGAACCGCAGTTCCTTCCTCATCATTCAAACCGCTTTCATTGGCGATGTGGTCCTGGCAACGGCATTGATTGAAAAAATTCACCTGTATTACCCCGATGCATCCATAGACTTCCTGCTCCGCAAAGGAAATGAAGGCTTATTAAAAGGGCACCCTTTTTTGCGTGAGGTACTGATATGGGAAAAGAAAAAAGATAAACAGAAAAACCTGTACCGGTTGCTGAAACGTATCCGCACAAATAAATACGATGTGGTTGTGAATGTCCAGCGCTTTGCCGCAACAGGCATGCTCACCGCCTTTTCCGGTGCGACGGAAACCATTGGCTTTAACAAGAACCCGTTCAGCCCTTTTTTTACAAAGAGTGTACGCCATATCGTTAGTACGCCCGAGCGCCCCCTTCACGAGATCCAGCGCAACCAGAAACTGGTTGAACATTTTACGGATGCGCTGCCGGAGAAGCCAAAGCTTTATCCAACTACAGCAGACAGGCAGAAAGTTGCTGAGTATAAAAAATCGGCATACATCTGCGTGGCACCGGCTTCGGTCTGGTTCACCAAGCAATACCCTGCAGAGAAATGGATCAGCTTTATCAAACAGGTACCGTCGATATACAGCGTATACCTGCTTGGGGCCCCGGGTGACAATGAACTATGTGAGCATATCCGGATTCAATCCGGTGCCACCGAACGGGTTGTTAACCTGGCGGGCAAACTCGGGTTCCTGGAATCTGCTGCGCTGCAGGAAGGCGCGGTGATGAGTTATGTGAATGATTCCGCTCCCATGCATTTTGCTTCTGCGATGAATGCACCGGTTACGGCGGTGTATTGTTCTACACTTCCTTCGTTTGGGTTTGGGCCTTTGTCTGATAAGAGCCATATCGTTGAAGTGAAGGAAAAATTAGCCTGCAGGCCATGCGGGTTGCACGGGCGGAAAGCCTGTCCGTTGAATCATTTTGATTGTGCTATGAAAATTAAGGATGAGCAGTTGCTGGGTTTGATTTAACCGCAAAGAAAAGAAGACGCAAAGGAATGCGTATTTTTGCACGGCATGGACATTCAATGTACACCTGAAGAAAGTTTCCTCTTACATAAAGTAGCGCATGCCGCACAGGATGCAGGCATTCAAGCATACCTGATCGGCGGGTTCGTGCGCGATAAGATCATTGGCAGGGATTGCGCAGACATGGACATCGTTTGCGTTGGCGATGGCATTGAACTGGCTAAAAAAGTGGCCATGCTGTTTCAGCCCCGGCCAACTGTTTCATTTTTCAAAACTTTCGGTACGGCACATATCAGGGTCAATAAATATGATATTGAATTTGTAGGTGCAAGAAAGGAAAGTTACCGCTACCATTCAAGGAACCCGGAAGTGGTGCCAGGTAACCTGGAAGATGACCAGAACCGCCGCGATTTCACCATCAACGCCCTGGCCATCAGCCTCAATAAAGCCGACTTCGGTAAACTGCTGGATCCCTTTAATGGTATCAGCGACCTGCAAAACAAGATCATTCGCACCCCGCTGGAACCTGAGCAAACTTTTATCGACGATCCACTCAGGATGCTGCGTGCCATTCGGTTTGCAACACAGCTGGATTTTGTTATTGAAGAGACAACGCATAACAGCATCAAACAGCATATCGACCGGATCCGGATTGTTTCACAGGAACGTATAACCGAAGAGATCAATAAGATGCTGCTTTGTGAAAAGCCTTCGGTGGGCCTCGACCTGATGTATCAAGCCGGTTTGCTTCACCTTATCTTTCCCCAGCTGGTTGACCTGGCAGGCGCTGAATTTATCGACGGCATGGGGCATAAGGATAATTTCTACCATACCCTGCAGGTGCTGGACAATATAGCACCCCATACCGGTGATCTCTGGCTGCGCTGGGCCGCTTTACTGCATGATATCGGGAAACCGGCTACCAAAAAATTTGAGGAAGGAACCGGCTGGACCTTTCATGGACATGAAGTAGTGGGCGGACGCATGGTGCCTAAGATATTCAACCAGCTCAAACTCCCGCAAAATGAAAAGATGCGTTTTGTGCGAAAACTGGTGGAGCTGCATCTGCGGCCGATCAGCCTGACGAAAGAAAACATAACGGATTCGGCTATACGCAGATTACTCTTTGATGCCGGGGAGGACCTGGAAGCGCTGATGATACTTTGCGAAGCTGATATCACTTCAAAAAATAAGCAGAAAGTCAAACGGTTTCTGTCTAATTTTGATTTTGTCAGGAAACGGTTAAAGGAAGTGGAAGAGCTTGATCAGTTGCGAAACTGGCAACCCCCGGTCACAGGGGAAATGATCATGGAAGCTTTTGGCCTGCCGCCTTCGCGTGAAGTGGGGGAGATCAAAACCGCGATCCGCGAGGCGATCCTGGAAGGCATCATCCCCAACAAATATGAAGAAGCCTGGGCATTCATGCTCACCAAGGCCAAAGAGATGCACCTGGAACCCGTTGTAAAAAATAGTAAATGAATAACTTAGGTTATCAGTTCTTTGTGGTTAAATAACCGCTTTTTCCTAATTTAGCGCATGGCTATACTTAAATTTCGGGTATATTTCGAAGAAGACGACAGCGTTTACCGCGATATCGTTATCAGGCATACCCAATATTTTATCGACCTGCACCACCAGATTCTGAAAAGTTTTGAATTCGACAGTAAGCATGAGGCCACATTCTACCGCAGCAACGACCAGTGGGCACGCGGCAAAGAGATCACCCTTGAAAAATATGATAAGGAATACCAGGCCGCACCGCTGCTGATGGCCGAAACAACCATCGGTTCGGAGATCAAAATACCTAACCAGAAATTCGTATATATGTACGATTTCAGTCGCTACTGGCCTTTCCTGGTTGAACTCATCAACGTTTCCAAAGAAGAAAATCCCAAAATAACATATCCTGCTACTGTCAGGACAGAAGGTATTGCCCCTAGCCAGTACGGAACCAAAAGTATACTGGGTGACCGCTTTGTGGATGTAGAAGAAAAATACGACCTCTCCGCTGCTGCAGAAGGCTTTGGGGAAGAAGGGGATAGCGATCTGGATTCAGGTGCAGAGGAAAGTGAAGAAGAAACACCGCCGGCTGAGGAGGAATTTTAAATTTGATCCTTCGTTCTTTCTTAGCGGTGAAAGTATGAATATAAAAACAGCCATCATCATTGCAGGGCCAACTGCTGTTGGTAAAACAGCTCTATCCATACAACTGGCCCGGTATTTTCACACAGAGATCATTTCCGCTGATTCCCGGCAATGTTACCGTGAACTTAATATCGGCGTAGCCAAACCAACGCCGGAGGAACTGTCTTCCGTAAAACATCATTTCATTGATTCGCACAGCATAACCGAAAATCTCCATGCTGCAGCATTTGAGGAATATGCCCTTCAGGCCGCAGAAACAATTTTCAGGGAACATGACCAGCTGATCGTTACCGGCGGAACGGGCCTGTATCTGAGGGCCTTTACTTCAGGGTTTGATGCCATGCCCTCAATCCCGGCAGCAATAAGAGAAGCAGTCAGGAAGATCGGCGAAAAAGAAGGTTTAGCGGGACTTCGGCAAATGCTGGAGAAGGAAGATCCTGTTTTTGCCGCCGGGGAGGAAATGCAAAATCCACAACGGATGATGCGGGCGCTTGAATTTGTACGTACAACGGGGACGTCTATCCGAAAATATCAGCGGGCCAAACCGCAGGAACGGCCATTCAGTATCACAACCATCGGCCTTGAATTGCCGCGTGAAGAACTATATACAAGGATCAATGCGCGTGTTGATAAGATGATGGCAGATGGGCTATTGGAAGAAGTGCAACAGTTGGTTCCATATAAGCAACTTAATGCTTTACAAACTGTTGGCTACCGCGAATTATTTGATTACCTGGAAGGGAAAATGAACCTGGAAAAAGCGGTGGAAAAGATCAAACAAAACACACGTCATTATGCCAAGCGGCAACTTACCTGGTTTAAGGCTGATCCAAATATTCATTGGTTTCATCCGGCTGATTGGGAAGGTATCCTGGCGTTCCTGGCTTCTTAGCGGTTACATCAGAATTTGAACCCTACCGTCAGTAAAATATTCCCCGTTCCGCTGTTTACACTCGCCGGGGAATAAAATCCCTGATCAAGCCTGTACGGGAAAAAACCATCTTTAGTGATCTGGTGCACATAGGTAAGGTCAATGAACCTGCCTTTATTCCTGTACCCGAGGCCACCGCTGATATTCATCCGGCTGCCTTTGATCTCATTAGCTTCATAGGGGTTGCCAAAATATCCGAAACCGCCGCGTACCATCCAGGTATTGAATTTTAATTCTGCACCTATACGCGCATTGAATGCGGATCTGTATATTTCATCAATGGTGTTATTAAGGTCGTCAAAATAGTCTTTTGAATTATTGGCGGGATCTGATGAACTGAAGGAAGAACCTTTATAGCTCACCCATTCCACATCGGCGCTGATAAAGCCTTTCTGGCGGGTAATGTCTTTCTCTTCACGGAAAACATAGGAAACACCTGCCATCAGGCGCCATGGATTGATCAAATCATACGTGAATTCGCCATCCATGCCGTTATTGAAATCACGGGATGACTGTGTTTGCGGACCGAGGCCGGTATATCCTTCCACATCAGTTGTAATAGACGCGGAATATCGGTCCTCCAGGTTATAAAAAGTGGGCGTATGAACGGCAAGGCCTAACCGAATATATTCCACCGGTTTAAAGATCATCCCCATTTTAAGGTTTATGCCTAAGCCGGTAGTCTTAAGGTATTCTTCCTTTTGAAAATAATTGAAATCATTATTGGTATTTGTAGTGACGTCCGTTTCTGTAAAAGTGCTGTTTCTTTCGTAGTTGATATAACTCCAGAGTAAAGACGCGCCGATATAAAATTTGTCACTGAGATTTCCGCTCATGCCTAAACCGAAATCGGTAATACCACCGCTGGTCGTAACTGTCTGGTCCTGCCTCACGCCTGTTTGTGGCGTAGATAAGCTCCTGTATCCGGCAACAGATCCTCCTGCCCCCTGGATAGTATCAATCAGGAATGTATTAAAAGCCAGGCTGGTGCCATACGGAAAATTGTTGGCCGCATCGTTGGGGTCAGTAACATTATTGTTGATGAGTTCTTCCAGGTATTGTTCAGAAAATGAACTCTGGTTATTTACTCCTGAGAGGGTATATGAATTATTAAAATTAGCTGTCCGGTTAACGCCTAATCCGAAAGTAAAGTTTCGCCAGTTGCTGCCGGGTTT
The DNA here is from genome assembly GCA_041752135.1 of Chitinophagaceae bacterium. GTDB lineage: Bacteria > Bacteroidota > Bacteroidia > Chitinophagales > Chitinophagaceae > Pollutibacter. The sequence goes on along the minus strand of JBGSHT010000024.1, from coordinate 27,814 downwards.
GCCGCTCATGGGAATGATAAATCCACTGGCACCGAAATTGAGCTGATTGTCGCTTGCTTTTTGTGTTTCGTTGAGGTAGTTGGTTTTATTATTCTGGAAACTATAAGCTGGTGTCAGTACAAACTCACCTGTTTTATACATGGCAAGGCCTGCCGGGTTTACAAACAAAGAGGTAAGGTCGCCGCCTAAGGATACCATTGCTCCGCCGGTAGCCTGGCTGCGTGCTGTTCCGCTTTGGGTGAACCAGGAATAGCGCAATGCATCTGCTGGTTCCTGGGCAAACAACTGTATAGAGTACACAAATAAACCAGCAAGTAATATGCTACGCTTCATGATTATGGGTATTACAGAAAAAAAGGGTTAAAGAAAGAGCGGCATTGATTTACCGCTCTTAGTTATACCAATTGAAGATTTTTAATTACCGCCCCCGCGGGAGAATGATCGGGTAGGAGCGCTGCCGCCACCACTGCCACTGCTCCTGGTTCCGGATGATGAACTTCCGGAGGAACTGTTGTTCCGGCCAGACGATTCAAATGTACGGGTAGGGCTGGAAGAATTCCTTGACCTCGAATTATCGGTTTGCAAAAAGCCAACCCTCGGTTTGGAACTGCTTCCTGAACCGGAATAATTGATCGGTTGGCTGCTTCCTGAACCGGTGCTCACACCATTAAATACCCTCACACCGCTTCTTCCCGGATTGGATGGTGTACCATATACAGTTCCACCGGTTTTAGGGTCGGTATACACATTGCTTGTTTTAGGTCCCCTGTTATAGGTATTTAGGTTATAGGTCCTTGGCCCGTTGGCTTTTGGATTTCCAACCGGCTTGGGATTGATGATCACAACCGGTTGTCCGTAATATATCGGGCAGAAAGGATTCATGAAATATGGATTTCCCCAATAAGAACCAAAACCTATGCCGCCGTACCAGCTGCCATAACCAAAACCAGTGCCATAGCCGATGCCCACATAGGGATTCCCCCAACTGTTAAACATCAACTGGCTGTTCCAGGTAGGATTGTTCCAGTACATGAAATCATCATCAAAAGCCGACCAGCGCTGGCTGGAAGATTTCATCCGCAGGTAGCGGTCGCTCACATCTGTATACTGGTCAGAAAATTTCCTGTTCTCATTTTGATCCTGATATGTTTCCGTAACAGCTACCCGTTCTTGCCCGGGAGAATAATACACATCATCGGGAGTCTGACCTGATTTATACATGGTGCTGCAACTGCTCAAAGCTGCTGCAGATATAGCCAGGAGTAAAATTCGGGTGTTCATTTGATTGTGTTTATTTGATTTCTATACTAAGTTACTACATTTGCGCTTTCGCGTTTGTTAAAATACACACGTTAAATAGAGGCAAAATTGCCCTGAAACATTGCACGACATTTGTTAAACATAGTCTAAATCATGAGCAAGGAAATCACATCAAGAGCAACGGATTATTCACAATGGTATAATGATCTGATACTTAAGGGGGGACTGGCAGATTACTCAGCCGTCAGGGGATGTATGGTGATAAAACCATATGGTTTTGCGCTATGGGAAAATATGCGCGATCAGCTTGATCGAAGGTTTAAGGAAACCGGCCATGTGAATGCCTATTTCCCGCTTTTTGTACCCCGTACCTTCCTGGAGAAAGAAGAGGGCCATGCCGAGGGTTTCGCCAAGGAATGTGCTGTGGTTACCCATTATCGCTTAAAAGCCAATCCCAATAAAAAGGGAGAACTGATGGTTGACCCTGATTCCAAACTGGAAGAAGAACTGATCATCCGGCCAACCAGTGAAACGATCATCTGGAACGCTTACCGCGACTGGATACAGTCTTACCGCGACCTGCCATTACTCGTGAACCAGTGGGCCAATGTGGTTCGCTGGGAAATGCGTACCCGTTTATTCCTCCGAACAACAGAATTTTTATGGCAGGAAGGGCATACTGCCCATGCCACTGCCGAAGAGGCCGTGATTGAAACCCTCAAAATGCTTGATGTATATGCTGAGTTTGTGGAAGAATGGATGGCTTTACCTGTCATCAAAGGAGTCAAAACAGCAAACGAGCGTTTTGCTGGTGCTGTTGATACGTACTGCATTGAAGCGTTGATGCAGGATGGAAAAGCTTTGCAGGCGGGCACCTCACACTTCCTCGGCCAGAATTTCTCAAAAGCTTTTGACGTAAAGTTCCTGAGTAAGGAAAATCAACTGGAACATGTTTGGGCAACTTCCTGGGGTACATCCACAAGACTTATTGGCGCACTCGTTATGGCGCACAGCGACGACCAGGGCCTGGTGCTGCCGCCTAAGATTGCTCCATTACAAGTAGTGATTGTACCGATATATAAAGGCGATGAACAAAAAGCTGTTATTGATACCAAAGTTTCGGAGATCATAAAAGGACTTAAAGAGCTTAATATCACCGTTAAATATGATGATGCGGATAATACCCGTCCCGGTTGGAAATTTGCTGAACACGAACTGAAAGGCGTGCCTGTGCGCATAGCCATTGGCGCGAGAGACCTGCAAAACAATGTAGTGGAAATCGCCCGTCGCGATACAAAGGAAAAAATGACGGTTAGCATGGACAACCTGTCTTATTTTGTAAAGAACCTACTGGACGAGATCCAGTTACACCTGGTGGAAAAAGCCCGCGCATACCGCGACGAACACATCACCAAGGTATATAACTGGGAAGAATTCAAGAAAGTGTTAAACGAAAAAGGCGGATTCATTTCTGCACATTGGGATGGCACAGGAGAAACAGAAGAAAAAATAAAGGAAGAAACCAAAGCAACAATACGTTGCATTCCACTAGATAATCCACAGGAAGACGGAGTATGTATTTACAGCGGCAAACCAAGTAAAGAAAGGGTGCTTTTTGCGGTTGCATATTAGCATCCCCGCGCCTTGATTTCTTTGCGGTTAGCCTTTTCCGGTAACGACTACCCGCTCTGACCGTCCTCGGTCTGATCGCCTGTCTGTTCCTTCCGTTCCCGGCCTGACGGTCTTCTTTTGACCTGCTCAGAATATACCGATTAAAAGGTCACTGGGATATTGACATCAACGTAAAAAAATCAGAAAGCTTTAGGATGCAATAAAAGCTACAGCTATTGACTTCTACAGGCAGTCAGACGGAGACCGTCAGACTGGGATACGGTGTTTACAGCTAACCTTTTCCGGTAACATGGTTATAGTCTTTTATAACTGTTTGCAAAAACGACAATGCCTCATAATTTTCTGTAACGGCAAGTAAGGTCCTTGTTTTGTCATATGCTTTCTGCAGGATGGCATTATTGTTATGGGGATCTTTTGTATACCGGTTTATTACTTCTTTAAGCAATGTGATGTCGCCATCATTGAGCAGGTAAACCAATTTGAATTGAGGTACATAATCTTCCTGGGTTTCACTGAATAAAGTATCCTGGAAAGCAGTATGCGGATTTGTTCTGACAACAGTTGTGCCCGCCAGTAAATCACCTACACGCTGAGCTTTTTCTGTTAAGGCGATGGTGAGTATGGCGATCACGCCACTGCCGATCATATCATCTACAATACGAAAAATCCAACGGATAAGGTATTGCCCGATATTAGGCTGATTGCCATTGAGGCTGATCACTTTTATCTGTTTGGCTTTTTTGCCCAGGCTTTGTCCGTTCAGGAAAATTTCACATAAAAGCTGGTAAAAGAAAATGGGAAGGATCAATAGGAGGGGAGACCATCCTGCTCCGTTTACCCCACCCATGGCATCGGCGATCATGAAAACAATGATTCCATAGGCGGCGTAAATGAGTAAATCAATGATATATGCCACCAATCGGTCGCCAATACCGGCCAGTTCGTATTCCAGTTCAATATTTTGTGAAGTTTGAATTTTTATAGTTGGCATACTGCAATTTATATGTTTTGCTGTAAGGTTATATGGCTTTGGAATTTTTTACCTTATATTGGATATAACGCCGGCTTTGAATGTCTTGTTTTATGACGGTTAGGTAGTTTTTATTACATTCGTACTTTATGCGTGAAGCGCTTTTCCTCAAACAAAATAAAGATCGGTGGTCTGCTTACGAAAGGGAACCATCCAGTGATCCGGATGAACTGGCAGAACGTTTCATTCAACTCACGGATGACCTTGCCTATGCCCGCACATTCTATCCCAAAAGTAAAACAGTACAATACCTGAATGGATTGGCAGGCAGCATTCACCTGGCGATCTATAAGAATAAAAAAGAAAAGCAAAACCGTCTCATCGAATTCTGGAAATACGAATTACCGTTGGTCATGGCCAGAAACCAGCGTGCCTTGTTATATGCTTTCCTTTTCTTCACCTGTTTTGTACTTATCGGGATATTATCAGCCCATTACGATGAAAATTTTATTCGCCTTATCCTGGGCGACGGCTACGTGAACATGACCAATGAGAATATCGAAAAAGGCGATCCCTTTGGGGTCTATAAAAGCAGGGATCCAATGACCATGTTCCTGACCATTGCTTTCAATAATATTTATGTATCATTCCGTGTTTTTGTGATGGGCCTGATGCTGGGCGTGGGTACCGTTTACGGATTGTTTTATAATGGCATCATGCTGGGCTCTTTTGAATATTATTTCTTTTCCAAAGGCATCGGCTTCGATTCCATACTAGTGGTATTCATCCATGGCACACTGGAGATATCAGCGATCATTATTGCCGGTGCCGCCGGATTGGTGCTGGGTAACAGCATTTTATTTCCCAAAACCCTCACCCGCATGCAATCTGTCATCAGGGGGGCAAAGGATGGTTTAAAGATCATTATCGGTTTGTTGCCGGTATTTTTTCTGGCCGCCTTCTTTGAAGGATTTATTACACGGCATACGGACATGCCGGTTTGGATGAGTTCATTTATTTTGCTGGCATCACTGGCATTCATCATTTATTATTTTGTAGTCTATCCACGTACACTTTTACGAAAGATATCATCAACAGGTAACGGAGAAGTGGCTGTATCAGCTGCTAAAACCGATCAATCATAATTATCATGCAAACCTTACACCCATTACGCAGGACCAGGGATTTCGGGCAAACGATCAGTGATACTATTCAGTTCCTTAAGGCCCACTGGAAAAATATGCTGATCTTATATTTTATTTTTGTGGTTCCTTTTCTGCTGGTGGCGACCTTGCTTGGCGCCAGCAGCTTTTCCGCTTTTTTTGGACAGATTGGTTCCGGGATCAGTAATATGGACAATCCGTTTTCACTTATAACTCCGCAGTTTGTCATTGCCATTATAATGTATTTCACTGCTGCTGTGGCTTACCTGACAGTCATTAACCTGTACCTCAAAGGTTTTGAAGAAAGTGGTGGTAATTCACCATCGATATCTGAAGTAGGCACAAAATTCATGGGAAAATTCCTTTCGAATATTGGCTATATGTTTGTCGTGTTCATTGGAATAGTGCTGCTGGCATTTATGGCAGTGATACCGGTTGCCGGTATACTTTTTTTTACTTTCGGAAGCTGGTATATTCTCATTTGCTTATCCTTGCTTTTCCCGTTGAATACCATTGAGGATAACCCTTTCATGTATTCTTTCAGCCGGATGTTCCACCTGATCCGAAACAGGTGGTGGTATACTTTTGGCCTGGTTATCATACTGATGGTTATATACTATTTTTTTGCTGCGGTGATCGGGCTGGTTGTAAACCTTGTATTTGGATTGGGGGCCATCAATTTTTTAGATACGAAAGCAGGCATGTCTATGATGACTAAAAAATATTTTCTGGTTAGTGGTTTATCATCGATCGTCACGCAGATTTTTTTCCTGATCATACATGTTGGGATTGGCATTCACTATTTCACCCTTCGCGAAGAAAAAGACGGCAGTGGCCTGGAAGACAGGCTGGATCAATTGGGGTCAGGCGGGAGCCAGCACGGACATATTGAAGAACAATACTAAAAAGTTATAAGTGGCGCTGCGCATTCTTTTCAGGTATACATTGTGGTTAATTTTTGCAGGCCTTTTTTGCCTGCAGGCGGGTGCATTGCCTGAACTGAAAAAAGACAGCAGCCGTGTTGAGGTCAGGTCTATACCCGCCAAAAATATCAGTACCTATAAATCAGACAAGGATTTTCAGTACCGGCAACATATAACCGAAGGCATGAGTGTATGGGACAGATTCTGGCGTTGGTTCTGGAACAAAGTCGACGCACTTATGCAAAGGCAGGGTGTTAAAACTGGTATGAAGATACTCATGTACGTGTTGCCGGCGCTTATATTGATCTATGCAATTCTTCGGTTTATGGGGATGGAAAAAGTAATGCTCTGGATCAGTGGAAGTAAAGCTGTAAACCCGGATTTTGACATACGGGAGGATAATATTTACGGGATAGATTTCACACAGGCCCTTGAAGAAGCGGTTGCGCAGGGGCGTTTCCGCGAGGCAACCCGACTGCATTATCTTAAAACCCTGAGGATACTTTCTGATCTTGGCCGGATAAACTGGACAAAACATAAAACAAATATCGATTATGCCCAGGACCTGGCAGGAACGGATTTGTCGTATGGATTTGGGGATATCACCCGGATATATGAATATGCCTGGTACGGAGAATTCCCGGTAAATGAACAGGAATATAAACTGGTCCGGGAACATTTTAATCAGTTTGAAAAACAGGTAGGTGCATGAAGTGGATGAGGGGATATATCGTGATCATGGTACTTATTATTTGTGCATATCTGTATGCCGAATACAAGCGCCCCCCGGTGATCGACTGGACACCTACATTGAGTTACCTGGATAAAATCCCCTTTGGAACCTATGTTGTTTACAACCAGTTAAAAGAGCTCTTCTCTGAAAAGCCGGAAGTCCTCAGGATCCCGGTTTACGATCAGGTTAACAATCGCGAAGACAGCGGCGAGGCTTATATCCTTATTGCCGGGGAAATAAATACCACGGGTACTGATGACGACGAATTGCTCCGGTATATCTCGCTGGGGAATACCGTTTTCATGGCTGCTGAAAATTTCAGCAAAAACCTGCGGGATACGCTGGGTTTCGAAATTGAATCCACGTTTTATCCGGATATTGAAGCCGATTCAGTTTCACTGTACCTGGTGAATCCTGCCTTTGGAAAAAAGATCTCTTACCGAATGCAGAAACATACCATTGATGGTTATTTCAAAAAGTTTGATACGGCAAGGACTACTATCCTGGGGATGAACAATATGGAGAAGGTTAATTTTATCCGCTTCGATATTGGAAAAGGGCATTTGTTGCTGCATGCGGCGCCAATGGCATTTACAAATTATTTCACACTAACGGATAACAATAGTCGATATGTAGAGCAGGCGCTTTCATACCTCCCCCAAAAAGCTACCGCAGTTTACTGGGATGAATACTATAAGATCGGAAGGGGTGGCCCCTCCACGCCATTACGGGTAATTCTTTCGAAACCACCACTGAAAGCAGCTTATTTCCTTGCACTGGCAAGCATCATTCTTTTCCTGGTTTTTCAGTCAAAACGAAAACAGCGGGTGATACCCATCCTGGAGAAACCCCGTAATGCTACGATTGATTTTGTAGAGACTGTCAGCCGGGTCTATTATAATCAGCAGAACCATCGGAATATTGCGCTTAAAAAAGTAACTTACCTGCTGGACCAGATACGTACCAGTTACGGCTTACAGACGCAATTGCTGGATGAAGTATTTGAAAAAAGACTTTCCCACAAATCGGGTGTCCCGATAAATGTGATAAAGGACCTTGTGAGCATGATTCACAGGGTTCGCAGCAATGAAACAGTTTTAGCGCCGGAACTGATGCATTTCAGCCGGCTGATTGATGAATTTAATAAATCTCGTGTATAATGAGTGAACAACAACCTGAATCAGTATTTCAGAACAGGACGGATCTGACGGTATTAAGCGAATCAGTGGCCCGTATTAAAGCAGAGATCGGAAAAGTAATTGTGGGACAAACCGCGATGGTTGATCAGCTCATTGCTGCATTGCTAAGTAATGGCCATGTTCTGATCGAAGGGGTGCCGGGTGTAGCCAAGACGCTCACCGCAAAACTTATGGCCCGTTGCATGGCCATTCCTTTTTCCCGCATCCAGTTTACGCCAGACCTTATGCCCAGTGATGTGCTGGGTACTTCTGTTTTCAATCCGCGCGATGTGCGTTTTGATTTCCGGCAGGGACCCATCTTCAGTGGTATTGTGCTCATTGATGAGATCAACCGCTCGCCGGCAAAAACCCAATCAGCGCTGTTTGAAGTAATGGAAGAGAGGCAGGTGACCATCGATGGAAATACATACCCGATGCACAGGCCCTTTATGGTACTGGCCACACAAAACCCGATCGAGCATGAAGGTACATATAGGCTGCCTGAGGCCCAGCTCGACCGTTTTCTATTCAAGATCAATGTGCCCTATCCCACACTGGAAGAGGAAGTGAAAATACTGGAAGGGCATCACCGGATGAAATCAGGTAATCTAATGGAAAATATACAGCAGGTCCTGGACAGCGGGCAGATCGTTTATCTGCAGGAACTCATCCGGGGCTTGCATGTGGAGGAAAAACTGATCCGCTTTATTGCCGATATAATCACCTCCACCCGTGATAACAGGTCGATCTTCCTGGGGGCTTCTCCAAGGGCGTCTGTTGCTGTGTTACAGGCTTCCAAAGCATTTGCGGCTATGCAGGGACGTGATTTTGTTACACCGGATGATATTATTTACATATTACCTCCGGTTTTGCGGCACCGGATCATCTTAACACCCGAAAAAGAAATGGAAGGCATTACCACAGATGAAGTTATCGCCCAATTGATCAATGCCACGGAAATTCCCCGTTAAGTGAAAAAAATCCATACCACTTATATCGCCCCTTTATACCTGAACAACAGGTTATTCTATTTACTCAGTGCGGCCGCAATGCTGTATGTGGTTTCCTTTTTCATTCCATGGATAGGTGCATTGCCCGGGATCGCAACGATTGCTATCGTGGTCCTGCTTATTATCGACTATGCCTTACTGTTTGGTAAGAGGGAAGGGCTTTGGTCGGAACGTATCTTACCTGAACGTTTCAGCAACGGGGATGAAAATGAAGTGCTCATCCGGGCTAAAAACAGCTATTCATTTACGTTATATATTGAGGTGATAGATGAGGTTCCCTTTCAGTTTCAGTTGAGGGACATATCTTTTCCGGCAATACTTTCACCCGGAATTTCCAAAACGATCAGCTATCAGCTGCGGCCGGTTAAGCGCGGGGAATATGATTTCGGCCAATTGAATATATATGCCCGCAGCCCGCTTGGGCTGGCGATCCGGCGATATCGTTTTGGAAAGCATCAAATGATCCCTGTTTATCCGTCTTACCTGCAGATGCGCCGTTACCAGTTACTGGCCATCAGTAACCGGCTGAGCGAGATCGGGGTGAAGAAGATCAGGCGCATTGGGCACAGCATGGAGTTTGAGCAGATCAGGGAATATGTTCAGGGCGATGATATCCGCACCCTTAACTGGAAAGCAACGGCCCGCCGCAACCAGATGATGGTGAACAGCTACACCGATGAAAAGAGCCAGCAGGTGTATTGTGTGATTGACAAAAGCAGGGTTATGAAGATGCCTTTTAATAATCTGAGCCTATTGGATTATGCCATCAATGCATCGCTTGTATTAAGTAACGTTGCATTGATCAAGCAGGATAAAGCAGGACTCATCAGTTTCGCGGAAGACATAGGTAATTTCCTGCCTGCATCCGGTAAGGCAACACAGATGAACAGCATCCTGGAGATCTTGTATCGGCAGAAAACCCGATACCTGGAAAGTGATTTTGAAAAACTGTACACGCTGGTACGTCAGCGTATTACACAACGGAGCCTTGTGGTTCTGTTTACCAATTTTGAATCTCTTACGGCTCTTCACAGGCAAATGATATACCTCCGTAAAATCGCACGTAATCATTTGCTGATGGTGGTGTTTTTTGAGAATACAGAACTTACCGAAAGGCTCCGGCAACCTGCGCATGATCTGGAGGAAGTGTATACGCAAACCATCGCTGCCAAATTCGCTTATGAGAAAAAATTAATTGTCAGCGAACTGCAGCATTATGGTATCATTTCTATTTTGACTCCGCCGGAAGAACTTACCGTTAATACCGTCAATAAATACCTGGAGCTAAAAGCCCGGCAGGCTATCTGATCTTTGTTTACTTTTCTCCCTCTCGGTTAAGCCTTGATCATATAATAAACACAGGTTGTCAGAAAATCCCGCACATACGGGATGGCTGCAATCACACCCCATTGTTTTCTTGGTTTAATACCAAATTTGTACTGATAGATCGGGTTGATAAGGAAAAAAGTTTTGGCAGGGATCGTATAGCCGGAAGCCTTCACAATACGTTCAAAGCGTTCAATGGAAATGCCGGTAGATTTTACTTCAAGCAATTCCCTGATAACCGCATCGTATTCTCCTGATAACTTAAGTATGCCTTTATAAAGTGGATTGGGCAGCAAATGAAAATAAGGCAATATGGAAAGAAACTTGCTTTTGCATACCTGCTGGTGGCCACCATGCGGCATGTACCAGGGTGGGAAACCAAAGAAAACCTGGCCGCCGGGCTTTAAAAATTTCTTCAGGTAGGGGATGAATTTCTCCTGGTTTGGAATATGTTCAATTACGTCTTTCAGTAAGATCAGGTCAAATTGTCCGCTGAATCTCTCCAGTGCGGCTTCCTCATAAATGTCCTGGTTCACAATTTCTACCTGATCCCGACCAATATACTCTGCCAGCAGTTTTTTTGCATAACCGGATTTTAGCTCGTCCAATTCAATCCCCACCGCATTGCAACCCAGTTCAAGAAAGGGAACCAGGACACCACCCTCACCACAACCAATATCCATGACTTTTGTGGCTGCCGAAAGAGGCACGGACTGTCCGATAAAAGGCAGTACATACTGTCGGGCATTATCAACCTGTTGCTGATATCGTATCTTGTAATCGGTATGTTGTGCTAAAGTCATGGCTGATCAATAATAAAAGATAAAATTATCGGAGAAAAGGACAGGGGAAAACTTTAGCCCTGTACATTTGCGCAAAAGTACACATTGAAGATCGAAAGCTGGCAGGAACCGTATGCGGAAGGGAAAGTTTTATTGATCGATAAACCTTTGACATGGACATCCTTCGATGCGGTCAAGAAGATCCGCATCCTCACCCGGATCAGTAAGATCGGGCATGCAGGCACCCTGGATCCGCTGGCAACCGGCCTGTTGATCATCTGCACCGGAAAGTTTACCAAAAAAATCAATGAGTATATGGCCCGTGAAAAAGAGTATACCGGCTCTTTCACCCTGGGGGCAACCACACCTACCTATGACCGGGAAAGTGAACCCACAGACTTCAAGCCTTTTGAACACCTTTCCCCGGAACAGATACGGGGGGCCACCGTACAATTTACCGGAGAAATCCTGCAGGTGCCGCCTATTCACTCTGCCATTAAAATGGAAGGCAAACCTGCTTATATCATGGCCAGGAAAGGGCAGGATGTAAAAATGGAACCGAGGAAAGTTACCATCAGCTCTTTTGTCATTACCGCCATTGATTTGCCGGTCGTTCATTTTAAGGTTGTTTGTACAACCGGCACCTATATCAGGAGCCTCGCTTATGATTTTGGACAAGCCCTGGGTTGCGGAGCTTATCTCAGCAGCCTTTGCCGTACACGTATTGGCGAATTTAAACTGGAAGATGCCATGAGCTTGGTTGATTTTGAAAAGGAATTATTTATGGCAAAAGGGAGCTAAGCAAAGCTTCATCAGAAGGGGTATCCAATACCAAACTGAAAGGTTGGTCTGTTCCAGACATCTTTCACGAACCAACTGTACTTATTGGGCGTATAAAATCTTTCCGCATTAGGATTTCCGGTATTAAAAGGGCTAAACCGCGGATCCTTTAAGGGGAAGCCCAGGTCAAAACGAAGTACAAAATAACTGAAGTCAACCCTGGCACCAAAACCGGAGGCTACTGCCAGATCCTTATATAACCTGTTCAGGGTAAAATCAGCATAGGGTAAGCTTCCATTTACATCGTTGCGAAACCAGATATTGCCTATGTCGGTAAAAATGGCACCACGCATCCAGAACCCGTAAAACTGGAACAGGTTGAACCGGTATTCAAAATTCACTTCGAGTTTTATATCTGCATATTTGTCACTCAAGCCTCCATTGAATGCAGTATCAAAAAATATATTTGATCCGATACCAAGTTTCCGTATCTGCCATCCGCGCATACTGTTTGGTCCACCTGCCTGGTAGGATTTAAAGAAAGGCAGGGTGACGTCGCCGGTATTTTTTTCCGTCCTGAATGCCAGGCCATATCCTGCGAAAGCCCTGAAATGAAAACTTGATTTTTTGTAGTTAACGATATGCCTGTAGTCAATATCCAGTTTGATAAACCGATAGAGGTTTTCCAGTCCCTTACCTTTCGCCGTTTGCTTCTTGAAAATTTCACCGATCAGTAAACCGGATTCCTCGGCATATATCCTTATCAGGTTTAAGTGTTTAGAACGGATTGGATTAAAAGTATGGCTGTAATTAATATTCGTTCCTATTATTAGTCCGTCATTATAGGTGTATAATAATAACGGAAAATCTTTTAAACTTTCAATGAAAAGGCTATCGGGCCTGAATCGTGTGTATTCAAAATTAAGAGGTTTGAACTGCCAGGTAGTAGCGCTGCTGGTCTTCCATTCATAGCCAAGAAAAGTATTAAAGGACCTGAGTTGGAAATACTGAAACCTGTCGATATAGGAAAAGTCTGCAGAAATGATGGTTCTGGCCGCATCAAATCTTTTTTCAAATGCACTGCTGAATGGGGTTTCCATCCAGGGAATGGTAAGCCTGTTGGTAAGCGTGATCTCGCCGGAAAGTATTTTACTGAAATCATTGAATTCGATACCGGTACGCAGCGTGTTTTCCAATTGAATGGCTTTACGGCCGATGTTACGGTTTCGTAAAGTGAAGTTAACAGCAAGACCTACCTTACCACTGCCCACCTGTGTGGTTTGCGCACTGTTCACAATTGAGCTTCCTTCAAGGTCCACACTGAAATACTGCTTTTTGGCCGGGCTCAGTCTTAGGAGGTAATTTATTTTTGATAAGCTGTCGTTGGTAGCAGACAGGATATTGATATTTTGCCAGGCCCCAAGCCGGTTGAAATTATTGAGTGTTTTGCTGTAGTCTTCCCTGGAAAACATCTTGCCTGGTTTTAATTCTATCTGCCTGGCGATGAAAGCGGCGTCAAAGGTATTTTCAAGTGATACAATTTTAAAGCCTTCATTATTTTTTACGGTAGTGTCTTTTGTTGGTAACACCTCATCTGCACTGGCATCTGGATAGACGGTAAAATCACCAATGTAATATTGCCTGAGGTGGCTGGTATCCCTGATGTTGTTGAACAGAAAATAAATATCAACTTCAGGATTCAGGCGTTTTTCCCTGCTTTCTGCCAGTTTCTGGATGTATTCGAATGGATCAAGAGTAGGATCGATCAATTCCACATAGCTGGAGTCTGCAAGGGCAATGATGTCTTCACGGGAAAACTTTGTGTATCCATTGTTCTGAAACACATTGATCAGCCGGGTAATTTCCTGGTCAATGGAATTTTCTTCAAAGGGATCGCCTTTTTTCAGTGAGCTCTCTTTGCGTGTCAATATGGCCAGCGTCTGCAAAACACTGTCTCCAAAGTCATAGGCAATGGAATCTATCACAAAGAGCCTGCCTGCTTCAACCGTGTAATTAACTTTTATCCGCTGCTGTTGCTTTACTATTTTGAGCGAAGTGTCGGCCCGTATTTCGCTGCTTTTATACCCCAGGCTGCTCATCAGGTATTTCATGTTTACGATCGACTGCTGAATGGCCAGTGAATCATACCGTAAAGGGACGTCAATAACGGGTACAGGTATTATCCAGGGGAATTTGGGCCAGGGGAGTTTGGAAATTTCATTAACAAGAACACTGTCCTCAATCTGCTGTTCCAGCCTTTCCTTTATTTCTGTTTGTTTTTCTTTCTTGATATTACCCTTTAATTTTACCGTATTTTCATAAATAAACGGCTCCCCGGGTTTATATTTTTTTACGACCGTACAGGAAAATATAGCAGTGACGGCTATACAAAATATAAGAAAATGAAAGAATGGTTGCTTCATGTACCGGATGGGGCTTAAATAAGAAAAGCCAATGTTGTCTAAATCCCGCCTCAAATATATCCAAAGTTTGTCCCATAAAAAATTCAGGGAGGCTTATGCTGAATTTATTATTGAAGGGCCCAAAATAGTGGAGGAGTTCCTGTTGAACCGCCCGGAACTGATAAACGAAATTTTTACACTTGATACATGGTTACATGGTGCTAAAAGATTGTTAAGTTCCTTAAGCCCCGAAAAGGTAATCACTGTTTCTGAAATGGAACTGGAAAAAATCTCCGGACTCAGTACCCCCAACCAGGTACTGGCACTGGTGCAAAAACCAGATCAACCAACGGTGCCGGACCTCCGAAACCGGATCACCCTTATACTTGATAATATTCAGGATCCGGGAAACATGGGTACGATCATCCGTACAGCCGATTGGTTTGGGATAAGCCAGGTAGTATGCAGTACAGAATCTGCTGAACTCTATAATTCTAAGGTCATTCAATCTACCATGGGCAGCATACTTCGGGTAACTGTCATTTATACGGATATTGAACAGTTGATTGAAACAGTGCATGATATTCCCATTTATTGTACGGCGCTGAATGGAAAGAATTTATATGAAATGGGACCTGTCAAAGAAGGCCTTTTGATCATCGGCAATGAATCAAAAGGCGTTCGGGAATCTGTTATGCGGGCCGCCACAAATAAAATTACCATACCCCGTTTGGGGGGTGCAGAATCATTGAATGCGGCGGTAGCTGCGGGTATAGTGATGGCGCAACTGTGCAGGAGTTGATAGGGGATAGAGGGAAGAGGGTAGAGGGCAGAGGGTAGAGGATAGAGGATAGAGGGTAGAGGATAGAAAAGACAATAGACAGTTTTTTGTATGGTAGTTGATAGTTGTTAGCTAAAGTATTAGGCATTGTAAGATGGTATATCCAAATGTATTGGCTGTAACTACCCTCCATCCTCTATCCTCTACCCTCTATCCTCTATCATCTAAATTGCACAGCCTTAGCCGGGCTTATCTTCCTGCTAATGAGCGATGGGATCAACAATACCGTAAAACAAACAAGGAATGTTCCTGCTACTACAAGCCCCACCTGCCACCACACCAGATCAACAGGTGCTGTGGACATATAATAGGCCTCTTCATTTAGTTGTATGAACCCCGTGCTCTTTTGAAGAATACTGATGCCCAGCCCGAGTATTAGCCCAAGTGTAATACCCCATAGGGTGATGAGCGCTCCATAGTACATAAATATCTGCTGGATCTTCCAGTCGGCCGTACCGATGGCTTTCAATACGCCGATCATCCGGGTCCTTTCCAGAACGAGTATGATAAGGCAGGTAATAAGATTGATCAGTGCCACAGCTGTCATGACCGCAATAAGTATATATTTATTGGTGTTCTGCAGGTTCAGCCAGTCGAATATATCAGGATAGATCTCTCTCATGGTTTTACTGTTCCATCCTGCAGGTAGTTTAGCGTAGATGCTGTCCGATACTTCATTCATGCTGCTGTAGTCTTTAAGCACTACCTCGTAACCGCCAATCTGCCCTGGTTGCCAGTCGTTAAGCCTTTGTATCAGCCGCATGTCGCCCATGGCAAATGTCTTATCATATACATCAATGCCTGTTTTGTATAAACCGCAGACCTTAAGTTTCCTGGTGCGGGGTTTTTCTTCCCCTGGCTGAATAAAATAAATGAGCAGGTCGTTGCCCACATCTACACTCAGTTCCTGTGCCATGAATTCAGACAGTACAATTTCCTGGCTGTAACTCGTATCGTTGAATTGAATCCACCTGCCTTTTTTTAAAAAAGCATCCAGTTTTTCGAAAGGGTAACCCTGTGAAACACCTTTGAATAGTACGCCTTCGATCGTGGCATTGGCATTGATGATCGCCGATTTGGTTGCAAAGGGCTGAATATGGGCCACGTTGTCCAGTTTGCTGATCTCTCTTTCTATAGTATCATTTTTTAAAATGGGCGTTTCTTCGGCAATACTTACTTTGAACGGTTCAAAATGCTGCACGCGGATATGTCCCCAGAAACTAAAGACCTTTTCGCTGATGACTTTCTGAAATCCATTGATAAAAGCCAGGGAAAGGATCATGGCCGCTACACTGATCGTAGTAGCGGCGATCGCTAATCGAATGATGAACCGGGAAAATGATTGCTCGCGGTTTAGGGCAATCCGTTTAGCTATGAAGAAGGGAGTATTCAATCAGATGATTTAAATGAAGATACAAATGTACAGGTCATTTTTAACATAGATTTACCGCTAAGTTGCAAAGTTGGCAAAGGTCTGAGATTTTATTTAGCTTTATATATATCGAATTTTTGCACATGCGTGGAATGACTTTATTTTTTTTATCTGTCTTTTTTTCCGGACTTGTTGCCTATGCTCAAAGGGAGCCGGATAAAATTTACATGCCCTCCATCCATACGGTTAAGTTCAATCCTTTTGGGAATCAGCTTGCTTACCCCATCATAGCCCTGAACAGCAATGATAAATTGCAGTTGAATTTTGATGATCTTGATGCGGATGTTAAAGCCTATTATTATACGTTTGAACTGTGTAATGCCGACTGGTCTCCTGTACAGATGAGTTTCTTCGACTATGTAAAAGGCTTTACAAGGGTAAGGATCACCACATACCGCAATTCTTCGCTTGCGCTTAAACGTTACACGCATTACCAGGCGGTACTGCCTGACAGGAACTGTTACCCCACTAAATCCGGGAACTATTTGCTGAAAGTATTTATCAACGGGGATACCGCTCAGCTGGCATTTTCCCGTCGTTTCCTGGTGGTTGATAACCGTATTTCCATTGGTGCGCAGGTTACGCAGCCATACAATCAGCAATATTTTCTAACGCATCACAGGATGCAGGTACAGGTGAATACCAAAGGTTTTGATGTACGCTACCCGCAACAGCAGCTGAAAGTGGAGATCCTGCAGAATTATCGCTGGGATAACCGCCTGCAGCTGAACACTCCTTCTTTTATAAGATTGGAGCAGTTGGAATATAATAATGAAAATGAGATGGTAATGCCGGCTGTAAAAGAATGGCGATGGGTGAATCTGCGCAGTTTCAGACTGCTTGGCGACAGGGTAAGCGGGCAGAAAAATACAGACAGCAGTTTTGCTGTTTTCGTCCAGGAAGAGAAGCCGCGTCAGGGGCAACAGTATTTTTTCTTCAATGACCAGAATGGCCTTTTCAATATTGAAACCATAGAGAACATCAATCCTTTCTGGAATGCCGATTATGCACAGGTGCATTTCCAGTTTCAGCCGGTTGGCGGTGTGCCTTACCGTGGGAAGGATCTTTACCTGATTGGTGAGATAACCAATTACGGCAAGGCAGACAGTGCCAAACTGCGTTTTAATCCTGCCATAAAGGCTTATGAGACTACTTTGTTCCTCAAGCAGGGCTATTATGATTATCTCTATGCCACCCGCGATTCGAAAGATCAATCCGGGCCTTTTTCCACAGACCTGACCGAAAACAACAGCTGGGAAACGGAAAATAATTACCTGGTGCTTGTTTATTACCGCGAATTAGGCGGCAGGTACGACCAGTTGATCGGAATAACCAGGCTGAACTCTCAGTTCAGACGGAACTAAATGAAATCGAAAATCGAAAGTGGAAAATCGAAAGTGAAAGTCAGAAGCACTGAAAGTTATTTCTTCGTTCTTTTGTAATCAATTAAAACCGTCATTTTTTTGTAAGTCCTGCTAATCTGCTTAAATTGGGTAAACCATAAAGCATTCCACTCATGATCAAGCTCAGCGATTTAAAAGAAGAAGATATCGTGATGGTAGATTTTGAAGGACAATTTCGGGTAGGGGACATTACAGAGATCAGTACAGGAGATAAGAAAGCCAGGGTAGCTCATGGCGAGCAGGAGTTCTGGTATGATTTCCACGACCTGCACCCGGTTCCCGTAACGGAGCAGCAATTAGCTGAATTAGGCTTCAAGCAGGTAAATGATGCCGCAACTGACGGTACTTTATATGAAAGAGGGCCTTTTTCCCTTCAATTTGTTCAGAAAGGTCCTGATAAACATGCCCTTTTGCATTACCGGGACGAGACCCGGCATATCCATGATCTGCAGTTTGTACACGAGTTGCAGCACCATTATAAAGGAATGACCAATTTTGTGCTCAGCTGGCCGGAGTAAGGGAGTCTTGAGTCGGGAGTCTTGAGTCAACAGCCAACGTAGCGGCCTTGCCAACTTTGCGGTTAAATATATATTGCATTGAAAACCAATGCTTAAGTATCTCTCTTTGCTTTTTCCCGGTTTGTGGATAAAGGCTTAAAAATCATTTTAAAAAGAATTTTTACGGTTTAGCGGATTTCGCTATCTTTGCGCACCCAAAAAGTATGGCGAAACAAGCACTCATTAAACAGGATGGAGTTATTATTGAAGCCCTCAGTAATGCAATGTTCAAGGTAAAACTGGAAAACGGGCATGAAATATTAGCTACAATCTCTGGAAAGATGAGGATGCACTACATCCGAATACTTCCTGGGGACAAGGTAGGTGTGGAAATGAGTCCCTATGATTTATCAAGGGGCAGGATCATTTTCAGGTATAAATAATAACTTATAAACCTGCTTTTTGCAGAGACACTGCAAAAGCGAAAACAGGACGTATATGAAAGTAAGAGCAGCAATTAAGAAACGCAGTGTCGATTGTAAAATCGTGCGCCGTAAGGGTAAATTGTACGTGATCAACAAGAAGAATCCACGTTACAAGCAACGTCAGGGATAAAAGGAGGTGTGAAGTTGGAGGTGCGATCTGCGAAGTAAATACAGATCAAGCCTTAAATCTCATATTTCGTCAATTCGCTAATTCGTTAATTCGCTAATTCGAAAATTATAACATATGGCTCGTATTTCCGGTATAGACTTACCGAAAAATAAAAGAGGTGAAATCGGACTGACTTATATCTATGGCATTGGTCATTCTACCGCCCGTTACATTCTGGAGAAAGCTGCAATTGATTTCAGCAAGAAGGTCAATGAGTGGAACGACGATGAACTTACCACCATCAGGAACATCATTAACAATGAGTTCAAGGTAGAAGGTCAGCTGCGTTCTGAAGTACAGATGAGTATCAAGCGTTTGCTGGATATCGCCTGTTACCGTGGATTACGCCATCGTAAAGGATTGCCTGTACGCGGGCAGCGTACCCGTACCAACAGCCGTACTCGTAAGGGTAAGCGTAAGACAGTTGCGGGCAAGAAGAAAGCACCGAAGAAATAGTGGGTAGTGGGTAGAGGTCAGAGGTTAGAAGAAATCTTTCTGCCCTCTATCCTCTAACCTCTGTCCTCTTATTATATTGCATCAATTGCTGTTCATCGCCGGATCCCGGATGCAGGGGGAGGGTTGGGCAGGGTCCCGGAAAGGACTGATTTTATTTGAAGAGTACCTATTTTAATTTCATTATGGCAAAAGCACAAGGCGGCGCTAAAGCACAAGGCGGAAAAGCAGCTGCAAAGAAAAGAGTAGTAAAAGTTGACAGTTTCGGTGACGCACACGTTACCGCGAGCTTCAACAATATCATCATCAGCCTTACCAACAAAACAGGACAGGTTATTTCCTGGAGCAGCGCCGGTAAAATGGGTTTCCGCGGTTCCAAGAAAAACACTCCGTACGCTGCCCAGATGGCTGCTCAGGATGCTGCGAAAGTAGCCCTGGAAGCTGGTTTGAAGCGTGTTGATGTATATGTAAAAGGTCCTGGTGCCGGTCGCGAAGGTGCTATCAGGGCACTCGCTAATTCCGGTATCGAGGTAGTGATGATCAAGGATGTGACCCCGCTTCCACACAATGGTTGCCGTCCTCCAAAGAAGCGCCGCGTATAGTTTGTTATATACCTTCGGGTCTATATAGTTTAGTAATTAATTTAAAAGGATGTACGATTCAGTTTTATGATTTTTTCATAATCGTATATCGAACCTAAAAAATCAAAACGTTTTAAACATGGCACGTTACACAGGTCCAAAGACCAGAATCAGCCGCCGTTTCGGGGAGCCAATCCTCGGAAATGGCAAATGGCTCACAAAGAACAGTTTTCCTCCCGGCCAGCACGGTCCTTCCAAAAAGCGTAAAGCCCTTGGTGAATACGCTATCCAGTTAAGGGAGAAGCAAAAAGCTAAATATACCTACGGTTTGCTGGAGCGTCAGTTCCGCAATACTTTTGAAGATGCAGCACGCATGAAAGGCGTAACCGGTGAAAACCTGATCAAGCTGCTCGAAGCCCGCCTCGACAATACAGTCTTCAGGCTCGGCATCGCTCCATCACGTCCTGCTGCCCGTCAGCTTGTTGCGCACAAACACATTACCGTAAACGGAGATGTATTGAACGTGCCTTCATACAGACTTAAGACAGGAGATGTGATCGGCTTCAAAGAAAAGAGCCAGGGTAATGTTTCCATCACCAGCCAGATCAAAGGGAAAAACCCTAAGTTCAGCTGGCTCGAGTGGAACGAAGCAGAAAAAACAGGTACATTCATCGCATTGCCCGAGAGGGAGAGCGTTCCGGAGAATATCAAGGAACAACTCATTGTCGAATTGTACTCTAAATAATCCCTGGCTGCTATTGCAGCATGGACAGCGTTTTTATATCACACATTTCCCGAGTCCAGCAATGGAAACGGGGTTAACCAAGTAAAACTGAAATTTAAATATGGCCATTTTAAATTTCCAAAAACCCGACAAGATCATCCTCCAGAAAGCAAATGACTTCGAAGCTCAGTTTGAGTTTCGTCCGCTGGAGCCTGGTTACGGCGTTACAATCGGAAATGCATTACGCAGGGTACTGTTAAGTTCACTTGAAGGTTATGCCATCTCCGGCATCGTCATCGAAGGAGCCGACCATGAGTTCGCTACCATCAAGGGCGTTGTAGAGGATGTAACAGAAATGATCCTCAACCTGAAGCAGGTTCGTTTTAAGAAGATCGTTGACCATGATGTACAGTCTGAGAAGATCAGCCTGAATATCAAAGGCAAATCTGAATTCACTGCAAGTATGATCGGTGAAGCCACCGGTTCTTTCCAGGTAATGAACCCGGAACTGCTTATTTGCACCATGGATTCTTCTGCCAAACTGAACATCGAACTCAATATTAGCAAAGGCCGCGGATATGTTCCGGCTGATGACAATAAAGTAAAAGATGCACCCTTTGGACTGATCGCCATAGACTCCATTTTCACACCCATAAAGAACGTTAAATACGCTATCGAAAATACGCGTGTAGAACAACGTACTGACTATGAGAAACTGATCATGGACGTTAAGACCGACGGCACGATCCATCCTGAAGAAGCAGTTAAACAGGCTTCAAGGATACTGATCCAGCACCTGATGATCATCACAGACGAAAACATCACTTTCGACAATAAAGAAGAAAAGAAAGAAGACCTCGTAGACGAGCAGACTCTCCAGCTTCGCAAGATCCTGAAGACTCCGCTTGAAGACCTGGACCTCTCTGTTCGTGCCTTCAATTGCCTGAAAGCCGCCAAGATCAACAGTTTGAGCGAACTGGTCCAATACGAGCAGGAAGACCTGATGAAGTTCCGCAACTTCGGTCAGAAATCCCTCGCCGAAATTGAGCAGGTATTGCACGAAAGAGGACTGCACTTCGGTATGGACCTCAGCAAACTGGGATTGGATAAAGAAGAACTGTAATAAATACAGGATAATTAGATAAAAAGATAATAAGATAATAAGATATTGGATAATAGATAATAGATATTGAAAAGGCGAAATGGTTTAACCAACTTCCTTATTCTTTATTCCTTGTTCTATATTCCTTATTCCTCATCGGCTGTAATTCCTGACACGGTACAGCTTTAAAACAAAAACGTCATGCGTCACGGAGACAAAATCAACAATCTAAGCCGTACAAAAGCGCACAGGGATGCGTTATTGAGCAATATGGCCTGCCAGCTTATCACGTATAAGCGTATCGTAACAACACACGCAAAGGCCAAAGCCCTGCGTACTTATATTGAACCCCTGATCACCAAGACCAAAAAAGCGGTGAGCAAGGAAGAGACCATGCACCAGCACCGTATCGTGTTCAGCTACCTGAACGACAAAGCAGCCCTGAAAGAACTGTTCACCGTTGTAGGTCCAAAAGTTGCTTCACGTCCCGGCGGATACACCAGGATCATTAAACTTGGTACCCGTCTGGGTGATAATGCCGAAAGAGCCATGATCGAACTGGTTGATTTCAATGAGATCTACGGTAAGGGTATTGGAGAAGCTGCTACTACTGCCAAGAAAACAAGGCGTAGCGGTGGTAAGAAGAAGTCTGCTGAAGCACCAGCCGAAACAGCTCCTGCAGCTGCAGAACCCACTGAAGAAAAATCAGCTGAATAAATGTTGATAAAAATTTGTAAAAAGGCAGGACTTTATGGTCTTGCCTTTTTTATTTTGTAAAAATTTTAAAAGCCACTTTATTACATGCCAGAGCAGTCTAAAAAACAACCCGAAGCCGTACTGATTTTAGCCGATGGAAATGTCTTCCATGGTAAAGCTTTTGGAAAGATCGGCACTACATCCGGTGAGATCTGTTTCAATACGGGGATGACCGGATACCAGGAGGTTTTTACCGATCCCAGTTATTACGGCCAGGTACTGATCATGAATAATGTGCATACCGGCAACTACGGGGTAAAAGCAGAAGATGTGGAAAGTGATTCAGTGAAGATCAAAGGACTGATAGGCCGCAACCTGGAAGAAAAATTCAGCCGGCTGATGGCAACGGCCTCATTGCAGGATTACCTGCTGGAACAAGGCGTAGTATCCATCGAAGACATAGATACGCGTGCGCTGGTTACACATGTAAGAACAAGCGGCGCCATGAACTGCATCATCTCTTCCGAAACTAACGATATCGAATACCTGAAAAGTGAACTGGCTAAAGTGCCTTCCATGGGCGGGCTTGAACTGGCTTCGCAGGTATCTACCAGAGAAGTGTACCACTTAGGTGATCCATCCGCATCGGTAAGAATTTCGGTGCTCGATTATGGCGTCAAAAAACATATCATTCAATGTCTTGCCGACAGGGGCGCTTATGTGCGCGTACATCCGGCAAAAACAGATGTGAAGACACTGCAGGAATTTGATCCACATGGGTTCTTTATTTCAAACGGCCCCGGCGATCCTGCCGCAATGGATTATGCCGTGCAAACCGTGAAAGGACTGCTGCAAACCCGCAAGCCGCTCTTTGGTATTTGCCTCGGGCACCAATTACTTGCTCTCGCCAACGACATACCTACATTTAAAATGCATCATGGACATCGCGGACTCAATCACCCGGTAAAAAATATCATAACCGGGATATGCGAGATCACCACACAGAACCACGGTTTTGGTGTAGATCCTGAAGCCGTAAGGAGATCAGCCAACACCGAGATAACCCATATCAACCTCAATGATGATTCCATCGAAGGGATAAGGCTTAGGGACAGGCCGGCATTCTCGGTACAGTACCACCCGGAAAGCACGCCAGGCCCGCACGACAGCCGGTATTTGTTTGATCAATTTATAGATATGATGAAAAATTAGTGAATTATCGGATTAACTGATTAATGAATTAACAGCCCTTATACATTTAAGGGCTGTTAATTTTATAAAGATATTTAATGCAACAGAATGTATTAATTCGCTAATCCGTTAATTCGAAAATTCCCTAATTTCAGGGCTGTTAATCCGCTAATTCACTAATTCACTAATCCGTTAATTCGTTAATTTACATATGATAAACGTTGCAATTATAAACGGCCCGAACTTAAACCTGTTAGGTACCCGGGAACCTGAGGTTTATGGTGCGAAAAATTTTGAGCAATTTCTGGATGAACTCGTGGCAAAATACCCGATGGTTGACATAACTTATTTCCAGAGCAATTTAGAAGGTGAGCTCATTAATGCGCTTCAAAAAGAAGGGGCTGTTGCAGACGGGATCATTTTAAATCCCGGGGGATACACGCATACTTCTGTGGCCATCGGTGATGCCATTGCGGCTATAAAGGCACCTGTTATTGAAGTGCACATTTCGAATGTGCATGCCCGTGAGGAATTCAGAAAAATTTCTCATGTCTCAGCTAAAGCAAAAGGGACGATTTCAGGCCTTGGTTTGAAAGGGTATGAATTAGCATTACAGTATTTTCTCTGATCTTCGTTTACTTCATTTCCTTGCGGTTCGTTTTTTTCAACGTAAATACCCTGGCTACATTAAAACCAAAATGGATATCACCCTTACTCCATTTGCCGGTGGTGCCTGTTATATACTGGTTCTCAGCAATACCGGTTGAGTTAGTAAAAATAAACTGGAAAACGTGGCCGCCTGTTTCTATATCAATGCCAAGGCTTAACGGGTCTACCGAGTTTTCAAGTTTATACCCCGGTATCTGGTAGTAATATTCCACGTTAATGCTCATCCGTTTGGTGATTTTCTGCCGGGCACCAATACCTACTGACAACAAATCATTCTGATCAGTTGCCAATGGTACAAGATTCCTGTGGACAAGGGTAGGAGAGAGTTGCAATGAAAAACCTTCGCTGAATTTCCTGGCCATCAATAACTGGAATGCATAGTTGATCCGGGAAGTGTAATAATTTTCCCTGTCAGGTTCAGACCACTTCAGGGTGTTATAATAAATGCCCGCAAATCCGCTAATGCTTAGCGGCACATTTTTTTTGCCGGTTGATTGTCTCAGGAATTTCATCTTAAGAAAACCGTCGTACTGCTTTTCGTAACTGCTTCTTCCCAGGCCTATCATCAGCCAATCCGTAATGCCATAGTCAGCCCCGATTCTGATGGACGCATTGTCCAGGCCAAAGAGTTCATACAACCCGCTGTTCAGTTCTCCAAAACGGTGGGAGATTTTGACATCCATCACCCCGCCTGCCACATTCTCAATCGAATGTGCATTGATCAGCCGGGTTGTTTTAAATGTTGCGGTTGTATAATTGGTAACCGGTTTACTGGCTATTTCCTTTTCCAGCATGTCCATCAGGTCCGTTGATTCTTTTTTCGGTATTTCTTTCTTCTCTGATCCTTTTTTCTGCGAAAACGAAAGGAAGGGAATGATAACCAGGAAAGGTATAAAAACGATTGTTCTCAGAATTGAATTTTGCATGTCAACTTTTTTAAGAGCGGGGATCATAAACACATGAAACATTGATTTCGGTCTCTTTCGAAAATTTTTCCGCTACTACACCTGGAATAATAACATTGTAGTCTGATAACAGAATTTTGAAACTGGAAACGCCTGTAATTTTTCCTCCATTTACAGTTATTTTTCCGGGTACGGTAACTTTTTTAGTAACACCATGAATCGTTAATTCACCTTCCGTCTGAATGTTGTAAGATCCATTAGCCGTAACATTTAATGCAGGCATATTAACGATTTTACCCTTGAATGATGCCTTCGGAAATTTTTCACTTTCCATATAATTTTCATTGAAGTGCTCTTCCATCAGGGCCCTTTTAAAGTGAAAACTTTTTACCAGCACGGTAAATGCCATCTCACCTGTTTTGATATTAAGCATACTGGATACTTCATTATTTGTTCCGTCTATATCCTCTATTGATGAGCCTGAATGAAATTCAATCTTGCCGGTCCGGGTGAAATAAATATCCTGTGCTCCGGCTGAAAAGGCAATACAGGAAAGCAGGAATGGATAAATTAATTTCTTATACATATTGATTTTTTTGAAATGAGCATTAATTTTCAAGTGCGCCAGCCGTTATCCAGGCCTGAATTTTTTGGATATCACAGGAGCTGAGTTTAGTGGCGCCTTTTGGCATGGCAGAATAACCCCCGGCATGGTTTATACTGCCCATCAGCTTTCCGTTGGTTACATAAGGTTTCAGTTTTGTGTAACTGTCAAGGATAATTCCCCCGCCACTTGCATTCCCTGTTGCTGCACCATGGCAATTATAACAGGCTGTTGCCAGAATTGGCGACACGGTAACACTATACGTTACTGCTGTAACATCACATGGTGTATTTCCATATAAATACTCTTCATTATCATAATAACAACCACCTAAGGTCACAAGGCTTATGAACAATATCACTGAAAAAAATATACGGACTCCTGAATGCATATCGATTTATTTTTAATTATTAAGGGCACCGGCCTCTATCCATTTTTGAATAATACGGAGATTACAATCCGAAAGTTTGCTACTGCCCTGCGGCATAGCAATATAACCGGGTTGGTGCGCAACAGAGCCATATAGTTTTCCATTAGTTGCATACACTTTCACATTGCTATAACCATTAAGATTTACGCCACCGCCCAGTGATGCTGCATTATGACATCCTACACAACTGTTTTGCATAATGGGGTTGATGTTTGCTGCAAATGTGAACTTAGCCGTATCACAGTTTGAACCGCAGTTGACGGTGTTTTCGGCGCCTTCATTGATCCAGGTTCCAATAATGTTTTTTTGTTGTACGGTTAATTCGGGGTTGGGTGGTTCCGGCATCCGGTCTTTTCCTGATTTAAAAAGGACTTTATATAATTCACTGGAAGTGGCTTTGCCGGGAACGATTCCCCTTTTTACGATGTTTGCGTAACTGTCCAGGATATACCCTTCTTCAGCTGAAATCTTATCGTGGCATCCGGCTTTTGCACAGGTTGATTGAAATATGGGCAATACCTCTGATTCAAAACAAATTTTCCCTGTTACAGTTCCTCCACCACCGGTTGGAGGAGTAGGTTCGGGAAGAACTTCATGCCGGCATGAGTAAAAGACGGCCGTAGAAATGAAAAGCAGGGTTAAAAAAATCATGCTGGTCTTCATAGTGTGTCTTAATTTTCTTTAATAAGTTGGCAATCTCTAAGTACAACATCTGAAATATAGCCGGAACAAAAGCCCATAACCTGAACCTGTTGCCCAATGGTAAGTCCGGTTTCAGGTATTTTCTGCATAGTGCAAACTACTCCTGCCATCGGATCCTGTGTCTTGAGAATAACCACAGTTTGTCCGGATTGGTTTTTATTTAATTCTGCGATTTCTCCATTCACAGCCAGGGCTTTATCAAGGTATTTAGTGTTGGCAATTTTTTCATTTTGCAGATAGGATGCCAGTAAAGAATCGGCACTTACGGTAATTGATTCAGCCTGTTCAAGTGATCTATGGGGTTTATTAAAAATATACCACGCTCCGGTGCTTAAGGCAAGAAGCAGTAGAATGACTAAGGAGATGATTATATTTTTTCTGGTCATAGCAGTGTTCATAAGTGAAAATAATGCCAGAATCAGGATTATCCACCTTTTCTATGCTGAACCGGTATTTTTGACTGCTGAGCCGGAAAAAACAGTTAACGCAAAGCCGGCAAGACTCCGGGTTGCTTCAAATTATATGATTATCCATTTAAATCTCATTTGTAATTTGGCTCGAGGGTTGACGGTTATACATGTGATCTATAATATGATTTAAAAAATGGTTGTCCTCCCCCTAAAGTACTAATGTCTTGTCCTAAAATAGGTTTACACCAAAAGTGTAAAATATGGACCCAAAAATCATTCAAAAGTCGAGGAAATACTTCACCGACACTGAAAAGCATCAAGTTATCAAGGCATTTCTTTCAAGCGGACTTTCTAAGCGGGA
>JBGSHT010000023.1:0-29158 GCA_041752135.1 Chitinophagaceae bacterium | reverse complement strand
CGGAAGCGCTGGCAGAATTGAATTAATAAATCTTCTGGCTTTCTTTGCGGTTAATGTATTCCATTCTTTATTCCCCTGTTCCTTATTCCCCTGTTCCTTATTCTTTCTGACTTCGTCAGGCGGTCACCCGGGGCGCTCAGATTCTGTGTTAAAATCCAATTTTTTTATTGAAATTATTTTTAATTTTGTTTTTCCAAGGCGGACAAGTTCCAGCCTGTTTAGGGGGGCAGTTTTTTAAACTGCTCCCTAATTTTTTTTAGAACCCTGCCTGAACTTCTGTCTGCCGCATGTAATACATCTTGTCGTATGCTTCTTGCTTTTTAAAAACCGTATAAATCATTTCCAACATTTTTCTTTGCACACATACTGCAGCTTTCATCTTAATCCCATGTTTTGATACCAGCCTTGCAAAAATGGCTTTATATTTTTCATCATGGCTGATTGCACTTAATGCTGGAAAATGCATCGCTTTTCTTAAGTATCTGTTTCCCTTTTTGGATATGCGAGGTTTACCTCTGACCGATGTCCCTGACTGTTTTTCCCTGACATCCAGGCCGGCATAACTAACCAACTGACGTTTATTTCGGATCAATTCAAAACCATTGGTTTCTGCCAGAACGATAACGGCTGTCAGCAGCCCTACTCCCGGGATGGTACAGATCAAGGCAACAAGGCGCTTGAGATCATCGTCCACACTCATTACCGCCTTCAGTTCTGTCATGATCTCTTTTTCCTGCTTATCGAAAAAAGTAATCTTCTTTTTGATCCGATCCACACTTGATTTGCCGGGTTCAGCTTCCGCCAGTTCTGCATGCAATTGGTTCTTTGCTACCGTTCTATCAGCCACAACCTGGTCCCGTTCACGGGTTAACTGCCTGAGCTTCTTAAAGATCGCCTTTGGCCGCTTCCATTGGTCCAGCTTCCGTTCAGCGCCAAATCTGGCGATGGCTTCAGAAGCCGTTTTGTCGGTAACCGTTTTCACGTCCAAGGTCCGGGCATAATTACTGATTTTGCTCGGCAACACAATACTCACGGCCTGTCCCTTTTCTTCCAGAAAATACGCCAGGCGCTCGTGATAAACACCTGTAGCTTCCATTACATAGCTCAGATAAACCTTCGGATCCGTCAGTTTTTCTACCCAACCAATCAGCGCTGTAAAGCCTTTGGGGTTGTTCGCAAAAACCTTATTGGCAAATACCTCCACCGTTATCTGTTCATCCATACGGCTTAGAGATACTACCAACTCCTTTTGCGCTACATCAATACCAACAACTTGTTTAATGATCTTTTTCATGCCAATTCATTTTTAAAAATAAAAGATGAAAAAGTGAAAAATCTCCCTTCGTTTTGTCTCCTGGTTGGATATTGTGGATATACTAACCTGTAGTATTCCTTACATTCTGTTCAAACTCGAAGAGATAAAAAAGAGGAGGCAGTATCTGACCGTGAACATACCTCAGGGGTTGTTTAGACCGGGATCCGCTCTCACTCTTTTTCACTTTGTAATCCAAAACTATTGGCTTGTAACTTATAATCTCAAAGAGCTATTTACTTATTTTTGTAAACATAGGAGACCCGGGGCCCTGCCTGACTGCGTCACGCAGGCAGGGGTCAGACCGTTTTCGGTGGGATCCCGGGCAGACGCCTTTCTGATTGAGTCATTCAAAAGGGTCAGACCGGACCCCGAGGTTGACTTCTGTCTATCCTTAGCGGTTAATGTATTCCCTTCCTAATTCCTTATTTTTTGTTCCTTATTTCTTATTTCCTCCAGGTTAGTCTCTGTAGTTCAACGCCGGTTTACGATCTCCAAGCAGGGCCTTGTATTGATAATTCCCTTTCGCCTGGATGAATTCTTTTTTTGCGGATTCAATCAGTGCGGGATTATTAAGCAGGTCTATACCCATATTGGTTAGTGCTTTAGCGGCAACCAGCATGCCTTTAATCCCTATATCAGTACCTCCGCAGGCAACGGCCTGCCAGCTGTGTGCCGGTGTACCAGGTACCCAGGTGGCGGTGCTGAAACCAACTGTTGGTACAACATAACTAACATCACCTACATCGGTGGAGCCGGGACTTGAATTTTCAGGTAATGACATTGGCTGAATCTTTGCTGCCTCCAGGTATGATGGCGTTGTAAAAGTCAAAGTGGACTGAAGTTTTTTAGCGAATTCAATTTCTTCAGGGGTATATGATATACCGCCAACTAATATCAGATTCTTATTGATCTCATTGTTCAGTGTCTTATTAAGCAACAGATCATGAGTGCCCCCAATGATTTCAAATTTCATTGTGGTTCCGGTACCAAGTGCCGCACCTTCTGCCGCTTTGGTTA
This sequence comes from Chitinophagaceae bacterium, assembly GCA_041752135.1. Taxonomy (GTDB): domain Bacteria; phylum Bacteroidota; class Bacteroidia; order Chitinophagales; family Chitinophagaceae; genus Pollutibacter. The sequence continues at coordinate 26,826 of JBGSHT010000023.1, read as the reverse complement.
TCCTGTCAAAAATCTCAACAGCATCTTCTTTTTTTGGGTGACGTACATAATAATAAACTTCCGCATAATCCGGCACAACATTAGGCGCTTTCCCGCCACTGGTGATCACGTAATGAATCCTCGTAGATGAAGGAATATGTTCTCGCATCATATTGACCATATTGTTCATTGCTTCTACCGCATCCAGTGATGAACGACCTCTTTCCGGTGAAGCAGAAGCGTGCGCCGAAATTCCATAAAATCTGAACTTAGCTGACTTGTTTGCCAATGCTCCATCCATCCAGGCACGGTTTTCATCGCCGGGATGCCAGTGCATCACAATATCAACTCCATTGAAAAGCCCTTCACGCACCATGTACACTTTACCCGAACCGCCTTCCTCTGCAGGGCAACCATAAACTTTTATGGTTCCTTTCCAGCCATTCTTTATCATTTGATTTTTCAGTTCAATGCCAGCCGCTACAGAAGCGGTGCCAAACAGGTGATGACCGCAACCGTGCCCTGCCTGCCTGCCCTCTGCTGACTTTTTTTCGGGTACTGCTTGTTGTGTGAGTCCGGGCAATGCGTCATATTCGGCCAGGATGCCAATTACAGGGCTTCCGCTGCCATAACTTGCTACAAAAGCAGTGGGGATGCCGGCTACACCAGGCTCAACTTTGAATCCTTCTTTTGTAAGCATGTCTTTCAATAATGCGGAACTCTTCTCTTCTTTATAACCAACCTCGGAATAGTCCCAGATTTTCAGCGCTGCTTCTTTATATGGAGCAACATTGTTCTCCAAATGCAGCATGGCTTCTGTTTTAGATGCATCTGTTTTTGAAGTTGTCACTTTTTTCTGTGCATAGGTGAATGAGCACACGGAAATCAGTAAAAAACTCAATAAATACTTCATGGAATGTTTTTGTATTTTATTCAATCTACAATTTACAGGCTAATCCTTAATTTAGGGAAAGAAATAATAAATGAAATCTTCAGGGGATATTATCATTAATTTGAATTTGAAGATTTCATAATTGACATCCGATTACAAAATCAAACCTATCATGCAGAAACTAATTCAACGCTGGGTGCCTTTGTTTTTATGTTTGGCCATTTCCGGTTTTTTGGGGGCTCAAATTTTGCCTGCCACTGGTTCCGGTAAAATGACCGCATTCCAAAAGCATCAATTGCTTACAAAGTCATCACCTTACAACAGCCTTAGCTGGAGAAATGTGGGCCCCGATAATATCAGCGGCAGGGTTACGGAAATTGCCGGGATATCCGGTAAGCGAAATATTATGTATGCAGCGTTCGCAACGGGTGGTTTCTGGAAAACAACAGATGCAGGCCAAAACTGGGAACCATTATTTGACGAACAGGCAACACAGTCGATCGGCAGTTTTGCCATTGCACCTTCCAATAATGATATCATTTACCTGGGTACAGGCGAGGCAAATATTTTTCGTGCTTCACTTCCCGGGCTTGGCATGTATAAATCGATGAACGGCGGGAAAACCTGGCAACACATCGGACTGGAAAACACCGGTACAATTGCCCGGATCGTTGTTCATCCCCAACATCCCGAAATAGTGTATGCAGCGGCAAGCGGAAATGAATGGAGTTATAATATCGACCGTGGCGTATTTAAATCCGAGAATGGCGGCAAGACCTGGAAGAAGATCCTGGGCAATGATGACAAAACAGGCGCTATTGATCTCGTGATAGATCCATCTGATCCCAATACCCTGATCGCATCCACCTGGAACCGCATCCGTCGCCGCTGGAGCGATCCGGTGCCCGATGATGGTGACCACGTTTACAAAACCAATGATGGAGGTAATACCTGGAAGGTCTCGGATAACGGTTTGCCACAAACGAAATTTACCGGCCGTATTGGTTTATCTTTTTCCAGGAGTAATCCTAATGTTGTATATGCGTATGTGGATAATCATTCACCCAAGCGGGAGCCAAGAGCAGGTGAACTTGATCCCTATGGCCGTCCCATCCAGGTTATCCCATTTGGTGTGCAGGTTTACCGCAGCGATGACAAAGGGGATAACTGGCGGAAAGTAAGTACGGAAGATGATAAACTCGAAAGATTCGCCGGAACCTATGGCTGGGTATTCGGACAGATAAGGGTTGATCCAAATGATGAGAATACGGTTTACATAATGGGTGTACCCCTCGCAAAGTCAACAGATGGCGGCAAGACCTTCAATGTGATGCGTGGCGAAGACAAGCTCAGCGACCGAACTCACGGTGACCATCACGCGCTTTGGATTGACCCGGCTGATTCTAAATATATCATCAACGGAAATGACGGCGGTGTGGTAGTTACTTACAATGGTGGCAAACGGTGGTATAATTTTTTCCGGAATATCCCCACGACACAATTTTACAATATCACCTATGATATGGCCACGCCGTATAATATTGTGGGCTCCGTGCAGGATGAAGGAAGTTTCATGGCAAGCATCAGGAACACATTTGGGAAGAAAGATAACAGTATCAAACAATGGGATGATGCACCGGGAGGAGAGGGCACCATCATTGCCGTGGATCCGCAAAATCCAAACCTGGTGTATGCCTCCAGTTTTTATGGCCGGCTGATGCGCAGTGATCTTTCTAAACCGGATTCCATTCGTTCAAAAAATATCTTTCCCAAAAAATCTGCAGATGAGGAAGTGCATCGCGGTGAATGGCTGGCATATACCATGCTTTCGCCGCATGATAATAACACCATCTATCATGGCTTTCAATACCTGTTCAGATCAACAGATAAAGGCGAAACCTGGACGAGGATCAGTGATGATCTCACGTATAACAATAAGGAGAAAATGGGCCGGACTCCATATGCCATAAACCACCAGGCCATCACTGCTATTGATGAATCTCCCTTGGTTAAGGGGCTGCTCTATGCTGGAACGGATGACGGCCGGGTTTGGGTTAGGCAGGGAGAAGGAAAGTCGTGGAGCCAGGTGATGAAGGATATACCACAGAATGCACATGTATCAAGACTGGTAGCATCCAAATACGATGCGGCAACAGTTTATCTAACCCTGAGTAACAGGCGGGAGGATGATAATAAACCGTATATCTTCCGCTCAACAGACAATGGTGAGCATTGGCAAAGTATTGCCGGCAACCTGCCAGCGGCACCTGTAAACGTTGTAAGAGAGGATCCTAAAAATCAAAAGGTGTTATACTGTGGAACTGATCTGGGCGTTTATGTGAGTAAGGATGCAGGCAAAACCTGGATGTCCCTGCAGGCCAACCTGCCTGCAACCGTTTCCGTTCAGGACCTGTTTATTCATCCCCGCGACAATAACCTGGTGATTGCAACCTATGGCCGTGGAGTTTGGGTGATGGATAACATTGCGGCCATTCAGCAGTAGTCAAATTTACATTATGAACTATAGGATTTATGGATTGCTCGTTTCAGCTTTGATGTCTTTTACGTCCATGGCGCAGGAATTTTCTGCCAGGAAAGGCGGGAACTGCTTTACAATGGACATTCCTGATTATTTCACCCGCACATTTGAGTTGAATGATAATGCATCATTACAGTACCGGAACACTTCCCGTGTTGCTTTTGTGATTGTAATTGAAGACGATAAATCGCAATTGGAAAGTATGGGCATCAAATTCGTGAATGCCAAAGATTTTCTGGAAAGTTTCTCCAATGATTTTAAAAAAGATTTTCCGGGCAGGCAGCAGGGCAACCCAAAGGAATTCTCAAATAACGGCAACAAGCACGCGCAGGCAGAGTTTTACTGGACGGAAGAAGGCAATGATTTTTACATGCTGATTACAGGCGTGGAAACACCCGAACATTTTTATAAGATCATGTGCTGGACGACGCTTGAAAATAAACCAAAAATCAATGATGATTTTTTGAGAATATCAAAGTCATTAAGAGAATAATCCCGGGTTACAGAAAAAGATCGGTATATAAATGGGCGCCGGGTACAACGGAATAAGCTGATAGATCCGTAATTCCTTCTTCAGCCAGTACTGCTTCATCCAGAAAGAAATTGCCGGTACATGAACCGGAAGGGCGTTTCAGGATATAGTATGCTGCATCCGCCAGAATATCCGGCGTGCGGCTCATCTTCATCAGCATTTCGCCGCCCAGCAGGTTTTGTACTGCTGCCGTGGCAATGGTAGTGCGGGGCCAGAGTGTATTGGCCGCAATGCGGTCTTTCTTCAGCTCTTCAGCCAAGCCCAGTGCGATCATACTCATATTGTATTTACTCATGGTATAGGCCAGGTGGTTGGCAAACCACTTTGGGTCCAGGTTGATTGGCGGAGAAAGGTTAAGTATATGTGGATTGGTGCCTTTGCGTAAATGAGGGATACAGGCTTTACTTACGAAAAAAGTTCCCCGTACATTGATCCCGTGCATCAGGTCGTATCGCTTAGATTCTGTTTGTTCAGTAGGGGTGAGCGATATGGCAGAAGCATTATTGATTAAAATGTCAATACCACCAAACTCTGCAATGGTCTTATCTAGAGCCGCCTGGATCTGGTCTTCAAAACGTATATCACACTGCACCGCCAGGGCTTTTGCACCCAGCGCTTTTATCTCTTCTGCTACAGAAAAAATGGTTCCGCCCAGCTTTGGATTTTCCTCCACGGATTTTGCGGCAACAACAATATTAGCTCCTTCGCTGGCAAGTTTTAGCGCTATAGCCCTTCCGATGCCCCTGCTGGCACCGGTGATGAATGCAGTTCTTCCCTGGTATGACATAAATAATTTCGAATGATTAAATGAACAATTTATTGAACTAAAACTAATACAATTCGGCCAGTATAATTAACAAGATCTAATATATTTCCCAGGCCATTAAACGGTTAGATACCTTTTTATAAATTTTCATTTCAAAATGGCCATTCCATGTTCTGATTGCTGTTTTAAGTCCGAAATCAATACCATTGTATTTTTGTATGATCCATATATGTCATTTTAATTTGGTTTGGCTATGATACATAAATTAATGTTAATATAACCAGTGGTAATAATGAGCCTTTCAATTATTATAAAATTGTTCAATAATGAATCTTTTAGCGCAAGTTAGGCTGTTAGTGGGCATCTAACTATGACCAGTATTATTTGTACTGGAGACTATTTGCTATTATGAAGAAAATTTTTCTCTCTATAATGTCTGTTTCGCTGGGCCTGATTTCGGCCTTTGCCCAGGAACAGGGAATGGATGTACCCATTGACCCGTTATTGCGTGCCGGTTTTCAGGCAAGGCTCTACGGCAAGGTTGTTGATGCTGATAACAAGGGTATTGGCGCCGCTACCGTAGAGGTTTTTATTAAGCGCAAAAGGGCAGTAACCTCAGCGGCATATGACAGCCTGATTGCCGGGATGCTTACCAAAAATAATGGTGAGTTTAATTTTGAAAACTTCATCATCCCGGATTCATTCATCGTTACTGTTTCGAACCTTGGATTCGCCGCATACAGTCAGGTTGTGAGATTATCAACCGTTAACAGATCCGGGAAAGTTCCTTCTCTGGATCTTGGAAATATTAAATTGGAGAGGGAGGCCACTTCACTTCAGGAAATTAAAATTGTAGGTACTAAGCCTGCTTTGCAAATGGGCATAGACCGGAAAGTATTCACAGTTGAGAAGAGTATAACTTCAACCGGAGGAACGGCCATTGATGTCATGCGTAATATCCCTTCGGTTACCGTGGATGTAAATGGCGAAGTACAGTTGCGAAATGCAAGCCCACAGATCTTTGTAGACGGGCGTCCAACTATCCTCACGCTGCAGCAAATTCCCGCTGATGATATTGAAAAAATTGAACTGATTACCAATCCATCCGCAAAATTTGATGCGGCAACAAGTGGTGGTATTATCAATGTGGTGATGAAAAAAAGCAGGCGCAACGGGTTCAATGGCATTGCAAATATTGGTGCAGGATATCCTGAAGTGCTAACAGGTAATCTGAGCCTGAATCTGCGTCAGGGGAAAATGAATTATTTTGCCAGTGGAAATTATAATCAATCGGGTGGTGTTGCACGAAGTGAGGCACAAAGGGAAAATAGGGATAACGGTGTGGCTACGGATTATTTCAACCAGGAAACACTAACAGATATCAAAAGAAAGTTTACATCCATTCGTTTTGGGGCGGATTATTTTATCAACAACCGTAATACACTTACCTTTTCGCAGAATTTTGTTAATGGGAAATTCAGTAACGACGAAAAGCAGGACCAGGAATTTCTTGATATAGATAAAGAACTATCCCAAATAGGAGAAAGGACCAGTTTGTCCATTTCTAATTTTAAACGAAGCAATACACAATTGAATTATAAACATGATTTCCCTAAATCGGGCCATGAGTTTACGGCTGATATTACTTTCAATACTGGCACTGGTTCAAATAATTCAACTATATCCAATTATTTTTATTTGCCTGATGGTTCCGTTGCCAGGGAACCCAATTTTATAAGGAATGATGGCAGCAATGCAAATAATCAGCTTACCATACAGGCAGATTATGAAAATCCCATCACCGACTCCTCTAAAATTGAAATGGGCCTAAGGGCTTATATAAATGAAAATTCGAATATTTTAAATTCCTTTTCGCTGATCAACGGAGGGGAAGTTAAATTGCCACTTAGCACCAATGTATTATATACCGAACAGGTATATGCGGCCTATACAACCTATACAAATAAATGGAAAAGCATACGATATCAGGTAGGGCTGAGAGCTGAGTACTCAAAGTTTGAAGGAACCCTGGTTGACAGCGCACAAACATTTGGCTACACAGTTCCATCTAACCTGGGAAATATTTTTGATGGATTATTCCCCAGTATTTTTCTGTCAAAAGAAGTGCGGGAAGGGGAAGAGATTCAATTGAATTTTAGTCGCAGGATCAGGCGGCCTAATTTCTGGCAGTTGAATCCCTACATCAGTATTATCGATCCTTTAAATATCTCAAGGGGCAATCCGGAATTAAGACCCGAATATGTGAATGCTTTTGAATTTAACTACCAAAAACAATTTGACAAAGGCAGTTTCCTGGGTGTACTTTATTTCCATAATAACCAGGATGATATCACGCGGTATAGTGATACTTTAACAGCCGAACAATATCAGCAACTCAATAATGCCGCGATAGAACCCAATGCCATACTGAATACATTCATTAATGCACAGTACACAAACAGGATGGGCACAGAATTAACTTACCAGAAAAAATTCGGAAACCTGGAGGTGATCCCAAATATAAACCTGCAGTACCGCAGGGTAAAAGCAATTGTTGGCGACGTTAACCTGAATAATGAAGGGTTTAACTGGGAAGGCAAGTTGATCGTTAATTATACAACCAAATCAAAAAAACCGTTGTGGACTGATTTCAATTTCCAGTTGAATGGTCAGTATGAATCACAGGAAGTAATCCCCCAGGGGAAAAATAAAGCAGAGTTTGTGGTAGACTTCGCTATAAGGAAAGAATTCCTGAAACAAAAAGCTGCAGCAGTCACACTTTCCATTAATGATGTGTTTAACACAAATATTTCCGGACAAATATTTGATACGGAAAATTTCTACCAGGATTCTTACAGGCGGTGGCGAGTACGGACCTACAGGCTTACATTCACTTACCGGTTTGGAAACCGCGATTTTCAGTTGTTCGGAAAAGAGAACAACAGGCGGAACGGTAATGGTGAAGGGGATAATGACTGATAGATCTGTTTTTTATATGTGATGGCCAGTTTACTTATCCCTGACACACCTGAACCCAACCGTTGCATTTCTTTCAAAGCCCTGGGATACCCTGAGGAGTTGTTGCCGATAATGCAACTCGCGTGGTCCGCCCTGAACATACCACCAGCTTGATGAAGGTTTGAAATAACTTCCGCCTTTCATGATGATATACAGGTAGCTTCCATTCATGTAAACATCATTTGTTAATTGCCAGACAGATCCCACCAGGTCCTCCAGTCCATAAGGATTTGCGCCGGCTGGATATTTACCAACGGGATAAAGCATGCCACTGCCCAGGTTACAATGCATAGAATCAATACCTTCCAGTGAGGTTACTGTGAGTGTTTCTGTTATCATTTCGGATTTTCGGGTAACAGTTTTTGTTTGTTTCCAGGGCCATTCATTAAGTGCGCTGGTCTGGGCAGCGTATTGCCATTCAATTTCTGTTGGCAATCTTTTTCCGGCCCAACCAGAATAAGCAAGTGCGTCTTCATAACTGATATAAATAACCGGGAACTGCTCCATGCCGACAGGTATTTTTTTATTTATCCAATGCTTCAGGAAACGGGATGTATCAGAAGGCTTGTATCCGGATGATTTTAAGAATACCTGAAATTGTGCATTAGTGACCGGGTGCTTATCCATAAAAAAGGACGGCATTTCAAATGTACTGTCAACATTTTCTGACGGATAAGGAATGAAAGCATCGCCATGACTTTGCCGGAAAATGAATTTGCCTGCCGGAATATTTACCATGCCTGCCGTACTGCCTTTACGCCCGGTTGTTTTTTCTGTCTTAGTGATTTTTCTGGCTGTACCAGGCTTGATGCTTAGTATGTTTTCGTCCAGTAGTATGTCGTTGTCAAATAACTGGATGATAAAATCACCTTCATATCTTCCAAAATGATCACTCAGTAAGATAGTATGTTGACCGGGATTTAGCAGCAGTGGTTTTTTTTCATATGCGGGTTCACCGGCCCATATTTTCAGCGCATTTCCTTTACGGGCATCCACTATTAACCTGTCGCCTTCAAGCATTGTGTTAATGAGCACAGGTAATTGAGCAATACAATCCACCTCTCCTTCATTATTGGTGCCAAGGTCTGTTGCATTGAATGCTTTTACCTGGGCTTCAATCATCCATCGCCCGTTTACGTTCAGGGGTTCCAATAATTTATGGTGCCAGAGATCAACGTAATGTTTGTTTTTAGTTGGAGCGATGTCAAAAAGAAAACCTTTGTACCCCTGTGGAACAATGCTGTATAGGGTGTAAATGGTCTTATCACTTGTTTCCCATTTGTTGACCCAGATACTGTCTGATGTTGTTTGGATCAATGGTGTGCATATACCTTCCGTAAAGTTATTGGCGTTATCCCTCAATATCCTGGAAGTTTTTCCCAGGTATTTATATTGTTCAATGATCCAGTCGGGCTGGCCCGGTGCAAAAATATTCAGTTCCGTTCCGTATCCATTAAAGAAGGAAGTGGCAAATTCCCGTTGAATTTTTTCTTTAAATAATTCTGCAACCCTGAAGATGGCGAACTCGGGTTTTATAAATTTGTTGAGGTTAAGCATCGGCACATAATACAATGCATTGTGTACGCGTCCGGAGACAATGCCGGGCATATCTTTCGGGATGGCCATACCTTCGCTGTACATCACCACGCCAGGCCTAACCTTGTCTGCTGCATCCTGGAGCTCTTTACTGGAAGCGCCACGTGTGTCCAGCACAACGCCATCAGCACCGGTTTCCCTGATCAGGTCTGCAAGCCCTTTCAGGTGACCCTCTGTCCTTGTACTTTCGTCCCAGGGATTATAACAGATAAAAAATTTTGAGCCTTTCCTTCGAATTGAATCGGCCATGGCCTTTATCCCGGTGGTACCACCTGGAAGGTCCCTGAATAAGTCAAACTGGTTGCGTTGATCAAGGCCCAGTGATGGCCAGGTTGGCCAGATGCCGATTACATCGTCGCCGCCATAAAGATGCCTGCCTCTTTCCATAAATTCCGAAAGGTGAAAGCGATTATCTGCCTGGTCATAATACTGTTTGTCCCATGCCATGATAAGATGCATCACATAGCTCTTCCGTATCCACTGAAGGTCCTTTCGATCAAACATGGCATTATCGAAAGAGGGGAGATCGAATATTTTGTGCTGCTGAAAAAATACCCGCAGACCGTCCTGCCAGTCGCCAGACATTTCTTTGGTCCATATGCTGTATACAACAGAACCACCGGGATAGAGGACCGTTTCAAAACGTTTTCTTTGTCCTTTCTGAAGTGAAGGGAGATCCCGTCTTGAAAATCCTGCCATTGAGGGCTTATCAGGATGGGTGATAAATGCAAAGCCAAGTTCCCAGGCATTATCCGGACAAACAACATTAACGGGTATCCTGCCGGGGATAAAAAGGTGTGACCGCGACAAAGGGTGATCTCCTTTTCCGGTGATGTACACATGCTCATTGCCGGTACCAAAAGGAACTACATTTCTTAGGTTGAGGGTATCTGCTGAAATATTTTCGAACGTGACAGTATACAGGTTAAATAAATCCTGAGTTGTTTTTACTGTTTGCAGTTTTATTTTTTGTTGTTCATCCTTTTTTGTGTTGTGGTATTGGATTTTATTTATTTCATAGCTGAAAAAAAGATCTTGCGACTGTGAAAAAGCAGACTGAAGAATCGATGATAGTGTTATTATTAAAATGACTTTCTGCATGATTGAAAATTTAACCGCAAGCAGGACGGGCATGCTAGGACAGATCCATGTAGGGTTTATTCTGTAATATCTTTTCAATTTCATCCATCATCTCCGGAGTAAGTAATTTCAGTACATCCAGGGCTTTCAGGTTTTCTGCAAGCTGTTCTTTTTTGGTGGCGCCAAGGATGGCCGTTGTAACATGCGGATTCCGGATGGTCCAGGCAATGGCGAGTGATGCCATTGAAACCCCCAGATTATTTGCAAGCACAACCAGTTTGCGAAGTTTACCGATCTTTTCTTCCTGCAACCAGCGGTTCTTAAGCCAGTCGAAACCCGTGATGGCCAGCCTTGAATCCTCGGGTATGCCTTCCAGGTACTTTCCGGTAAGGAACCCTGCAGCCAACGGACTCCAGATGGTTGTACCAAGTCCCACATTCTTGAATACAGGCAGGTAGTCCATATCCATTTTATACCTTTCAAACATATTATACTGCGGCTGTTCCATGGAGGGGCCGATGAGTTTGTACTGTTGTGCCACCCGGTGTGCCTCCATGATTTCGGCAGCGCTCCACTGGCTGGTTCCCCAATACAGTATCTTGCCCTGTTGAATGAGGTTATGCATTGTCCATACAACTTCTTCAATGGGCACCATTGGGTCAGGGCGATGACAGAAAAACAGGTCGAGGTAATCCAATTGAAGTCGGCCCAGTGCTTCATGACAGGCTTCAAAAATGTGTTTACGGCTCAGTCCGGTTTGATTTGGTTTATTATCTTTTCTCCAGCCGAAAAATACCTTAGATGAAATAACATAGGAACTTCGTTCCCAGTTTTTTTGTTTGAGCACCCGTCCCATCATTTTTTCGCTTTCTCCCAGCGCATAACCTTCCGCGTTGTCAAAGAAATTGATACCGGCATCATAGGCCATTCCCATAAGGGATTCTGCCGTATTATCTTCAATCTGTTTATGAAAAGTTACCCAGCTCCCAAAAGAAAGTATACTCAACTGCAAGCCGGTGCGGCCCATGATCCTGTATTCCATAGATATCTGGTTTAGGTTAATTTCTGCCACAATGTACGTTTTCCGGATGTAATGTCTTTTACAGAAGCGGGAGATTATTTATCGGGAAACAGGCCTGCGTGTAGTTGAATCCGGACTGGGGGTTGACGTTGTGTCAGTGGTACTCAGTTCGTCTTTTATCCTCAGGATACTGTTTGTTATTTTGTACATGGTAAATGTCTTGAAATCCTGTGGAGCCGTAAGGCCAACACCAATAATGATGGTGCCGGGCTTATGGATACGAACGGGCTTATCCGTATGGAAACGGGCTTCGGGCTGATCCCACCATAATTCCTGGCAGAAAAGGGTATCGCCCTGGGCATTGAAAACCCTTACGCTGTCTTTTAGAAAAACTTTATTGAGACTTTCAAAATACTGTGCAAAGTTGGCGTCAAGCTGGCTTTGGATCGCAATGGAATCATCGTAAAAATCTACATGCAGTGTTTTGGGAAATTCCATGCGGGGCATGGAGTCCTGGTAACGTATCATAAGTGGTGATGTAAGGCGGGCTTTCATTTTTCCCGACTGGCTCATGTAACTTACAATGTCAATGGCTTCATCTATCCCCAACTTCTTCTCGAATAATTCCTGCACTTTCTTTTCATCATTGACACAGGAAAACACAAAAAAGCAGCCCATAAGGACTGCTCCAATATTGTATATTTTCCGGGTGCGGAACATTTGTGGTAATAATTTAATCGTATTTCCTTGGGTTAAACCAGATATCACTGAGGTTTACACCCACAGAAATTTTGAAAAGGTTTTCACTGACCGAATTATTCTTATTGCCCCTGGCACCAATTTCAATGGCGGTGTTTATGGTTGTGTACTGGTTAGAGTAAAAAGTTCTCCTGATAGGGAAGCCGGCACCTAAAGAAAAAAGGAACTGGTTCAGATTTTTGCCAACATCAATATAGTCCGGACCAAAAGAAACACCAGCCCGGTATACAACTCTTGGCCAGTACGATTTAGAATTGATATCCGGAATGATTTGTCCGCCTATCCTGGCTGTCCAGCTGTTTCTAAGGGCATCCGGTTGGTCGAAATACCTGTAGTTTGACCAAAAAGTATTGTTGATTTCTGCACCAAACATCCATTTGTCTTCTTTTTCAAACATAAAGCCAAATCCCACTGATCCCGGGTAAATAATTTCACCTTTCTGGTCATTAGCTTTGAACACACTGTCAATAACGATAATACCAGCAGTGCTGCTGAAATCAAAAGTTGAACGGGCAATATCCCGGGAGGCCGCTAATGTATTCTGGATGCTACCGGTAGCGCCTAATCGCAGATAAGTATTCCGGGCCAGTTCAACCCTGTAAAGCACACCTGCGTTTACAAAAATGCCGCCAAAGCGTGTGGTATCTGATGAATTTGATTTTTGATATGGAACAGTATCATTGATAAAAATTACTTTTGTACTGTATTCTTTATTGCCAAATAAGTAGCCGACATTGACGCCAAAACTTAGGTTCTTATTACCAAATCCTGTTCCCAGGTAGGCCTGGTAAGATCCGCCATTACCTGAATAATTGTATAAGACACTATCTATACCCGGAATCCTGGTGCGATTGGATAAGTTGTAATTGATCCTTGTCATTGGCCTTAATCCAATATTCAATCCCCAGTATCCTTTCTTTTTTAAGGGCAGTCCCAGTTGGAAATAAGTTGGAATCAGGTATTGTGTTTTAAATTTTGCCGGCGGGTCTTGAGCATTGAGGGTCCTGGCGCTGTATTCTACACCGATATCAAATGTTGTTACCCGCAAATAAGCGTAAGAGGCAGGATTGACAAAGTTTACAGATTGAAGGTCATTGAACGGAATGGCAAGCCCTCCCATCGACCTGTTTAGTATGTTTTGGTTCGGAAGTACATCACCTAATCCATACCGGGAATAGGGGGAGTTCTCCTGAGCCGACAAAAACCGGGCGGATATTAATAAAATAGATAATACAAAAAACGCTCTCTTACAGTTGGTTATTGGTCTCACTGATCGCATACAGGCCTTTATATAGAAATTCCGAATCTGCAAATATCTTATTTTTTAGGTGGCCTGCAAAATAGCTGCTATCACCCCCGGTTAATACCACGTTAAAGTTCCCGTATCGGGCCAGGTATTCGTCAATGGTTCCGTCAATTTCTTTGGCCATTCCCAGCACAACTCCACTCAAAATATTGGTCCGGGTATCGTATCCAACCAGCGGGAAGTTCCAGTCTTTTTTAACCAGCGGGAGTTTGGCGGTATAATCTTTCAGGGAACGGAACCTCATTTCCATTCCTGGGGAAATACCCCCTCCCAGGAACTGGGCATATTGGTTAATGAAATTATAGGTGATGGCCGAGCCAAGCCCAATTACAAGATTATTTTTCCCTGGATAAAACTGAACCGCTGCAGCTGCCAGGGCCAGGCGGTCTGCACCCATTGTTTCCGGTTTGCCAACAGGAACGGTAAAGGGTAACCGGGTTTCATGTGATAACTTGTGGAATGCAGTATCACCGGAGAGCAGGGTTTCGATTTCCGGGTTATGATTGACCACGGAAGACAGGATCGATTTTTGGGGCTTGTATTGATCCAGCAAAGCCCGGATAAGTTCCGGGCCGTCATTCTCCAAAACTTCAACCTGCCGCAGCTGGTTGTCATCAAAGACCGCATATTTAAGCCGTGTATTGCCAAAGTCCAGGCAGAGTGTAGTGTACAAGTTTATCAGTTTGGCTGCGGTAAATATTTGCCGGTCTTTGGCTGGAAGACTGCAGAAGCAGGATCTGCCGGTAACCTGGAAAATTTTTCTGCAGTGGTGAATTAAGTTGCTGAATTTCCAAAATTAAATTCAAATCCGCCAAGGTTCCTGAAATGTCCGTTCAGTTTCACTTTTTCTTTTAGGGATTCCATTTCAGCTACAACGGGTAAAACTTTTTGTAAATGCCTGCGAAGGTATTCCTGTCTTTGTAATTCTTTCATCAGCCCCAGCATTTCATATTCTTCATCCAGGGATAATCCGGCATGGTGTGCCACGTCGTAACTGTTCAATGCAGGGCCGGAGGCCTTTAGTTGCTTGGTAACATTGAGCATTTTGTGTAATTCATGGATCGCGTCAGTTACTTTCAGCATCAGTTCATTATTGCCGGTAAACTCGTTCTCCGGGTAATTTACAATGGCTCCGCTGTATCCCTTTTCCGGGATCGAAGTGATCATTTCAAGCACCCTGAAAATCTTTGTGCCCTTTGTTCTGATATCCATCTCCCCGTTTTCATAGGTCTTTACAATTTCAATGATCTCAACCAGCGTGCCCAGTTCCGAAACTTTATTTTGTATAACGGCCGGGATGCCGAATGGTTTCTTTGCTGCATTGCATTCCGATACCAATTGCTTATACCTGGGTTCAAAAATATGGAGGTTCAGTTCCTCTCCGGGAAATACCACCAGGGCAAGCGGAAATATGGGAATGAAATTCGTCACGGTTGTAATGTTACATATTTTTTTTAAAATGATCTATCCGCAGTTGTTCTCTTTTCTGCCATCGAGTTTCAGTATCTTCGGCCCAATCAAGTAATACCCATGGCCCAATTGTCTGTTGCCATTATAACCAATCACGAAGAAAAAAATATTGGCCGTTGCCTGGAATCAGTCAAAGATATTGCCGATGAGATCGTTGTGGTAGACTCCGGGTCAACCGACAGAACGAAGGAGATTTGCGAAAGTTTTGGGGCCCGGTTCATCCCACAGAGTTTCCTCGGATTTATTGGCCAGAAAAACTTTGCACTTGATGCTACCAAACATCCTCATGTGTTATCACTGGATGCAGATGAAGCACTTAGTCCAGAGTTGCAGAAATCCATCAAAGCGGAAAAAGAAAAGGGGTTCCCAAACACAGGATACACCATGAACCGGCTAAGTTTGTTTTGTGGCCAATGGATCAGGCACGGCACCTGGTACCCCGACCGTAAACTCAGGTTGGTGTTGAAGTCTGCTGCCAGATGGGGAGGCATGAACCCGCATGACAAAATGGAACTGTCAGAGGGATCTGCTGAAAAACACTTGCCGGGCGATATCCTTCATCTTACTTTTTACAGCCTTGAAGAATATGTAACGCAGGGAAACAAACTCAGCAGTATGGCCGCAAAAGCTATGCTCGAAGAAGGTAAAAGTGCCGGCTATTTTAACCTCATTTGGAATCCGTTCATGGCATTTGTAAAAAGCTATTTTATCCGTGCCGGATTACTGGATGGTTTCAATGGCTATATCATTGCCAGGCAATCGGCGAGTCAGACCTACCTTAAATATGCCAAACTCATGCAGCTCCAAAGGATGCAAAGTCAATAAACATTTTTTTTATCTTCTCCTGTCAATGTAAACAGCCAGCATCCCATAAACGCATACACGAAAATGCCGTATTGGGTTTCGAGACCGATCTCATAGAGGAAACCAAATACAGCCAATGCATGAAAACTGATCCATAAAAAGCTTGATCTGTAATCCTTCATGGTAAAAGGATACAACACGGCAGCCAGGAAGAATAGCAAACCAGTCAATCCGGACCCTGCAGCATAGATCAATCCTTCGTTGCTTGGTAATAGCTGTTCATATCCTTTCAGGTATGGCGCATGCTGCATATACCAGTTCATCGTTTCCTGTTTCAAATCGCCAAATCCCGTTCCCCAAAAAATATTTTCCTGTACAAGGTCCTTTCCTGCCTGAATGGATAATATCCGGGGCGTATCTGACAACCCCTCTGTATACCCCCCCCGGGTATAATGCTGGAAGTCCCACCACACAAATTTCAGCCGGTTTCTGAAGGTGGGCAAACTGAACCAGGCAATAAAAGGTGTGAGCAATGCAGCTCCTGCGATCCATAAAGCCAGCCTGGTACGGAAATTATAAACCAATGCAAGCCCAATGACCAGGTATAAACCAATGATGCCTGTTTTCGAAGCGAGCAGGTGCAG
Source organism: Chitinophagaceae bacterium (assembly GCA_041752135.1). Classification (GTDB taxonomy): domain Bacteria; phylum Bacteroidota; class Bacteroidia; order Chitinophagales; family Chitinophagaceae; genus Pollutibacter. The sequence goes on along the minus strand of JBGSHT010000023.1, from coordinate 10,420 downwards.
AAAGATAACGGTAAAGGCCAAATGAAAGATGATGACTTTTTTTTCGGTTATACTTATCTGTTTGGTTTTTGTCAGTAAAATATGCAGCAGCCCGGCAAAGACCAGTACCAATAACCAGCCATACCGAACATGATCGTTACTCATGTCAACCGGTAAAACCTTCGCCTGGAGATAGGACAGGGACATTTCCTTTGCGTGCAAAAAATAAAATACTGTTGTTTTTCCCATGCTCAGCAGCGTGGTTGCCACAGCCAGGTAAACCAGTTTTCGGGTATGTTGCTGACTAATTGTGCTTAAAGCGCTGCAGCAAAATGGAATGGCCAGCAAGGGTGATTTGTCCTGGATCACCATTAGCCATTGTTGAATATCACGGCTCCAGAGTCCGGATAGTAAGGGGATCGTACATAAAAAACTCATTAGCCACAAAAAGGGGGACTTCCTGAAAAGATCCCATTTTTCTTTTATCGGCCCTGATGTTAATGCGGCTACAATAAAAAGGGCCATTGATAGCGATAATAGGGCCCGGCTCCATAACAACCCGCACCACATGAGTGCGATGGAGATCGGTATGATGGTTGTATTTTTAAAAGTTCGGCTTGCTGGCAAAAACAAAATTTTTATGATGGCGGCAATTCACCGAAATTAGAACGCAAAACCGGAATATATTCATGATGGATGATTTGCTTTGGCAAAATGCCCTGAAAGGAGACTACAGAAGTATTGCCCGTTGCATATCATTGATTGAAAATGAAGTGCCGGGTTATGATGGCATGCTGCGAACCTTACCTGTGTCTGACCGACACCAGGTGATTGGAATTACAGGTCCTCCCGGCGCGGGTAAAAGCACCCTGGTAGATGGATTGATCGGGGAATTGGTCAAAGGCGGAAAAAAAATTGCGGTTCTTTGTGTAGATCCTTCCTCTCCTTTTAACCTAGGCGCTTTGCTGGGCGACAGGATCCGTTTGAGTAACTGGTACAATCACCCGGATGTATTTATCAGGTCTTTGGCAACCCGGGGATCACTTGGCGGTTTGCACCCTTCCATACTTGAAATAACCAGCCTGCTCAATGCATGTCCATTTGACTATATCATTGTTGAGACGGTTGGCGTAGGGCAAAGCGAAGTGGAAATAGCCGGTCTGGCAGATGCAACTGTTGTTGTGATGGTTCCGGAAGCGGGTGATGAAATTCAGACAATGAAGGCCGGACTGATGGAAATTGCGGATATTTTTGTGGTCAATAAAAGCGACAGGCCAGATGCGGATCTTTTTGTAAAGAACCTTCATATGATGCTGGGTCCGGCATTTAGTTCAAGGAATATGGAGATACCGGTCATTAAAACAATTGCTTCCAGGCAGGAAGGTGTGAAAGAACTGAAAGAAAAAATTGACCTTGTGCTGAAGCGTCAGCAAACACCTGAAAAAAGATTATACCTGCTGGCAGAGCGGGCTTATTTTCTGATACAAAAGAAGCGGATGAAAGATATCCGTAAAGAACAGTTGCGTAGTAAAATAGAGGAAATGTTCAACAAAGGAACCTTTAATTTGTATTCATTTATTCAACAATTTTAAACAAAATGGATATTATTCCGGATCAGGATTTTCCCAGGGCAGCCAAGAGTGAACCAGCCTGTTGCCAGGCCGAAGCGGGCAAGACATATTCCTGGTGCACTTGCGGGCTGAGTGAGAAACAACCTTTTTGTGATGGCAGGCATAAGCATATTGAAGGCATGCCCTATAAGAGCCTTAAGGTAACTTTTGAGGAGGCAGAAGAAGTATGGCTGTGCCAGTGTAAGCAAACAAAGAACCCGCCTTTTTGTGATGGAAGCCATAGGAAAGTAGCCAGTCGGCAGTAGCCAGTCGGCAGCCGAAGGCAGTCGGGAGTCCAGAGTCCAGAGTCTTGAGTCAACAGCAAAATACAAGTCGCCAGTAGCCAGCCGAAGGCAGTCTGGAGTCCAGAGTCCTGAGTCAACAGCAAAATACAAGTCGGCAGTAGCCAGTCGGCAGCCGAAAGTCAGGATCATGCAAATTGATAGCTTCCCAACATGGGAATGCACTAATAAAATTTGGTTAAGACTTTATAACAAGATACGATTGGGTAAATCAGAGGACTTAATTGTCTTTTTTCATGATGTATTATTTTATACAATTTGCTTTAAAATAATTTAGCTATTAATCAGGGCTGTTTTTGCCGACTGCTGACTGCTGACTGGCTACTTTTTTTTGCTACTGGAGACTGGCGACTTACACTTATCTTGCATTTTCATCTATTGCTAAAAATATGCAAACTGATTTTTTAGTTATTGGTTCGGGTATTGCCGGCCTCACTTTTGCCCTTAAGGTTGCGCAGGAACGTCCCGATAAAAAGATTACGGTCATGACGAAAACCATTTCGGATGAAACCAATACCAAGTATGCACAGGGTGGGGTTGCAGCCGTATGGGATGACGATCAGGATGATTATAACAAGCACATAGAAGATACCCTGATCGCAGGGGATGGTTTGTGTAACGAAAAGATCGTTGAGATCGTGGTTAAAGAAGGCCCGCAGCGGGTGAGGGAAATTATTGAATGGGGCGCGCGTTTTGATAAAGACCCGGATGGTGATTATTCCCTTGGTAAGGAAGGCGGCCATAGTGAATCCCGCATACTGCATTATAAGGATGTTACCGGAAAAGAAATTGAAAGGGCATTGCTGGAGGCCGTGAAAAAGAAGCCCAACATTGAGATACTGAATCATTGTTTTGTTGTTGATCTTATCACCCAGCACCACCTTGGGTACCTGGTTATGAAATCAACTCCTGATGTTGAATGTTATGGTGTTTATGCTCTGAATCTGGAAACCAAAAAAATGGAGAAGATCCTGGCTGGCATAACACTCCTGGCAACCGGGGGTAACGGACAGGTATACCGGACAACCACCAACCCTTCCATTGCAACCGGCGATGGTGTGGCCATGGTGTACCGAGCCAAAGGGCGAATTGAGAATATGGAATTTATTCAGTTCCATCCTACGGCACTTTATGAGCCCGGCGTAAAAGGATACTCATTTCTGATAACAGAAGCGGTGAGGGGTGATGGGGGTATCCTGCGCAATCATTCAGGTGAAGCGTTCATGGAGCGGTATGACGAAAGAAAGGACCTCGCGCCACGTGATATCGTAGCCAGGGCCATCGACAGTGAAATGAAGATCAATGGAACGGAACATGTATGGCTTGATTGCAGGCACATGGGACTGGAAAAATTTGTTCATCATTTCCCCAATATTTATGAGAAATGTAAAAGCATCGGCATAGATGTGATGAAAGATATGATTCCTGTAGCACCGGCTGCGCATTACAGTTGCGGGGGCATAAAAACGGATGAATGGGGAAGGACTTCTATACGTAACCTGTATGCAACCGGTGAGTGCGCCTCTTCCGGTTTGCATGGCGCCAATCGCCTCGCAAGCAATTCTTTACTGGAAGCCATGGTATTCTCCCATCGCAGCTACCTCGATGTGATCAGTAAAACGGATGGTGTAAAGATCAATGCGAATATACCCGACTGGAATGCAGCAGGTACAACAGCGCCCAAGGAAATGATCCTGATCACGCAGAGCCTGAAAGAATTGCAATTACTAATGACAGACTATGTAGGTATCGTCCGCACGGACATGCGTTTGCAACGTGCCAGCCGCAGACTTGACCTGCTGCATGAAGAAACAGAATCCCTTTACCAGAAAACGGTAGTGTCGCCGCAGCTCTGTGAACTACGGAATATGATCACCGTTTCTTACCTGGTGGTTAAAGGTGCACAATTCCGAAAAGAAAGCCGAGGCTTGCATTATAACACCGATTATCCGTTCAAAGAGCGACTGGTTCAAAATATTGTATTATAAGAAATGGTATATTAATTTGCCAGTATTAAACAGACATTTGCCTGATGTATTATATCATTTACGGTTCACTTTATTTATTTTCAAAACTGCCCTGGTTTGTGCTGTATGGCATCAGCGACCTGCTGGCTTTCCTTACCTATTATGTTTTCGGTTATCGTAAAAAGGTAGTACTCGGCAACCTGGCCATTGCTTTCCCTTATAAAACAGTAGCTGAAAGAAAAGAAATTGCCAAACAGTTTTACCGGAATTTCTCTGATACCCTGGCAGAGACAATTAAAATGATTACGGCAAGTGATGAAGAATTAAGTAAAAGATTTGTACCAAAGGAAGAGATGCTTGAGAAGATGCGGGCATTTGTCAGACAGGGAAGAAATGTCCAGATCCAAGCCATGCATAATTTTAATTGGGAGATTGTGAACCTGGGTGTTTCCAAAACAATCGGCATTCCTTTTCTTGGCGTATACATGCCTATATCCAATAAGCACCTTGAAAAAATTTTCCGGAAAATGCGCAGCCGTTATGGAACCATACTTGTTCCTGCCACTGCTTTTAAAAAGAGTTTCCTGAAATTTGAAAAAGAGAACATCAAAGAAAACTATTCCATTGCACTGGTGGCAGATCAAAATCCCGGTTCACCCCAACATGCCTGGTGGGTAAACTTTTTTAACAAGCCGGCCCCTTTTGTAACCGGTCCTGAAAAAGCCGCCCGCCTGCGTTCATTGCCCGTAGTATTTGCCAATTTTTATAAAATAAAAAGAGGGCTCTACACATTTGATGTGGAAGTATACACAGATAATGCTGCAGCCACCAAAGAAGGAGAGCTTACACTGGCGTATGTGAAATATGTGGAAAGATGCATCCGCGAACGGCCTGATAATTATCTGTGGAGCCATCGCCGGTGGAAACATGTCTATAAACCTGAATACACCTCATTGGCGCTGGAGAAACTGAATACCTGAGCAGGTTTAATTCAACGCGTTTTTTTCTTTTTCGGTTTCAATCCTTTTTTCCTGGACGATTGATTCCCATCCACCGGCAAGGTGGCGAAGGTTATGTAAACCCTGCCGTTTTATAAGTGATACGGCAATGAGACTGTGGTCGCCTGATTGACAATGAATATAGAGGTTGTCGTTGTCTTCCAATATGGCCAGTACACCCGGATCTGTCATAGTTTTTAACGGGATATTCATGGCATCTTTTACATGGCCTTCTGCATAAGCTGCTTCATTGCGTACATCAATCACAATCAGGTTATCATCAAATGGAATGTCCATGGCCAGTTCATCTGCTTCAACCTGGATGACCAGATCAATTGGTTCACCTGCATTTTTCCAGGATTCGAATCCACCTTCCAGGTAACCCGCAATATTATTGATCCCTGCTTTTTTCAATCGTTCCGCTGTTTCCTTTTCATGTCCCGGTTCTGTTACCAGTATGCATATTGCCCCTTTCGGTAAAAGGTTCATTGCCATATCTTCAAATCGGTCATTTAATGGTATGAAAATAGAACCGGTAATAAATCCATCAATAAAATTTTCCGCAACCCTTGTATCCAGTACTACAATTTCTTCTGTATCTGCGATTGTTTGTTTTGCTTGAGAGACTGATATAGAGGTCATTAATTTGTTTCTTTTGTCAGGAAATTAAATTTACCGGTTCTTCTGTCTTCGGAAATCTATCGAAAAAGCTTTATCAATTGGCAAGCCTTAAGGTCTGATAAACGGTTGCAAAACTAATTAAAAAAATAGCCCGGAACTCCGGGCTATGGTAAATCATGGATAAGCAATCGTATTGTTATTTTAACAGGCTGTCAACTATCTGGTTGATCTGATTTACACGGTCCTCATTCACCTTGTAATAAATATATTTACCATCCCTTTCTGTTTTCACAATGCCGGCCCTTCTGAGAATTGCCAGGTGTTGAGAGGCAACAGATTGTTCAAGCCGGAGTTGGATATACAGGTCGGTTACCGTCATTTTGTTGTTTTCCTCAAGCATTTTGATCATTTGCTGCCGGAGCTTGTGGTTTAATGCACGAAGCACCAGGGCTGCTTTCTTTACATTCAGGTAGTCGATCTTGACGGGCATTTGCATTGTTTGGGTTTGCATAATCGTAGAGATTCTCTCTTTTGTTGTACTTAGATCCATTTTAAAAATGATTAGTGATTATCATAGATTAAGTAAGTTAACAATTACTTCATATTACAATGCAAATATATTTTACCCATTTACATGACACGCACATATTATATTTTTCGGTTATGGAAAAGTCTAATGCAGATAGCCCGTTATGATGGCTTAACGGGGGTATAAAACTCTTTAACATAAAGCGGTTCAGCATAGGCCAGATCGGCGAAAATTCTTTCCTGGTAACGATTCCAGGCTATTTCAGCCAATTCTTTTGTGCCTGGAAAAACAGGCATAAAACTGGCATTTGTATGGTTTGTTAAAGCTGAAAATTTTTCAGCTCCGTTTCCGAAAAAAAGGACTTTTTTATCCTGGAGATCAGTTTTAAAGCTGTCAGGATCCAGGATCATAGCGGTTGGTGGTGCAACTTCGATTTTATCGTGGTTATACATGGCGGTAAAAACCTCCATTCTCCGGGCATCTATCATGGGGCAAAAAAGATCAGATTCTTCCTTACAAGCGGCAGCCATCCATTCAAGCGTATTGACAGTAATCAGCGGAATCGATAAAGCAAAGCAAATACCCTTTGCCCCCGACATGCCTACCCTTAACCCGGTATATGAACCCGGGCCATTTATCACGGCTACAGCAGAGAGATTTTTGAGTGGGATGCCGGCTATTGTAGTTATTTCGGCAATGGCAACCTGTAAAAAGGAAGCATGTTCCTTCTGGCTGTTACTTAAACTTTCCGCAATAACATGCTTATTATCTGCCAGGCTTACTGATGCATTATCAAGGGCTGTATTGATGTGCAGGATATAACTCATGATAAAAATTGAAGAATTTTCTTCAGATCAGGTGCCGGCAGATACCTGTCGTCATTTGCTGATAAGATATCAAGTAATTGTATGATGCGCTGTGAGCCGATTTGTTTGTTCCACTCAAAGGGCCCGAGCGGGTAGGATGTACCCAGTTTCAGGGCAATGTCTATTTCCTGTGCCGTACTAACATTTTCATGCACTGCATAGCAGGCTTCATTAATGATCATCGAAATTACCCGGGGTGTTACTAAACCAGGTATATCTGCCACCCATTTGTATTGCCATCCAAGGGTATCGAGTATTATTTCAGCTGCTTTTTTATCAGCTTCCCGGGCGGCTAATTCAAGTACCGGGTATCTTAAAAAGCCGGGCCAGCCGTTGATCCTGATCATGCATTTGTCTGATGGCAGATCTGCAAGTGTGCCCGAAACCTCGTTTACAAAAACGGGTATTCCAACTTCCAACTGATCAAATGGGAAAGAACAAATCATAGAATCGTCCAGGATGAAATATGCGGCAGCTGATGAAACGAGATTTGGTTCAATGAGTCCATCAGCAAAATCAAATATAAAATCCGGAGAAAGGCTTCGGGTTAATAAATCCTGCTTTCTGGCCTCATCTGCCCAAATAACAAGTTTCTTTTCCAACATATCACAAAAATAGGTTGGTTGATTGCAATAAACTTCGCAATTTTAGTAGTTCCCAAAAAATGGAATATCTAATATGTCGAAGTCAATCATCAATACACCTAATGCCCCAGCTCCCATCGGACCCTATAATCAGGCTATTAAAGCGGGAAACATGTTATTTATCTCAGGGCAGATTGCCATCAACCCCGCAACCGGAAATGTAGAAGCTACAGATGTCATTGGTGAGGCACACCAGGTAATGCAGAACCTGAAATCAATTTTGCACGAAGCAGGAATGGAATTCAGCCAGGTGGTAAAGACCACTATTTTCCTGAGTGATATGAATTTGTTTTCAACGGTTAACGAGATCTATGCCAAATACCTGAGTGGAGATTTTCCTGCGCGTGAAACGGTTGCTGTTAAGGGGCTTCCTAAAAACGTGAATGTGGAGATCAGTATGATCGCTGTTGAGTAGTCTTTTTTCAGCCACTGTTTTTTATTAACGATCCGCCCCACCCCTGAATGGGCTGTTTCAGCCTGTTGAGTAAAGTTGTTTTATGTACTATTATGATTGAGTAAATCAATATGTTCGCCCGCAATATTATGATCCCCAAAATAAGTAAATATGAATCGCATATATATAGTTTTACTCCGCCTTGTATTTAGCATATCTGCGATAAGTGTACATGCTCAAAACGATCCATGGGTGATCAGGGCCGCGCAGATCAATCCATCTGAATACTATGGCATTACCGTTGCCAATGGAATGATCGGTATTGTTTCGGCACCGGAACCATTTAAAATTAAAGATGTGGTGCTTGCCGGGGCTTACGATAATTACGGACGCGGCCGGGTAAGTAACTTCTTAAAGAGTTTCAACCTGCTTAATATGTACCTTGATATTGATGGAAAGCGAATGGATGCAAGGTCGGTGACGAATTTTACCCAGGAACTGGATATGAAGAAAGCCCGCTTTACTGCTACCTTTTCGTATGGCGATAAAGCGGATGTTACGTATACTTATTACGCTCTCCGGCAGCTTTCTTTTACAGTATTGATGGACGTTAGTGTTAAGGCAAAGAAAGTCATACGTATCGATGCTGCCAGTGTGATGGAAGCAACGGATGCATTAAGGGATGTACAGAACTATTATAATGAGATCGACAGGCCGCACGTGGTCATCAGCCTGCTGACCTCTTCTGCGAAAAGCCCCACCGGCAAATTACTCATGTGTGCCTCCAATACTTTTTTATTTCCGGATGCTCATGGCAAAGAACCCAGGGTGATACATGAAATGTGGGATAATAATATGCACCTCATGAAATTTGGGCGGACACTCAAAGCAGGTGAAACCTACCGGTTTTCCATTGCAGGGTCTTCCATTACTTCCGCCCATCACGATGACCCGCTGAATGAAGCAGAAAGGCTTACCATCTATGCGAAACTTGAAGGACGTGATCGTTTATTGCAGTTTCATGAGCAGGCCTGGGCCGAATTGTGGAAAGGTGATATTGAAATTGAAGGTGATGATGTGAGCCAGAAAGATGTACGCAGCATGCTCTATCATTTATATTCATTCAGCAGGGCGGGTACAGCTTTATCTCCTTCGCCTATGGGATTGAGCGGCCTTGGTTACAACGGCCATGTTTTCTGGGATACGGAACTATGGATGTACCCGGCGGTATTACTCATGAATCAATCACTGGCAAAAAGCATGGTGGAATACCGCTTTCAGCGTCTGGACGCGGCTAAAAGGAATGCTTTTTCAAAAGGGTTTAAAGGCGCCATGTTTCCCTGGGAGAGTGCAGAAACAGGTGTGGAAGAAACACCGGTTTGGGCATTGAGCGGCCCTTTTGAACATCATATCACCGGATGTGTGGCTATTGCAGCCTGGAATTATTACTGCGTTACACAGGATAAAACCTGGTTGCGGGAAAAAGGCTGGCCGATCCTTTCGGCAACGGCAGAATTCTGGGCCAGCAGGGTGGAGCGGAATGGACCGGGTAAGTATGATATTAAGAATGTGGTAGCTGCAGATGAGTGGGCCGAGAATGTTGATAATAACGCATTCACAAATGCTGCTGCACGCGCCAATCTTCAGTATGCCATAGCTGCCGCAAAAATTCTGGGCATTTCACCTGATGCCGACTGGCAGCTGGTAGCTTCCAATATTCCCATACTGCAATTCCCTGATGGTATCACACGTGAGCATGCAACATATAATGGCGAAGGCATAAAGCAGGCCGATGTTAATCTGCTCTCTTATCCGTTAAAAGAAGTAACTGATCCGGCGCGTATCCGCAAAGACCTTGAATATTATTCCGCACGCGTGCCTGATGAAGGTACCCCTGCAATGACCCAGGCCACTTTCACCACTTTATATGCCCGATTGGGTGATGGAGAAAAAGCATGGCATTGGTTCCAGGATTCGTATATACCTAACCTGAATCCACCATTCCGCGTAATTGCTGAAACCAAGGGCGGGACTAATCCGTATTTTGCAACCGGGGCTGGTGGTATCATACAAAGCATGCTGATGGGTTTTGGGGGACTGGATATTACTCCTACGGGGATCGTTCAACTCAAGTCTAAATTACCGCCCAAATGGAAAAGTCTGACCTTGAAAGGTATTGGTCCCGAGCGGAAGACATATGTGGTGAGGCAGTAGTCAATAGTCGTGAGTCGTGAGTTGTGAGTCATGAGTCAACAGCCAAATACAAACAGCCGATCTGTCAGATCAAGTAGTGACGATTACATATTACATGCTTGCTTTTTTATTTTAAAAATTGTATTGACTGTTTTGTATTGAAAAAATGTATTGGCTGTTTCGACTCCCGACTCCCGACTCCCGACTCCCGACTCCCGACTCCCGACTCCCGACTCCCGACTCCCGACTCCCGACTCCCGACTCCCGACTCCCGACTCCCGACTCCCGACTCCCGACTCCCGACTCCCGACTCCCGA
>JBGSHT010000022.1:0-95757 GCA_041752135.1 Chitinophagaceae bacterium | reverse complement strand
AAAATCTTCAATACTAGGCGGCAGTAAATATAACTGCTCATTTTTAACAGGCTTGAATTTATCCATAACTCAATGACAATGATCACTTAATTTTGGCTGCACAGAGAAGAGAATTCTCGGTCAGCCTCAGGACACGAACCGGGGCATCCGGAGTATCAAGTACTTAACATAGAATCTTTGTGGTGAATAGCTTAGCTAAAAAAATTACTTATGGATTTATTTCAACCCGACAGTTCAATCAACCTGCTGCCTTATGATGGGGTAGTAAATTATTATGGTCAAGTTTTTACTACCATTGAAGCATCAAAATATTTTGATTTGTTGATGAATACCATTGCATGGAAGAATGATGAAGCCATTATTTTTGGAAAAAAGATCATCACAAAAAGAAAAGTAGCCTGGTATGGCGATAATAATTTCGCATATACCTATTCAAATACAACACGCATTGCGCTTGAATGGACTAAGGAACTTTTAGACATTAAACAATTGGCGGAGAAGCTCACCGGTGTAAAATATAATTCCTGCCTTATAAACCTTTATCATAATGGAGACGAAGGTGTATCCTGGCATAGTGATGATGAAGAAGCACTGGGAAAAATTACAACCATTGCATCGATCAGCTTTGGCGCCGAAAGAATTTTCTCATTCAAACATAAACAAACAAAAGAAACCAGGAATATTGCTTTAGGATCAGGCAGCCTGCTGGTTATGAAAGGTGAAACACAACTTCACTGGTTGCATAGTATTCCAAAGACCCAAAAAGTAACTACACCAAGAATCAACCTGACGTTTAGAATAATGAAATGATTTACGTTGAAATATAAAGCTGGGGAGTTTTAAACAGATTGCTCCTGCGTCGGGATGACAGGTGAGTGGTAGTCAAATAACAGTTCCTCCAACATAGCAGCTATTATTCATCAACTCTCTTGTCATCCCGACGAAGGAGGGATCTCATCTAAATATCAAAAAAGATCCTTCACCCTGTCAACATGAATGAAAAAATATCTTAGCGTAGCCCGGGTTCAGGATGACAAATCTTTTTTGTCATGCTAACAATTCCACCTGTCATGCCGAGGAACGAGGCATCTTATTGTGATACCTGAAGATCCCTCCTTCATCGGGATGACAAACATAGGATGACAGGGAAGAGGTTGATGAACAGGGGCGCCTTCAACATAGCAACCAATGCTCAACCACCCTCCTGTCATCCAGATCCCGCAGATGTGGGAGAAGGATCTAAATTCGCATTCTTCCATAACTTCACTGTATATATTATGTTCAGGAAGAGGAACACTTTTATTACTGAATATTTTATTCTAAAAGCACTATAATATATTATAGCGGAGAATATTTTTACTTTGAAATAAAAACGACGATTAAATGAACGTATACCTGGATAAATTTACACTTATCGGCCTTGCTGTAAGAACAACCAACCAGGGTGGACAGTCACAAAAAGACATATCTGGCCTTTATGGCAGTTTTTTTTCAAATCAGTTTTCTGATAAAATACCTGGGAAAATATCTGCTGATCTTATTTGTGCTTACACACAATATGAATCAGATATGAACGCCCCCTATACGGTGTTGCTTGGTTTTAAAGTGTCTGATGATGTAAAAGCACCCGAAGGGTTAGACATGATTATTGTACCTGCCATAAATTACCAGGTTTTCACATCCGCGGATGCAAGGCCGGAAACCGTTGTACAAACATGGATGCAAATATGGCAATCTGATATCCCAAGGGCTTATCAAACAGATTTCGAACTCTACTTTTCAGACGGAACGGTGGAAACTTATATCTCTGTAAAATAATTTTCTTACAACAAATGAATGAGTCCTTTTAGATCATCCTCACGGTGTTTGCCAACTTGCTTTTTTCAGTTCACCTGATTCATATTGAAATATGGCCCGCCGGTTGCCTGTATGATGGGTAAAATACCATTCCATCCAGTCAACTGTAGTTTCAACAACTGCAAAATGCTCATAGCCGGCTTCGCTTTCTTCCAGTGTATAGTTAAAGGCCTCAAGGTCACTGCTCATAACATTTCCGGGATCACTGATTTCAAGGCCAGGTCCGGCCGCCAGCATATATGCCCGCCTGCTGTGGTGTGCTGTCTTCCCCCAATGTTCCCTGCAAAGTTCATCCTGATGATGAAGGAGCGTTTTGCCACTTAGCCTGATCTGGGATACATGTGCCGGATCATACGCAAGCCAGCTGAGAAGACCGCTTGACTGTATCTCCTTTACCTTGGCACTGCGGATATCCGTATGAAAATAAATTTTTCGTGCTTGGGTATCAACCCGGCGCAGGATGACCGTTCGAAGGATTGCCATATCACCAGCTGATGTGCCGATAACCACCTGGTGCATACCGCATTTTCTGCTGGATGCGCCTTCCGCAAGCATACGCCAGCATAAAGTTTGGACAAAACCGAGGTCCCCTGTATCTGCTATGTCAAAATTGATCATGCGTTAAAGAAATATGACATGCAAATTAAGCAGGACTTTCCTGATAAATACAATTCCTTTAAATCATCGTCTCATTTCCGCATTTTTTTATACCTGGGAAATGAATACGAAAATTCAACGAATGCTGAATCATCTCAGAAAACATGATTGGAAACGTAAATACCAGCACTACATAAAACCGTTTCTTAAAATCATCAATCATCATCCCATGGTGATCATGCCCGCCATGACCCATTTTGGGATTGGCTTTTTCATGCTTACGCAGAGAAGAATAATTAACCTTTGTTTCAGGATTTAAGGGCACTAAATCCATACCACATCTGGGACAGTTCCCTGGCTCATCCCGAATGACTTCGGAGTGCATCGTACAAATATATTGCAGTTGATGAATTGAATGTTCCATAAACTTATGTTTTCAGTTTGAAAAAGGAAACCGGAACTTCAAGTAAACTTTACAGCAAAGAAAAAATTAGTGGTTATGGCCTGCCATCGGGTCGGCACCTTTCTTGAACACATATTCGCTATGCAACAGATAGGCACCTGAAACTACTACTATATCACCCGTATGTAAACCTGATCGTATTTCTATCCGGTCATCACTTTCCAGTCCGGTTTGTACCATCACACTTTTAAATGTATTGCTGGTTGTTTGTATCCAGACAGTTGAACCCTTTCCATCACGGATCACCGCATTGATTGGAAGCGATAAAGTTTTACGAGCTGGGCTCTTCAATAATACATAAACCGGCATCCCGGGCTTAAGCCGGTTTCCGGGATTGGGAATCGAAATCCTGATAAGGTTGATCCTTGTATCCGGATTTATCTCGGGATTTATAAACTCAATTTTTCCCTTAACTTCCTTACCATCAAAATCAGGAATTTGAACTGTGGCCATGCTGTTCCGGTCTATCTCTGACAGCTGAGAAGTATATACCTGCGCCTCAGCCCAAAGACTTGACATATCTGCCAGCCTCACAACAGTGCCGCCCTCCATTATATAGTCGCCCTCCCGGATATCCAGTGTTGTAATATACCCTGATGCGTTACTGTAAAATGTAGTGGTAGCCCCGGGCTTTTTACTTTTTGCCAGTTCCTGCAGTTGGCCTTCCGACATACCCCATAGCAACAATTTGTTTTTTGCACCCTGCAAAAGCCGGTCAAAATCAATGACTGTTTCACCGGCAAATGCCTGCTTTCTATCGAGCACTAACAAATACTCCTGTTTCGCGTTATTCAAATCTTCACTATACAAATCATACAGTGGAGAACCTGCCTTAACATAATCGCCCAGGTTTTTGAAATATAATTTTTCCACCCTGCCCATCACCCTTGCGCTTATTGAAGTTGATCTCAGTTGATTGAAATTCAATGTGCCGGTCAATACCAACTGATCACCCATTGCACCATCCCGTATGGTATCCATTTTAATGTTACCTAACAGGATCTGCTGTTCACTGAGTTGTATCTCACCCTGCTTTTCACCATTCTTTTTTTGTACAGGCGTAAGATCCATTTTACAGATCGGACATTTGCCCGGCTTATATTCCACCACCTGGGGATCCATAGAACAGGTATAATATGTATCAGGATCTTTTGGAAGCTCCTTTTTATTCTTACATGATACAAATAACACCCAAGCCATCGCAATTATAAATACATACCGCATAATCAGTTTTTTACTTTGATAAAGCTTTCACTGTCCATTAAATACTGCGCATTAATTGCTACCGAGTCTGTTTCATTCAAACCACTTAATATCTGGATATGATTTTTATGTGTAATGCCGGTATTCACTTTGCCTGCCTTAAACCCATCTTTAGATTTTCTAAAAACAAGTTTATCCAAACCCAGGGATAAAATAGCTTCTTTGGGCAACCAGTAGGCATCCTTAGCATTTCCAAATACGGTAGCCTTAACCTGGCTGCCAATAGGGATCCGTAAATGGCTATTATCAAAATGCACCCTTGTGGTCATTGTCTTACTATCCTGCCTATAGAAGGGCTCAATGAAATCAATGATTGCCCTAAAATCCTTACCGGGCAAAGTTTCAGGAATTATCCTCACCGCATTCCCCTTCCTGACCAATGCCTGGCTCTCACCAAAAATATTCAGGATAGCCCAGGCCTTATCAGGGTTATATACGATAAAGATGGATTGACCTTTCTGCAGATACATCCCCTCTTTTAAAGTAAGCTCTTCGGTAATCAATGAAATATCCTTCATCTCGCCTGGCTCTCTGTTCATTTTGCCGCCATTGGCTGCTTCGTGAATATGCCCGTTGTAATTACTATAAACGGCAATGGTTAAAGATGGCTTGCCTGATTGTATTACCTGCTGCACTTGCACGGGGGACATCCCCAGCAACAGCAGTTTATCCTTAGCCGCCTGGATGAAGCTTATATTTTCAGGGTCATTCTGTAAAAGAAATAAGAGGTTCTGCTGTGCCGTCATAAGTTCTGGACTGTAAATATCTAAAATATGCTGACCCTTATTTATTTTCTGAAATCTGTACCTCACATAAAGTTTTTCAATCCTTCCCGATACCCTTGATGAAATACTTCCAACCTGCCGGGTATCGTAAGCAATATTACCCAACGC
Organism: Chitinophagaceae bacterium; assembly: GCA_041752135.1. GTDB lineage: Bacteria > Bacteroidota > Bacteroidia > Chitinophagales > Chitinophagaceae > Pollutibacter. The sequence goes on along the minus strand of JBGSHT010000022.1, from coordinate 90,684 downwards.
CTCAATTTCAATCTGTTCTTCTCTTTTCCGGATAGTTGTTACGGGGATGGATGAAACTACAAATTCATTCGTCGGCTTAAGCAGGGATTCAAGGTCAATATCAGCTGAACGAGCCCTGTCTTTTTCTTTTATAACTAAATCCATTCCACATTCCGGACAGGCGCCAGGTGAATCACGCAGCACCTGTGGATGCATGGTACAGGTATATTCATCCCCTGCATGTTCATGTTCATGTTCAATAGTTCCCACCTTAACCAGGTCCATTCCGCATTTGGGGCATTTACCAGGTTTATTGCTGAATACAGAATCCTCCGGCATGGGGCAGGTATACATTTCCGTTACTGCATCCGGCTTATCTATTGCACGGGAATTCGTTTTATCCCTGCACGCAAATAAGCCAACAGCGAGAATCAAGGCCGTTATGATCGATATTTTTTTCATTTCTTTTCCATTAACCGGTCAATGGCTACCTGCATTTTCAAAGCCTGGTTTAATATGTCGGTATATTCCAATTGCGCCATATACAATGTTTCCCAGGCATCATAGAGCATGAAAAGTTCTTCCGTATTTTGTTCATAACCCAGTTGCATGGTCTTATAATTATTCCGCAGGGCCGGAATAATATTATTCTCATACAGTTTCAGCTGCTTCTTCTTCAGTTCAAATTCATTTCGCATCCCATAAGCCATACCCGAATATTCATTCACCATCATTTCCTTTTGAGATTGTAATGCGGTTGCCTTCCATTTCAGGCTTTCTACATTGGCTTTACTCATCCTGGAAGCCCCTTTGGTAAGCGGTATCCGCGTCATGCCCATTAAGGAATATTGCATCGGCAAACCGCCAAACCCGAACATATGGTCGTACCGGATGCCAAACTGTGGCTTAAGGCCCATTTTTTCCGTCTCCTGTTTAAGTAATGTCAGGCTGATGTCTTTGTCAATGGCCTTTAAATCACTTCTGCTGGCATAAAAAAGTGTACTGTCAAATATCATTGTGGAATAATCCCTGAATTGATAAACCGTATCAATATCAAAAGCAGTCATTGAATTCCTGCCCATCAGCGCATTGAGGCGAATACGTTTTTCGCTTATATCGTTTTCGAACATCAGCCGCATATTCTGCACATTTCCCAAAGCGGCTTTGGCCTTATAATAAGCGCTTATCTTTTCGAGATTGTTCTTATAGCGTATCTCCGCATTCCGGATCATAAAGTCGAGCAATTGCTCATTCTGCTGCAGGATAGCCATTTTCTTTTTTAAAATGATCCATTCATAGAAATATTGTTTGCCGTCATTGATCAGTTCATTTAATGTTGCATTCTTTTTATCTTTTTCAACGGATGACATGGCTTCCATGTAAGCAGCATCAGCATTTTGCTTCTTTTTATTGGGGAACATCTGCTGCCCTCCTATCATATATTGACCCATGCCTTCATTATATCCACCCACGCCATCATCCATTTTTTTCCAACGCGAAGGATCATAGGGAACCATCCATAAGCCGGTACTGATCTCTGTGGGCATCCAGCTTTTTGCGCCCTTTGCAGCCTCATCCATGGAGCGGATCTCACTGTCGTACATTTTCACGATGGGGTGAGCTGTTGAAATGCTGTCAATGATGGCATCCAGTTTCAGTGTTTGGGCCTTGCTGTTGAAAGCAAGAGCAAAAACAAACAATACCGGGAGTATTTTATTCTGTAACATCTATTAAATCGATTTTGCCTGTACGTTTTAATTCTCTTTCCTTGATCATTTCAAAGATCACCGGAGTTATCAGTAACACATATATCGTTGAGGAAATGGTTCCGCCAATAAGTGGTATGGTGATGGGACGCATGATATCACTGCCTACGCCGGTTGCCCATAAGATCGGGATCAGGCCAAAGAGCCCGACAGAAACTGTCATCAGTTTTGGCCTCAACCTTTTTGCCGAACCTTCAATGACAAATTCCCTGATAATGGCTGGCGTTAATGAGTCTTTTGAATTGCCATGTTTTTTCACCATGTTCTGCATGGCTTCATTGAGGTAGATGGTCATCAGCATGGCTGTTTCAATGGCCATCCCAAACAGGGCAATAAAGCCTACGGCAACCGCTACGGATAAATTGATACCATAGAAATATACCATGAAGACACCACCGATCAATGCAAATGGAACCGTAATCATGGTTACCATTGCCTCCTTAAAGGAATGATATGTGAAATACAATACCAGGAAAATAATGATGAGCACAATGGGCATGATCATTGTCAGCGTTCGGTTTGCGCGTATTTGGTTTTCCCACTGACCACTCCACTCCAGGAAATATCCTTTGGGCAATTTAGTTATCATCTTATCCAGCTTTTCCTGTGCTTCTTTCACCGTGCTACCCAGGTCTCTTTCCCTGACATTGAACAGCACAGTACCCCTGAGCATTGCATTCTCCGAATTGATCATCGGGGGGCCATCACTGAGTGTGATATCAGCCACAGCCTCCAATGGTATTGGCCCAAAGTTCATCGTTTGTACCTGCAGCCTTTTTAACGCCTCCAGGTTATTTCTAAAATCCTGCCCATAGCGGGCATTGACCGAGAAACGCTGACGGCCTTCAATGGTTGTAGTCAGTTTCATCCCACCCAACGCACTTTCAATGACCGTATTTACATCATCAACACTTAGCCCATATCTACCGATCTCTGTTCGCTTAACCGTTATGTCAATATATTTCCCGCCGGTGATGGGCTCCACATACAAATCTTTGATGCCATCAATACCTTCCAGCTGTTTTTTGATGGTCTGTGCAAATGCATAAATACTATCGAGGTTTTGCCCGTACACTTTCAATCCAACATCAGTACGAATACCGGTTGACAACATATTAATACGATTGATGATTGGCTGGGTCCATCCGTTAGTCACCCCGGGTATCTGCATTTTAGCATTCAGCTCATTGATGATCCCGTCTTTGGTTATACCGGCCCGCCATTCATTTTTAGGCTTCAGCAAAATGATTGTTTCAATCATGCTGATGGGCGAATTATCAGTTGCCGTATTTGCCCTTCCCGCCTTTCCAAGCACATGCGAAACTTCCGGAACAGTCTTTATAAGTTTATCCTGAACCTGTAATAACCTTTTTGCTTCGGAGTTGGAAACATCCGGTAAGGTAACAGGCATAAAAAGCAGTGACCCTTCATCAAGCGGGGGCATAAATTCAGAACCCAATCGTGTCATCATCACTATACCCAATGCCAATGCAAGAATGTTGATCGCAAGTGTTGTTTTGCGCCATTTCAAACACCATTTCAATATGGGTGTATAGATCCGTTCCAATGTCCGGGTGATAGGATTGGCCGTTTCGGGTTTCAATCTTCCCTTGAATAAAAAAGAGATCAATACCGGGGTTAATGTAATGGCTAAAACCGCATCGATTAATAAAATAAAGGTCTTTGTCCAGGCCAGCGGATGAAAAAGTTTGCCTTCCATGCCCGTCAACAGGAATACCGGAAGGAAAGAAGTGACTACAATGATCGTTGAATAAAATACACCCGGCCCAACCTGTTTGGATGATTTTTCAATGATGGCCATTTTTTCATTCGCCGTCAACGGATCTTTATTTCGCTTAAACCATGATGCCATGCTTATGCTTTATCGGGTGAATTAATTTTTTCCGTTTGCGCCTCACTGATATGCCGGTAGGCATTTTCCACCATTACTATTCCATCATCCACCACCACGCCAATGGCCAGGGCAATCCCGGTTAATGACATGATGTTGGAAGAGATCCCAAACATTTCCAGGAAAATAAATCCTGCTGCAACGGAGATGGGTAATTGTATAAGTATGATCAAAGCACTCCGCCAATGAAAGAGAAATATGAGCACAACGATCGATACTGCGATCATTTCTTCGATCAGTGTTCCTTTTACAGACTCAATGGCTTCCTGTATCAAAGTACTCCTGTCGTAAGATGTCTTAAAGCTTACGCCTTCCGGCAGTCCCTTTTCCACTTCTTTCATTTTCACCTTAATGGATTCAATGACTTTATTTGCATTTTCATTGTATCGCATAACTACAATTCCCCCTACCACTTCTCCCTGCCCGTCTGCATCAAATATCCCCAGTCGTAAATCACCGCCCATCTGCACGCTGCCAATATCTTTTACCCTTACCGGGATACCACTGTAATTGCCCAGTGCAATATTTTCAACATCCTCTTTGCCTTTGATATATCCCAGTCCGCGGATGATATATGCCCTGTCTGCCATCTCAAATTTTCTGCCACCTACATCATTATTATTGGCCTTTACTTTATTCATTACATCCATCATCGACAGATTGTAATATTGCAATTTCACCGGATCAATCACCATTTGGTATTGCTTTTCAAAACCACCAAAAGAAGCCACTTCTGCCACCCCGGGAACAGTCTGCAAGGCAAACTTGATATACCAATCCTGCAGTGCCCGCTGTTCACCCAGGTCCATTTTAGGGGCATCCAGATGATACCAGAAAACATGACCAACACCGGTACCATCTGGACCGAGTGAAGGCGTCACTCCCTGGGGTAATAAACGCTGTGCAAAATTCAGCCGTTCCAGCACCCGGGTCCTTGCCCAATAAACGTCCACATTATCCTCAAAGATTACGTACACAAAACTCATCCCGAACATGGAAGAGCCTCTAATGTTTTTGATTTTAGGAATGCCCTGCAGGTTACTCACTAACGGATACGTTACCTGGTCTTCTATCACTTGCGGGCTCCGACCCATCCATTCCGTAAAAACGATGACCTGGTTCTCACTCAGATCAGGAATGGCATCAATGGGATTATTCCTGATAGAATAAATACCATAAGCAAAGAGGCTGCCTGCAACCAGCAGCACTACCAGCCTGTTGCGCAAAGCCAGTTCAATTAATTTTCGAACCATGATGATGCATTGATTATTATTTGATCACTTCTTCAACAGTTCCGCAGGTGAGCATCTGATCACCGAAATATGGATTCTTTATCTCTTTCGATTCGCTGATCCACATGGCGCCCTGGTCATCCCTTGCCATCGGGCAATAATCATGATATAAAGGACGGCCCGCACCAAAGTTCTTTACCAATTCGTAGACCGCTTCACTCATCGCCACAAACTGTACACGCTGCTGTTTAATATCACTTCCATTTTTAGCTATGGCCGCTGCAGTTAGCTTTAAATGCTCCTCTACTTTATCATACGCTGCTTTCTGCTCAGCGGTCAATAAAGATTTATCCATTTTATTTAACACAGCTTCCATTGCCTTACCGCCGGTTGCCGCTTCTGTACCATTATCATTGGTCAGTGCATTTTTAATATGCAGGTAATGATCAACCGCTTCCTTTAATGATGCAGCCGCCTTTGCCTCAACAGTTGTATACGTAACTGCAATTTCTTTCACTGCTTTTTGCTCTGTAGATGCAACCTGCTGAGCTGTATCATTAACCATGCCTGACATATCATGCCCTGCATGTTCATCTTTTTTATTACTGTCCTGACAGGCTGTAAAAGTTATAGCTACTATTACCAATGCGGTTATTGATGTCTTTATCATTGTTTTACTATTTTAAATATTAATGTTGGTGGCCGGAATGATCATCCTTTTTTTCTTTGAGGTCCATCTTACATTTGGAACACTTGCCCGGTTTATCTGAGGTTTCATCGGCATGCATGGGGCAGGTATAAATCTTAGTTTCCTGCTTAACTTCTTTGAGGTCCATCTTGCATTTGGAACACTTACCCGGTTTATTTGAGGTTTCATCTGCATGCATGGGGCAGGCATAAACCTTGCTATCCTGTTTAACTTCAGTCAGGTCCATCTTACATTTAGCGCACTTTCCGGGTTTATCAGCGGTTTCTTCCGGGTGCATGGGGCAGGCATATTTTACCTGGCTTGTTTTAGCTTTTTTGTTTTTGTGATCATGGGGTGTTGGTTGCTGTGCAAACACACCAATTGAAAGAACAGTGAAAGCTGCCATCATTAGCATTTTAATTGATCTCATATTATTTGATTTAATTTTTAAGTTGAATAGTTGCGTATGTGTATGTAAACACCCATAGCCCGACAAATTTTGTCCGGCTGATTCGTCAAAGAAAAAAATCAGATCAGGAAGGTTCTGTTACGCTTGTATAAAGGCAGGTCAGTACATCGGGGAGGCGCGTTGCTAACAGGATTTTGTTCCGGTAAGGAGGCAATCCGGATCAGGGGTAATGCGGTAAAACCAGTCAGTTCAGCCGGCGATAAAAACCTAAACAGAAAAAATGAGGATTCAGTGAATTTCTGGTCAGTGTCGTTTTTGATGAATTTCTGCTCATCCTTGCAGCAGCCATTGTCTTTTTCATCACCCTTATCCATTCCGCAGAAACCGCAGTTTTTGGATTTATTTTGACCAAGGTCCCAATCGGCCAGTTTACCCATGCAATAGTGCATATTGAGGGTTGCACCGGTTGACGTGGTGATATATAAAAGGGCTAATATGACTACAGCTAACTTTTTCATGAATGGGTCCGGAGCAAAAGTAGGTCAATTTTCAGGTAAATTCCGCATTTTTTCTATTGCATCCTGATATTCATCAGTCATGGTAATTTATATTTTCCTCATTTATAATCAACTGAATTCCTGTTAAGTGTTTTAAAAACAAGCCAATTTTGACTGCAATTCCAATCTTTTTAAATATCATCAAACTATATAAAACGTCTTGTGCTATTGAAATGGCGATCTGATATATTCCTATGTGCATTAAAAGATCCTTCACCTTGTTTCTCTAAGGGGAAATAAAGCAATAAGAAACACGGGTTCAGGATGACAAACCCAAGGAATAAAGAATAAATGTTCCAAATGAATAATACTTCCATCGTTGTCATCCTGAGTAGATATTCCGAATGAACTACACTCTCCCAACCTTTCATCCTGAACCCGGTTTTAGCTAAAAGCTCTTTTATATTCATCAAGACACGGTGAAGGATCTTATCCAGAAATTCAGTGAAAGTTTTAAAGAATTCTTTAATAGCTCACGATGTTATACTTTCAATTTAATAAAAATCACCTAGCAGATAAATTTAATGGCGGCAAGTTCCTTACCCACTTCCTGAACACCCCTCAAAATCCGTTCGGTTTGTCTTTTTGATGGCTTCTTGCGCCCCTTAATATACTGGGCTAACAGGCTTTGGTTTATACCGATACGTTCAGAAAGTGCTTTTGCATTGATGACTTTGTAAAAGGTAAAAAACTGTGGGAGATCTAAATAAATTTTGAGATCATTTAGACCAACAGTTTTTCCTTGCTTTTCAAAATGAAGGTTAATAGCTTCCAGTATATTAAATTTAAGTTCGTCAAGCGTTTTACCAACGGTGAATACCGGGTAGTTTTCTGCATAAGCCGAATAACCGGTCCTGGTTTTTTCAACTATCAAATTGATTTTCATAACTACCCTAATTTATTTAATACCGGCATCACGCTTAATTTTCTTTTCCAGTCCCTTGCCCACTTCATGGCTGCCATGAAAAGGGCAAATTATTTGTCCCTTTTTAATAGGATGTTTCATGAGCATATGGCTACCCGACTGCCTGACCACAAACCAGCCATCCTTTTTCAGCAAGTTTACAAGCGCTGATGATTTCATGATAAAGGTAATATATTTATTACTTTTAAAAAAGCAGAAAAAACGAATTAGTTGATAAATCTAACAGCCCACATTCAAACAGCAGCTTCCATTCCCGCAGTATTTATCTCCTATTTCTCAGGAAAAAAACAGTATAAAACGAGCTATATCATTTATTTCATGATGCTGGCAACAACATTGCAGAACTTAACACCAGCTATAAATCAATCCTTACCTTTGTGCCCCTTAATGCAAAACATGAAACTGGAAGAAACAGTACGCAACAGAAGCGAAAACAAATGTGAACTCTGCGGATCATCAGCAAGTCTGAGCATCTATGAAGTTCCGCCGCAAGACAGGAGCAATGAAGACAACACCATAATGATCTGTGCCAAATGCCTGGCACAGGTGGAAAAGAAAGAAGAACCCGATCCTGCGCACTGGAAAGTATTATCAGAAACCATGTGGAGCGAAGTACCCGGTGTACAGGTAATGGCCTGGCGCATACTCAACAGGTTCCGGAACGAAAGCTGGGCATCAGACGGCCTTGACATGCTTTACCTCGATGACGAAAAACTCGCCTGGGCAAAAACTTCCGGCGACCACGACAATGATGCCGGTGTTGACCTGCATAAAGACGCCAATGGCAATTTGCTGCAAACCGGCGATACGGTCATCCTCACCAAATCACTGGATGTAAAAGGCAGTTCCATGAATGCCAAAATGGGAACAGTGGTAAAGACTATCCGACTCGTGCCGGAGAATACGGAACAGATTGAAGGAAAGATCGAGGGACAGGTAATTGTGATACTTACCAAATATGTACGCAAGCAGGGAAGCTAACAGTCGTATGACTAACATTCTTATCGCCTTTGCGGTAAAATGGATTGGCGATTAATCTTAATAATTCCCTTTTCGCCGTTGTTGGTGTTTCGCTTAGGTTTCGGTGTGATACAATTCTAAATTGCATCGAACACCAACAACCGCAAGGGGCAGAAGACGCAAAGTTAACTTCATTATTCTCTCTCAGCTTTTTTATCAGTTAATAACATCAATAAAAAAGCAGACGGCTTTTCAACCGGCTGCTTTTTCTTTTATTAAGCGCTCTTACCCGCTATTTCGAAAGAATCATCTTCCTGTTGATCATCACTGGTTTACCATTCACATCAGTGGTTTGCAGGCGATATATATAAATACCCGCAGCCAGTTTCGAAGCATCAAACTTAACCTCGTGGTTGCCGGCCCTCATCCGGCCATCGGCCAGTCTGGCCATCAGCTGACCCTGGTTATTGTACACAGCAAGATTAACGGTTGCTTCCGCAGGTATCGCAAAGCGGATAACCGTAGCCGAACTGAACGGATTGGGATAGTTCTGCTCAAGTACAAAACCCTCCGGTATCACCGCATCCATGAAGCCTGATTGCGAAGCCGCTGTTCCTGTAACTAAGCTGCTGCGATCATTATCATCATCGCAATCGCAGTTAACAGTGTACGCTACTCCGTTATCTCCCGCCGTAGTTCCGCCCTGTGTGACAGGTGCGTAAACCTTGTAGCTGGCTGTAGCCGTATTGCCACTGGCGTCTTTAACCGAGACATAAATGGTGTATACACGGCCATTGCCACCCGTCCTTCTTTCACGGCGCAGATCCATCGATTTGCAATCATCCGCAATCCGGATATCTTTCCGGGTACTGCCATCCACACTGCCCGGCGCATCTTCAGGTTCATCGCTGGTGACCCGGGTGATGTTAACCTTGTGCACCGGAATGGTACTGCAGTTATCAGACACCGATTGTACAAACTGCGACACATTTATCCGTTGATAGGTTCCGTTAGCGGGCCACTGCAGTACGATCGGGTTTGACTTGAGATGGATCACCGGGGGCCTGGTTTCCTTCACCTTCACTTTAAAAGTAGTAGTGGTTTTATTACCTGCCGCATCAGTGGCGGTAGCTATAACCGTTGTAGTACCCGCAGGGAAGGTACTTCCTGATGCAGGTACCGTTGTAACCGTTACCCCCGGACAATTATCCGTTGCAGTTACATTGAACGTGACCGATTTGCAGCAAGTGGATGTAGTTACAAAAATATCGGCAGGACACTTGATATCCGGCTTCTGTACATCCTTTACAGTTACCGTAAAGGAACAGCTTGAACCTGATGTTGAAGAAACCGTAACCGTGGTTACGCCAACCGGGAAGAATGATCCAGATGCTTTGCTGTAGGTCAGTGTTCCGCAATTGCCCGTGCCGGTAGCGGCAGGATAGGTTACATTGGCGCCGCATTTGCCCCAGGTATTGTTTCTGACAATATTGGCCGGACAGGTGATCACACAGGTATTACAGCCTGTGGCTGCCGTTAAAACAACCGGGTTGCTGCTGTAATTAGCTACGCATGCAGTGCTGCTTTGCAACCTTACCGCAATATTATAATTACCCGGAGCCAGTCCGCCGAAAGTAGCCGTTGGAGACCAGCTTGTTCCGCCGTTGATGCTGTATTCCAGCGCACCGGTGCCTGTGGCATTCACCAAGATCGTTCCGGTAGAAACGCTACAGGTTGGCTGTGTCACAGTTGGGGCGGTAATTGCCGGTGGCTCACAGGTAACAGCACAATTGCTGACCGAAGGAGCCGCAATAGTTCTGACACAGGCATTATTAGCGCTGAATTCAACCTCTACTGCGAATGCTGCACCGGTGGTGCGTAACCGAACACTTGTGAAGGTGTGTGAGCTGCCGGTCAATGATCCTACTGCAATTTCAACCACATCCAATACATTGACATTACCCGGCTCTATCCTTAACGTACCAATTGCAGGCGGATTGGTGAAGTTTACAGTGAGATCAGCCGTATAAAAATCATCTGCAGGATTAGATGGAGTACCGTTATTGTTGCAGGAACTGACATTGCTGAATGATGCGCTGCTGATGGAACAAACAGCGGTAGAACAACTACCAACCGACGGAGCCGCAATAGTTCTGACACAGGCATTATTTGCACTGAATTCAACTTCCACTGCGAAGATGGCACCAGTGGTGCGTAACCTAACACCCGTGAAAGTATGTGAATTGCCGACCAATGATCCTACGGCAATTTCCACCACATCCAATACATTGACATTGCCCGGTTCAATCCTGAGTGTACCCGTTGCAGGCGGAGTTGAAAAGTTTACAGTGAGATCAGCCGTATAAAAATCATCTGCAGGATTAGAGGGAGTGCCGTTATTGTTGCAGGAACTTACATTGCTAAAGGATGCGCTGCTGATGGAACAAACAGCGGTAGAGCAACTACCAACCGAAGGAGCCGCAATAGTTCTGACACAGGCATTATTTGCACTGAATTCAACCTCTACTGCGAAGATGGCACCAGTGGTGCGTAACCTAACACCCGTGAAAGTATGTGAATTGCCAACCAATGATCCTACGGCAATTTCCACTACATCCAAAACATTGGCATTGCCAGGCTCTATTCTCAGCGTACCTGTAGCAGGTGGACTCGTGAAATTTACTGTAAGATCAGTTGTATAATAATCATCTGCAGGATTAGTAGGAGTACCGTTGTTGTTGCAGGAACTTGTATTGCTGAATGATGCGCTGTTGATGGAACAAACAACGGCCGAGCAACTGCCAACCGCAGGAGCCGCAATAGTTCTTACACAGGCATTATTTGCACTGAACTCAACCTCTACAGCAAATGCTGCACCGGTGGTCCGTAAACGAACACCCGTGAAAGTATGTGAATTGCCAACCAATGATTCTACGGCAATTTCAACCACATCCAATACATTGACATTGCCCGGCTCTATCCTTAACGTACCTGTTGCAGGCGGACTTGTAAAGTTTACAGTGAGATCGGCCGTATAAAAATCATCTGCAGGATTAGACGGTGTGCCATTGTTGTTGCAGGAACTGACATTGTTGAATGATGCGCTGCTGATGGAGCATGACGCCACATCATCATTGGTGATCGTGCCCAGGCCCTGCCCATCTGATATTGACGCTCCCGTTACATTACTAACATTGACAAAAAACGTTTCATTCGGCTCCACATTCACGTCTCCATTTACAGCCACCGTGAAGGAATAAGTGGAACTGCCGGCCGGAATCGTTTGGTTTGAAAGTGATTTTTGTACGTAATCATTATTAGCAGTTGTTGCAGTATTGTTTTGTGTTGCAATATCAAAAGCAACGCCACCTGTTCCGGCAGGTTCACTTAGACTAACTGTAAAAGTGAAATTAGTTGAGCCGGCATTGCTTTCATTTTGGGTGACATTATTTACACTAAGTATAGGAACTGTACCAAGGCACTCGATTGTGACATACCCTCCTCCTTTATTGCCTCCAGAAACATTGGTTTGAAATGCACCGTTATTTATAGAGCTACCACCACCACCACCACTACCGCTGGTTCCACCGCCGCCGCCGCTATAGCCACCACCACCGCCGCCTCCAGTAAATGCACCGCCGCCTCCACCGACTCCACCACCGCCAAAATTGGCTTGAACAGAACCTCCCTGGCCCAAAAAGCCACCGCTGCCGCCATTTGCACCACCACCTGCAGTATTAATTCCGCCACCACCGTCGCCGTTTACATCCGATTCACCTCCATTTCCGTTAATGCCGCCAACGCCACCGTTTAAAGAGGTACATGTGCCGCCAGTTCCACCGTCACTTCCTGCCAACCCACCCGAGCCGGAACAAGTTAATGAGCTTCCACCGCCTCCTCCAGCAACAATTAAAACCTGACCTCCCTGGATCTTAACACCAGATCCACCTCCACCACCGCCTGAGTTAGAAAGATATACATTCTGGGAGCCGTACCAAACTAAACAGCACAAGCCAGAGCAAGGACAGGCCGGAGGAGTTTGATAGTTTCCTGAACTGGTACCCGGAGCACCTGCCACTACATTAAGTACCTGACCTGAATTAACTATAAACTCTCCGCTTATAACAGCACCACCACAATCTGTACAAGGCACATCAACGTATCCATCACCGCCTTTTGCGCCGGCAGCAGTAATCCGAATTAAATAAGGTCCCCCACTTAAAGGAGCAGTCCATGTACCGGTAGTGCCGTTTATTCCTGGCGACAGAGCAGTAAGCGTATAAACAGATGGACAGGTAGTTTGTGGTTGGCTAAAGGCTAGTCCCTGAAATCCGACAAAAAGGATATAAAGAAAAATCCTATGGAGTAAAGTACAACCATTTATCTTGTGAATTTTTAGCTTTAAAAAAAAATCTTTTCTCATTTTCAAGTGTCTGGTTTCTGCACCAATATGGCAGGTATTTTTAGATTGCATGTATATCGCCATATTATCAGATTTTATTTATTTAATAGTTTTTAATATTTAACTTTTTATTTCCACTTTGCAACAGATTCACGAGTCAGCTGCTAATAGTTTAACTCAGGCATTATTAAACTCGTGCCATTCTAAATATTTCAGGCATTACGGGATTTTGGTAAGGATTCTTTTCTTGGTGGGGTTTCAGGAGTAAGTAAACGAAAGCGAAATGAATGCACTATGCGATACAGAGATAAAGAATACAATATAACTCATTTTATCTACGTACAGCATCAGGATAAAAAAAGAAGGATCCATTTCAGGCAGACAACTTATCCCTTTAGTAAAAAAGATGTTGCCCCTCAAAACCTTCGCGGTAAAATGGATTGGCGATTAATCTAGTCAAACCCTATGACCGTAACCCCTGTATTCCTGAAACTATTGAGATCAATCAGCGCCTCACAGCCTTCTTCAAGTGTAATAATTCTACCCAGCAATTTTTCCGGGTGCATTTTTCCGGTACTGATCCATTCCATCATCTCTGGATATTGATGTGCCTGCATTCCATGGCTGCCTATCAATTGCAGCTCTTTGGCGATAACTTCATGCATGGGCAGCGGAGGATTCGCTTCAGCGCCCGCCATCAGCCCCAGCTGGATATGTTTTCCCTGTTTACGCAGGCAGCGGATGGAATTGTTGCAGGTCTCCCAACTGCCCAATGCATCCACGGAAACATGGGCGCCGCCTTTTGTCAACTCTATAACGGATTCGGGTACCTGTAAAATCTCCCGGGCATTGATCGTGTAGGCGGCACCAATGGTTTTAGCAAATGCCAGTTTATCATTATCTATATCAATAGCAATTGGTACAGCACCCACAGCCGCGGCGATCATAATGGCGGATAATCCCACCCCGCCGCACCCATGTACAGCAATGAAATCACCGGCTTGCAAAGCGCCCTGTGCGGTTACGCCCCGCCAGGCAGTAATGAAGCGGCAACCTAGTACCGCTGCCGTCACAAAATCCATATTGTCGGGCAGGCGCACCAGGTTTTCGTCTGCATAAGGGATGCGTACAAATTCCGCAAAGGAGCCCCAACCTGTGAAGCCCGGCTGGTAATAGTTATCACAGATCTGCTGTTGCCCATGGGTACATTGCACACAGGTGCCGCAGCCGACACAGAAAGGAACCGTAACCCGGTCGTCTTTTTTCCAGTTTTTGATCTCACTGCCGGTGGCCACGATGATCCCCGCCAGTTCATGCCCGGGCACATGCGGTAAATGAATATCGGAGTCATGCCCCTGCCAGCCATGCCAGTCGCTTCGACAAAGCCCGGTTGCCTTCACCTGGATGATCACTTCATTGGCCGCGGGAACGGGATCCGGCAGTTGAGTAATGGAAATGGGGCCTTTAAAGGATTCGTAAAAAACAGCTTTCATACAGAGAATTTTTTAAATGTAGCGAATGCTGATGAAGTTGATCTTCTCTAAAACGTAAGATACTATACTCGTTAATTCATTCAAGGGATGCAACAGAAAAACAAAAAAACCACTCGGTGAAGTATCGCAATAGATCTAGCTTGGTTGACATGTGTAGTCTCGGTTAAAACTTTCCAGCTTCAGATTTTATAAGTTTTCCAATACTTTGATATCAAAATCTGCTTTTAACTTTCTACTTAAAATCAAAAATCCTCATTATTAAATAAATTTTTCCTTGCTTATACTTTTTGCATTGTCTTTATTTAGGTTTACTTATCATCTTTGTTGGAGTCAAACTGTATCAGGACTATACAGTTTTGTGAACTCAATCTTTTTCTGATAATTAAGTGGCCCCAACTGCTGATATTGAAAAGAAATAAGGCTAAAAATTCCTGATCTTTCTTTATAGCATCTTCATATTTCAGTATTTAAAACATTTTAACGTGTTGTGCTATTAAACGAATATTTGCAATTTCGCTGATTATACATGAGATCCTTCACCCTGGCATCTTGAGTAAGCAACTCTTTTGGAGAATCCCCGGGCTCAGGATGACAAATATCTACCTGTCATGCCGAGGAACGAGGCATCTTATTGTGATACCTTAAGATCCCTCCTTCGTCGGGATGACAAACAAACATAGGATGACAAGAGAGAGGTCGAAAAATAGTTCATTTACCAAATGACTGATCTTCCCTAAACCTGTCATCCTGAACCCGGGTGGGGGGGGTGAAATTCATTCTCTTAGGATGAAAGGGTGAAGGATCTATTTTCGTAAACTTCTAACCGATTTCGTAAGATATACTCTTAAAGCAATGGATAAACTTAATTTACTGATTCATCCAATAGCACAACACGTTAAAACATTTTAATTAACGGCAATTGAATCTTCCTTTTACCGCCGCAGATAGTTGTCGGTATCTCCGGTCTCCCTACGGTAAATAAACATTCAGTGCTGAAACTTATCAAGGCACAATATCTAAAACAAGAATTGATAGGGTTATTTTATTTTGATTAGAACCTCAAATTCCGTTATTTTAATTGTTTTATTGTTACTTTTTATAAACGATTGATTTTGCAAAAAGGTAAAAAAAGTTCCGTAGTACTCATTGCGCTCGTTGTAGCAATGGGATTTTTTTTAATGGGTTTTGATCCATCGGTGATTTCCGGGATAATAAAATTTATCGAACCTGGATTCAACCTGTCAAAAATTGAATTGGGCTGGGAAGTTACCTCTTTTGCTGTATCGTTAGGGCCAGTTATGTGGGTGCTTTTTTCTGAACTGTTTCCCAACAAGATCAGAGGTATGACCATTTCATTTATTGGTTTTGTAAATTCCGCAGTAAGCTTTTGGGTTCAGTTGGTATCCCCCTGGGAATTGGCTAAGTTGGGTAGCACGGGCACCTTCCTTTTATATGGCGTTTTTGCCCTGACAGGACTGATTGTAATTGTAAAATTACTGCCGGAAACAAAAGGAAAATCGCTGGAAGAATTGGAAGCGATTTTAGTAAAACAGAAATTACACAAAATAATTTTTACAAATCAATTGCTTTAATTCAAAATATTAATACTGGTAATATTAAATAATCAACAGATTCAATTCATATCATTACTTAAAATATGGAAAAAGAAATTCTTCTTGGCAGCACTAAATTGCTGAATTCAAACAAAGCCATCACAGGGTCATTTGAAGATATTAATGGCGAGTCTTTCTATAAAATAGCCAACTATCACCAGATGGATCCGTTTTTTATGACCATCGTAAGTAATTCGGATCATTGGATGTTTATATCCAGTAATGGTGCAGTATCTGCAGGCAGAAAAAATCCTGACATTGCCCTGTTTCCGTATTATACGGTTGATAAAATCCAGGATTCAGCTGAAATATCCGGAAGCAAAACGATACTTCTGGTGCATAGAGCAGCTGGCAGTTTTTTGTGGGAACCTTTTTCAGACAAGTACAATGGCATTTATAATATCCAACGCAATATTTACAAAAGCGTTTATGGAAATAAAGTACTGTTTGAAGAAATAAATAATGACCTCGGAGTTACTTTTTCATATTTGTGGATGAACAGTGAAAAGTTTGGTTTTATCAAAAGATCCACAGTTTCCAACAACCTGGATGCAGCCTGTACTATTTCACTGCTTGATGGAATTCAAAATATTTTACCTGCAGGTATTGACCGCTTGTTACAACAATCCTACAGCAACCTGGTGGATGCCTATAAGAAAAATGAATTGGTAACCGGTTATTCCATTGGCCTGTTTATGTTAAGTTCTGTAATAGTTGATAAAGCTGAGCCCAGCGAAGCGTTGAATACCACGGTAGTATGGTCCGAAGGTATAGACAATGCTATAATTCTTCTTTCCTCCAGGCAGTTGAATAATTTCAGAAAGGGCCTGCCGCTGGAAACTGAAACAGATGTGCGGGCAACAAGAGGAGCTTATTTTCTAAATGCAGAAATCAGTCTTTCAGGTAACAGCCAAAAGGTTTGGCATATAGTGGCGGAAGTAAATAGGAATGCGGGCTACATTGCTACTTTAAAACATTTTATAAAAGGCACCAGCAACATAGCACAAGAATTGCTTAATGATGTAAATGATTGTACAAAGGGACTTGTTAGTATTTTGGCTGCTGCAGATGGACTGCAATTGACAGAGGATAAGCTAAGTGAAAACAGGCATCTGGCAAATGTTTTATTTAATGTCATGCGGGGCGGTATTTTTGATGATAATTATGCTGTGTCAAAGCAGGACCTGCTTGAATTTATTCAGGGAGCAAATAAAACCATCTATTCAAATAACAGTTCTTTCCTGGACTCACTTGAGCCATATATTGATTACCCTTCATTGATTAAAGACGCTGCTGCCCATGGAGATGAACAATTAATTCGTTTGTGTTACGAATACCTGCCTCTTTCATTCAGCAGGCGTCATGGCGATCCTTCAAGGCCGTGGAATCTTTTTTCCATTGAAATGAAAAAAGAAGACGGAAAAAAGAATTTGAATTACCAGGGAAACTGGAGAGATATTTTTCAAAACTGGGAAGCCCTGGCTTTATCCTTCCCTTCGTTTACAGAGAGCATGATCTGTAAATTCTTAAATGCTTCAACTGCCGATGGATATAATCCGTATCGTATCACCAGGGAAGGAATAGACTGGGAAGCACCAGATCCGCATGACCCATGGGCAAATATTGGCTACTGGGGTGATCATCAAATTATTTACTTACAGAAATTCCTGGAAATATCAAAGCGATATCATCCGGGCACATTAGACAAAATGCTTTCTGAGAATATTTTTGCATATGCTAATGTACCATACAGGATTAAGCCTTACAGTGATTTAGTAAAAAATCCTTTTGATACTATTCAATATGATTTTGCTGCAGAAAAAATTACCAAAGAAAGGGTTAGTAACACCGGTAGTGATGGAAAACTGGTTTGGGATAAAAGCAACCAGGTAATGCTGGTCAATTTTACAGAAAAAATTCTGGCAACAGTATTGGCTAAATTATCAAATTTTATTCC
Source organism: Chitinophagaceae bacterium (assembly GCA_041752135.1). GTDB lineage: Bacteria > Bacteroidota > Bacteroidia > Chitinophagales > Chitinophagaceae > Pollutibacter. Next base: position 72,791 of record JBGSHT010000022.1, on the reverse strand, counting down.
TGAAGCAGGAATCTGGTTAAATACACAACGCCCCGAATGGAATGATGCCAATAATGCACTAGTGGGCAATGGTGTGTCGATGGTTACCTTATACTATATCAGGAGGCTGCAGGCATTTTGTCTGGAATTGTTTAAAGAAACTTCTGCCAGCCAAATTGAAGTTTCAGAAGAGATAACTGAGTTTTTTAACTCCCTCAGCAAGACATTCCTTCAGTTTGAATCTTTACTCGATCGGGATGTCACCGATAAAGAAAGAAAAGCAATTACTGATGCATTGGGAAATGCAGGAAGCATTTACAGGGAGAAAATTTACAGCAAGGGTTTTTCCGGAAAAAAACTGTCAATCAGTATAAATGAACTCACTGGTTTCTTTGTATCAACACTAAAACATATCGACCATTCCATACGTAAAAATAAGCGTCCGGATAATTTATACCATGCTTACAACCTCATCACTATAAAAGACGATACCATTTCCATTCGTTATTTGTATGAAATGCTGGAAGGACAAGTAGCCGTTCTAAGTGCCGGTGTGTTAAATGCACAGGAAGCGAATGATGTATTGGATGCATTAAAATGGAGCGCCATTTTCCGGAAGGATCAATATAGTTATATGTTGTACCCCGACAGGCAACTGCCAAGGTTTACCGAAAAAAATATATTACCTGCTGATTTGGTTGAGAAAAGTCAACTGCTCAAAAGGCTTATTGCAGATAACAACAACAATGTCATCTACAAAGATGTGGATGGAGTATATCACTTCAATGGAAATTTCAGAAATGCAGCAAGTCTGAAACAGGAACTTGATTCACTAAAACAGTATAGCAGCCTGGTGGAGCAGGATAGAGAGCAGGTATTACAGGCCTTCGAAAAAGTATTCGACCATCAGTCTTTCACTGGCCGATCCGGAACTTTCTATGGATTTGAAGGACTGGGCTGTATTTACTGGCATATGGTTTCGAAATTGCTGCTGGCAATTAATGAGAACTATTTCCTGGCCTTACACAACAAGGCAGATAACGTACAGCTCGGCAGAATGGTCCAGCATTATTATGATGTGAGAGCTGGTATTGGTTTAAACAAATCGCCGGAATTGTACGGTGCTTTTCCAACGGATGCTTATTCTCACACACCTGGAAACGGTGGGGCTAAGCAGCCGGGAATGACAGGGCAGGTAAAAGAGGATATTATCGCCCGGTTCGGAGAACTTGGCATTGTGGTTGAAGATGGTAAAATAGAGTTTAATCCGGGACTATTAAGAAAAACCGAATTCCTTAAGTCAGCCAAGGCATTCGAATACCTGTCGATTCAAAAAGAAATCATACGCATAGACTTGCCAGTTGATACTTTGGCATTCACCTTTTGCCAGGTACCGTTTGTATATCATATTGCCGAAAATAATTCAGTAAGAATTACAAATGCAAGCGGAATTCTGTCGGAAGCGGAAGGACTTGAAATTAATACTTTTGAGAGTAACGAAATATTCAACAGGACAGGGTTGATAAAACAGGTAGATGTTTATCTGAAGCCAGGATTGGAATAATAACTGATAAAATGTTTTCAGGCTGGGAGCATTAATATATCCTATTTTGAAAACAACAGTTGTTATGCTGATTCTACCGGCGTAAAAAGGCTTTTTCTCAACCTAAAGCAAAATCCAACCAAATCCTTTTCCAAAAAAGAAAAAGTTTTCCTGTGTATATAACCACTGATAGCACCAAAAGATATCAACTCAAAATTTATGAAACTAATTCTTTTTATACTGCTTTTTTGGATTCATTCATCCACTGCTTATTGCCAGGCAGATATTGTCACTATAAACAAGAATAACAATGGAATTAAACTTAAGGTCAATGGAAATGACCTTATGATTAATGGAATGAACTGGGATTATTTTCCAATAGGAACAAATTATTCCTATAACCTTTGGGACAAAAATGACGGTTTTATTAAGGAAGCTTTAGACTATGAAATGTCTTTGCTAAAAAATATGGGCGTAAATGCCATAAGGGTTTATACCGGGATTCCGAAAAAATGGATTGAATATATCCATACCAATTATGGAATCTACACCATGTTAAACCATTCTTTTGGCCGCTATGGTTTAACCTTAAAAGGAGCATGGGTAGCTCAAACTGATTATGCTAATGAAAATACCCGTGAACAGCTTTTGAAAGAAGTAAAACAACTGGCAGAGGAGTATAAAAACACCAAAGGGTTGCTGTTGTTTCTATTGGGTAATGAAAACAACTATGGGCTGGCTTGGGAAGGGGCCGAAACAAAGGATATTCCAGAGGAAGACAGAAATTTCACACTGCGCAACCGTGCCTTATATACACTATTCAATGAGGCAGCAGTGGCTATGAAAAATATTGATCATGCCCACCCTATTGCACTTTGCAACGGGGATTTACAATACCTCGATTTGATAGCACAGGAATGCAAAGATGTTGATATTTTAGGAGTCAATGTCTATCGTGGCATCTCCTTTGGGGATGTATTTGAAAGAGTTAAAAGAGAATATGGCAAACCGGTTCTATTTACAGAATTTGGTGCAGACGCATTCAACGCAGTTTCACATATAGAAGATCAAAATGCACAAGCTGTTATCCTAAAAGCAAATTGGAAAGAGATTTATGAAAACGCAGCCGGTATAGGTAAAAGCGGAAATTGCATTGGCGGATTTACCTTTCAGTTTAGCGATGGTTGGTGGAAATTTGGCCAAACAAATAATTTAGACATTCACGACATTAATGCTTCCTGGGGCAATGGTGGATATAATTCTGACTTTGTAAAAGGGAAGAACAATATGAATGAAGAATGGTTTGGGATATGTGCAAAAGGCCCAACCAACTCCATGGGTTTCTATCCATTACTTCCGCGTACTGCATATTATATCTTAAAAGAAGTACATCAGATTAATCCATATAAAACCGGGATTAGTTTGACTACCCTGGATAATTATTTCAAAAATATTAAACCGATGGATGCAAAAAATACAATTACAGCCATTGGTGTCAATGCAAAAAAAATCACCGCCAAAGAAATTTTAGGAAATTCAAATTACCAGGCAATCTGTTATGGTGGTTTTAGAGCCGAATCAAGAAATGTTGAACCTACCGTTTCCCAAATAACGGAAGACTTGCGAATATTGTCAGCCATGAATATCAAGGTTCTCCGGACTTATAATGTGAAATATAAAGAAGTCTCTAATTTATTGGGCGCCATTAGAGCATTAAAGGATAAGGATGCCAATTTTGAAATGTATGTAATGCTGGGCGTATGGATTGATTGTAAAAACGCCTTCACAGCACTTCCGCCTATTCATACCGAGGAAAGTGAACACAATGCCATCGAAATAGCCGAAGCGGTGAAACTAACAAATGAATATCCGGATATTGTAAAGGTTATTGCTGTAGGAAACGAAGCAATGGTAAAATGGGCTGCGAGTTATTATGTACAGCCAGGTATAATTTTAAAATGGGTAAATCATCTGCAGAAATTAAAAAAAGAACAAAAATTACCGGCAAATGTATGGATAACATCTTCCGATAATTTTGCTTCCTGGGGCGGTGGAGGAGATGAATACCATGTAGAAGCGTTAAATCAACTCATAAACGCAGTGGATTATATTTCCATGCATACCTACCCGATGCATGACACCCATTACAACCCTAAATTCTGGGGAACATTGGAAAATGAAAAAAAATTATCTGAACCGGAGAAAATAAATGCAGCAATGATTCGGGCAAGGGATTATGCCATTGGACAATATAAAAGTGTTTCAAATTATATGAAATCTTTGGGAATAGAAAAGCCAATTCACATTGGCGAAACCGGCTGGGCTACTATGTCTAATGAGCGATATGGCAATGCCGGATCAAAAGCAACTGATGAATACAAATCAGCCGTGTTTTATAAACTAATGAGAGAATGGGCGAATAAAGAAGGGATCTCCCTTTTCTATTTTGAAGCATTTGATGAGCAATGGAAGGATAGTGCAAATGCATTAGGCTCAGAAAATCATTTCGGTTTAATTAATTTACAATCCCAGGCTAAGTACGCTATTTGGGAGTTGGTTGATCAGGGTGTTTTTAAGGGCTTAACCCGTGATGGCAAAAACATTACCAAAACATATAATGGTAATGAAAAAGCCTTATGGCTGGATGTTCAGACACCATCTGCATTGATTAAAAATTAATTAATAATGGAAAAATTCAAGTCTATTTATAGTCTATTTAAAGTCCTGGCAATACCTTTTCTTATGGCGTTCGCGTTAATTAGCAGTAAAGTATCAAATGATTGGGAAATTGAAGTCTATGAAACTTCTGCCCAGGGAAATTCATTAAAAAAAATAACTGATTTTTCAGTAAGTGAAAACCCTTTGGTAATTACCTTATATCCGGAAGAAAAATTTCAAACCATTACCGGTTTTGGAGGTTCTTTTACCGAATCCTCTGCTCATTTGCTGTATAAATTAAGTGCAGCAAATCGTAAAAAAATTATGGACGCCTATTTTGGCGAAGAAGGGGCCAATTATTCACTTACCAGAACGCATATTAATTCCTGTGATTTTTCTTTGAAACAATATGCCTATGCAATGGTAGATGGGGATAAGAATTTAGTCCATTTTTCTATTGAAGAAGATAAAAATAACAACCTCATACCCATGATCCTGGAAGCAAAATCCATCTCAAGAGATGGGTTTAAAATTATCGCTTCCCCCTGGACAGCTCCCCCCTGGATGAAAGAAAATAAAAAATGGGTAGGTGGAAAATTATTACCTGAATATAATGATACCTGGGCGTTGTATTTTTCCAAATATATTGATGCTTACAAAAAAGAAGGAATTGATATATGGGGTTTAACAGTCGAAAATGAGCCTCTTGGAAACGGGAATAATTGGGAAAGTATGCACTATTCTCCGGTTGAGATGACAAACTTTGTTCAAAATCATTTGGGGCCAACATTAGAAGCTAAAGGAAAAGCGGATGTCAAAATATTAGGTTATGACCAAAACAGAGGCAATTTAAAAGAATGGGTAGATGTAATGTATAAAAATAAAAAAACATCTAAATATTATGCTGGCACAGCTATTCATTGGTATGAAAGTACTTATGAAGTATTTCCGGAGGTATTACAATATGCACACAATAAAGCACCCAATAAATACCTCATACAAACCGAAGCCTGTGTGGATTCTGAAATTCCACATTGGAACGATGATGCCTGGTATTGGCGTAAAGAAGCCACTGATTGGGGTTGGGATTGGGCAATTGAAAAAGATAAATTTTTACACCCGAAATACGCACCTGTTAATCGTTATGCAACTGATATCATTGGATGTTTGAACAACTGGGTAGATGGTTGGGTTGATTGGAACATGGTTTTAGACAAGCAAGGTGGCCCCAACTGGTTTAAAAACTGGTGTACCGCTCCCGTAATTGCAGATCCGGAAAAGGATGAAATCTATTTTACACCTCTGTATTTTACCATGGCACATTTTAGCAAATTTATGAGGCCGGGAGCAGTAAAAATTGGCTGTACCATTAATAATAACGACCTTTTGGCGACCGCAGTGAAAAATCCCGATGGGACAATCGCTGTAGTCGTTTTTAATCCAACTTCAGAGAAACATACTTTAGAAATAAAACTAGCCAGCAAAACCAAAATAATATCTATCAGTTCAAAAGCATTGCAAACAATAATGATAAGATCGTAAATAAAATAACCGCATCACGCTAATTTTTCAATTATGTCAAATAATAATTCAGGCACAACAAGGATGGTCCCTATGGGACAAAAAATTGCATTTGGATTAGGTATGCTAGCCAACCAAATGTTTCCTGCAGCTTTAGGTATTTTTATGGTTGTGTTGGTACAGGACTTAAAATTTCCGGGATGGATGTGGGGGATTTTGTTTTTTCTTCCCAGGGTATTTGACGCATTCACGGATCCTATCATGGGTTATATTTCTGATAACACCCGATCTAAATGGGGAAGGCGAAGACATTATGTATTTATAGGAGCCATCATGATGGGAATTTCCTTTATAGTAATGTGGCAATTATTCAGAGAAAATGGGATAACCTTTAATTTCATTTTTTTCCTTTTATGGTCTTTTGTGTTTTATTTGGGATTAACACTTTTTAGCGTTCCTTATGTAGCCATGGGTTATGAAATGAGTGATGATTTTCACGAACGTACAAGTATCATGGCCATCGCGCAATGGATCGGGCAATGGGCATGGGTAATTGCCCCCTGGTTTTGGGTTGTAATGTACGATCCCAAATGGTTTCCCAATGCGGATACAGCCACAAGAACCCTGGCTGTTTGGGTGGGTATTTCGTGTATGATATTGGCGATGATACCAGCCATTTTTATTAAAAGTAAGTCTACTATAAATGAAGTTAGTTTCGCGCCTTTAACGTTTAAAACAATTGGCGGTAGTTTAAAAGATATTTTTAACAGTTTCAAAGAGGCTTTCAGCAACAAACCCTTCACTAAGCTTTGTATTGCCACTTTCTTAATCTTTAATGCCTTTAATACTGTTGCTGGTTTTACTTTTTTTATTGTGGTCTATTACCTTTTTGATGGTAAAACAGCAGACGCAGGTATCTGGCCTACACTTTTTGGAAGTATGGGAGCAATGGCCACCACTTTTGTGGTAATACCAATTGTAGCCAGGATGTCAAAAAAAATGGGTAAAAAGAATGCTTTTTTAGCCTCCCAGGCAATATCCATTGTAGGATATATTATGTTTTGGTTTTTTTTCATTCCAGGAAAACCCTATATGTTTTTGTTCGCTTTGCCCTTCTTCTCCTTTGGCATTGGTAGTTTATTTACATTAATGATGTCTATGACAGCAGATGTTTGCGATATGGATGAGCTGACCTCCGGAAAACGAAGAGAAGGAATATTTGGAGCCATTTACTGGTGGATGGTAAAGTTTGGTTTTGCGATAGCAGGATTACTAACCGGAGTTATTATGTCGGTGGTGGGTTTCAATGCAAATTCGCCAACTCAGGCCGAAGGAGCAGTTACTGGCTTGAGACTTTTTTTCTCGGGAATTCCAATTCTGGGTACATTGGCAGCTATGTGGGTAATGAGGAATTATGACTTAACAGAAGAAAAGGCCAGAGAAATAAAAAAAGAATTAGATGCGAGAAAAAGCCCGGTTAAAAAACAATCATCTGCCTATCTTTCCGGAAAACTACTTTCCCTGGAGAAAAACGGACTTTTAATAAATGCTATAACGGGTTTAGATCTAAGTTTAAAAACTGAGACTGAAATCAGTTCACATTATTCAGCCATTCTAAATGATGGTTTACACGGCTTATGCTTTAGCCCCTATGCAGAAGGACAGGAAACAGGGGACATTTTATCAGAAGATCAAATTCGCAGAAGGCTGGATGTAATTACACCACATACAAAATGGATCAGGTCTTTCTCCTGTACCGAAGGAAATGAACTGATCCCGGAAATTGCTCACCAAAAAGGATTAAAAACTTTAGTAGGGGCATGGATAAGTGATGATAGAGAAAGAAATGAAAAGGAAATTCATTCGCTTATCGCTTTGGCCAAAGCAGGTTTAGTAGACATTGCTGCTGTTGGAAATGAAGTATTGCACCGTGAAGAAATTTCAGAGCAGGAATTATTGCAATATATCAAGAGAGTAAGAGAAGCATTGCCAGGTTCAATTCCTGTTGGATATGTGGATGCCTATTACCAGTTTCTTGACAGGACCGCTTTGGTAGATGCGTGCGATGTCGTTTTAGCGAACTGTTATCCCTTCTGGGAAGGAGCAGATAATACATATGCGCTTTCTTATTTGAATAGAATGATGGAATTAACCCAACAGGCAGCAAAAGGTAAAAAAGTGATCATTACAGAAACCGGATGGCCTGATGTAGGTGAAAATGTGGAAATTGCAGAACCATCCAAACTAAATGCCATGAAATATTTTATTGCTGTTCAGGAATGGGCAAAAAGTAAAAACATTGAGCTATTCTATTTTTCATCATTTGATGAATCCTGGAAAACAAAACAAGAAGGAAAGGTAGGCGCTGGATGGGGTATTTGGGATAAAAATGAAAAATTGAAAATTAATAAATAATAGAAATTATGTCATTCAGAAGGAAAGAAGATCAGCTATATCAAATCAAATTTGATAACAATATCGGGACTGCCAATTATAATGGAATTGATTATACAGGTAAATCACCCGATCAAATAAAAGGGCTTTTTGCAGATATCTTGAAAACCGGAATACACGGTTTTTGTTTTAGTTTATATGAAGACGGACAAAAACCAGGTGACATTATTTCGGAAGAACAGGTTCGCCGAAGAATGAAAATTATTGCACCCTATACCAAATGGGTACGATCCTTTTCATGTACAGAAGGGAATGAATTTATTCCAATCATCGCCCGTGAATTTGGCATTAAAACATTAGTTGGGGCATGGTTGGGTGATGATCCGGAGATTAATGAAAGAGAAATTGAAGGATTAATAAAACTTTCTAAAGAAGGCTTTGTAGATATTGCCGCAGTAGGAAATGAGGTAATGTATAGAAAGGAATTAACCGAAGATGAACTTTTGGAATTTATCAGCCGGGTAAAAAATGCCATCCCAGACACGATTCCCGTAGGCTATGTTGATGCCTACTATGAGTTTACCCTCAAACCCAGAATTACCGCCGCTTGCGACCTGATATTAACCAATTGCTACCCTTATTGGGAAGGCTGTAATCTGGAATATTCATTGGGTCACATGAAACAAATGTACCACCAGGCCCTGGAGGCGGCAAATGGTAAAAAAGTAATTATTACCGAAACAGGATGGCCAAGTCAGGGCGAAAGTTTTAAAGATTCGCATCCATCCAAAGAAAATGCCATAAAATATTTTATAAATACCCAGCTTTGGTCTAAGGAAGAAGATATTGATATTTTCTATTTCTCCTCTTTTGACGAATCATGGAAAGTAGGCGCTGAAGGAGAAGTTGGCGCTTATTGGGGCATTTGGGATAAAAATGAAAAGTTAAAGTACTGATATGGATTTTTTTAAAAAACTAGGGTTGCCGCCCGGTAACGCAATTTGTTATTCAGGTTTCAGGCAGGGGCAACAACCCGGTGGAATTTACCCCACTTATGAAGAAGTAAAAGAGGATTTACTGATTCTTCAAAAAAACTGGAAATACCTTCGGTTGTATGATTGTGATGAACACGGAGATACTGTCCTGGAAGTCATTCGAAAAGAAAAACTGGATTTCAAAGTCATGATGGGAGCTTATATTGAAGCTGAAATGAACAATTTTGGATGTCCCTGGGGAGGTGGTGTTTTTTCAGAAGAACAATTGAAATTAAATCAGCAAAAAAATCTTAATAAAATTCGGAAACTGATTCTTTTAGGAAATAATTACCCGGAAATTATTTTTTCCCTCTCAGTAGGAAATGAAGCTTGTGTAGATTGGACAGACCACTATGTTCCGGTAAGTCATGTAATAGATTATGTGAAGTTGGTGAAAAAATCAGCCAGGCAACCAGTTACCTTTTGCGAAAATTATGTACCCTGGTTATTTACATTAGAACCTTTGGCTAAAGTTGTTGATTTTATTTCTGTTCATACCTATCCTGTTTGGGAATACAAACATATTCACGAATCGCTGGAATATACCAAAGACAACTATCATGCTGTAGCTAAAAAATATCCCGACATACCTGTTATTATTACCGAAGCCGGCTGGTCAACAAATTCCAACGGTAGAGGCATTCACCCCGAAACAGTAAATGAGAAAAATCAAAAAATATATTATGAAGATCTCATGGAGTGGACAGAAGCTGAAAATATTCTAACCTTTGTTTTCGAAGCATTTGATGAAGAATGGAAAGGATCCCACGAACCTTTGGAACCGGAAAAACACTGGGGATTGTTTAAAATTGACAGAACCCCGAAACTGGTGATGAAACAGCATTATAAGCAGGGTGGTAAATAAATAACCACTACTACATTGGAATTATTATTACCCCGGAAGCTATCTAAAAATCATTTTGATTTTGGAAAAAGAACTTACGCTTCCTGCCTTTTTCATATCGATTAAACCAAATAAATATTCCCTTGTAATCTGATGATATACAAGGGAATAAAAAATAAAGTGTTGTCCCGGGAGGATTACTATCGAACAATTTATTTAAGGACTTAGAAGATTTATATCAGAAAATGGTAAAATATCTGTAATCCTTTCTTAATCAGTTTTTTTAACTACTGAGTATGTTCATGGCATTTGATAAGCATTGCGCGAGCCTAATCATTTGCAAACAACTCCATCAACTTGTAATTGACGTAATAAATTGTTCTGCCAATTTTTCGAGGCTTTACAATGCCGGCATCGGTTAGCCTCTTTAACCAGGTTGATGCTGTTTGCCTGTGTGCTAGCTCTCTTTTTTCCAGTAACTCAATTTTGAGGTAAGGCAAAGTGAATATTAATTGCATTAACTCATAACTGAATGAGGAACCCAGCACTTCTGTAGTCGGTTCGAAATCAATTTTATTTCATGGTGAATTTGTGTTATTTTTTCGACATGAATTAATTTTCATGTCGAATCTATCGGCCTAAAATACTACTGGAGAAGAAAACGAGAGTCATTTAACACCTATTACGAAAACCTAAATTATTACTATTTAGCCTCAATCTCCTTTACATGTTCAATTCAGTCGGTAGCAAATAACTTCTCCCAACCCATTGAAGGGAGTTATTTGTGCAAAGTTAATATTGTCCAAAACTGCCCATTTTTCCAATTTTTGGCTGAAGATAAAATTTGATCTGCGGCCAAAATTTGATAAAAATCGAAATTTTGGCTGGAAATAAATAGAATGAGTGTTACGGGACGCATTGCGGAGTAAAAAATTCTGGCAGCCAGGCTAGCAACCCCTGAGCCCGAGTTGATCGCCATATATGGCCGCCGCCGCGCAGGCAAAACCTATCTCGTAAGAACTTTCTGTAAAGATGCCATTGTATTTGAATTTACCGGCATTCACGAGGCCACGATGAAAACGCAACTTGAAAATTTCAACCAGGCACTGCAAATGGCTGCCAAAAGCGCTGTGGCCCTGGCAATTCCCTCCAACTGGCTGCAAGCTTTTGTGATACTGGACACCTATCTTAATACCCTTCCTTCCGATAAACCGGCCGTTATTTTCTTTGTTGAGTTTCCCTGGATTGAAACCCATAAGTCGGGTTTCCTCCAAGCCTTTGACCATTGGTGGAACGCCTCTGCCACCAAAAAATCACATGTAAAAGTAATCATCTGCGGGTCGGCAGCTTCCTGGATGATTGATAAGATCATCAATAACCGGGGTGGCCTGCATAACCGTGTCACGCAAACCATCCGGATGCTTCCATTTACTTTGGGAGAAACCCAAACCTACTTACAAAATAGAGGTGTTGTACTCGATCATTATAGCCAACTACAATTGTATATGGCGATGGGCGGCGTCCCTCATTACCTGCGAAACATCAACCCGGGAGAAAGTGCAGCCCAAATTATAGATAGGCTTTGTTTTGCCAAAGATGGCCCTTTTAAAAATGAATTCAACAACCTCTATAAATCGCTGTTTGCTCATTCGGAAAAACATGAACGCGTGATCCGCGCGCTGGCCGCCAAAGGAAAGGGTCTCACGCGTAATGAAATTATTGACGAATGTGGCTTCACCTCCGGTGGTACCACCTCCCGGATATTGCAGGAACTAGAAGAATCGGGCTTTATCACCCCTTATGTTCCCTTTAAAAAGAATGCCAACGAAAGTATCTATACGCTGTCAGACGAATACTCGCTATTTTACCTGAAGTTTATCGAGCATGCGAAAGATAAGGCAGATGGCGCCTGGCTCCGGCAATACGGAACATCTGCATATATGACCTGGAGCGGGTTTGCTTTTGAATCCGTATGCCAAAAACACGTGTTACAGGTGAGACGGAAACTCGGGATCGAAGGAGTATTGACTACCATTTCTACCTGGCGGCATGCGCCGGGCAAAGTCGCGCAAGGTGCGCAGATTGATCTATTACTGGACCGGCAAGACCGTTGTATCAATATTTGTGAAATGAAATTCTCCGGCAATGAGTTCGTGATTGATAAAAAATACCCCACGGAACTGGATACGAAAGTGAATGTTTTCCGAACCGAAACCGGCACCAAAAAAACACTGTTCCCGACTATGATCACTACGTATGGTAGCCGGAAAAACGAATACTATCTGGGACGTATACAGGCGGAAATAGTCATGGAAGACTTATTTACATAGTATATAACGTGTTGTGCTTTTAAATTAAAGCCTATGATATTTAATATTTTTTATCAAAAAGATCCTTCCTTCGTCTGTCTTCCTCCAGGTACGGCAGACAAGTCAGGATGACAACTTGGGGGAAAGTCAGTCATTCGGGATAGCAGTGATTGATCACGCTCTTTTACTTGTCATCCTATGTTTGTTTGTCATACCGAGGAACGAGTGATCTTCAGGTATCACAATAAGATGCCTTGTGCCTCGGCATGACAGGTACTTACTAGTCCTGAACCCGGGCTTTGCTAAAAAAGTTGCTAACTTTAGATACCAGGGTGAAGGATCTCATGTATAATCAGCAAAATGGTAATCTTTCGTTTAATAGCACAACACGTTAATATATAAGCTTGTGAACAACAGTGTTTTTCAGTTGAACGTCATTTATATTCGGGCAAAAAAATAGTGCCTTACATGTAAGACACTATTTTCCAGAAAACCAGTTTCAAAGTCATTAATGAAATTGCGCAGCTTCAGTACTGTCTTTCATTGCTACAGTAGAGGCCTGTCCCTGTTGCACTGTATTCTGCACATAATCAAAATAACCGGTGCCTACGAAGCTTTGATGTTTTATCGCTTTGAAACCATGTTCCTGTAAAGCAAATTCTCTTTGCTGCAATTGTGAAAAACCTGCCATGCCTTTTTCTTTATATGCTTTAGATAATTCAAACATGGAAGTATTCAGTGCATGGAAACCTGCCAGTGTGATAAACTGGAATTTGTATCCCAATGCTGCCAGTTCTTCCCGGAAACATTCCATTTCTTTTACATTTAAATGTTTACTCCAGTTAAAGGAAGGAGAACAATTATATGCCAGTAATTTGTCCGGATACACTTCATGAATAGCGGCTGCAAATTCTTTAGCAACGCTGAGGTCAGGATGTGATGTCTCCATCCACAGCATATCGGCATAGGGTGCATAAGCCAATCCACGGGCAATACATTGCCCCACTCCATTTCTTACCATGTAAAAACCTTCACCGGTTCTTTCGCCGGTAAGAAAAGGCTGATCTCTTTCATCTATATCAGAAGTAATGAGGTTGGCTGCTTCTGCATCTGTTCTGGCAATGATTATACTGGGCACATTCATTACATCAGCTGCTAATCTTGCTGCAACCAACTTGTTGATTGCTTCCTGTGTTGGCACCAGCACTTTTCCGCCAAGGTGACCGCATTTTTTGGCAGATGATAACTGGTCTTCGAAATGAATAGCTGATGCACCCGCTTCAATCATCGCTTTCATAAGTTCAAAGGCATTCAGGTTACCACCAAAGCCTGCTTCTGCATCGGCAATGATGGGAGCCATCCAGTCTTTGCTGTTATCGCCGTTTACTGAATCTATCTGTTCACTCCGCAATAAAGCATTATTGATACGTTTTACCACTTCGGGCACAGAGTTAACAGGATACAATGATTGGTCAGGATACATTGTTCCTGATGTATTGGCATCAGCGGCCACCTGCCATCCACTCAGGTAAATAGCTTCCAGCCCCGCAGCTATTTCCTGTACTGCCTGGTTACCTGTTAATGCGCCCAGTGCAGCTACATAAGGTTGGGTCATTAATTTCTGCCATAATTTTTCCGAACCTTTTTTTGCCAGTGTATATTCGATCTCCACTTTACTGCGCAACCGTAAAACATCTTCGGCAGTGTAAGTTCTCTTAATCCCTTTCCATCTCGAATTTAATTGCCAGTCAATGGCCAGTTGATTTGCTTTCTGCTGATTTGTCATGGTGATGCATTTTTAATTGATGAGTGAATGTATTTGATCCGGTAGCGGCAATTGCTTATCCGGCTAACTCTTTATCCGTCAAGAATAAAACTTCTAATATTTCTTTTTCTTCCTTACATACTTTCTTTTCCTTATTTGAAAGAATAAGATCATACGCATACAGGGTGAGAAAATCTTCCCATTTATTCTGCACTACCAGCTTATTAAAAATGCAGATGGCCTGTACGTATTGGCCTTCCTGGTAAACTTTACTGCCAACAGTATGCTGTATTTTCTCTATCTCATCATCCCGCAGGTCTATATACAAACCAAGGTTGATCTCCCTGCCATCATCCATCTTTGCTTTGCGCTGTATCCACTGCCATACCTGTGTGCGGCATATTTCTGCAGTAGCGGCATCTTCCATCAGGTTGTTAATAGCAGCCGCGCCATTTCCCCTCAACCAGCTTTCTAAATAAAGAATCCCAATATTAATATTATGCCGGAACCCTTCTTCGGTTATCGGCCCTTCCGGTACATCAAGCAATTCTTTTTCATTAGAACTAAAATCTTCTCTCGTCCTGTGAACCTGATTGGGTGTCTTCATGTGTTCATCAAAAATTTCTTTTGCCAGCGAAACCAAACCGGGATGAGCCACCCATGTGCCATCATGACCATCCGTTACTTCTCTCTGTTTGTCCGCTTTTACTTTTGCTAATGCTGTTTCATTGGCCATGTCATTTCCTTTAATAGGTATCTGTGCAGCCATACCACCAATAGCATGTGCGCCGCGCTTATGACAGGTTTGTATAACTAATTGGGTGTAGGCCCGCATAAAGGGAACAGTCATCGTTACCAGTGAACGGTCAGGAAAAACATAACCAGGCATATTCCTGAACTTTTTGATAAAGGAAAAAATATAATCCCAGCGTCCGCAATTCAAACCTGCTGAGTGATCTTTCAGCTCCCACAATATTTCATTCAATTGAAATGTAGCAAGAATGGTTTCTACTAATACGGTTGCTTTAATGCTGCCATAGGGAACACCGCAATAGTTCTGTGAAAACACAAACACATCATCCCACAGTCTTGCTTCTTTATAGCTTTCTATTTTGGGTAAATAGAAATAAGGTCCTGAACCATTTTTCAATAATGCTTTGGCATTATGAAAAAAGTAAAGACCAAAATCCAGTAAACTTCCGCTGATGGCTTCCCCATCTATTTCAATATGCTTCTCTTCGAGGTGCCAGCCACGGGGACGAACAAACAGCGTTGCACATTTTTCATTCAGTGAATATTTTTTACCATTCTCCGGGTTGGTAAAACTTATCGTTCTATTGATAGCATCACGAAGATTGATCTGACCTCCAATGACATTATCCCAGTTAGGAGCATTGCTGTCCTCAAAGTCGGCCATAAAAATATTTGCACCTGAGTTCATCGCATTAATAATCATCTTACGATCAACTGGTCCAGTTATCTCCACACGACGATCCTTTAAATCATCGGGGAGTGGCGATATCAACCACTGGCTGTCGCGGATGGCAACAGTTTCCGGCATGAATCCAGGCTTCCATCCCTTGTCAATTTTTTGTTGCACTAACTCTCTTTCCTGTAGCAAAGATTTACGCTGGGGGTTGAACCGAAGGTGCAATGCCAGGATAAAATGGAGCGCTTCCGGAGTTAGTATTGCTTTGAAAGCCTTATGGAACGGGGCTTTGATGTCCATTTCTTCCGGGGTTGTGTACCGGGTAGCGAGGTGTGTACTAATGGATGGCATAATGAATATTTTGTGTAATATACGAATTATATTCATTTAGCGAAACTTTCGCTATTTAATATTTTTTCGAATTTTGCCGCATTTGATTAATTTGGTGTTATGATGACAGATAATGATAGTGTCCGCCTCATCTTTGGTCTGAAGGTCAAAGTTTTACGGCAGGAGAAAGGATTATCCTACCAGCAACTTGCTGAAAAGACCGGTATGTCGCTTTCCTACGTTCATGATATTGAAACAGGCAAGAAGTTCCCAAAGGCTGATAAAATACTATCATTGGCCAAGGCCCTGGGTGTTGATTATGATTATCTCGTTTCCCTGAGAGCCAGTAAAAAACTTCAACCCATTATTGACCTTATCAACTCTGATTTCATAAATGCAATTCCCTGGGAACATTTTGGCTTAACTCCAGCAGCATTACTCGACCTGTTTTCCAACACCCCGGATAAAGTGACTGCGTTTATCAGTACACTTCTTAAGATCTCACGGAGCTATCAATTATCCAAAGAAAGTTTTTACAATGCCGCACTCCGTTCCTACCAGGATCTTCGGGATAATTATTTTGAAGACATAGAAAATGCGGTTCGCCAATTCAGAAAAGAATACGAATGGAAGGAAGTATTACCGGTTGAAATATCAACCCTTGAATCTACCCTGCAAAAAATGGATGTACGGGTAAACCGTAAGCGGATGCATTCTATGGAAGCGCTACAGAAACTCCGCTCCTATTATTCAATAGCCAACAAAACTCTTTTTATTAATAAAGCATTCAGTCCGGCACAGGAGAAATTTCTTATAGCCCGTGAAATCGCTTTTCACTATCTCAGCATTAACGACAGGCCGTATGAAACAATAATACAACACAGCAATTCATTTGATATGCTGCTAAATAATTTTAAAGCTTCCTATTTTGCTGTGGCCTTATTATTGTCTGAAGAAAATTTTACAGAAGATGTAAAACGTATCGTGATGCAGCCGAAATGGAATGATAAAGCATTGCTTGACCTGTGTACTAAATATGATGTGACGCCGGAAATGATGATGCAGCGGCTCACCAATATTTTGCCAAGCCATTTCGGTATTGATCATCTTTTCTTTTTACGTCTCTCAGGCGATGTGACAAAAGATGAATTTGAGATCACCAAAGAACTGCATTTATCGCAGGTGCACAATCCTTATGCCAATGCTAACCATGAACATTATTGCCGGCGCTGGATTTCGATCAATTTAATTAAACATATTGCTGAACAGGTAGCGAAGAAAAAATACAAACAACCTGTTTTAGAGGCACAGATATCTCAATACTGGCAAACACATAACCGCTACCTCTGCATCTCCATTGCAAAACCGGCAGCCAAGGGAAGTAATGAAATAGTGAGTGTAACCATTGGTTTACTCATCGATCAGAAATTATCCCAGACCATGCCCTTTATTAACGATACAGCAATACCAGTTAAAATGGTACATACTACCTGTGAACGTTGCGGCATTATGGACTGCAAAGAAAGATCTGCACTGCCTGTAGAAATACTCAAACAGCAGCAGGAGGAAAAAATTAATGAAGCATTAAAACTAATGGAACAATAATTAAAAGGGCTTAAAATAATCAGTGAATTTCAACTCTCAAAAGTTTGGCAGCAGTATTACAGGCAATTTTATAACACATAACTTTTGGAGAGTTCTATTTTTAGAAAAGCCCTAAAGGAAAGATAAATGTTTCATCAGTTCTTCACGAAAGATTTGACCAATAGGTATCCGGTAATTTTAAAAAAAAGAAACCACTTTCTTCAATAGCATCAATCTGATTCTTATTAACAAGAAAGGAACGGAGTAACCGGGTAAAATGTGAGGAAGGAAATTTTCTTCCGCTGCTTTCAACCAAAGGCTAAGCATATTTTTTCCCGGCAGTTGTTTTAAGTATGGTATAAATGCGAAAACCCCCAATCCAAAAGATATGTTTCAAAAAAAAATTCCTAGTCTCTTTTTATTCTTTACAAAAATGCTGTCCTCAAATGTAAGATTGTCTTTGATACTGGTAGCGGTAGCAACGATGTCTGTATTACTCCCCATATGAATTGTTTTAACCGAAATAAAAAACCCTTGTAATCTGATGATATACAAGGGAATCTAAAATAAGATGTAGTCCCGACAGGACGAAAAGGGACTATTTTTCATTTAAACCGAATCTTACCAAAACCAATACAGTATTGGCTTAAAGCCCTATCGGCACTATATTACAGATGATGACTACATTACCCCTTTTTACTCAATTTTACTCTCCGGGGACAATAAACGGGACAATCAAACGGGACAATCAATATCTTTGGGACAATCAAAAATAAATGGAACCTAAATACTATTTGTCCAGCCGTCCGAATAAAGACAAAACATATCTAATACGGTTGCAGGCTAAATGGCAGGGCCAGCGAGTAGTCTTCACTTTTGGTGAATCAGTTTTAAAATCTGATTGGAACAAAAAGACTGGTGCAGTTATTATTCCTGAAAAGAAAAAAACTAAGGAAGATGTTAATGACTTTAACAAGAGGGTAAAAGAACTAACAGCATTGCAGGATAAACTTAGTGCGCTTGGTGATGAAGCAGTGAAGCAATACCAAAATATTTCATCCACGGGTGCTACTCCATCCGCAGCACTGTTGAAGACATCGTTAATGCTATTCATGGAACGCTATAACGTTCAGGGAACCGGAGAATCTGATTTTTACGAAATGCTGAACAGGTTTATCAATGGCGAGATTAGAAGGGAAGGGAAGCGATTGAAGCAAAACACCACTAAAGGGTATGGTACACTAAAGCATCACCTGAGCAAGTTTTCGGATAAAAGGAAATATGATATTACTTTTCAAAGTATCAACAATCTTTTTTACGGAAAGTACCTGGCCTTTCTGGAAGACGAATTTAATTTAGGTCCAAACAGTATTGGTAAGGATATAAAGAACATCAAGTCAGTGATGAATCAGGGGCTCGATGAAGAGTTACACCATAACCGTGCTTTCCAGAACAAGAGCTTTACCAAGCCGAAAGAAAAAACATCTGCCGTCTACCTCACCATGGATGAGCTGGATCAATTCTATCATTTCGATCTATCCGGCAACAAGGCATTGGAACGGGTTCGGGATGTGTTTATTTTCATGGCACATACAGGAATCAGGTACAGTGACAGAAAAAGGATTACCAAAGAAAACATCGTCAACGTTGACGGTGAGATCATGCTGGTAATTAAAACGCAGAAAGTAGATTCTGTGGTTACTGTTCCACTGGTGCAATATTGCCTGTCAATCCTTGAAAAGTATGACGGTATGTTACCAGCGCCAATATCTGATCAGAGATTCCGCATTCACTTAAAGGAGGCAGGAAGGCTTGCCGGTCTCACCCAGACCGGACGGGATCCTTTACAGATGGAAGTTCCTCTTTATAAGCTATTAGGAACTCATACGGGGAAACGAAGCTTCGTAACAGCTTACCATGAGTCAGGCGTTCCATTGGAGAACCTGGCACGAATGATAGGCACTTCAATGAAGACGTTGGAAGGCACATATAGGAAAACATCTGCACTGGATGTTGCCAGGCGATCGGGTTCAGCAATGCGAGCTATACATGGCAGAAAGGCTAGTTAGTTATCCTCCCCTAAAGCCATTAGGATAAATCTATGAAATATAGAGGCTTTTTTAAATTCACGTCACGGTCTGGTCAGAGACGGGCTGATAATAACCGCATTTATACATTCTAAGTTGCGCCAATTCCTACTGGTTTACCGGCGGGCAGGCCTGTTTTTGTACGTACAAAAACACATCCTGCAATGAGTAATAGATAAATCCAAATGAGGATTAATTCCTCGTTTATGCAGTATAATGTAAAGTTTGACTGCTTTTTCCTCAATTAGATTCGATTTTCTTCATTTGTCTTTATTTGTCTTCATTTTGCTTCAAGTTTTACGGATAAATGATTCATTATTCTTCAAAAATCCTTAAAAATCTTCATTCACATATATTATTTCATACATATCAATGTGTCTAAAATTTTATTTGCGAAACGATGCCTTTTCAATAAATAATCTATACTTTAATTTCCTGATCTCGACTGTGATTAAATCTTTAGTGTACTTCTCCAAAAAATAAGAAACTGGTGTTTGCTTTTTAAGTCCTTATTTATCTATTTTCAGCTTTTTAGTATGTCGATCAGCTTCTTATTTAAATACAATTTCTCTTTCCCTATTTGCTCACTTTTTAATATTCCTTTTTCCTCCAGTTTGGATAAATACAATCCGGCAGTCTTAAGTTGTGCTATACCGAAATCAACAATGTATTTACGCTTGCAGTAGGGCTGCGTAAAAATTACTTCAATAAGTTCTTTAGAATAAATATCAGGAAGTTTCTGTTTGATTTCGTGGCCGGTTTGTTCCATTAAAGAAACGATTCTATCCAATTTATGTTGGGTATAGATGGCAGTACTTTCAGTCGCTTCAAGGATATACAAAATCCAATCTTCCCATTTGTTTTTTTCTGTTACCCCGCGTAGCTTCTCATAATATGCCTTTTTATTTTCTATGATAAACTTACTCAGATAAAGAATGGGCAGTTCTAATAGACCGTTTTGAACGAGGTATAAGATATTTATTATCCTGCCGGTTCTTCCATTTCCGTCATTAAATGGATGTATAGCCTCAAATTGATAATGAATAACGGCCATTTTAATTAAAGGATCTGTTTCTTCATCATTGAGATTCAGATAATTTTCAAGGTTTTTAAGCTTTTCTCTAATGATCCGGTCTCCATCCGGCGGGGTATAAACAACCTCGCCTTTAACAGAATTGGAAATAGTAGTTCCTGGTGTTGATCTGATCCCTGCCTGATTTTGCTTTATTATTCTTACCAATTCAACAAACAGATTGGTAGTAATGAGACCTTTTTTCCTGACAACATTAACCCCGTGCCACAATGCCTCCTGATAATGCAGGACCTCATTTGTTGCAGCATCCAGGTTTTTCTTTTGTACAGACAGCGCCTGATAAAGTTCATCATTGGTTGTGATGATATTCTCAATTTCAGAACTCATTTTTGCTTCCTGTAAGGAAATGGAATTGATGAGCATGGTCTGATTAGGAAGTTTTCCTGCAGCACGTACTAATCTGGCTAGTGCTCTATTTGCCTGAATGGCTTTTTTTAAAACAGCTTTAGATTCTATATCCACTAATGGAGGCAAAAGTGGCAATTCATTATACAGTTTGTTTCTGTTAAATGTCATTATTGCCTTTTTTGTACAAGGGCATATAATGACCTTGTTTTATATACGAGGGCAAATATAGTCATATTTTGCCCTCGTTCAAAATAAATGGGCAATGGAAGTTCTCGTGGGGTATTTACAAAAGCTGAACTCAATGGTCATTATTTCAAAAACCATACTCAATGAATTTGCAGGATCGCACCCAGATGCTGCAAAAACCCTGAGAAAATGGTACGAGGAAGTTAAATCAGCAGATTGGAAGAATTTCACAGCATTGAAAAATACGTTTAACACTGCTGATCATGTGGGTAATGACCGATTTGTATTTGATATTAAGGGAAATCAATACCGGCTGATTGTGCTGATAATATTCAAAATCAGGACTGTTTTTAACCTGTTCATTGGTACCCATAATAGAGATTCCGGACCATGTTGACCCCCCATTCCGTTTCATGTTAACCCGCCATTCCGGAATGATGACCCACCTCTTTTTGAAGCTTTCGCTGAAGAAGATTTAATCTATTCCGGGATGTTGAGCCCCCTGCGCGATCAATATTTTATTCTCTAAGGCTTCCTGTCATTCCGCCATGTTGACCCACCTGCAGGCTTTAATTGCTAAGCGCTTTTGACCGTCTTTTACTCCCTAAAACAAGGGAGCAATGCCACAAAAGCCAATCGTAATGGAACAGTTAAAGCAGATTCTACAGTTGCATGCAGACGGGATAGGGATCCGTGAGATCGCCCGGCGCATCGGTATCAGCCGCAATAGCGTGAGAAAATACCTTTATCTGCTTAAATCCGGAACAGATAACCTAAGCGGAAAAGAGCTTGCGGATAAGGCTTATAACAATGAAGTATTGGAAAAGAATACGCTAAGGCTTCAGCAGCTTTATTATCATTTTGTCTATGCATCCCTGGAACTATCTAAAACAGGCGTTACCCGTCAATTGCTGTGGCATGAATACCTATTACTTCATCCGGACGGATACGGTTACAGCCAGTATTGCTGGCGTTTAAATGAATATCAAAAGCGTGGCGACCTGGTGATGCATCTGCAATATGAGCCTGCTGATATGATTATGATGGACTTTGCCGGCAAGAAACAATATTATACAGATGTTGATACGGGAGAAGTTATCGAGTGCCAGGTCTTTGTTGCGATCCTGCCTTTTAGCGGACTGATTTTTTGTTTGGCCGTGCACTCGCAAAAAACCGAAGACTTTACGCACTGCATCAATGAGATGCTCCGGTATTACAGGGGAGTATCCTGTACCATCTTAACCGACAATATGAAAACGGCCGTCATCCGCGCCAGTCGCTATGAGCCCACGTTTACAGATATCTGCTACCAGTTAAGTGAGCATTATGAAACCACTTTTAGTGCAACGCGTCCCTATAGCCCGCGTGATAAGGCCATGGTGGAAGGGGCGGTTCGTATCCTTTACACGCATGTATATGCGCCGTTGCGTAACCAGGAGTTTAAGAGCCTGAAGTCTCTAAATGCAGCCTTGCATGATCAACTGTTTTTGCTTAATAACAAACCTTACAAAAACTCACCCTACAGCCGTTCCTATTTTTTTGAACAGCAGGAGTTGTCATTGCTTAAACCTCTGCCTGCAGAACCCTTCAGCCCGAAGAAAGTAGTGCTGCTCACCGTTCAGCGCAACTACCACGTACAGCTCTCTGAAGACCATCTCTATTACAGTGTGCCATACCAGTATGTTGGTAAAAAGGTCAAGGTCCTTTACGATAAACGAACTGTAGAAGTTTACTATGACAACGGTCGTATTGCACTGCACATCCGCAAATCACATGGCAAAGCGTATACAACCCTCGGCGAACATATGCCACCCAACCACCAGCGAATGCAACAGATAAAAGGGTGGAACAAAGAAGATCTGCTTGCGCAATCAAATCATATCGGCGCCAGTGTAATGCAGGCTGCGGTACTTATGCTGGAGAACAGCATCTATATCGAACAAAACTATAAGACATGCTTTGGCATGCTCATGTTGGAAAAGAAATATGGGTCATCGCGGCTGGAAGCTGCATGTGCACGGGCGTTGCTGGGCACCCGGGTAAACTATACCATGATTAAAAATATCCTGGAACGTGGGTTGGATAAACAACCGCCTTCGGCAGAAAACTATTTAATTATCCCTGCACATGATAATATCCGTGGACCAGATCATTACCAATAAACTAAACTATAAATATATGAACACAACACAAACCTTAGCACAAATGCAACAACTCCGGCTGTATGGGATGTATCAATCCTACCACGCGCAGCTTGAACTTCCACTGGATCAGCAACTCGAAGGCCATGACCTTGTAGCGCAGCTGCTGCAATCTGAACAACTCAACCGCAGCAACGAAAAAACAGCGTATTACTTAAAACTTGCCAAGCTACGCCTGCCTGCTACGATGGATCAAATCGAATGCACCGCTTCGCGGAACCTGACCAAACAACAACTGGCCGTTTTAAGTGAAGGCCGGTATCTGGAACAGGGAGAAAATGTTTTAATAACCGGTTCCACCGGTTGCGGAAAAAGTTATCTCGCCTGTGCCCTCGGTCACCAGGCTTGTCTTCAGGGATACAAAACTACATACCTGAACATGAACCGGCTGATAGAAAAAGTCTTGTTGTCCAAACTTGACGGATCCTATATTAAACTCTTAAACCACCTGGAACGCCAGACACTGATCATCCTGGATGACTTTGGTCTGCAGAACCTGGGGCAGGATGTACGGCTAACATTACTGCAACTCCTGGAAGATCGTTACGGGAAAAAAAGTATCATCGTCACTTCCCAACTTCCTGTATCCAAATGGCATGCATATATCAATGATCCCACGCTTGCCGATGCGATCCTTGACAGACTGACAGCAAATGCACAGCGTATCGAACTGAAGGGAGAATCTCTAAGAAGAAAAAAAGTAAAACCAAATGAATAACCCTTTGTATTTTTAAATCTCAAAAAGCTCTTACACTTATCGCTTGCTTCGCAGGTGGGTCAACATCCCGGAATACCGGGTCAACATGATCGGAATCTATACCCATAAAGAATATGATGAGCTCAATGCCAGGAAAGTAACCTTTAGAAAATAGCATTTATGAAATACGCGATCAAATCCAAAAAAGCCTACCATGAACTCATGGGTGAAATTTACACCTTGATGAATAAGGGAGAGGCAAATCTGAATTCTTCGGAATTAAAAAAACTGGCGGCGATGTCTGCACCTGCAGAATATTATGAAGATTCCGTTCTTGGGCTCCAACCAGGGAAAGAACCACAAACCATTGTGGATATTGTCGAATTAAAAATCTTTGAAAAGAAAATGAAACAGGCGAAACTGTCTGAAGAATTAGGTCTTGCGAAATCCAAGGTTTCTGAAATACTTAATGGCAAACGCAAACCCGATCTGGCTTTCTTAAAAGGGCTATATAAGGTTTTTAAAATCGATCCTGAATTCTTGTTAGAACATTCCTAGATCGTAAACAATTTTGTCTATTTTTTCATTGCAGGATTTTCGGGAGGACATACATCCGCCTACCATTTCATTCCTGCTATAGGTTGATGCATGTGCTAATGAACATTTGCTCAACAATTTACACTTCAATGATCAGGTCTCATCGTACAAATCACCCTGTGAAGATAAAATCTCCCTGTATTTATTAAAAAGTTTGGTTTTTGAAATAAATCCCTTGAACTTTCTATCATTATCTAAAACTGGAAGGTACCAGCTTTGTGCAATATCAAATTTTTCCATCACCTTATGCATATCCTCTTTCTCGTATATTATAGCAGTCGGCTTTTTCATCAATGCCCTGATAAAAATTTTATCATAGCCTTCCGGTTGAAAGAGTTTCCCTTTGATATCATTTAATTCAATGATTCCTTTGAAATAACCATTTCCATCCACCACAGCAAAGATATTTTTCTCACTTCCTTTAATTATCTCAATCAAGTCACTCAATTTTCTATCCATTTGAATGGTTTCATATGAATCCTGCAACATACTGTCCAGGCTAATAGAGGTTAGTATATTCTTCTCTTTTTTATGGGTAAATATCTGTCCTTCCAAGGCGAGTTTTTTTATTTCCATTGAATAAGGCTCGTACGACTTTACGATAAAAAATGAAATGGAAGAAACAATCATCAGTGGAATAAATAATTCATAGCCATTTGTGATTTCCGCGATTAAAAATATAGCTGTTAAAGGACAATACATTACACCACTTAAAACGCCGGCCATACCCACTAAACTAAAATTACCTGACGGAATCTTAATCCATGGTATACTATTGAGCAATTGGGCAAAAAAGAAGCCGGTAAATGAACCAGTAAATAAGGAAGGGGCGAAATTTCCGCCATTACCGCCGCTTCCATTGGTTATACCTGCTGCAATAGGTTTAAACAATACAATCAGTGCGGCAAAGGCAATAATTGCCCAATTTTCACCCAATTTTGATAATAGTGTTGTATTATCTGAAAAAGTATCAAAGGATGCATTTGCTACTAATTTTACGCTGTCATATCCTTCACCAAACAACGGGGGAAACACAAAATAAATGCTCAATAATAACAAACCGCCTATAGCTGCCCGTATATACCCATTAAGTTTCCATCCATGTATACGCCTTTCAGTGATCTTGAACATCCGGGCATAATAAAGAGATACAAAACCGGCCACTATACCTAAAATAATATAATAAGGCACATTTTTGTAATCAAATGACTGTTTTAAAATAAAATTAAAGAGCGAGGCCTCCTGCAAAATTATCTTTGAACATAAAGCACCCACAACAGAAGAAATTATCAATGGGATAAAGTAACTAACGACAGTTTCAGTCAATAGAATTTCCACAGCAAAAATAACCCCAGCAATCGGGGCATTAAATACAGCAGAAATCCCTGCTGCTGCTCCACATGCAATGAGTAAAGTGCGCTCCTGGTAATTCAGATCGCTGACCCTGGCGATATTAGAGCCGATCGCTGAACCAGTGGCCACAATTGGCGCTTCCAGACCAACTGAACCGCCCAGACCTACTGTTATAGAACTGGTTAAAACATGAAGGTAAGTATGCTTGCTCGGAATAAAAGATGATTTACGTGCAATAGCTCTTAAGACCATCGCAATCCCTTTTTCAATCTGGCCGCCAAAGAAATGACGAACGACAAAAACAGTTATAATTAATCCGAATCCCGGAAATAACAAATAGACAAAATTAGATAGCGGCATTTCCTTTAACCAATGCTGTAGATAATGAACCAGTGTTTTAAGCAGTACCGCCATCAAACCAGAAGCAAATCCGGTAATAATGGCAATGACCATAATTATCTGCATCCTGGTGAGTCTTGCACGCAGGAAATGAATTAATTGCTGATATTGTGCTTTAAAAATCAAAATTTGAATTTATTTACGACACATGATTTTTAAGTTCAAGAAATTGAAGTTGTAAGAGAAATACCAATATTCCGACTATAAAACCCAACAGCGCCAACCAGGTGATTTTCTTTAAATACCATATAAAATTAATCTTTTCAATACCCATTACTGCAACACCTGCAGCTGAACCAATTATTATAGCGCTGCCACCGGTTCCGGTAGTCAGTGCAAGAAATTCCCAGAACGGATGGTCGGTGGGATAGGTACTCAAATCATACATGCCCTGGGAGGCTGCTACTAACGAAACATTATCAACAACAGATGACAGAATACCCAATGCAATGCCAATTAAATAGTCGTTTTTCAACGTATTATTGAGAAATTTGGCCAATTCCTTAAGCAAACCAATGGATTGCATTGCAGAGACGGTCAGCAGAATACCGAGAAAAAAAAGTACACTGGGGGTATCCACCTTTTGCAAAGCATTTGCCACGGTAAATCGTTTTGCCAGTTCAGGTTCTTTACCCTTATGAATAATAGTGGTAATCACCCACATTAAACCCAACGAAAGCAGCATGCCCATAAATGGCGGCAAATGCGTGAGTGATTTAAAAACGGGTACAAAAAGTAAACATCCAATGCCTGCAAATAGTATGATCTTACCATCCCCTTTTTCTTTTCCTGTAGAGACTGGTAACCTTTCATACGAAATTTTTTTCCCCCTGAAATATCGTGAAACGATAAATGTCGGAATCGCACATGCCGCAATACTTGGCAGAATAAGTTGTTTAATAATATTTAATGCACTTATCTGACCGCCAATCCAAAGCATTGTTGTTGTTACATCTCCCAATGGGGACCACGCACCACCGGCATTTGCCGCAATGATAATCATTCCTGCAAACCAATGCTTGTCCTCTTTCCTGTGCAGCAGTTTAGAACAGAGTGATGTCATTACTATCGCCGTTGTAAGATTATCCAGCAGGGCAGAAAGAAAAAATGTGAGCACGGTTACAATGAGTAATAATATTTGTTTGTTGGAAGTAGTAATGTTTCCGGTAATGATTTCAAACCCGTTGTGTGAATCAATCAACTCCACAATGGTCATAGCGCCAAGTAAAAAAAACAGGATAGACGATATTTCTCCCAAATGCTTCAGCAGTTCTTCACTAACGGAATGTGTGTTACTACTTTGCAGGATGTAGATTGTCCAGCAAAGCACCCCGGTTATTAGTGCTGACGCGGCCTTATTTAGATTAAGCTTATGCTCAAAAATTATGGCGCTATAGCCAATGATAAATACTGCAATGATTAATGAAGTGACCATATCTGTTAGAAATAAATACTCTGATTAATACAATTTTCTCTTCCTATACCAATCTGATTAAGATAGTGATTGTTCATTATGATTGGAAAATAATTCGTTGCAATTTTACGAAGTGTATTGCTATATCAGATCAAAAATCATTTTCATTTTAAATAGCATTTGACCTATTTTAGCCACTTTATGAATAAAATCATTTTATTTTTTGCGGTTACCCAATGATGGTGTTTTGATTTATCTTATCTCCTCTGCCAAGTGTAGCTCATTTGCTTTTTTCCAACATTAATCTCATTCACTAACTTAAGAAATATACTATCCAAGGAAAGGATACTTAACTTATTTAACTTTTCGCAGAAAGTAGATTAAATAAATGAAGTATTTTTAATCCAATACGAAATTATCGGACCATTATTTTTTGAGCTATCAGCGTTTTTAATGATAAATTTATTGGCGCCAATGATTATTTTGAAGTCATCATTGATTTTTGCAAAAGCCTTGTGGCAGATATAAGTAAAATTGAAGCGTTATAAGCTTGGAGAAGTTTTGTAGGCCTCTAATTTCTCACAAAGTTTTTCTCGCTTTTTTCAGTTTATCAGACACAATATCCCCTATCTGCGTGCCAATATTGTTTGATATTTTACAGGTTGAATGCAGGTGGATGCCTCCATAAAATCTGGCGGCTATATTTTCGTTTGCAGCCTGCCTGAAGGAGCTAAAAGATCTGTTTTTTATCCCGAAATCACTTTCTGAAGTATCGGTATAAGAAATATTATCGCCATATACGCCGGTCAAAGCTTCCGCAGCCGCTGCAGAGATAGTGGAATGACCACAGGTATACTCCGGGAAGGGCGGGGTTTCAATATGAGGTCGCCAATTTTGGTCAATATACTTGTTAATGATGGTTTCAGGCCTTATCGTATTGTAAGTATATTTTTCCCCCCAGCAGGTTATGAAAGCATCGTATAACGCAACAGACGTTGCCATATAAGCATAAACGGTTGTTCCGAAATCGGCATTTGTTTTTTCTGCTGCGATACCGCAGATATTCATCCAATGACCCGGAGGTGAAAATTTCTTTGTTTTATACATAAGATGCCCTGTAACATTAAGGTGAACCGGAATATCATCCCAGAAATCGGCCATATGCTTTTGTTCTTCTGTCAAACTATCACCCGCATTTTTTATGTCCATAATTTCTTTGTAGTAACTGCTTGTTTTATTCGAAACATTAAAAGGCATTGGGTCCGGTGCTTTTACCTGGTCTAATGAATCAATTAGCATCAACCTGATTTCTCCCCAATGTGGCTCAATAGCATCTTCGTAAGCCGGAGGGGTAGGCACCCACCTGCCTGTCGAATCAGGCATAACTTCATACCGGGGTGCACCTCTTGTAATTAAATAATTGTCCCCTTTGCTCCAATTTATAATTGTTTTTGCAATCGCATCAGCAAATTCAAGTGAATTTTTCTTTATTTCTGATGGCATACCAATGCTGTCGGAATAATGTTCCAGGTAAGCAATATAATCAGCCATTACTTCTTGTGAAAAAGTAACATCATCACCCACCTTACAAAATGCAATCAATGACGCTAAGGGGAAACTGTATTTTTTTGCTGAATCAGGTTTCGGCATAACTGGCATATGCTTTATAATCCCGCTGAGTGAGGTAAACCTTGCATCGCCCGGAATCATTGCCTCATAAGCAGCAATGTTCGCATATACATAGTTTCTGGATGCAACTGGCGGCGTAAAAATATTTTCTAATACTACATTGTTAAGATTTTTTACTGTCCTGCAAAAAAGCATTGGATCGCTCATTGGTTTGGCATAATCGGAATTTTGATTACAACCAGTTGCATTGCATACTGCTATTATGCACGATAGCCTCATAACTAATTTAAAATATTTCATAATAACATTTATCCAGATCAAAAAATTACCGATACCTGATTTTGAAGGCGTTTGCTATGGTAAAATCGGAAATAAATATCGCAACCTTTGACGGCAATATTGGATTGAACTTACCCAAAGAGTCAGTTTTTTATCTTCATATCAGATATATTACCGTTTATTGTCTTAACATTTCAATGTCAATCAACCTAACTTCCCGACTCAGGAAAAAATAATTTGAGATTTCTCTCAAAATCCGGCCAAAATTACTAAACACTTTTAACATGTCAAGTAATTAACATTGAAGACCTGTAAACCCAACCATTTTAAAATTAAACGTAAGGAAATTAGCAAAATAACGTCCGAACGTTTAGTTTCCTTCAAATTGGGACTGTCGATATATATTGAAAATCAAATTTAATTCCCTTAAGAAATATCTTCTGATGGCATTTCTTGTACTTTCTACTTTTCTGTTAGCAGGATTAATATCCACAATTCCGATTACCCGGAAGAACACTTCCAATTTACCAGACGCTTCCCTTCTCAATCTCTCTCAGGAGTTTTTATACAGGATTAAAATCGGTGACTCTACCACCACATTGGAATTTTCGCTTGCATCAATTGAAAAAGAAATGTTAATTGATGGCCTCAACAATGATGAGGCTAAAAAAACTTTCTGGATAAACATGTATAACGCCTGGTTTCAGGTACTGGCTGTAAGAGAGAAAATGAAAAACTCGGAAATATTTACTGCTAAATCGATCATAATTGCAGGAACAAAGTTCAGCCTGGATGATATAGAACATGGTATCCTAAGAAAGTACCGGTGGAAATATAGCATGGGATATTTACCAGCCTTTTTTCCAGGCAGGCTTATTAAGCAACTTGCTGTTTCAAAAATCGATTACCGGATACATTTTGCCATGAATTGTGGCGCGAAAAGCTGTCCTCCTATTTCATTTTACACTTATGATAAAATAGATCAACAACTAAATATTGCAACAAAGTCCTTCCTAAGCGCAGAAACAGAAATTAATATTGAATCAAAGCAGGTCAGGGTAACTAAAATAATGGATTGGTTTAAAGGCGATTTTGGCGGAAACAAAGGGATTCAACAAATTATTAAAGATGTTTTGGGAAAAGATGTCGATGGTTATAATATCAGTTTCAAACCATACAACTGGGAAGAAGCTCTGCATAATTTCAACGAGTAAATTACCATCCAATATAATCGGGCGGCTTTATCCCATTTAACCGCAAATATACAATAGCCTGAGCCCGGTGATGGGTTTGATGGTCATTTAACAGATTAATGATCTGCAATTTGTTTTTGGTACCGGCAAAAAAATGAACAGTATCAGCCAGCGAAGCTGGACTTAACAATTGCAATGCTTCTAGTGCAAAATCATAGGATTTATTCAAAACAGATATTATCTCCTCTTTCCCTTTTAGCTTCATGTCCGTTGCTGTTACAGGACTCTTTCCGGTCCCCAGGTAAGAGGATGTAAGCCAGCCGATATTTGAAGAAAGATGGAGTAGCTGCTCACCAAAACTCATTTCGCCTGCTGTAGGTTTAAAAGAAAATTTTTCGGAGGGCATCAGGTTAGCCACTTTTAAAGTATAGTCCTTTGCATGCTGAAGCCTGGACAATGCCGCCATTAAGTAAAGAGAGTCTGTGCTTTGTGACTTAATAGAAACATTAAAAATGCATAGATAAAAAACAACACTGAAAATGTATTTCATATACTAACTTGATCAGCTAAAAATAGGTAAATAAAGGACGATTGCGTGCTGTGTATAAAATTATGTAGGATTCTGTCATGAATACCTGGCATTTCCGTCTTACATGTTATGAAAGCATTGGTAATATCAGGAGGCGGCAGTAAAGGAGCATTTGCAGGCGGAATCGCTGAGTTTCTCATAAATGAGCGCGGCAATCAATATGATTTACTTGTTGGAAGTTCAACGGGAAGCCTGCTTTTACCACATTTGGCGATCGGGCAGGTTGAAAAAATAAAAAAGGTATATACGTCAGTCACCCAAAAGGATATTTTCAGTATATCCCCATTCCGCATTCGTAAAACAAAAAGTGGATACGAGACAAGCATTAATCATTTCAATACCCTTCGAACATTTTTGAAAGGTTGCCCGACTTTTGGCGAAACTGAAAATTTAAGACAGCTTATTAAGGATACTATTTCAAGGGAGGATTTTGAATCCATTACCAAAATGAAGCGCAAAATCATTTTTACTGTTTCCAATCTAACTGAGCAAAAAACGGAATTTATTCACTCTGATAATTGTACTTACGAGGATTTTTGCGACTGGGCCTGGGCATCTGCTAATTTTGTACCCTTTATGAGTGTGTTTCAAAAAAATGGATGTCAGTATGCAGATGGTGGATTTGGCAGTCATATTCCCATTTACTGTGCCCTGGAAAATAATGCATGTGAAGTTGATGTCATTATTCTGGAAAATGAGCACCCTGTAAATAAATATCCCCTGGATCATAATGCCTTCTCCCTTCTGCTGAAAACCTTTCGCTTTATGGCAAGCCACCTCAGTATAAAAGATATTATGATCGGTAAACTTATGGGGCTTAACAGGAAAATAGATCTCCGGATTTATTATACACCACGACAGTTAACGGACAATACGCTTATTTTCGATCCTTCCCAGATGGCTCAATGGTGGGAAGAGGGCTATCAATATGCAAAATCAAATGAACCTATTTGCTATTGTCATGAACCTTGAATGAATGACATTTAGATTACCCCTGGGCTGCAGTAATTTCCTTAACTATTTCATTGGTAGCCAGCGTAACGCTTATTTGCTTTATGACTTTTTTAGTCTTTGCATCCACCAATAGAATAACACCAGTAGTTTTAATATCCTTAATGGAACTGTATACATTGTTATTTTTAAGTGCTTTTGCAGACTTTTCAGTGGTTTGTGCATTTGTCAGGTCATTAGGTAAAAATTGTACATTAAGGTCCTTGCATGCAGGTATTACTTCGTTCATCACCCTTCCCCCATTAGCCTTGCAGGCAGGGCACCAATCAGCCTTGTTAATGATTGCATACACTTTTGACGTGCTGGTTTTAGATTGGGCATTTGAAGTAAGTGAAAAAAAAGATCCAAACAAAATGGACAATACCAAGAGCATCGATTTAACTGCTGCGATTTTCATACTTTGCTATTTTTAATTTTTAATGACTTACATATCAATTTTCCCGGGCTTGAAAAAGTTGACTAAAAATCCTCCTGAAAGGGCTCCATATACGGACATCAAGACAGGGTTGGATTGTATTAAACAGGTCCCGGAAGAGCATCCAACATACTTCCAATACAAAAACCCGGCTATTGAACCCGCCAGTACGCCAAATATGAATAGATAATTTTTACGGATGAATTGCATGCTATTTTATTTAACGATATCACATTGAACCAGGATTGCGTGCTCGTATAAATCCAGGTCTGCATCAAAACTGTTTCCGGCAGTGATGGCGCCTTTTATCCTTATTATATCACCAACCTTTATTGATTCAGTATGAGGGCTTGTTGCAGTTGTGAATGTTGCGCTCAATCCGGCCTTTGAACCTTCATCCTTAAGTATAATTACTTTTTCCCCGGCTTGATTCACAGATATATTGTCTACACGACCTTCGATAATAAGCACCTTAGAATTTCCATCACTAGACAGGTATTTTGAATTGGCCTGGCCCGCATCTTTTGAAAACTCTTCTGTAAGCTCATTTACCCTTAATTCTGCAAAAACATCAGTTTCCTGCACATTTCTATGCGGTTTAAAAAATATATAAGTGCCGGCTACTATAGCTATAATAACAGCTGCCGAAATAAATATTCCGATTAATTTCATTCTTTTCATTGAAATAATTTTTAAGATCGTTTAGTGATATTATGACGGGAAGTGAGCCATAGCCTTACAATATGCCTGATAAATATTTTTTTTGCCTGGAATTTACATTTCTGACATGGAAGGGATAATTAATAAAAACTATATATTAGCAGCTGAACAAATTTAACTGATATGGTAAAACAGGTGGCAGTAGCGAACCCAAAAATGTGGCTCAAATTATATGGGGACCTGCTTTTTCAGTATGCTTTAGCCAGGGTGAATGACAGGTCTGTTGCTGAAGACCTGATCCAGGAAACTTTTTTTTCCGCGTTAAAAGGCCTCGACGGATATAAAGGGGAAGCTTCAGAAAAAAACTGGCTATTTGCAATATTAAAGAATAAAATAATTGATCACTATAGGAAAAGAACAACAGACCAAGCCGTTTTTTATAATCCTGGTGCGGAAGGCTCTGAAGAAGAATGGTTTAATGTTGAAGGACAATGGGCAGAAAACAGGATACCCAATGACTGGAATGCAGCTGAAAATCCGGCTGAAAGAAAGGAGATTCAGCGGATAATACTCTGGTGCAGAGATCATTTAAAAACGGTGCAGCAACAAGTATTTACCTTAAAATATTTAGAAGATCTTGATTCAGATGCTATTTGTAAGGTATTAAATATTAGTTCGTCTAACTATTGGGTATTGATTCACAGGGCAAGGCTGCAAATGAGAGACTGTGTCGAAAAAAATTGGCTTAAAAGATGAGTTTTATGAAAAAGTTTATGATGAAGTATTTAATGGTTAATTGCAAGGAAGCAACTATGCTTATGGCTAAACGGGAAGAGGGAAAGCTTTCTTTTTTGGAAAATATTAAACTGACGATTCATACATCCATGTGCTCCTTTTGCAGAAAGTTTGAAAAACAAACAACTATTATTCGAAATGAAAGTAAGCATATTCACCTTGACGAAAATTTATCTGACATGGCAAGGGACAATATTGAAAGGATAATAAGGGAACATTCTATTTAAATATACAGGTAAGTCACTTTATTTCAATTAATGTTGATCGACATATCTATTAAGGTTAGAGTAAATTAATTTCTATTTTAAGGTATAATATGTTGAAATTCCCAACAACCACATTCCTCCCTGTCCAACTTCTTTTCCATTTGTTTTTATATTGATTTCCTGGCCTATACCACCAGACAGAAGCATATCCCATTTCGAATTTTTAAAATTTATCCAGTAACCCATTTCAACCGACGGTTGCAGAACAAGTAATCTTGTCGAACCTGATGTTTCCTGTACAGTTCCCGGATCATTTTCCCAGTTAATTTTCATATTCCACAAATCTATCCTGGCTCCCAAAAAAAAGGAATTCCTTTTAGGAGTAAATAAAAAACGGTACCCAATTGAACCGCCAAATCCAGTTCCCTGCTCATCATCATTTAAACCGCTCCAATCATGCCTGTTTGCCATATTAACGCCTGCCCGAAAATTCAGTACATGTTTTGGGTTAATAAAATAATTAAAGACAGGTCCAACTATCCAACCGGCAGGATACCATTGAACCTCCACTCCTGCCTGTTTCTTATGAGTGGATCCGGCATTTTCATTT
The DNA here is from genome assembly GCA_041752135.1 of Chitinophagaceae bacterium. GTDB lineage: Bacteria > Bacteroidota > Bacteroidia > Chitinophagales > Chitinophagaceae > Pollutibacter. The sequence goes on along the minus strand of JBGSHT010000022.1, from coordinate 37,639 downwards.
TTCTGTGCGAAGAGTCCACTAATCACACAAAATGATAGAATGAGAATCAATACTGCCCTCTTTTTACATAAAATAATCATTGGCAAATTTCTGTTTATGACCGATATCAAAAATTGATATCCTAGGATCCTAATATTGGGCAAATTAATCTTAATAGACCGTACTCGCAATATCTTCCAATAATAAATATTGCCGGGATATTATGTTCATTTTCTTAAGAAGGTTTTTAATTTTTTTTAAAACAACTGTAAGGAACTTACATTTTTCCCGTCCTTAATCATCAAAAGAATTGACTCATCATGTTTTGAGTCATTATTATTGCTATACATATACGATTGCATGTTGAATTGTAAATGTATTCAACCTAATGTCTATGTGGTGAACAAAATGTTGTGATTTTTGTGTCATAAAATTGAGGGCAGTTGTAAAGTCACCAGCCACTCAATAATAAAATCCGCCATATTTATAGGATGATGGATATAAATTCTGATGAAACAATATAAAAATAAAAGAAGATTATTAATTACAAGCGCTTTATTTATTCCCTGGATATTATTTTCAGTTGGCTGCATGAAAATGAGAATAAGTGATGCAGCTGCAAAGAAAGAATTTGCCAATGCAGGTGTAGTTTTGCAAACAGAATTTATTGACATTAACGGATTCAAATTACACTTTGCTAAAACCGGAAATGACAGCCTCCCTACCTTGCTTTTTATCCATGGATCTCCCGGAAGTTGGGATGCCTTTAAGGTTTATATGCAGGATAAAGACTTATTAGCCAAATACAGGATGGTTTCGATAGACAGGCCGGGATTCGGATATAGCCAGTTTGGCGAGGCGAAAAACTTATCAGAACAATCTGCCATTATTAGTCCGTTTTTACAATACCTGCAAAATGGCAAGAATATAAAATTAATCGGTCATTCTTTAGGAGGCCCACTTTCAGTAAAATTAGCAGCAGATAATCCGGGTGTATTTTCGGAAGTAATCTTATTGGCTGCATCAGTTGATCCTGCTGAGGAAAAGCCGGAAAAATGGAGGAATATATTATTATATAAACCCCTATATTATTTAGTACCAGGCGCTTTCAGGCCAAGCAATAAGGAAATATGGTATCTGAAAAAAGATCTCCTGCCCCTGGCCGGCCAATTCGTAGCCATTAATAGTGATGTATGGATTTTACATGGCGACAAAGACAACCTTGTTCCAGTGGGAAATGCTGAATACGCTCATAAACTACTTATAAATGCAAAAAGCGTACACATTATTATTCTAAAAGGCGCCCCGCATTTTATACCATGGAAACCCTGGTACGAAGACGTGAAATCAGTTTTACTAAATATTGAATCAGATCAATTGAGTCGTGAAATTGCAAAACATGAATAGATACCAATTTTCAAAAACTTCTTCCTGATTTTGGAGCCTAAATTTACTTGAGCGACATAAGACTGTTATTTTTCACATCAATTAGAAAACCATGACTAAAATCAACTGGAAAATTGCCATTATTGCCGGAATCGCCGGCACAATTCTTTTCGACATCTTTGGCTTTATAATGACTGGTGTATATTGGGATATCCCAAAATTACTGGGCGAAAAAACCGGGTTGGGTTATGCATATGGCATATTTGCCCATTTTGGGAATGGCATCCTGCTCGCAATTCTTTATGCAGGGATTGCACCCTCCCTATGGGGGCCGAATTGGTTAAGGCCATTCATATTTATTACAGCACAAACCATAGCACTTGTATGGCTCTTTATGTTTCCCTTGCTTGGAGCAGGCGTCGCGGGAATTAAAATGGGTACCATGACTGCGGTTGGATCCATGATGCGGCATTGGGTATATGCAATCCCTTTTGTATTCCTGATAAATAAAAACTTGTTTTCAAAACCAAAGTCAGCTTAAGGTTATAATTATTTTAAGTAAATAGCCCTGATGAAATTTCATTAGGGCTATTTCAGAAATTAGTTGAAAATGACAAATTCAGACCTGTTGCGGCAGGTAAAACCTACAAACTCCGCCAACACAAACAAGCCCCGCTCTTTGTCGTCCATAACTGAGCAATAATTTATGCTGTCCAGTACTATATCCACCTCCGAAATTATAATAGTGTATTTCATTACCCACATTTCCATAGTTATACATATCGCTGACGAATAAATTAAATTTTGGCGCGTAGCTCCACTCAACAAATGCTCCCATCCAGTTATTCTTGTCCTGGCGAGTGAAGAGATGCTGAATATTTGTTCTTAAAGCCTGCCCATGTCCATATTTAATCTGGATTTCTGCAGCTAATATTGTTGATTTTATATTTTCATACGCGCCACCTTCTAATATTGACTTATTATAATAGGCCCTGCCCCAACGATCAAGGTAAATTCTTGCTGTTTATCAGAAATAATTTTATACTTAATCAGCAATACAGCATCCCCGATTCCCTGGGCAGTAGTTTTATTCGTATTGCCAAATTGTGTAATGATCCTTTCCTGTTTTATCCAGAAAAGAAATACCTCCACTCTCCACTTGTGACTGATCTCATAACCTGTCTGAAATAATAGGGAATGGGTTAATCGCTTTCTCTCTTCATCATCCAATTTCACCGAACCGTCTTTGAGGGTTTTTAATATATTAAGATCATAAATGAGGGCAAATGTCTAATGGGTTACCCCAAACAAGAGTATTATTATGACAATTACTTTGACTGAAAATACAGGCATAAAAGCAAGTAGAATTAAAGCATTTCCGTCCTCTAGGCATGTGGACGGAATAAACATATTTGCCTTACAAAAAATCAGGTAGAATTCTGCAATTCCAATTGCGGATTATATAATAGAGATTACTTTTTTTACTTCAACTATTAAGTTCATTCCTTTCTCTTTTGACCTTGTAAGGAACATTAACTGAAAGAGTCATTACCTGTATTATTGGTCTTTTAAAGCAGCTGCCCGGCAATAAATTAACTAACAACCCCTAAAACTCATTTTATGAGACATTTCCAAATACTGCTGATTGCATTAGCCATTTTTAATAACCCTTTAAAAACTTCAGCCCAGAGATATGAGGGCGCTGAATCCATGTTCCTGTTTTACGAAGACAATGATTTTATTAATGTCCGGGGACACGGCACAGACAAAGCATATACGAATGGAATAAGAATGGAATTATTTTATAAAAATAAATATGCTTCATCAAAATTCATAAATAGGTGGATGCCCAAAGCAGGAAATAATTCAGTGGATACTTATAAGTGGGGCATTATGCAAATTATGTATACACCCACTGATATATCGAAACCTGATCCTGACCCACGGGATTACTCATATGCCGGTGCATTGTATGGCACCCGCTCATTGCATTCGGCCAATAGTCTAAAAAGATTCAGCTTCCAGACTGATTTTTCATTCGGTGTCATTGGTCCCCATTCCTTTGCAAAAGAGACCCAAATTAAAATCCACAAACTAATTGCAAATCAGGTACCCATGGGATGGGATCATCAACTTCCTAACAGGATTATAGCGAACCTGAACTTTACTTTCGAAAAGGAGCTCCTGCATTTATCAAAATGGCTGGAATGGACCGGGGGAGCCCGATTAAAAGGGGGGAGCATGATTAATGCACTTTCTGCTTACTCTATTTTAAGAATCGGAAAAATGAACCCATATTTTGACGGATATATAAGCAGATATAAAGGCAGTATGAACCAATCAAAGAATGGGAAATATAATTCCTGGCAGGTTTATGCCCTGATAAAGCCTGAGGTGGAGTACCAGTCATATAATGCCATACTCAGCCAAAAGAAAGAAAGAAATAAAGGAACTAAAAGTGAATCATTATTTAACAAATCGTTTAATCAGGCCAATCCTAATCATTATTTGCTCGGTCTGGAGTATGGGCTTTATTTGACCTGTCAGCACACCAGCATCTCATTAACACAAAAAATTGAGTCACCCGCGATCATCGGAGTTACTAAACATGAAGTAGGTAATATTTCCTTCTATTCCTCCTTATAATAAAGCATCAAAACCGCTGGTTAAATACCTTCAATAATACAAGCCAAAAATGTAAACATGAGATTTCGCAATGCCTTCATACTTATTTCTGTAATACTCATGACATTTATTCTGAGTACAGCAATATTTTCACCAATAATTCTGTGGTCATTAGTCCTATTCCTTCCTTTGATTATTATTGGATTCATTGATCTGGCACAAAAAAAACATTCAATCAAACGCAATTTTCCCCTTGTTGGTAATCTGCGATATTTGCTGGAAAAGGTAAGACCAGAGATAATGCAATATTTCGTTGAAACAGATACCGAAGGAAGGCCAATTAACAGAATATTCAGGAGCATTATTTACCAACGTGCTAAAAATGTAAATGATACGGCTCCTTTCGGAACACAAATGGATGTTTATGAACTAGGATATGAATGGATGGAACATTCAATTTATGCAAAAACTTTAACCCGGGATATTGACTTGCCCAGGGTTTTAATCGGCTCTGCAGCCTGCAAAAAAAAGTATTCTGCAAGTCTGTTTAATATTTCGGCAATGAGTTTTGGTTCTCTAAGCAAAAACGCCATTCTCGCTTTAAATAAAGGTGCTAAAATGGGCAATTTCGCACATAATACCGGTGAAGGCGGAATAAGTACTTATCATCTTGAAAATGGTGGTGATCTGATCTGGCAAATAGGCACTGGTTATTTCGGTTGCCGAGACGGAAATGGAAAGTTTAATCCGGAAATGTTCAGCGTCAATGCATCTTTAGATAATGTGAAAATGATTGAACTTAAAATTTCACAGGGGGCAAAACCAGGCCATGGGGGGATATTACCAGCAAATAAAAACACACCTGAAATTGCATCTATCCGGGGAGTGGAACCGTATTCGGAAATTGATTCCCCATCAAGCCATTCAGCATTTACAAATCCTGAGGAACTTATGAATTTCCTGCAATCATTAAGGAATTTGTCGGGTGGCAAACCTGTGGGTTTTAAACTATGTATTGGCAAAAAGCATGAATTTATTGATATATGCAAGGCCATGATTTCAACAGGTATCAAGCCCGATTTTATCACGGTTGATGGCGGTGAAGGGGGAACCGGGGCCGCACCAGTTGAATTTTCAAATTCATTGGGTATGCCTCTTCGAGACGGATTGGCATTTGTTTATGATTCGCTGGTAGGTTACGATCTGAAAAAAGATATAAAACTGATTGCAGCCGGTAAAATATTTACCGGATTTCATCTTGCCAAGGTAATGGCTTTAGGAGCCGATTTATGTAACAGCGCTCGCGGAATGATGCTCGCATTAGGATGTATACAGGCCTTGCAATGTAATACCAATAAGTGCCCGGTAGGTGTGGCCACACAGGATAAATCATTAATTAAAGGACTGGATCCGGAAGACAAAGCGGTCAGGGTATATAATTACCAAAGAGCTACTATGAGGAGTTTTACGGAATTACTGGCTGCCACGGGATTGCATAATCCGGATGAATTAATGCGTTGCCATATTTACCGAAGGGTTACTATGAATAAGGTGATGCAATATGATGAGATATATCCCGAAATCAGTGTCGGGGCATATTTAAGGGAAACTGAGATAGCATTTTGAAAAAATAATATTCTATTGTGATTGTATATTTCCACCAACTTTATATACAGCACAATATCTTTCAATTCAACCATTTGCTTCACGCTGTTCAGGTTCATACCTCCTGAAATTAAAAAGCGCATCTTTGCTATACTTCAACAATTTAGCTGGTTCAGAGGGTAATTTTCCTGAATAAATACTTGCCGTTTTTTAATTCTACTTTTGCAATCATATTTCCATTAAACAAAGCCGGAAGCACAAAATTCTGCTTTGCAGCCGATGTTTCATGCTGCCATACTACTTTGCCATAGGAATTAACCAGGCAAATTTTCGCTGAACAGGAATATGGATTTGAAAAATAAAGTTTATTCTCCCCATTCTTCAACAATTTAATCAGAAGCATGTCTTCATCATCAACCTGCACATCCTCATTTCCAAAAAGCCACAGAATGGCATGTCCAAATTCCCTTTCCCAAAACGACTCGTGGTGAATGCCATCTTTATAAAAATCAAAATGCAATTCATTTTCCCCATAGCCGGAATCTTTCAAAGTATTATACAGCGCAAGTAAATCATTCATCATAGTGTCGCTTTCCATGTCTCCGCCAAGCAAGGCTATTTTAATGTCCTGTTGTCTGGAAGTCTGGGCGGCGAAACTATATATCTCATCAGAAAACCATAGTGATGGCGAAAAAATTCCAGCCTTGCTGAAGACGTCCTGCCTTGCTAAAACGGCATATAAAGAAACCAGGCCACCCATTGAACTGCCCATAATCGCTGTATTATCCCTGTCGGGAGATGTTCGGAAATTTGAATCAATTGCAGGCTTAAGCGTATCTGTTATGAATGCCAGATAGCTTTTACCCTCACCTCCACCCTGCTTTGGATTAACCCAGGGGGAATACTCATTGATTCGGTCTTTACCTCCATTATCAATTCCTATTACAATTAACCCCTTCATACCACGAGTGTAAAGTCGGTTTAGTGTATGATCAATATTCCATTTTCCATTGGTAGAGGATACACCCCACTGAAACAAGTTCTGGCCATCCTGCATATATAAAACAGGATAATACCCTGAAATATTTTCTCGGTAATCCGGAGGCAGATACATCCAGATTCGCCTATGCCTGTTTAGCTGGGGAATAAAATAATTGTGCTCAAAAATACTGACACCAGGATTGATTTTATCATTTGTGTCAACTATGTCTTTCCAAGCAAGCACTTTAGTAAAAAAGCAAACGGATTCCTCGCTTATGCTTAATATATGATTTGGTAAATCCTTTCCATCCCAATCGCATTCTACAGTATCCCAACTTCCCCTTGTGAATTTGAACTCAATGGCTACCGATGCAATTTTTTTTATTTCAACATGATAAATACCTTGCTCATCCAGCTTCATTTTGTAATTACCATCATCAGTTTGCCAGTCATTAAAATTCCCGCATATATATATGGGCTCAATAGCAGGGGTATTCAATGGTATATCAGTCAGACATATCGTAAATAAAGAATCTGTATCCATAATCTATTTCGTTTTATCTATGTTTCAAAATCAACAAAATCATGAGATATATACTACTCCGAATTCAAATATTTCTTGCTGATCGACTTTTAATAAAATTTAATCTGTTTTATAAGTTTCACTCTCATCGCATTTACCGTTAATATGTAACATCATATTAATACAACTACCGTTGATGATTATATAACCAGCTTTATATATAAAGCCTGCCAGTAACATAGCCATAACCGGCGCAATAAAATATATCCATAGGTATGAATAAATTCCTGCAGGAATGGCTGTTGCTACCGAACGCGCCGGATTGATGCTCATTCCGGAAAAAGGCGCTTCAAATGTGATATAAATAAACAGGAGGAATCCAGCCAGATAACCGGTATATTTCATAAACTTCGTGTTGCCGGCGATCAAAATAGTAAGCATCAGTAAAAAAGATATCAGCGCCTCTGCCCATAATGCCATATACACACCAGCAGTTCCCGGAATCGTGATGACGTAATTCACCGAAGGGTGCTCTAGCATTTTCGGAAATATCGTTTTCATTATCAATACAGCCACCAGTCCGCCTATAAATTGAAAAAGAATATAATAAACTGCATCAACAATATTTATTCTTTTTAATGCCAGGAAAGTAAGGGTGACCGCAGGGTTCATGTGAGCTCCTGATTTTTTGCCCCAGGATGAATAAATAAGTAACACTGCCGTTAAGCCCATTGCCAGGCCCATTAACATTCTTCTTTCGATTGCTGATGTTATAAAACTCCTTACCATCATGGCAGGATGTTCAATAAGTATAGTAAAAAACACTGCGGAAATCATAAACATACCCAATGCCCATGCTTCTATTAAATATATTCTCCAGTTTATTTTAAAAGCTGCGATCATTTTACAGGAGTATTGTTTTTAATCAGCGTTAAAAGTTGTAACAAGGCACCGACAGACCATGTTTGCTGTATGGTTCCTTTTCCTGTTGTGGGTTCATCCCCATCAAATATTTCTGAAATACCGTGCAGGCAACTGTCATTATAAAAATGTTCTTTTAATGGCAGTATCCATTGCTTTACTTGTAAAACTGATTTTTTTGAGAATGAATTTATTTTTAAATAAGCCATAAAAAAATCACTTATTAAAAATGGCCACACCGTTCCCTGGTGATAAGCATTATCCCGCTGCCAGGTATCACCTTGATAAGTTGGCTTGAAATCAGGATGATTTTTTTCAAGTGTTCTTAAACCAAATGGTGTAAATAATTTTTGTTGTACCAGTGTTACAATCCTTTGTTGCTTCACATCATCCAGCACAGAATGGGGGAGGCTTACAGCATAGATCATATTGGGTCGAATAGATGAATCCGGCATAGCACCCGGAATTACCACATCGTTCAGACTTCCAAACGCTTCATTCCAAAAGAATGTTTGGAAGTTCTTTTCAAATAAATCAATGTACCGGGTGAAAGTATTTTTCTTTTTTAATTGCGTTGAAAAGCTGTCAAATATTCTTAGCGCATTGTACCAAAGTATATTTACTTCCACAGGGCAACCATGCCTTGGTGTGACAACGTAATCTCCAATCCGGGCATCCATCCAGGTAAGTTGTGCAATGCCTTCACCGCCAAATAAAAACCCTTCTGCTGTAATATGAATATTGTAACGGGTACCTGCAATATGCGATTCAATAATTAATTTCAGCTTTGGATAAACCTCTTTTATAAAAGCATTGTCCCTGAATGTTTCAAAATAATCATGCAATACAACAAACAGCCATAGTGTCGCATCGATGGTATTGTATTCAGGTTGTTCCCCCCAATCCGGAAAACGATTGGGCAACATTCCTCCATCGAGGTATTGCAAAAAAGTACGGATGATTAATTTGGCTTCTTCCTGTTTATTCAACGCAATACAAATGCCACGCATGGCAATCATTGTATCTCTTCCCCAATCGGCAAACCAGTGGTAACCGGCAATAATGGTAGCTGAATTGGTTGACTTCCTATGAACTACAAATTGATTTGCAGCAATAGAAAGATCATTAAAAAATATATCTTTTGTTTTTGCCGAAACTGATTGCTGGTAACCCAATTCCTGCTGTTTTAATTTCTCCGCATTTGCCTGAAGCATTTCTCCTTCAGTTGAAAAAGTGATATATACTTTTTCGCCGGGTTTAAGTTGGTAACTTATTTCACCAGCCGCATAAGTATCTTCATTAAAATCAAGACCTCTTTCTTTTTCCCTGCTGTATACATAATCTTTATGCCAGTAGCCTTTTGGTTTCCATTGCCCGTTGTTGTGATTGATGTAGACAGGTTTTGCTCCATAATAGGCATAGATGGTTTTCGTGTTGGCTGTTCCTTCAGTCCAAAAATTATAGTATTCACTTTCTTTTATCAATGCATGATAATCCCTGTTGGTTAGAAAAACGATCACAGATAATTCAAAAGTTTCTTCCCCTTTATTGCAGTATTCAACTACCACTGTATTAGTGCGCTGAACCATAAACACTGTCTTTTCCAATTTACAGTTACCAGTATTAAATAAATAAAGCGGAAATGGTTTCCGTTCGAAAGAAGTTAAAAATTTAAACCCTTCCGGATGAACCGAACCATTGTATTGGTTTGTGGACAATTCAAAACCACTTCCGGAAATATCGGTTATTTTCTCTTCCAATTTTGAAACCAATACTTTTCTATCTGTTGGCGGATTAAAAGAAGCCACTAATAGACCATGATACCGGCGGGTATTGCATCCTGTTATTGTTGAAGACGCATATCCACCAATGCCATTTGTATAAATCCATTCTTTTGAGTGTAAAGATTCTTTATCTGTGTTGCTGCAATCCATAAAACAATTTTTAATTGTAAAAGATTAAAGAAAATGCACACTGGTTTCTTCTACATATTTTCTGATTCATTAACCCTGTTTATCAGTTCTGCCACTACTCCTGTCCATCCCGTTTGATGTGATGCGCCAACACCACGGCTATTGTCTCCATGAAAATATTCGTAGAATGATACAAGCTCAGAGAAATGGGGATCGGTATTATAAATTCCTTCATTGCCATGAACGGGGCGGTGACCATTCGCATCTTTTTTAAATACTGCAATCAACCGATTCGCCAATTGAATACCAACCTGGCTGATAGGGATTACATTGTTTGCACCCACAGGGTAAGCCACCTGGCATTCGCCCCGGTAATAATCACAAAACTTCTTGAGTGATAAAATCAACAGGTAATTCATGGGTGCCCATACGGGGCCCCGCCAGTTAGAATTGCCACCAAATAAGGAAGAATTGGATTCTCCGGGTTGATAGTTAAGCCCAAAAACTTCTCCTTTAATGTTTAACTCGTAAGGTGTTTCATGAATTTTTGAAAGTGAACGGATGCCGCCCGGAGCAAGAAATTCTCTTTCATCCAATAAGGCTGTCATTAGCTTTTCAATTCTTTTCCGTGGAACCAATGACAACAAAATGTCATCGTTCTCTTTGAGGTCTTCGATTACTTTATAGTAATTATTTTCCTCCCTGTATTTTCTAAACCATTTTAAACGCCTGTAAAAATCGGGGACTTTTTCAAGCTGTTCCCTTTTTAAAACGAGTACTCCAAACAGTGTACTGAGGCCTACCAACGAACGTATTTTTACCGGAATATAGCTGCCATCGGGCATTGATATTACATCGTAGAAAAAGCCCTGTTCTTCATCCCATGAACCTGTCCAGTCATCTCCTATACGGTTTAGCGAATCTGCGATGTAAACAAAGTGTTCAAAGAATTTTGTAGCCACGTCTTCATAGGCATCGTTGTACTGACATAGCTCAATGGCAATTTCAAGCATATTGAGGCAATACATCGCCATCCATGCAGTTCCATCTGCCTGCTCTAAATGTCCACCTCCTGGAATAGACCTGCTCCTGTCAAATACTCCAATATTATCCAAACCTAAAAAGCCACCTTCAAATACATTGTTTCCTTTAAAATCTTTACGATTTACCCACCAGGTAAAATTTAATAACAACTTTTGAAATATCCGTTCTAAAAACTTATGGTCTCCTATACCTGTTTTTTCTTTGTCAATTTTGTACACTTCCATACAACCCCAGGCATGTACTGGTGGGTTTACATCACCAAATGCCCACTCATAAGCAGGCAACTGGCCATTGGGCTGCATGTACCATTCCCGAAGAAATAAAATGAGCTGTTCCTTAGCAAATGTTGCATCAAGCATGGCCAGTGGTACGCAATGAAAAGCCAGGTCCCACGCAGCATACCATGGGTATTCCCATTTATCCGGCATGGAAATAATGTCTTCATTATTTAAAGAAAGCCATTGGTGGTTACGCCCGGTTTTTCTGCTTTCCGGTGGTGATGGCTGACCAGGATCGCCATTTAGCCATCTTGGGATATCTATGTTATAATATTGTTTACTCCAAAGCATACCTGCAAAAGCTTGCCGCTGAATATTTTTTTCATCTTCGTCTTTTGCTTTGCTTAGCTGATTATAAAATTCATCTGTTTCGGCAATACGTTGATTGAATATGTCATCAAATCCTTTATCAAATGGAATGGCAACTTCATTTTTACTCAGCCGTAATTTTATAATTGTATTGGCACCGGCTTCCACCTGCAATTCGTATAAAGGAGAAAATTTGGTTCCTTCCTTTTTCTCATTAAAGATGTCGAACTGACCTTGCGTAACTGCAGTATGAAAAGCATCTTTTACGAATGGATTGGCGTTGGGTATGCCATACAACTTTTCGGTATTGGACTCATTTTCTGTAAAGAGCGACCTGGCAGGTTGCTGGTAATAAAAATGATAATCTCCAGTAATTTTATGATGAACATTTACTGATTCAAAATCATTCCCGCCTTTGGCAGATTTTATGACTGGTTTTTCTTTATCTATCCCCACATTCCAGAGATTACGCATCCATAAAGTAGGCAACAGTGCAATGTATGCAGATTCAGAAGCCCGGTTATGAATAGTAATATTTATCAACAGGTCTTCATCGTCAGCTTTTGCATATTCAGTAAATACGTCAAAGTATTTATTATCCTTAAATAACCCTGTATCCAGTAATTCATACTCTTCATCGTACTTCGACCTGTTTTTATTAAACAATAATAAATCTTCATAGGGATAAGCTGCCTGTGGATATTTATACAGGTGCTTCATGTAGGAGTGAGAAGGGTTGTTGTCTAAATAGTAATACAATTCCTTTACATCTTCTCCATGATTACCTTCACTGCCGGTAAGGCCGAAGAGACGTTCTTTCAATATCGGATCCTTGCCATTCCATACCGTAACAGCAAAACAAATTCTTTGCATAGCATCCGAAATACCGGCAATACCATCTTCACCCCAGCGATACACACGTGAGCGGGCGTGATCATGCGGAAAATAATCCCAGGCTGTTCCGTTTTCACTATAATCCTCTCTTACCGTGCCCCATTGGCGTTCGCTGAGATAAGGGCCCCATTTAAGCCATTTCTTTTTACCGCTGTATTGTTCGTTAAGCCTGTTTTCTTCAGCCGCTATTTTTGTTGCCATGATAATTTATTTAAACCTGTTTAAAATATGTTCACCCACTCTTATCGCATTGGCCATAATGGTGAGTGATGGATTTACCGCGCCACTGGAAACAAAAAAACTTCCGTCAACCACGAAGAGGTTATCTAACTCATGCGTTTTGCAATTAATATCCAGCACCGAAGTGGCAGCATCTGTTCCAAAGCGAAGGGTGCCGCACTGATGGGCCACACCTGCCAAAGGAATTTTTTTGCCGAGGTATAATTTATGGTCGAGTATGGTATCACACACATTGCAATCCTGCAATATTTTTTTCCATTTCATCATCAGGCGGTCAAAGCCTTTTGAATTATTATCGTGATATTGCAAAAGCACTTTTCCATTTTTTATGGTAACCCTGTTTTCTGCATCGGGTAAATCTTCGCCAGTCATCCACCAATCAATGGAATGTGATGCCATTTGATCCAATACAAAGCCGGGTGCAAATTTTGGTGCATCTGCTGCCAGCATATCTTTATTGGCTTTGCCCAATAGCTGAATATGGCCCATGGGAAATTCAAACTCCCCATCACCAAAATAAAAATCATTCACCGCCATCGTTTTTTGAAAAATGGTATTGTTTGCCTTGCGGCTTAAAGCCAGTACAGCCGCATTCTGGTGCTTCATAAAATTGCGGCCCACCTGGTTTGATTTGTTAGCAAGCCCACCGGGATGTTTATCATTGGCTGATTGCAAAAACAGCGCTGCGCTGTTGATAGCACCGCAGGATACAACAATAATATCTGCGGAAAAAGAATGTTGTTGACCATTGGCTTCGGCTTCCACACTTGCAATTGAATTACCGGCAGCATTGGTAATTAGCTTGGTAACCTTTATGCCCGTAAGTAATGTAATGTTGCTTTCCTTAATAGAAGGACGTACACAGTTTATATCTGCGTCTGCTTTCGCATGCAACAAACAGGGAAATCCATCGCAGCTATCGCAGCGGATGCATTCAGAGTTGATTGTATCGTTTTCATTCAGCTTAACACCTAACGGAATATAAAAAGGATGATAGCCCCTGTTTTGTAAATCATTATACAATTCCTCAATTACCGGTTCATGACTAACCGCATCATGCGGATATTCTTCAGTCATGTATGGCTCTGTTGGGTCTATGCCTTTTTTGCCATGTACATTGTATAATTTTTCTGCCCTTGTATAATAAGGTTCAAAATCATTATACTTTAATGGCCACTCCGGTGAAATGCCGCCTGCATGTTGCAGGGTTTCAAAATCTTTTTCACGAAGACGGAATAAAGCAGCGCCATAAACTTTTGTATTGCCACCCACCCAATAACCCATACCGGGTTTGAATTCTTTTTCATTTTCATCCAGAAAATTTTCGGCATTGTGGTAGCGGTCTTTCTGAAATACTTCAATAGTATCCCAGTTAGCTTTTTCTTTCGGCAGGAAAGTTCCTCTTTCCAATACCAATATTTTTTTACCTGCATCTTTCAATGTATGCAGCAAGGTACCGCCGCCTGCGCCGGTGCCGATGATGATCATGTCGTATTTTTCGTTTGCCATAGTTTTTATTTGCAATGCGTTTTTAAAAAGTTGATTAGCGATATAAAATGTTGAAGTGAGTGACACAACCAAAGCATCATAGTATTACTGCAGTTGGTCTAAAAAAATATTCAATACTCAGCCCCCGGTTGCAAAACCCGGATACAGCGTCATGCCACCATCTACAAAGAGTGTAATACCATTTATATAGTCCGCTTCATCAGATGCAAGCCATGCCGTTACCGCACCAATATCTGATGGCTCGCCTACTCTTTTGTAGGGAATGAGTTTTAATAATTCCTGCTCGGCTTCAGGAGTATCCCATGCCGCTTTATTGATAGGCGTTTTGATAGCACCTGGGCCAACGCTGTTTACCCTTATTTTAAAAGGTGCCAGTTCCTGTGCCATTGATTTCATCATGAGCATTATGCCGCCTTTTGATGCAGCATAATTGGCATGGCCTGCCCAGGGAATTACTTCATGCACCGAGCTGATGCAAATAATTTTTCCCAATGCACAGGAAACATCCCGCCGCATTCCTCTTTTTTTAAATTCTCTGACCGCTTCTCTTGAGCAAAGAAATTGGCCAGTGAGGTTTACATCTAATACAAACTGCCATTGTTGCAAAGTCATTTCATCAATTGGCGCATCTCTTTGTAAGCCGGCATTATTAATTAAAATATCTACCGTGCCAAAGGTTGCTATTGTTTGTGCAAACATATTCTTTACATCTTCTTCTTTGCTTACGTCTGCTTTAATGGCGACGGCATTTGCGCCTTCATTTTTGCAAAGTGCTACAACTTCATTGGCCGCAGCTTCATCCGAAATCCAGTTGATGACTACATTGGCGCAATCTTTAGCAAGGGCCAGGGCAATTCCCCTTCCTATACCCGAATTAGCACCTGTAATAATAGCTGTCTGATTGGTAAGCCTGTTGTTTGGTTGTTGTGACATCTCAGTTTATTAATTATAAATCATTATCTACGCATTGGTTTTATTCTGACAATAATACAAAGTGGCCATCCCCATCCCTCATCAGTATAAATTTCTCCAAAAATGTTTTTGAGCCCTTTGTATCGATATTACCTTTGCAAACAATTTGATAATTCAATTTTCCCAATTGTGAACCAATTTTATCCAGGTCCCTGACTTTGATGGAAGTGTGCCAGTAAATCAGATCAGAGGGTCTGGTATCTTTAGGATACTCCCTACCGTCTTGCGGAACTTCATAATCTAATAATTCTAACCCAAAACCACTTGTTCCCCGTAATCCTGTAATCCCAAGCCTGGCGCCTAATACCTGGTTAAGCTGTTCCTGTTCAGGACCATAATTTTCACTATGCCCTGCAACGTTAAAACCTATTGCTGTATAAAAAGTAAGACCCGTTACTGTTCCGCTTACCGTGATGGCAGTATGATCAATTCCTAAAAACAAATTCGATCTGCCCTGCCATTTTCGATTTCCTTTACCTCTGGGGAAGTTAATCAGCTCCAGATTATGCCCGTCCGGATCACGAAAATAAAACGCCTTAATGCCTGCAGCACCATTAATATAAGCTGGTAATGTTTGTGGTGAAGCAGAAACATGAATGACCTTTGACTTCTTAAGAACGCTGTATGCACTATCCATATCGCTTACTACAATGGCAATATGTTGAAACCACAAATCGTTGCTTTTAGAGTCCGTGGGTATTTTACGGGATTCTTTTGCGCCAATAAATTCCATGAGTTCTATCACTTCATCTCCCAATTTCAATTTAATACTCCTCACGCCCAGTTTAGGATCAATTATTCGAAATAACTGCTGCACCTCATCTTTGGTCTTGTCCTGGTTACTGACTTCAGTAAAAGAAAGAATTTCCTTATAAAATGAAACTGATTTTTCAAGATTGCTTACAGTTATAGATACATGCTCAATTTGCTGTGCCTGGGTTATACTCAGACAGGAAAAAAGTAATACTATTATTAGTAAGCACGCCGCAAGCCTATAGTTGCATAACTTTCTGATAAAAAGAAATATCATACTAAATTAAAATTATGAAATACTGAACGGAGTAAGATCAAACTTACCATACCAACAAGTAAGATTGCCCACAATAGACAACTGTATTGACGAATAGACAGTGAATTACTTACAAACAAATAAAATAACCCCTAACTCCAATATTTTCATCAATTGCAACGTCTTCCTGCTAATTCCATTTTATATTCTTGCAATCGAAAACATTAAATTTTAAATACAATATCCTGCAAATTGATATTACTTAACTATTCTGAGATCGACACTCACAAGTTCAGATTGAACATCTTTATTCATTCCGATATGATCAAACTGAATCTCATTTATTTTATTTACATATCTGTTATTTTCGATAACCATTGTTATTCCCTCTTTTAAAGACAGATACGGGAAACCCTTCCTCCTGTTTTGCATAGATACTTTACAAAGCATCCTCCAATGACGTACTATCTCCCTCCAGGCAAAAAACAGGGAATGCTGCGGATCATATATATGGGTGGGTTCACTACCAGCACCGTTCAATTCAATGATACACCAGTTTTTATCATCCTTCAACTCTTCGAAGCTGTTAAAACGGATGTCCAGGCGACCAAAATGAAAACCATCTATTGATCTGCATACTTTATCAATTAATCTTACCAATTTCAGATTTATCATATTGGAACTGTCAATAAATAATGCCCCTCGTGCATGATTTCCATAAGGCACCAATATCCTCTCTTCATCCCTTGCAAGTATTGCATTAATTTCTTCCCCCAAGATTCTTCCAAGATCCGGTAACTGGAGTATATATCTTGGATCCAGCATTAACAATTGACTGATTGTACTGAAACCATCGCCCTTTACTGATAAAAATTCCTTTTCTACAATACCCGTAATGAATCCGTGATGCTCATCAGGGTAACGAACATAAAATATTCCAAGCTCCTTTGGATAAGGTATAAAAGGTTGAATGATATAATCAACAGTAAATTGTCTAATGGCATTATTCAGCTCCAGATCATTATGCACCTTAATAACTGCTTTTCCCTGCATGCCTATATCAGGCTTAATAATTAGCGGGAACTGCAAATGATGATTCCTGATTGCCGCCTTTATTTTAAAAATACTGGTATTTGCAGGGAAGAACAATGTCAGTGGCTTATATTTTCCGGGTATCAATTCGTCTATCTCTATTTTAGATTCCATCAGCATACCGGCATTTTTAATGGTCGGATTAGATGCTCCAAAAAAAAATAATGACCGTGCCCTGATACTATACCAAATCCATAAAGGATATAGTGGCAAATAAATCAAGTAAAATGGCCAGTACTCCCAATGAAGCAGCCTGATCATAAATGGGTGGGATTTAATCCTGTTTGGTAACTTCACTTATCTTGATTAAAGGGGTCATTAAATCAGAGAACTGAAGGAGTTCATATTCAAAAGCTGATTCAATATTTTGAATAAAATCAATGTGATAATACCTGGCTCTCTGGTTTTTAATGCTGAGGGAAGTAATGCTGGAAGTTGATATATTATTATCCCTGGATATCCTTAACCCATATTCCTGGTTACCCAAACCCGCACTGCTGTGAAATTCCAAAATCTTCTGTTGGGATATTTTCTTTTTCGATATCAGCCAGTCAGAAAACCACTTATGCCTTTCCATTATCATATGGCTGGAATATAAAGTTACCGATGACCATATATGAGCCTTCTGCGGATCGTGATTTCTCACAAATAACTTAATGCCATCCCATTTTATTTCTCTTAGCAGTCGATTCTCCCATAATATAATCGTAAAATTTTCAATACCGTCCAGATTTAGTTTCATTAAAGCTTCGAAAGGAGAATCAGATTGAAATATTTCTATCAATATAAGACCCCTGCTCATACGATATTGAGCCAGGGAAACATGCTTATCAAATGCCCCGTTTAACAAAACACCTGTATCACCCAGTTCATTACTGATAAACCAGGTGCCACCTGCCTTTGCATCTTTCGGGAATGTCAGCTTTTTTGCATTGAACTGATACATTTCCGGGTTTTTAGCTATTCCCCGGCTATTATGCTCATCCCTGTTTGACGTAATAAATACGCCATTACCCCACGGAAAAAATGTAACTGTGCACATACTGTTACTTATATACTTCTATTTAAAAATACTAGTATGTGTGACGCTACAATACCTGTTTCCTTACATAATTATTTCCGACAATTAAAATAAGCCTAACCTCATTCATTAATAATCATGGCTGGAATTGTAAGTTAATAACCATATATCCGTCTGGAGTCTAAAACCAGTGCATGAATAGCATATTCCTGTTTCACGGGAGCTTTTGCCCGATTGCAATAAACGGTGAACGCTTTACGGGTTCCAAATTCAGAACTTATTTTCTCATTTAGGAAATTATTCAATTCACATTTTATCAACCAATGAAACAACTATTATTATCCATAATTCTCATTTCAGGAGCCTTCATAACTAAAGCTCAGATACATGATCATGCAAAATGGAGTTACACAGTAGAAAAACTTTCGGATAAGCAACTTCAGGTTCTGTTAACTGTAAAGCTTGATTCCGGATGGCATATTTATTCATCAGAAATGGAGGAAGGCGGTCCTCAAAGGACCATCGTAAACATTGAGCCGGGAAGATTCATAAAGGCATCTGATGAAACATTTGAATCTGGCTCATTGATCGAAAAGTTTGACACCAGTTTCAACATTACCCTAAGATATTATCCAAATCAGGCGGTATTTAAAAAAATAATTGATATCGGGGATACCAGCGCTTTTACATTAAAAGGCAGCATATCATACATGCTTTGTACGGATGAAGTATGCCTGCCCCCGGAAGAAAAAGAATACGCTATACAAATTCCTGATATTTCAAATATTACCCTGGCTAAAAAAAACGATACCCTTTCTACAGTGCAAAAAGCTATTATACCTGAAAAACAAAAATCTTTGAGCCAGCATTCCTTCTTATATATTTTTATCGCCGGCTTCCTTGGTGGTCTAGCTGCCCTGCTTACTCCCTGTGTGTTCCCGATGATACCGATGACAGTCAGTTTTTTTACCAAAAGAAGTAAAACAAAGGCTGAGGGGCTACGTAATGCATTTACCTATGCAATTTCCATTGTTGCTATTTATGTAACCCTGGGTTTCGGCGTATCAAAAATATTCGGCATTGATGCACTTAATTCATTATCCACCAATGTGTGGTTTAATCTTATCTTTTTCGCATTGCTTCTGGTATTCGCCGCTTCATTCTTTGGAGCATTTGAAATCACATTGCCATCCTCATTTGTAAACAAAGTTGATAGCCAGTCGGGTAAAGGCGGGTTGATTGGTATTTTCTTTATGGCTTTCACTTTATCATTGGTTTCATTTTCCTGCACCGGGCCCATTGTAGGAACATTGCTATTTGAATCGGCCGCAACAGGAAGTATTGGCGGGCCTTTATGGGGCATGATTGGTTTCTCATCTGCACTGGCATTACCATTCGGATTATTCGCTGCCTTTCCCGGATGGTTAAATTCACTGCCTAAATCCGGTGGCTGGTTAAATTCAGTAAAAGTTAGTTTGGGTTTCCTGGAACTGGCATTGGCATTAAAGTTTTTATCTAATGCCGATTTAGTAATTCAGGCAAATATTCTTACACGGGAATTGTTTCTGGTTTTATGGATTGTTATTTTTGCTTTGTGGGGCTTTTATTTACTGGGCAAAATAAAATTCGCACATGACAACGAGGTAAATCATTTATCTGTTCTCCGTTTATCACTTATCATTCTTGTTTTTTCATTTACATTATATCTTGTTCCGGGGTTATGGGGTGCCCCATTAAAATTAATCAGTGGATTTCCGCCACCTGATTTTTATTCAGAATGGAAACACAATAACGTTACTGCAAACTCATCAACATCTGATGCATCCTCAGCAACAAGCGAACATTGCCCCAATGGGTTAAACTGTTTTCATGATTATGATGAAGGCCTGGCGTATGCCAAAAAAGTAAGCAAACCTGTGCTACTCGATTTTACAGGATGGGCATGTGTAAATTGCAGGAAAATGGAAAATCTTGTCTGGACAGATCCGATGATTGACGCCAAACTTAGAAATGATGTAGTTCTTATCTCACTATATGTAGACGATAAACGTGAAATACCGGAAGCGGAAAAATCAACCCGGCAGATGGGAGGCAAGTCCTACCTTATCAGGACTATTGGAAGCAAGTGGAGTTATTTTCAGGCCTCCAGGTTTAATATAAATTCACAACCTTATTACGTAATACTAGACACCAGCGGCAATACATTAGCTATTTCAGAAGGCTATTCGCCGGATATAAATACATACAATCAGTTCCTGGAAGAAGGTATTGCCAAATTTATTCAATCAGAAAAATAAATAAAGTATGTTTTTTTTGGAAATCTTAGCGTTTATGGCTGCCGTAACTGGCAGCCACTTTTTATGCCTAAGGTGTAAATATTTTAAAGAATCTTTAAATAAACAGCAGACCATAATACCTAATAATGTTACTATGATTTTAGATCGAAAAACGTATGAGCTATATGGCAAAAAACTGATTGAAAAATTAGTAATCGCAGCACCATTCCAGATCCCGGGCCCAATGGCAGAAGAAGCCTGTTTCCTATATGTAATAGAAGGTGAAATTAAATATCAGATGGAAGGAATTCACATTAATGTCCCGGCAAAAGATGCGGTACTATTAAAATGCGGAAATTATTTTGGGCAAATGATTAATACCAGGGCGGCATCCAAACAGGAAGTTATTATCGTTCATTTTCATCCCGAGATATTAAAGATAGTTTATGACCGGGCTTTACCGAAAATTCTGCAAGTGCCGGGCATAATTAATATCAGGATTAAGCTGGAAAAAATAAATAATGAATTATTAATTCAAAAATATATAGAAGGGCTATTGTTCTATTTTGACAACCCTTCCCTAGTGAATGAAGAAATTTTGGTTCTTAAGCTGAAAGAAATCGTCCTGCTACTTGCCCAAACTAAAAATGCACCGGTTATTCAGCAAATCTTATCTCAACTTTTTTCTCCCAATATGTATTCATTTAAACAGATTGTGGATGAAAATATTTTTAATCAATCCTCAACAGATAAACTCGCCAGGTTAACAAATCTAAGCACATCATCATTCAAAAGAGAGTTCAAAAAAATCTATGACGATACACCGTCAAATTATTTCAAAAATAAAAGGCTTGAAAAAGCCGCTGAGCTGCTTTCGGTTTCAGATGAAAGAATAACTGATATTTCCTATAAATGCGGATTTAACGATCTGGCTCATTTCTCAAAATGTTTTCATGACAAATACAATTTATCCCCTACGGCATACAGGCTGAACCAAAAAAACAAATTTTTGAACCAACTGCAATAGGATTCCAATTTCAGGCCAATCATCTTTGCACTGGTAAATTAATATTTATACTAAAACATTAAATTGATGCCAAATTTAAAATTAGAGAACATAGAAGTATCTCCGAAGACAAGTGAAATTTTCGAAAACACTAAAAAGGGCCTTGGATTTATCCCAAACATGTATGCCAAAATGGGAGGAAATGAGGCATTGCTGGATGCCTATACATACTCATACAAAACATTCAGGGAAAATGTGGGGTTTACGCCGGTTGAACAGGAAGTAATTTTTCTGTCTGTTGCCTATGAAAACAACTGCGAATATTGTATGGCTGCTCACAGTTTTGTAGGCGATATGATGACAAAAGTTCCCGCGGAAGTTACCGAAGCCATCAGGAAAGGGCAGCAAATACCGGATGTAAAGCTTTCTGCCTTATCCAAATTGACAAGAACTTTAACAGTCAACCGTGGGATAGCGTCAAGAGATGAAGTAAAATCGTTCCTGTCTGCAGGATATACAGAATCTCATGTATTAGGCATTATCGCAGGAATAGCCGTTAAAACCATGAGCAATTATTCAAATCACAATACCATTCCGGAAGTTGACACAGCATTTGCAGGTAGGGTATGGAAAAAATAAGAGAGAAAAATTATGACCTGTTAACCTATAAGGGGTATGACTTTATTGGTTTTTTTTGCATTTCTGAAAGGAATACAGCCCTCATCCGTCATATTACCAAAGCCCGATACAAAATATGTCATTACAGATTATAAAAGACCAAACAATACTCATAACAGCCGGTCCCACCAGGGAGGCTATAGATCCCGTACGCTATATCAGTAATCACTCTTCAGGCAAAATGGGCTATGCCATTGCAGAATCACTTTTAAGGCAAGGGGCTAAAGTAATTTTGGTCAGCGGACCGGTCAACATAAGATTACAACATCCAAATTTAAAGATTATACCTGTCTCTTCAGCCGTTGAGATGCTTACTGCCTGCAGCACTTATTTTGAAAATCTTGATATTGCCATATTTGCCGCTGCAGTGGCAGACTACAGACCGGAAAAAGTCGCTGATAAGAAAATCAAGAAATCAGGAGATGAACTCCTTATTAAACTTGTAAAAAACCCGGATATCGCCTTTGAATTCGGCAGGCTGAAAAAATGCCACCAGCTTTCAATAGGTTTTGCACTCGAAACCAATGATGAGCTAAAACATGCGCAGGAGAAGTTACACTCCAAAAACTTTGATATGGTAGTACTAAATTCCATGAATGACACAGGTGCCACATTTGAACATGATACCAACAAAATTACCATCATAAAAAAAGGACCGGAAGCCAGGGAATTTCCGGTAAAACAGAAAACTGAAGTGGCGGAAGATATTATTAAAGAAATAGCGGGTGTATTACATAACAAGGTGCTATTTACAGAGGATACTATAAATTTTCATGACTAAAGCAAATCACATGCATGAATTTACCCTTATAACCCAAAGTATAATTACCTGTCCGGTATGCCAACACAAGAAGCAGGAAGAAATGCCCACTGATGCCTGCCAGTACTTTTACCAGTGCGGAAACTGCAGGAATATTATCCACCCAAAGCCTGGAGATTGCTGTGTGTATTGCTCCTATGGTTCTGTCAAATGCCCCCCAATGCAACAAAGCGATAATTGCTGCTAATGCCCTACTAATACTTTATTTCGAAAAGCGCATGACATGTGTAAGGCTTATTCCTTTATACAGTCATTATTCCCATACATGCAATCGATCTATTTTAAAGCATCTTTATGAAGAATTTTATAGTACTACTGTTTCTTGGTCTTTTAATTAACTCGTGCCAGGCCCAGCCTAAAATTACCTCCCTGCCTGTTAATGACTTTGAAAATGCCGTCAGAAAAAATGATGTCCAGGTACTGGATGTCCGCACTGCCGGAGAATACAATGCCAGTCACTTAAAAAATTCATTACAGGCAGATTGGTACAACCAGCAGCAGTTTAAAGACCGAACCGATAACATGGATAAATCAAAACCCGTTTATGTGTATTGTTTAACCGGTGTAAGAAGTGCCGCAGCAGTAATACAATTAAAGCAAAATGGCTTTAGTAATGTGCTGGATTTAGAAGGCGGATTAACTGCATGGAAATTGGCCAATAAACCTGTTGAAGGTGCGGCAAAAGTAAAACAGATAACCCTTGCAGAATATAATATACAAGTTAAATCCAATAAAACTGTGCTGGTAGATTTTGGAGCTGAGTGGTGCCCTCCCTGTAAAAAAATGGAGCCGGTTATAACACAACTCAAAAATGAAGCTGCCGATAAATACAAAGTAATAAATATTGATGGCGCAACCCAAATTGATATACAAAAGCAATTAAAGATCGAAGCTTTCCCTGTTTTCATAGTTTATAAAAACGGAAAAGAAGTATGGCGCAAACAGGGCATAGCAACAATGGAAGAATTAAAATCAAAACTTGTTCAGTAAATAAATAATCAGTTAACATGCAGCATAGCAAATAAACAAGCACAACCTGCTCTAAAATAAATAGCAGTTAAAAAAACTACAATGGGTGTACTGGGAATCTCGCTTGGCTTTTATGGATATGCTTTCCCCGGAAATATAAATCTTATGATACTTGAATTGTATAATTCAAAAAATTACAGATTCCTGTTTCCCATACTCGGTATGATAATTATATTCGAAAGCATTTACTGCATAGTATCATTGAAATTTATCAGCAGTTTAACAAGCAATTCCGGGATTTTCGATTTTATTCAAACTGCTTCTTTCATATTGATTTTTATATTGGGATTATGGATGCTGCTGGATAGTAGGAATCCTGAAAATAAGACAGATCGAAACACTATTACAAGAGGCGTTTTAAATATAATTATACATCCACAACAAATCCCTTATTGGTTTATAGCCGGCAGTCTGGCAAATGGCATATTTAACTTTAGTCAAAATAAATGGGCGATTATTTTATTTGCTTTTTTTAATGCCCTTGGAACTTTAATGGCGATGGTCGTTTATATGTTTATAGGTGGAAAGATTATGAATTATTTCAGTCTCAATATCACGCAAATCAATAAGGCAATGGGGATCGTATACATACTATTTTCCCTCTACAACTTATACCCGTTTTAGCAACCGACCGTAATAAAGCTTTCATTTTTGGGAATATTCAGCTCAATAGTGACAAAAGTAATACCAGAAATTGTAAGGAAAGTCATGCCCGACAGTCTACATAAAAAAAACATGCGTAACAAAATGATTATACCCGGTCTAATGGCAATCACAGCCTTCCTCATATTTGCCTTTATTCCAAAGAGTAAGGGCAATAAAAGCGAGTCAACTACCCATAGTGTAAAGGATCAGGGCATTCAGTTTATTGAAGACAACTGGAACAAGGCACTGGCGGAGGCTAAAAGCCAGAAAAAATTGATTTTCCTCGATGCCTATGCTTCCTGGTGCGGGCCCTGCAAAATGCTCAAAAGAAATACATTCCCTGATAAGGAAGCAGGAGAATTTTTTAACAGGAATTTCATTAATGTAGCCATCGATATGGAAAAAGGTGATGGGCCGGCGTTAGGAGAAAAATTCGCAGTAAATGCCTATCCCACTTTAATAATTGCAAATAGTGATGGCAATATCATTACCTATACTCAGGGATACATAAAACCAAAGCAATTGATCGAATTTGGTCAATATGGTCTTACCCAAAAGAGTAAATAAATACATTATGTCAACTTTATTAACCGAACTGGGCCTGTATACTTATGAAAGCTATTTGAAGAAACATGAGGAGTGGGTTCTAAAAAAGGAGACCAGTTCTGCAAATCCTTCCTCTGCCCTGGTTGAATATACTAAGTTGAACTGGGCGAGAACCCAGCGAATCCATAAAACCATTTCCCTTAATCCTGAACTGGAAAGTATGGTCAAAAAAATACAGCACTCATATAGCTGGGTGGTAATTAGTGAAGCATGGTGTGGTGATTCTGCCCAGAACCTTCCCGTAATCGCCAATATTGCCAGATTAAATCCTGAAAAAATCAAGTTATTTATTGTTTTAAGGGATGAAAACCCTGAGCTAATGGACAATTTCCTGACAGCAGGCGCCCGGGCAATCCCTAAATTGATTGCTATAGATGAAACATTAGGTAAGGAAGCCTTTGTTTGGGGCCCAAGGCCTATGCCAGCCCAGGAATTACTTATAAATTGGAAAAGGGACCCTAACGGAAAGTCCTGGGATGATTTTGAGAAAGAACTCCATAGTTGGTACGCAATGGATAAAACAAAAACCATTCAATCAGAGTTACTGGAAAGGATATCTGATTTAAACTAGTGAATATCAGTGATTTAGAAATAATCATAATATTGTCAGGTATAGTAACATTTTACGTCTATATTATAAACACATGCAAAACAAAATTCAACAATCAGTAATCAGTGGTATTGTCGCAACCATTGCAATGACCGTTCTGATGGTCGTTGGTGCTGCCATGGGAATGCCTAAAATGAGTCCGCCTGAAATGCTATCAGGGATGATGAAAGTTCCTGCTTTCGCAGGTTGGATAATGCACTTTTTGATAGGAATCATTTTTGCTGCCGGCTACGTTTTTTTCTTTAATAATTGGTTGAGCAAAATATCGGGTAAGGTAATAAGAGGCGCTGTTTATGGAATAGTTGCCTTCATTCTGGCACAAATCAGTTTCCCTATTATGGGTGCCATCTTTGGTGATGCGGGTATGCCAGAACCCGAAGGCTCAATGGTCTTATTAATGATCGGAAGTATAATGGGTCATGTTGTTTTTGGAATGGTTATATCGTTATTGGTTAGTCCTATCCAGCCTATTAGAAAGCAGATCATTAAATAGAGGTTCTTTTCGGATATAAGTTCTATAATGTAAAATTGAATACGCATTTCCAGAGAAAAGCTCAAAGTAAATGATTCAGTTCATTGGTATAATTATGCGTCTTAAAAATAATAAGATATGCTCATTGACACTCTTTTTTTTGCAGAAAAAAGTCCGGTTAGGAAGGTTGCATTATTATTAACCATTCCCTGCGCTATACTGCCCATTTTAATGGCAACTGCAACAATGATGGCTATTCCGTTTACTCCGATGTTATTTAAGTATGATGTTGTTTTATTCGCTTTCGTATATCTGCTATATGGCTTCGGTTTATTCTTATCCTGGTCCTCACATCGTAAGGCATTTCCAATCCTTTTATTCATCCTGCACCTGATTGTGCTGAGTATTTATAGTTTTTCAAATCAGTTTGAATGGTTGGGCTATACATCAATTATCAGCATTATAGCAACATCAGTTAGTAACCAGTATTTCAGGATGGGTTCTGCAGATTGTAATGAATGTAGCCAATGTGAAAACATTTAACATCAGAAAAATGTAAAAGTCAGTTTAATGTGTAAGGAATATCGCTTTCGCAAGTCTACATTTATAAATAATAATTATGAAAAAAGTACTTTTCTCTTTTGCACTTTTAATCACATCGGTTTTGTCTTTAACGGCACAAGGTAAATATGTAACCAGAACCGGCCAGGCTAAGATATTTTCTCATACTTCAGCCGAAGATATTACCGCCTTGAATAATACAGTTACCGGTGTCATAAATCCAGTCAGTGGAGAAGTAGCTATTTCTGTTCCGGTACAGAGTTTTCAGTTTGAAAAATCAATGATGCAGGAGCATTTTAATAATACGAACTTTATGGATTCAAAGCAATATCCAAAGATATCGCTGAAAGGAAAAATTACTAACCTACCTGATATAGATCTTTCAAAAAACGGAAAGTATGAAGCAGCAATAACAGGTGACCTTACTATAAAAGGAGTTACCAAACCGATAACTGAAAAAGCCACGATTGAAGTCAATAATGGAAAAGTTACAGTCTCCGCTAAATTTGTGATCAAAGAAATTGGTTCATATGGCGTAGGAAAACCTTCAGGCTCAAAGAAAAATAATGTCGCGGATAATATTGATGTTACCTACACGGCCGTGTATGACCTGAGTAGTGAATAAAACAAGAACAGGATCCAATATACCGTATTTGTATGAGTTGCATATTTCATCTATGCAACTCTTTTTCTTGCTTCATTTATGTAAAATCAAACATTCTTAGTTCATATGAAAATTCAATCACTTATTACTGCCTTACTTTTATATCCCGTACTTTCTTTTGCCCAGCCGGGTGCTAAAGGTCTTGACGTGAATAATAAGGCCCCGGATTTTTCCGCCAGAAACCAAAATGGCAAACTGATTAAGCTTTCAGCCGAGTTAAAAAATGGACCAGTAGTTATCGTATTTTACAGGGGACAATGGTGTCCCTATTGCAACAGGCAGTTAACAGCATTGCAGGACTCCCTGCCATTTATTAAAGAAAAAGGCGCTACCCTGATTGCCATTTCTCCAGAAAAGCCTGAAAATGTGGCAAAAACAATCGAAAAAACCAAAGCTTCATATCCCGTTCTTTTTGATGAAGGACTCAACATCATGAAGAGTTATGATGTGGCATATGCCGTAGATAGCAGCACCATTGACAGATATTTGAAATTTGGCATTGACTTTAACGAAGCTAATGGTAGCAACGGAGCTACTCTGCCTGTACCAACAGTTTATATAATAGACCAGAAAGGTGTGATCATTTTCAAACATTTTGACACAGATTACAAGAAAAGGGTATCTGTCAGGGAGATATTATCGCACCTTTGATTCTGGCAAAATTTCCTTTATACTGTAAAATTGTAAGGAAGAAAGTATTTCCTCGTCACAGATAAAGTAACGCTTATGCCAAATATCAAAGTTATTTCACTGGAAGAGGCTAACGGCAGACTAAAAGAGATCTACTTAGACCTGATTGAACGGAGAGGAAAACTGGCAGCGGTTCACACCATTCAAAGTCTGAACCCGGAAAGTATAATTGCCCATATGGAATTATATATGACCCTGATGTTTAGCCAGAGTCCTTTGTCAAGAGCCCAGCGGGAAATGATCGCCGTGGTAGTATCTGCAGTCAATGGATGCGACTATTGCCAACTGCATCATGGAGTAGCATTAAACAACTACTGGAAAAATGAAGAAAGGATTCAGCGACTCAGAAAAAATTACCATGATTCCGAATTAAACACAAACGATGTTTTGTTATGCAGTTACGCTGTTGATCTTACAGTGCATCCTGATGATTTTGAAGGTATAAATAAAATTAAAAGTTTACAGCTGGCTGGATTTGATGACAGGGCAATACTGGATGCCACCCTGGTTATCGCCTATTTTAATTTTGTAAACCGAATAGTTTTAGCGTTAGGTGTGGTATCGGAGGAAAATGCCGGAGAGGGATTTAAATATTAAAATATTAAGCAATGACCATTCAGCAATCCGTACAGGTTATTTTTCAGCAATTGGAAGATTCACTGGTGCAGCTAAGCAATGAGCAATATTCACAAAAAATCGCCACACTTTCCGAAGCCACACTTGGCCAGCATGTGAGGCATGTAGTGGAAATGTTTGTTTGTTTACAAGATGGCTATTTAACCGGTACGGTAAACTATGAAAAAAGAAAAAGGGATATTATCATTGAAACATCAAAAGTTGAAGCCATCGCTTTAATGCAGGATATAAAGGCATCCTTATATAATGATAACAAAGAACTGGTCCTTGAAGCAGGTTTTGATGAAAACAGCTACGAGTTAAACAGGTTACCCACCAATTATTTCCGGGAAATAGCTTATAACCTGGAACATGCCATCCATCATATGGCATTAATCAAGATCGGTGTTAACCTGGTTTCAGAAATTAATCTGCCCGAAGGATTTGGCGTTGCCACTTCAACGATAAAATATCGACAAAAGGGAGAATTAAAAACCCACGCCAAAGGCGTGGGGCATTGTTGATTTGTTCTAGCGGTGAGGGAGGGAAAGAAACTTTACTCCCAACTAATTCATTATCTATATTTTATAACCCGTAATTTTTTATATAGCCCCGAATTTAGCCCCGAGGAAAAGAGCTTGTTTTAAATGTCAAATTTAGGAAAACCCAGCAATTCAATAGTTCAAATTTTTTGCTTTTATACAATTTCCTGCATCATTAGATTATTTCCAGTGAAATCAATTTCCAAGGCAACCATGCGAAAAAATGCTTTTAAATATTTGCCTTTCTCTCGATCAATAGTGACTGATTCTTTAGAAATAAGATTTGCAAAATATCTACCTGTCTATAAAATCTGGGAATATAATTGGCATAGAGTAGTCATTAATATAAATATTTAATTACACTAACACTGGATAGTATAAACATTAAAAAGTGAAGCCTTTAAGTAAATAACTGGTGGTTTTTTATTTACCAAAGCGGTTCTTTATAAGTTGAGTAAACGGCGAGGATTGTAACGATTTGTTCTTCTTCGTTTATATGATAATGTACCAGGCATGGAAATTTTTTAATACCGACACAGCGTATATCATCAAACCGGACGGTGGCAAAAAAAGGATTGCTTTTGATTGTATTAAGTGTTAATTGTAAATGTGTAGCAAAGCGTTTACCAAGGCCTGTTTTGCTTTTCTTCATAATACTCAACTACCTTTTCTACATCATCAAATGTAATATGGGAAAAGATAATGGCATAGCTTTTCATTTAGCCAGTTGCTTTAACTTTTTTTTAGCATCATTCCAGCTCACTGCTTTAGAAGGATTTTTCTGCAGATCTTTCAGGCGTTTGCGGACTTCCTTTTTTTGCCATTCAGGAACAGGGGCTTCTTCCAAAAGTTCAACAGCATCTAATTTTTGCAGGTCTTTAATTATAGCGGCGGCATAATCTTTTTTGATACGCACATATAAAGTATTAGGCATAAGAAGATGTTTATAAATTAAGTATCTATAGCGTTACAAGCCTTTGGTTTTTGAGTAAAATCCTGTTCTTCCATAAATATTTGTAGGATGACGAGAACCAACTCACCGATGAATATCGTGGAATCGTAATTTGAATTAAAGCCTCTAAGCAATAAGGACCTAATATGTGTAATACTATAATAACATATCTCATGCCAGTCCGGAGGCTATTTGCGGTATTTTTTACGCGGATTTCTTTTGTGGTGATAGATAGAGATGACAATAATCAACTTCTGATCAGGATCAATCGTATAGATTATGGTGTATGGATATTTCTTTACTCCTAACTCATAAAAAAATTTGTACTCATTGCGCCAGCGGACGGGATGATCACAAATCAGACTCAATGTATCATCTACCGCTATTATAAAATTTTCTGTTGCCTTCAGGCTTCTTTCCGCATACCATCTCAACGCAACTTCATAATCCTCCTGGGCCGTCTCATGCAGGATATAGTGATAGCTCATTTTGGCTGGGCAGATTTTACAATACGCTGTATACGCCGCTTACTTTCCTGCGCAGTGACGATTTTAGATTTACCATTTTTGTAGTCAGAATATCGCCTGTCCAGTTCCACTTTAAAATCATCAGTGTACTCTACTGAACTTTCTTCAATCTCATTTTCCATTATGGCGTAGATGGCTTTCACTTTTTTATCATTTGCAACTTCCAAATAACTGTGAAGTTTCTGCCGTATAGCTGCAGTATTCATAAATACCCCATTTTCTACAAATTTAGCTTTTTTAAAATGCTTCTCCAAACGCCTCCTTTGATGGCCGAGAACCGCCTCAATGCTAATACGGGTGCTAAAACAGGTCTTGGGATAACTTTGAAAGTGATGGCCGAGGATGAGGTAAATATCCTGGGAAAAGTTATTGGAAAACAGCAGTTAGTGGTGTGCAGGGAGAACCGGATCCCATTCCTACCCTCGACCTGCTCAATAGTTTTATTGGTTCCAATGCAGCAGCTTTAACAAAGGGCATTACCGGATCTGCTTTAAATGCCATACCATCACTGCAAAAACCGGCTCAAAATCTGCCCGTAAATCTATCCCCTGGGGCATAGTCAAATTACCCTTTACGGGATGTTTACGCAAAACCACATTTCCCATTGCCTGAGTGGTTCAGTTGTACGCACTTAATCAATTTCAAAACTGAGTAAAGCCCTTAAGCTATAAACCGTGAAAACTTTGTAGCCAGTCTGCAAAACTTGTTATTTGCTGAAGTTAATTATCGTAATTCGTTAGATCACTCCACCTGAAAACAGCAGTGAATATCTATTGGTGGAAGGATCTAACGAATTCCCTACAAAATTTGAAAAAGGTACATCTCAGTAAATAGTAACGTCTTCATTTATCCTTAATTCTCTTTAAAATTCTTCAAAAAGATTCAAGTTTCTGATTTGTGGAATATCTTTTTTTCTCCCTTTTTTTTATACACAATGCATTGTAATAAATAGTTAATCAATTGATATAAATTGCCCATCAGCTGAAAATCAAGTACAGTAGGCATCTACAGGAAAATAGGAGGAGTGATTTAACGACTTTGGGGGAGGGATATAACGACTTTTGGGGAGACATATAACGAATTTAGGGGGAGGGATATAATGACTCTGATGGCAGTTTTGCGCTTTTGCCAAACCTGGGATTGAATTAGCTTCTTACGGCCCTGATTTAAGGAATATTTGATATATGTTGCAAAAAATGCTTTCTGGGACAATAAACGGGACAATCAAAATTAATAAAAAGCCTTCTAACTCATTGATTAGAAGGCTTTTACAGTCGAAATTAAGTAGTCCCGACAGGAATCGAACCTGTATCTAAAGTTTAGGAAACTTCTATTCTATCCATTGAACTACGGGACCGGTTACAGTCGACAGTCGACAGTCGCCAAAAACAGCCGCAGTCAACAGCCTGCCTTTGCTAACAACTACCAACTAACAACTATCAACTCCCTTTCGGGGGCTGCAAAAATACAGGAAATCCGCATTTCGTCCATAAGGGAATTCATTTTAATCATTCAAAAGAAGCGAATTTGAGGAAATAACTCCGGCTGTTCCTTTTTCCTCTTTGCGCCTTTGCGTGAAAATCCATTTATTCTTGCCTTTCCGGCTGTTAATTCGCTAATCCGCCAATCCGTTAATCCGCTAATTGAAGAAAATATCTCCGGCTGTTCCTTTTTCCCCTTTGCGCCTTTGCGAGAAATTATTCATTGTCACATTATAGATTATCCGGAAAATATTGGTTTTTCCTCCTTTCCGGCTGTTAATTCGCTAATTCGCCAATCCGTTAATCCGCTAATTCATTAATTTCGCTCCCCAACACTTTTCTATGAATTGGTTTAACCTCTTTATCAAATATCGCTTCTGGCTTGGCGTTGCCGCCATCGTCGGCGCCATTATCGTCAACATTACCAGCGGATTCTGGCCCTCCTTCGCACTTTACCTCGTAGGCGTAATCCTGATATTCACCCACTTTTTTATCGGCCCGCTTCGCCTGATCCAGGAACACCTGGAAAGCGGCGACTTCGAAGCCGCTGAGAAAGTACTGGCCACCATCTGGTTCCCGGGCCTGCTCTATACCCCCATCCGCTCCGTATATTATACCCTGAAGGGCAACCTGGCCATGATGAAGCAGGACTTCGACTCGGCGGAGATCCACATGAAGAAAAGCCTTGCCCTCGGCGGTTCCACCATGAAGGAAGCCGAAGGCTCCAATAAACTGCAACTGGGCATGATGTCCCTGCAAAAAGGTGATATGAAACAGGGCGAAAGCTATATCCGTGCCGCCATCAAGGCCGGTATCCCGGATAAAGAAAGCTCCGCGCTGGCCTATCTGCAAATGTGCCAAATCATGATCCAGAAAAGGGAATTCAGGGCGGCCAAAGATTTCTTCCGCAAAGCAAAAGCCATGAAACCTTCCTCTCAGCAGGTGGTGGACCAGATAAAACAGATTGAAAAGTTCATCTCCCGGATGCCGGGATAAAAAAAATCCCTCCGCCGTGGCGGAAGGATTTCATTTATCCGGACCCATGGTTAAACTACAGGTGGGTGTAAAGTCCGGAGATCATAAAGGTTAATTAATTCTGCTTTTCCAGGTTAGAACGGCTTCTCGCCTTATTTGGAGTGCAATTTACCTCTGTCTGGCTAGCCTGCCAATACCTCAAACTGGGTAGTTTTTTACACATTTTTACAAAACCCACAGCCAGCAACGCTTTTCCGGAAATTTATATATCAATTTTTTTAATATATTATTCCGAAATTACCCATTTACCAAAGAGATCCTCCACCTTTTTATACCTGAATTGAAAGATCCCTTCCAGCTGTTTTTTTACAAATAGGCTGTTCGCTATGTTTCCCAACACGCCCAGGGGGAGTTGATAATGAACCAGGTCGGTCATTTCCACGCCGCCGGGAATTTCCTTGAAATGGTGCTGGTGGTGCCATAAATTATAGGGCCCTACCCTTTGCTCATCCACAAAGAACTTCCTGTCCTGCACATGCGTGATCTCGGTCATCCAAAACAAGGGTATGCCGAATAAAGGCTTCACTTTATAGGTCATCACCTGGCCCGGATACATTTCCTCGCCAAATAAAGGATTGGTAAAACGGAGGTTAAGATAATCCGGGGTCATCACCGCCAGGTTCTTGGGATGTGAGAAAAAAGACCAGGCCTCCTCCAGGCTAACCGGCACTTTCTGAACTGTCTGCAGGGAATATACTGCCATGTGTTGGGTTGTTTTTAGTACCGGGATAAAAGATTTCCGGTAACTTGTCAATAACAACTCCGCACGCGTAAATTTGTTCACCCTATATGGCATCTCCATCTGAAAAACTCCGGCTCCGCTTCATTGAAGAATATAACAGGCTGAACGATCAGCAACGAATCGCCGTTGATACGATCGAAGGACCGGTGATGGTCATCGCCGGCCCAGGAACGGGTAAAACCCAGATACTGGCCAGTCGCATCGGCAAGATCCTGCTGGATACGGACGCCCAGCCGGATAATATCCTCTGCCTCACCTATACCGATTCGGGCGTCATCGCCATGCGCAAGCGCCTGCTGCAATTCATCGGGCCCGATGCGTATAAAGTGAATATCCACACCTTCCACGCTTTCTGCAACGAAGTGATCCAGGAAAATTTATCGGCTTTTGAAAAAACAGCGCTTGACCCTATTTCGGAACTGGAATCGGTGGAGCTTTTCAAAAAACTGATCGATGGCTTCCCGGCAAACCACCCGCTGAAACGATACCGCGGTGATGTCTACTATGAGATCAATAACCTGCAGAACCTTTTCAGCACGATGAAAAAAGAAGGCTGGACACCGGCATTCATTGAAGAAAAAATTGATGCTTACCTAACGGAGATCCATACACGGGATGAGTTCATCTATAAAAGAAAATATAAACAGTTCAATGCCGGCGACCTCAAAGTGGAAAAGATCCTCGACGAGAAAGAAAAGATGGATAAGCTGCGCGCCGCAGTGAATGAATTCAGTCGCTTCCAGAAAATGATGACCGACCGCAAGCGATATGATTTTGATGATATGATCAACTGGGTCATCCGCGCTTTTGAAGAAAATAAAAACCTGCTGGCCAGGTACCAGGAACAATACCAGTACATCCTTGTGGATGAATACCAGGACACCAGCGGTACACAGAACCGCATCGTGGAACTGCTCATTCGCTACTGGAAACAACCCAACGTATTTGTTGTAGGTGACGACGACCAAAGTATCTATCGCTTCCAGGGCGCCAATATCGAGAACATGCTGCAGTTTGCAAATAAATACAGCGAGGACCTTAAAACCATTGTACTCGACAAGAACTATCGCTCCACACAACCCATCCTTGACCTTTCGCACGGACTGATCAGCCGGAACGAAGAAAGGCTGGTGGCACAATTGCCCAATCTCACCAAGGACCTGGTGTCTGAGAATGCCAGGATCAAACACCTTACGCATCCCCCGCATATCCGTGAATACGAAACACAACGGGAAGAGATGATCGACATCACGCGCCAGGTACAAAAACTGGTGGAAGAAGGAACAACTCCCGGCCGCATCAGTGTCATCTATCGCGAAAACCGTTACGGTGAGGAACTGACCGCTTATTTCCGGCTGATGAACATACCGGTATACAGTAAACGAAGTTTGAATTTATTTGATCTTCCCCTGGCACAAAAAGTAATTCTGCTATTAAGATACCTCGAAGCAGAACTGGATATGCCTTTCAGTGGCGATGAAATGCTCTTTAAACTCCTTCATGCCGACTGGTTTGGTATTGCCCCTATTGAGATAGCGAAACTGAGTATGGAGCATGCAGAAAAAAGAACACCACTGCGCAAATTGCTGGTAGAAAAAATAAGCGCACCACCAAAAGATCTTTTCTCCAAATCCATTCCAGAGAACATGAAAAATGCCGGCAAGTTGGTGGAAGAACTTTTATCTGCAGTACCAAACCTCACCTTACAGCAACTGGTGGAAAAGATCATTCGCGAAACGGGCCTGCTCGGGAATATCATGCGCGCGCCGGATAAGAACTGGCAGATGCAGGTGCTCACTTCCCTGTTTGATTTCATCAAAGAAGAAACCCGGCGCAATCCAACAATGGACCTGTCGCGGTTAGTGCGCCTGCTTGACCTGATGGAAGACGAAGAGATCAGGTTGCCGATGGTACAGGTAAGCGGCAGCGATAAAGGGGTTAACCTGCTCACCGCACATGGTGCTAAAGGCCTCGAATTTGAACACGTTTTTGTGGCCGGCTGCAACGCCAATTTCTGGGAAAAGAAAAAGAACAACCGCAAAGGATACCGCCTTCCTGATACAATTTTTGATGCAGGTGCTACCAAAGATGATACGGAAGAACAGCGTCGTTTGTTCTATGTGGCCCTCACCCGTGCGGAGCAGCATTTGTACATTTCCTATGCGCAATTCAAGAACGACGGAAAAGGTTTAGAGCCCTCGGTGTTCATTGAAGAACTCAAGGAAAAATCAGGCATACCGGTGGAGAAAGTGATCATCACCCCTGAAGTGCTCACAGACTTTGCCATGTTGCGGTTTGGCTCACCCGAAGCGCCGGAGATCGATAAGATGGAAGAGGATTATGTTACCCTGGTACTGGACAAATTTATATTAAATGTAACGGCGCTGAACACCTACCTCAAATGCCCGCTGGAATTTTATTTCAGGACATTGGTGCGGATCCCTTCACCTAAAAACGAAACCCTCGAATTTGGTTCCGCGGCGCACTATGCGCTGGAACAATTGTTCAAAAAAATGCAGGAAGACCCCAAAGAAGCCTTCCCGTCAAGAGAAATATTCATAGGAGATTTCGAATGGTATATGCAGCGGCACCGCGAAAGTTTCACCCGCGAAGAATATGAACGACGCATGGAATACGGGCGGGAGATACTTTCCAATTACTATAACAGTCGCATCCCGACCTTCCATAAAGTAGTAGCCGTAGAACGCAACATCAGGAACGTGGTAGTTGACGGCGTGCCACTTAAAGGCAAGCTCGACAAACTGGAATTTGACGGCAATGCGGTGAATGTGGTGGACTATAAAACCGGCAATCCCGATAACGCCCGCAAGAAAATGAAGAACCCCGAGAAAGACCCGCCTAACGGTGGTGACTACTGGCGGCAGGCTGTTTTCTATAAATTACTGGTGGACCACTATGAACAGAAAAAATGGAAAGCGGTAAGTACGGAGTTCGATTTCATCGAACCTGATGAAAAGAAAAAACTGAAAACGGAAAAGCTGGTCATAACAGAGCAGGACATCGATGCCCTGCGCGAACAGATCGTTACGGTATGGGCAAAGATCCAGAACCGCGAATTCTATACCGGCTGTGGTAAAGAAGACTGCCACTGGTGCAATTTTGTAAAGACCAATAAGCTTGCCATTGCCCTGCACCAGATCGAATCTCCGGAAGCAGAAAATGAATAATCATCGGTGCCATGGTTCGTGTCCTCACGAACCATCATTGTAAAATAATTCGTTTTCCGGTTCGTGAGGAGAGGCTGACCGAGAATTCTCTTCTCTGTGCAGCCAAAATTAAGTGATCATTGTCATTGAGTTATGGATAAATTCAAGCCTGTTAAAAATGAGCAGTTATATTTACTGCCGCCTAGTATTGAAGATTTTA
>JBGSHT010000021.1:0-58287 GCA_041752135.1 Chitinophagaceae bacterium | reverse complement strand
CCTTCCTGATCAACCAGGAAAGAAGCCGGAATGCCTTCAATACCATAATCAATGGTTGACTGTGCATTCCATCCGGCATTATCAACCACCTGCGTCCAGCTTAGCCGGTCTTTTTCAATAGCCGTCTTCCAGTCGGCATTGTCTTTATCTATCGATACTCCCAAAATCTCAAATCCTTCCCCCTTAAACTTTTCATATAATGCCACCAGCTTTGGATTATTTTTCCGGCATGGCATGCACCAGCTTGCCCAAAAATCTATCAGCACAACTTTCCCTTTAAAGGAGGTTAAAGAAACTGTTTGTCCGGACAAATCCTTTAAACTGATCTCCGGAGCCGGCTTACCTTTTTTTACCTGTGCAGAGATATCTGTTACAGTAAAAACTATAAAGAGTAAAAAGAGTAATTTTTTCATTTGCAACATGATTTTTTCACAAAGAGATTACTTATCCAGGTTAATATTGATTTGATGTTAAACGACATTATTTTTTATTTTGTTTCAGCACATTTAAGAAAGTGGTCTCCACACTGATAAGTAAACTCTCAGTAGCCATCCTGTGCATATTACCGCTCAACTGAAACCGATATCCGGCATTGACCTTGGTATTGCTGTTAAAGATAAACTGAATGGCAGGCGCCAGGTCCACAAAATGCAGGTTCTTATCCAGCGTATTACTTCCCAGCAACTCAAGATATACATTAAAATTAGTCTGTTTATAGCTTACATATTTCCGGGGGAACAACAGGTATCCTGCAGACAAAGAATAGTTGAAAGAGGAATATGGATAGAGTCCCTGCGGACTATTGTCCTCGCGGCGTTGCTGGTGTATCACTTCGGTTACACTGAGCGTTGAAGACAGCGCCAGCTTATGCAGCAATTGTGTAAATACAAGCCCGGCCTGAACACCGCTCTGGTCGCCTTCCAGTGAAAGTTCATCATAAAACAGGTCGTTGCGGCTATAAGATGCTTCCATGAAAGCTGCTGCCCGAAAATGCTTATGCACTTCATCCCTCGAAAGGAAACGATACTTGGCATAAACATTAAACGACTCCCAGCGCGTTACCGGGTATGAATACATATCCGAAATCGTAGTGGCGGCCCTGACCATCCATTTCTTATTCAGACCCATTTGTACCGCCAGCGCCTGCCGATGTTCTGTTTTTCCGGAATGGTACCCTTCCAGGAACCTTCCGGTATACTTCAAGCTTAACGCTTTTGCAGGCATATTGGAAGCCGGTTCGGAAAAAACATAAAGTTCCTGGGCATAAAGTTGGCGCTCAGAAAAAAGTGAAACCAATGCAAATAAAATCAGGCCGGTCCATTTTCCGGAAACTATCCGCCTAAATAATTCCGCCAGGTATTTTTGTCCAATCATGAAGGTTACATTGTAACATGATAAATGCGTGTTTTATCACTGATGCCTTCTTTGGTACAGCAGTCTCCGGCAACTCCGGTCTTGAAACATTCCATTTTGGTGGCTGATGCATATTTTTTAAAGTCTTTCGCCGAAAGGAATGACTTATCAACAAGCAAGAGGCTTTTTTCACCGTTCAATACCTGGTCTTTTATATTCAGGAAATGATACACTTTTCCATCAACCGTGAGGTGTTGATCATTACTTACCTGCTGATTGGCAAAGGTTACATTTATTTTAAGTTGCGCAACACTGAACCCGGCATCTTCCACTTTCTTTTTGATCGCATCAGCATCCATGTCCATCCCATCCTTAAAATTCAACAGGAAGGATGATTTGTCCAGGTCTGTATCTATCTTTTCAATAAAAGGAAGGGCCTCGAGGTTTTTATAAACGGATTTGGCACACATGGCACAGGTAAGTCCACTTGCCTGTAAACTGGCACTTGTTACCTGCGCCTGTGAAATGACAAAAGACAATAGGAATCCTGTCAGGAAAATTACTTTTTTCATGGTAAAAATATTAATGGGCCAGTCGGTAAAAACTACCGACTGGCTGGATTTTAAACGGGAATTTAATTAAGATTTGCAGCAGCCTTTTTCTTTGCAGGCGGATGTGTGGTTTCCTTTTTCACATTTGCCGTCTTTGCAGCAATCCATTTCTTTTCCACCTTCCTTACCATGATGACCTTTCATGTCTTTGCAACACTCTTTGTCTTTGCTGCATTTATCCGTATCACAGCAATTGGCTTTTTCGGGAGCAGCGGTGGTAAGTGAAACAGCCTGCTGGGCAACTCCTGCAGACTTGCGATCATACTGGCAGCATTCGTGCAATTTGAAGTATACTTCATCCGGAGCGGTCAAATCCTGTGTGTCGTAACCAACCGCCGCAACGGCTTTCTGGATCTTTTGATTATTGGCTTTTGAGGAATTATAAGTTACCGCCAGGACTTTTGTCTCTTCGTTCCAATTGGCTTCGGTTGCGCCGGCAGATTTTGCCGCTGTTTCGATAGTCTTCTTGCACATGCCGCAATTACCCCACACTTTGATGTTTTCTGTAGTGGTCTTTGATTTTTGTGCAAAACCAGGGATGGAAATGAATAAGAGCGTAAATAAACCGAGGAAGAATGATTGTGCTTTCATGACAATATTTTTTATGCTTTCTTTATTTGATTGGAATATCTGTTAATACAACCTGTTCAAAGAGAAGGGAAGATAATTCAGGCGGCAAATGGAACAGGTATCAACATGATCAGTTTAGGCAACTGACACTTATGCGAAATAATGCTGCAGCCTGGGCAAATTTCAGATCAGGAAAACACAATATTGAATGCTAAGCGGTACCTGGCCCTTTCCGGGAGGAGCATTTGACGTTACTATCGGGGTTGAAGGAGTATAAATATCGGCAGAACGAATAAGATCAGGATAAGTCTGTGCAATGGCATGGGCCTTTACAAAATCGGTGTGAAAACTTGAAGCTGAATGCGTATCCTGTATCTTGACAACTTTCACATCATCATGACAGCATCCGTCATTTTCCATGCCGCACTGGCCACATTTATCATTCGTATTATGACCCAGTGCAATTTCAGCCACCTTGCCCATACAATAATGTATGTTCACCACTACTCCACTGGAGATTGCCAGGTAAACAACAGCAAGTGATATGGCGAGGAACTTTTTCACGTATAGGCAAAAGTATAACGTTTTTTCGCCCCCGGCAAGTATAAACCAAACTTTAACGAATGGAAATCAGCCCGGAATGCACCGTTTTTGTGGCTCCTGCATGGTTAAATTGCAATAAAATCATACACATACGTTTTAACTGTTTTATACTTTGATCGAACCCGATATGGCCAGATTTAGGCGAAATACCCGGATATCTGTTTTATTCCTGATTGGAATACTAACACTTTTGCGAGATGATGCAATGGCCTTTTCTAACCAGGATTCGATCCCAACCGAATCCGGTCAGAAAGTACGCTATTTCAGACCGGCAACAATAATTGTTCCCACTACCTTCCTTGTTTATGGCTGTTTGAAACCGGTAATTCCGGGCATCGAAAACCTGGATACGCGGATATGGGAAAACGTGCATAAAAACCATCCAGATTTTAATACCAGTGCCGACGACTACCTGCAATGGGTACCCTCTGCTTCAATTTACCTGATGGACGCCTTTAAAGTAAAAACCAAACACAGTTTTAAAGAGCACCTGCTCATTGATGCAGGGTCCATCATTATTACAGGGGGCGCCGGTTTTGTTATGAGAAAAATAAGTGGCAATATGGAAGTGTATAATACGCATGGCACCTGGTTCCCATCGGGCCATACTGCTAATGCATTTCGAGGTGCGGAAATTGTATTCCAGGAATTGAAGGATAGTCATCGGGTATTAAGCTATAGCGGCTACCTGGTTGCTTCCGCAGTAGGTGCACTCAGGATATACAATAAACAACATTTACTTACAGAGGTTCTTGCCGGCGCTGGCCTTGGCATGCTTTCCACCAAACTTACTTACCTGGTTTTTGATAAAGTAAAAGCGCATAAAAAAAAGAAAACCCTCGCCCCTTCATTAACCTCGCGGTAAATGTATTTGCCTTTCACTTCGTACTTCGCACTTCGCACCTCGCACCTAATTCACAAAACCCCAGAATATCCCCAGCCTGAAATGCAAATCCTGCGTAGGATAATTCGGTGCGGCCAGGTTTGCATCCTTGAACCCGAAACCATATTTGAATGTAAGCGTATTCAGGTTTTCAAACCTTGCATAAGTAGTAAAGTTCCTGATCCGGAAATTGACATATGCAGCGATATCAGGCCTCATGGTTATCTGCTGGTTCTCCTGGAAAAAGTACTGGCCAAGTACCGGTGAATAATCATCCGCTGTATAGGGCGTCAGGTACCTGAGATCAATACCAGTAGAAAGTTTCAGGTTACGAAACAATTTTCCTTCATAGGCAAATCTGCTCCGCGTATAGATCAGCGGGAGGTTTACAGGTGCATTGCCAGTTGTGGCCTGCAAATAGAGATCAAGGTACCAGTGCCATGAACGGCCCAGTAAAAATTCTTTATTCAGACCCACCCGCAGAAAATTAAATAATGCAGATGCCTGTTTCACCTCATTGAACCCGGTAAAATAAGTATAATTGCTTAACAGGAAATAATGGCCGCTTAACTGCATCCTGTACCGGGGAAAATCCAGCATGGCGGAAAGCTGAATTGTATTTTCCTTGTTCAGTGAACCGGGATCTAATACCGGAAAGCTGGTTTTGCGTGAATAGATCAGCGAAGGCGTCCTGTTCACATTCTGAAAACCCAACTCGAGGAAGCCAAGCTTTTTACTCAACAGTGTCTTCAGTCGTGCCTGTGCGGAATAGTCACCGGCATTGCGACCGGATGCATAAAATTCACCATACAAAAGCATATCCCATTTTCGGTTACGCGTCCGGTTACGGTATTCAATGTGAGGCATCAGATTGTAGAAACGGTCGTTGATGCTGGCATAATTACCGGCAAGGTTTTGCAGGGTCAGGCCTGCCTTGATAAACTGCAGCGGATTCTTTGGATCCGGAAACTGAATGAGCGAAAAGTCGTTGGACAATTCCTTCCACTTATCCTTAAACACCAAAGTATCCGGAATGTCCGTCAATCCATACCGAAGCTTGTAATAAATACTATCCGTGCCGGCCTGGATATCCTGGTATTTGTATTGATTGCTGCTGTACTGGATGGTATGTTCCATCCTTAACCGGGGTAGAAAAAATCGGTATACGGATGAATCTGTTGTAACGGAATCTTTTTTGCCAAAGTCATATTGCTGCCGCAGTAAGAATTTTCTTTCTTTATACTGGTTCCCGGTATTTAAGGCTACACTGAAAAAGTTCTGGGTGGTGAAAACACTGTCGGCCAGTTTGGT
Organism: Chitinophagaceae bacterium; assembly: GCA_041752135.1. GTDB lineage: Bacteria > Bacteroidota > Bacteroidia > Chitinophagales > Chitinophagaceae > Pollutibacter. Next base: position 52,956 of record JBGSHT010000021.1, on the reverse strand, counting down.
TGGTATATTGAACCGGTCATTGAATGCTACATTTTGATTTACCAGGAAAGTATCGCTTTCAATACCGCCGTTTTCAGCTGATTGCAGGCTGTTTGTCAGTACAATTAAGAACAGGTTGTAGCGCTGATCGAGTGAGGTATATTGTGTATTGAAACGGAAATTGCTATGATTGGTATTTTGTGAATTATACGCACCCGGTGCATTTACCAGCCGGAATTCTGCAACAAAATTCCAGTTTGGTTTAATGTTTTGGGTATGCAATATGCCTACCTGCTGCTCCAGTTTGCTGCCTATAATGTACTGCAGTTCTGTATAGGGCTTAGTGGTATTCATAAAGCGTGTATTCGCAATGGTTAGTGCGAAGGGATCAAAGGCATGAAATCCAGGGTCCCAGCCGGCCCTCATATTGGGACTGAATAATACCGGGCGGATGGCATTCCCGATATTGCCCAGTGAAATATGTTCAGGCTTCAGGGAAATACGCTTATAAAAATCATTGATGGAAGAATCCATGGCATTGAACCTGGCAGAATCAAGGTACCGGAATATCACTGTAACAGAATCCGCACTGAAATCCCTTTTTTCAAACTGCAGGGAATCATTACCGCCGCCAGATCTCATTCCCCCGCTGCTGATTTTAGGCATACCTCTTATAGGTACCTGTGCAAAGGCTGGAAGCCCTGTCAGCAGTAAGATGAGAAAGAATAGGTAAAATGATACTGGTTTCAACATTTGTTCTTTTCCACTAAGGCCAATTTCCTGGCAGATTACTTTTACGGATCACCCACAAACAGTTTTCAGGCGAACTCAAACCGCAAAAAGCGAAAATAGCGGAATGATTTTTTTAAACCTGTAAAGTAAGGTTAAATCAAAGCTTTTCTATCAGTCCGGTGAATAAGGCGGCCAGTTTGGGCTCGGCAGCCCTGGCCGCATCAAGCACTTCCTGGTGCGTGATGATATTTTCTTCTTCCCGGATACCCATATCCGTTATTACACTTACGGCGAATACCGGCAGTCCCATATGGCAGGCCGCAATCACCTCCTGCACTGTACTCATGCCCACTGCATCTGCACCCATCAGCCGGATCATTTTATACTCGGCCCGAGTTTCGAAGGTTGGGCCCGTTACACCAAAATATACGCCGCTATGCAGCAGCAAACCTTCTTTGCGGGCAATTTCTTTAGCGTTTTCCATCAGGCTTTTGCTGTAAGGCTGGCTCATATCCGGAAAACGTGGGCCCAACACCGGTTCATTTTTCCCCAATAACGGGTTTGCCGTGGCAAAACTGATATGGTCGTGGATCATCATCAGGTCACCTACTTTGAAAGCAGGATTAACTCCTCCGGCAGCGTTTGAAATAAGCAGGGTCTCAATTCCCAGGTACTTCATGACCCTGATGGGGAAGATCACTTCAGAGGCCGGATAACCTTCATAAAAATGAAACCGTCCCGCCATGGCCACAACAGGCTTCCCTTTTATGGAACCCAATAAAAGCTTGCCACTATGTCCTTCTACTGTGGAAACAGGGAAATGCGGTATTTCCTGGTAAGGGATGGCAACTTCAATATCTATCTCCTGGCTGAAATTTCCCAGGCCACTGCCAAGCACAATGCCTACCAGGGGTTTCCGGGCATATTTACCCTGTATATAGCTTACCGCCGTGGCAATCTGACCAACTAAATTCATACAATTTTATTGAGGCGCAAATATAGCGTCTTTCAGGGGATAGCAGAGAAACAGGAGGTAATAGCCAAGGTGACTGGGTATAAGGCTCCGTCTTTGGCTTTCGGGCAGCGTTTTACTATCTTTACCGATCTATACTGAGATGTTCATTACTTCTAATGCGGAAATTTTTCTTCTTCCTGATCCTGCTCCTACCTGCCCTGTGCCCGCCGGCTTTTGCCCAGCTTTGCACGGGAAGCCTTGGCGACCCGGTTGCCTGGATAAAATTCGGGGAAGGATCCGGACCAAGCCCCGCCCTGCCAGCTTCTGTTACCAATTATACCTTTACCGGCGGATGTCCGAATGACGGTTTGTATACCATCACCAATCTTTCATTTGGTTGCTTTGACGGATCCTGGCACACGCTTGTAGGCGACCACACACCGGACGATGCCGGGGGGAAATTCATGCTGGTAAATGCTTCCAGTACACCTGGTGTATTTTATCTTGACACGATCAGGGGCCTCTGCGAAAACACAACCTATGAATTCTCCTCTTATGTGATGAATGTGCTGAAGCCGGAATCCTGCAATAATGGTGGCATAGATCCCAATCTCACCTTCAGTATTGAAACTGTCAGCGGCATCGTTATTTCTACACGTAATTCCGGGGATATACAGGAAAGAGAAACCCCTACATGGGTGCAATACGGCACTTTCTTCCAGACACCTGCCAACGTTACATCAGTGGTGGTCAGGATCACCAATAATGCACCCGGAGGATGTGGCAACGACCTTGCGCTGGATGATATCACTTTCCGGCCCTGCGGACCGAGTATTAATGCAACACTGGCTTTTAACGGACAGGACTTTATCAGTCTCTGCGAAGGCGATACACGCAGCTACCTCCTCAACGCAACATATTCTTCCGGTTACGCCAATCCCCGGTTACAGTGGCAATCGAGCCTGGATAACGGCATCACCTGGTCCAATATCCCCGGCGCAACTTCTTCAACATACCTGCGCCCGGCAACAGGTACCGGCAATTTCCAGTACCGTCTACTAATTGGTGATGGTGCCAATATAAATAACCCTGTTTGCAGGATCGCCTCCAAACCTATTTCCATACAGGTAAGCCCGCCACCTTTTGTGCAGGCTACCAATTATGTTTTCAGTTGTTATGGCTCAACCGTTGATCTTTTTGCGGCAGGTGGATCCATTTATCAATGGACCGGACCAAATGGATTTGTTTCTAACCAGCAGGCGCCAAGCATTAAAAATATCCAGTTCAACCAGGCGGGCATGTACAGGGTAAGGGTCACTACTGCATTTGGCTGCTTCAATACAGATTCTACCCTTATCGATGTGTATCCGGCAGTGAAACTTACCGTAGGCCCGGACGCCAATATCTGCGAAGGCCAGTCAGTGCAACTGAATGCCGGCGGCGGCACCAGGTACCGCTGGGAACCCGTTGCCGGGCTTTCTAACCCGGAGATTGCCAATCCCATCGCAAGTCCAACGGATTCGAGTGTATACAGGCTTCTTGTTCTTAATGATTATAACTGTTTTGATACAGCCACTGTCAGGGTCAATGTATGGAAGCGGCCAAGGGCCAATGCCGGGCCCGACCTGCGCAGCATTACCGGTTACCCGGTACAGTTACGGGGCAGTGCTTCGGGTACAGATATACGTTATACATGGAGCCCCACACAGAACATGGACTTCCCTGCCAGCCTCCGGCCAACGGTTACGCTCAGCGGCACCAGTTTCCCGCAGGATTTCACTTTCCGGCTTGATGTGACCTCAAACCTGGGATGTGGCACCTCATCTGATGAAATGATCGTAACCCTGTTTGAAACCGTTAAGGTTCCCAATACATTCACCCCCAACGGTGACGGGTACAATGACACCTGGGAAATTGAACTGCTGCGTATTTTCAGCGATGCCGTTGTGGAAGTGTATAATACCTCAGGCAGCCTGGTTTTTAAATCCATCGGTTACAGTCAGCCCTGGGATGGCAAAAGAAACGGGCAGCCACTCCCGGCCGGAACATACTATTACACAATAGACCTGAAAGTGCAGAATGCAAAGAAGCTGGCGGGATATGTGACGATCTTTAAATAAGAAGATATTTATTCCCCTTGCATGCCTGGCGGTTAATGTATTTCCTGAAAGATCCTTAGAATTTATAATTGAAATTCATAAAATCCAAACCAATCAATGCGTTTCCGTTAAAATCAAAAAACGCGTTATTCTCCCAGGAGGATCCAACACCCCAGCCATCATTCAGTTTTGAACTTATCCATGCCGGCTCCCAGTACATGATGCCTTTCCCGCCACCATTGATGATGGCCTGTGTGAGGTCTTTCATATATCTCAACTGGTCTTCTTTTGAAACAGTATAACCCGGCGCAGCATCGGCCGGAGAAAAAATATTATTATAAGAATCTCCGTTCTCCCCTGTCCATGGATAAGCCGTTTCAACTACCATCACGGTCTTTCCAAATCTATTGACCAGTTGCCGGATGGAATCTGAAACAGCCTGCATCGTCTGCACCGTTGACCATTTGGTATAATGAGATAAACCCAGGATATCAAAATCAGATACCCCGTTTTGTGTAATCCCCTTGGTCCAGAAATCTGCAAACTGGATCTGTGCCACATGCAGGATGATCTTTGGTTTGATGGATGATGTGGCAGAGAAATCCCTGACGGCACTGATACCGCTGTTGAGCAGTTGTGCAAATGCATTGAAATCATTGCCACTAACCTTTCCCGTGGGCCATAAGATTCCGTTATTATTTTCATTTCCTACCTGGACCATTTCCGGTGTCAGGTTTTTTGATTTCAAATAATTCAATACCCTGAGTGTATACTGGTAAACTGAATCTTTCAAAAGGGGCAGGCTGAGATTCTTCCAGGCAGCAGGCGTTTCCTGGTGATCGGGATCGGCCCAGCGGTCAGAATAATGAATATCCAGGTTCACCGCCATACCCGCTTCTTTTGCCCTGCGAATGGTTTGTTCAGTTCCGGCGAGGTCATAATAATATTTTCCCTGGTTAAGGTCGGCTACCCATTGGGGTGTGTGCCATAAACGAACCCTTACCACATTGGCGCCATGGTTGCGGAAAATCATAAATGGATCAACCGCTTTCCCGGAGTCTTTATAAACACCACCATAATCTTCCACCTGGTTGACATAAGAAAGGTCAGCCCCCATCACAAAATCTTCCCATTTGTAATCTTTTCGGGGTAATTGTGCCGCCACTTTATCATTGCAGGATATTAATATAAAGGCCATTGTAAAAGCAAGACTATAGGGCAAGGATAAACTAAAAGTACGCAGGGCCTTGTTCATCATTAATGATTTTATAATTTTCAGTAAACGCTGGCAAATTAGTGTGAAAATCTTGTACTGTATACACAAAGTAACTGAAATAAGGTATCCGCTTTACTGACTTCGGATAGCCCCTTTTACTGATCTTTTCTATATATTCGCACAAAATCTTTCTCCATGAACCTTCACGAATACCAGGCCAAGGAATTACTCAAAAAATATAATGTTCCCGTGCAGGAAGGATTTGCCTGCAGCACCGCTCATGAGGCAGAAGAGGCTTACCGACAGATCAAGAACCAGTTTGGCAGCAGCTTTGCCGTAGTTAAAGCTCAGATCCATGCAGGTGGTCGTGGTAAAGGCACTATCAAGGAAACAGGCATCAACGGTGTGAAAGTGGGCAAGAACCTGGAGGAAGTAACTGAATTCGCCAAAAAGATCCTTGGCGGTACACTGGTAACACTGCAAACCGGCCCTGTAGGGAAGGTTGTAAGCAAAGTGCTGGTAGCCCAGGATATGTATTATGATGGCCCCACAGCGCGCAAAGAATTCTACCTGTCTATACTGCTCGACAGGACAAAAGGCCAGAATGTGATCATGTACAGCACCGAAGGCGGCATGAACATTGAAGATGTGGCGCATAACACTCCGGAAAAAATATTCCGCGAATGGGTACACCCTGCAGGGGGACTTCTTCCTTTCCAGGCCCGTAAGATCGCTTTCAATTTCGGACTGAGTGGTGAGGCATTTAAAAACATGGTTAAGTTTGTTACAAACTTATATAATGCCTATGTGGGGCTGGATTGTGCCATGCTCGAGATCAACCCGCTTTTCAAAGCAGCTGATGATAAAGTGATTGCAGTGGATTGTAAGATGAACCTCGACGATAATGCACTGACCCGCCACCAGGACCTTTCTTCTCTCCGCGATATCACTGAAGAAGATCCAACCGAAGTGGAAGCGGGTCAGTTTAACCTCAACTTCGTAAAACTGGATGGCAATGTGGGCTGCATGGTCAATGGCGCCGGCCTGGCCATGGCAACCATGGATATGATCAAACTCAGCGGCGGCGAACCCGCTAACTTCCTCGATGTTGGTGGTACCGCCAACGCACAAACGGTGGAAGCGGGTTTCAAGATCATCATGAAGGATCCGAATGTAAAAGCTATCCTCATCAATATCTTTGGCGGTATCGTTCGTTGCGACAGGGTTGCGGCTGGTGTTATAGAAGCGTATAAGAACCTGGGTAACATCAATATTCCGATCATCGTCAGATTACAGGGCACCAATGCCGAAGAAGCAAAGAAACTGATAGATGAAAGCGGATTGAAAGTACAAAGCGCTATCCAGCTGAGTGAAGCAGCGGAACTGGTAAAGAAAGCAGTGGCTTGATACTCTCATGTATCGGGAATCGGGGATATCGCAATATGTCCCCGATTTTTTTGGGCCATGCAACATGTTACAAAACCATTTGTCTCTAGTTGCTATGACACAATACTCATACAGCAGACTGGCCAATGTGGATGCCCTTCGTGGCTTTGTACTTTTTGGAATTTTGTTAGCCAATCTTCCCTACGATAAAAACAGCGCACTGTTTTCAGCAACAGACAGATCTCTTGATTTCCTTTTTCACTTGCTGATAGATAAAAAATTAATCACTATATTTTCCATCCTGTTTGGATTTGGCTTTTTTATGCAGATGCAGAAAGCTGAACGTGAAAGACTGCATTTCCCGAAATATTTCCTGATCAGGATGATCATCCTCTTTGCTATTGGAAGTTTACATGCATATGGACTTTGGTTTGGCGATATCATTCGCACTTATGCCTTTGGTGGGATCTGCTTACTTTTCGTTTATTCATGGCCGATAAAACGACTTCTCTGGCTGGCGCTTTTCTTCAATATCTTACTGACCGGCGTTATTTTTATAGGCAACGCCGCACTGGAATGGCAATCCTATGGTTATGACCCAAAGTTTGCAGAAGAACTTCCCATTGCAAAAAGCTTCGGCCGGTACTATTACCTAAACTTCACGATTGATCCATGGAAAAATTTTTTACAGGATATGCCGCTCACACTTTCTTTCACATTTGGGAATATGCTGCTGGGGATGATACTGGGAAGAACCGGCTTTTTCCACCAGGCAGCATCCCTGAGTAAATTCAAACGCAGAATTATCCCAATTGGCTTTACACTCGGGCTGGCAGGCAGTTTTGTGTTTTACCTTCTCCAGGCAGGAAAACTTGAAATGGGACTATCTCTAATCTGGCTTCCTTTTGTTTTAGTGGCCTGTATGCTTGCACAAAGCCTTGGATATATAAGCCTCTTTCTCTGGTTTTTCAACAAAAAAGGTACAAATGGTTTATTGCGTATATTCATTCCCGTTGGGCAGATGGCTCTTACCAATTATGTGATGCAATCATTACTTTACCTGCTTGTTTTCTTTCACTGTACTCATCTTTCAAGCCTGTTTGGTAAGGTCAGTCTTAGTTCAACTTATTTCATCGGGCTTTTGTTTTTTGCATTCCAGCTCTGGCTCAGTCCGCGCTACCTGAAGAAATTCGGACAGGGCCCTCTGGAAAAAGTTTGGCGGAAGTTAACCCGTCGACTTACAGCTTTGCCGGGTATATCATGATTTGCTCCGCTGGTGTTCCATTTCTATTATCCGGGACATTCACAGCATATAGTTTAAAAGAATCAAAAAGGTGCCTTCAGGTGTGGCATAATGTAAATAAACAACATAGATAGAAAGATGTTTTTTTACCCGCCCTACATTACCTGCAGGTGCTTTCTAATCCCGGATTATGATATGTAAGCCGGGTTTACCTATGATGAGAATCATGTTAAACCCGGCTTCATTATTTACTATATCCTTTAACTTCATATAACATTAAAAAGTGTTCACCTTAAGATGATTATGGGGATTCCCCTTTAAAATAGTTACACATGAATATGAAAAGTATTCAGACCGAAATAGACGCCAGTTTCCTGTATCAAAAACTGGCCGAAAAAGAATCAGATCCAACTATTGCCAACGTTTACAGGCAAATGAGCGATATAGAGAAAGGCCATGCCGAAGCGTTTGCCAAAAAAGAAAATATTAGTCCGGAAAAATTACTCCTTCCTTCATGGCGCGCAAAGACTTTAAATACTATCGGTAAAGTATTCGGATATGATTATGTGTTGGGGTCTCTAATGGAAACAGAGAAAAGCATCTCCAATGCAATCGTTTCACAAAAGCAAAAAGACAAAAAGAAACTTACCGGTTCGGAAACAAGCCATGTTAACATACTCCGAACCATACTGGAAAAAGAAGACAAGGTAACAGGCATACAATTATCAAAATTTGAAAGCAGGCACAGGTCCGTTGGCGGTAATGCAATAAGGGCCGCCGTATTGGGGGGCAATGATGGCCTGGTATCCAATTTCAGCCTTGTCATGGGTATTGCAGGTGCCACTGCTGGTCAGCAGGGCGTACTCCTGGCCGGAGTTGCCGGATTATTGGCAGGTGCATTGTCCATGGCATTAGGCGAATGGATCTCCGTTAAAAGCTCCCAGGAATTATATGAAAATCAGATGCAGATTGAAATGGAAGAACTTGAAACGAATCCTGAAGGTGAAATGAGAGAACTTTCACTGATCTATATTGCAAAAGGAATACCTGAGGAACAGGCAAAAAAAATGGCCGAAGAGATCATGAAAGATAAAGACCTGGCACATGAGATCCTGGTGAAGGAAGAACTGGGCATTAATGCGGAAGAACTCAGGGGTTCTGCCTTCGAGGCGGCCATATATTCTTTTATCCTTTTTTCCATTGGTGCCGTTATACCGGTCCTTCCTTTTATGTTCACCGAAGGTACTAGAGCCATACTCATGAGTGTTTCATTCAGTGCCATCGGATTGTTTCTGATTGGTGCTGCTATTACCTTATTCACAGGCAAAAATGTATGGTTCTCAGGGTTAAGACAGGTAATCTTTGGATTGGCAGCCGCTGCCATTACTTTTGGAATTGGTAAATTAATTGGCGTCAGCATCGGATAAAGATCAAGCCAAAAAATGAAGTAAATATGGACCAGGAAATAGTTTTCACTGAGAGACAAAAATTTAATCAATGGTGGCTTTGGCTGATTTTGGCTGGCATCAACATGATTTTTCTATTCGGACTGTTAAAACAGTTAATCTTCGGGCAACAGTTCGGCAACAATCCCCTGAGCAATACAGGCCTGGCTTTACTGTCTCTTGGCTTCCTCGCTTTAACTTTTCTTTTCTATAAAGTGGGACTTTATACCAAAATTGACAAACACGGAATATATTTTAGATTCATACCTTTTCATGCTTCCTTTACATTTTATCCGTGGGAAAAAATTACCGGCATGCAGATTACTACTTACAATCCTATCAAAGATTATGGCGGATGGGGCATCAGGGGAGGCAGAAAAGGAATCGCTTATTCTGTTTCCGGTAATACAGCGATTGACATTGAACTGATCAATGATAAAAAAATACTGATCGGAACCCGGAAGCCCGAAGAAGTAAAAGATATAATAAAAAAACTTTCACCATCATCGATTCCTGGCAGTTAAAATTATTTATTGTCTGGCCGGAGTGATCATTATATGCGCCCTGGGCGTTCCGGGGTCCATGATCCATGGCATTCCGGGCATGTCCTGCTTAAGGGGCAGGCCGGTGCTTTCGGGCGTGGCATAAGGTATATACACCACATACCGGAGATAACCATTTTTCACGGTACCTGCTACCAGGTCGCAGTCTTCATCTTTAGCACTATAAACAAATAATGTAGACGGATTTTTTACAAGCGTTACCTTTCCCGCACGCGCTTCCTCATCCCTGATCCTGATCACATCTGCCTGGCTCTTGCCTTCTGCTTTTAACTCTCTGCCCCTTTGCATAAACGGCTCCAGGTCCTTATGGTAACAGGATGCATTGAACCCTTTTTGTTTGGGATCGTCAGCCAGGCATATCATCTCATTGGTTCCCTTACGCAATACCGTTAGTTTACCGTCCGCACTGTATCCCATTACTGTGGCATTGGCCCGCTTTTCATCCGGTGCAGCAAGGATCGCCAGTTTGATTTGAACATCTGCAGCTGGAATCACTGTCTGTGCTTTTAACAGGGATGAACTGAACAGAAAAACAGAAAGCGGAAAGATGATGAGCTTTTTCATATCATAAAATTTTAAAAGCGCTTGAGGGATTATTTCAAGTTACGGATTATTCTGTCGAAAAAAACAATAGCCTAAAGTAAATGCATATACAGGAGTGGTTAGTGAGAATAAAAACCACGACCAATCATGTGGCACTAGTCTTTTTCCTCTTGTATATAAACCAGTCGCCAGAAATAAAGCAACAAGAACAATGCCGTAACTGCCGTAAAAAGAAAAGCAGTCGTTGCACCAAACCGGTACCACAAAAAACCGGCAAGGCTGCTGGCGATCAAAGCTGCAATACTCTGGAACCCGGTATAGGTGCCAATAGCAGAGGCAGTTTCCTGCTTTTGCACCAGCCCGCTGATCCATGCCTTGGAAATACCTTCTGTAGCTGCTGCAAAAAAACCATAGCAAAAAAAGAGCATGAAATAAACCGGGACCGACTGGCTGAAAGAAAATCCACCGTAAGTGACCACAAAGAAAAGCAATCCCAATAAGAAGATCTTTTTCAGTCCGATCCTGTCTGCCAGCTTACCTAATGGGAAAGCTAACAGGGCATAAACAAGGTTATAAAAAATATAAACGGAGATGACCTCCTGATCGGAATGCCCGCTTTCTTTGATACGCAACAATAACAACAGGTCAGAGCTATTGATGAGTGCAAAGATCAAAAGCCCTGTGACCAGTTTTTTATATGACGGTGTGCTTTGCTTCCAGTATTCAAAGGCATAGAGAAATCCAATTTTTTTTGAAATGACAGACTCGGTACTTTTTTCTTTCACCAAAAAAGTAAACAGGATCGCCAGCAGACCGGGAATAAAAGCCAGCAGGAACATTGTTTTGTACTGGCCGGGGTAGAAATATAAATAAATGAGTGCAATTAAAGGTCCTATGACTGCGCCCAATGTATCTAACGCACGGTGAAATCCAAAAACAGTTGCCCGGCTGCCTGGCTTTGCTTCCTGGTTGAGCAACGCGTCCCTTGCCCCGGTACGGATTCCTTTCCCCAGCCTGTCTGTTGTACGGGCAGTAAATATCCATCCGGTATTTGTAAACATGGCCATCATGGGCTTCGACAACGCACTCAGGGCGTAACCAAATTGAACGAACGGCAACCTTTTCCCTGCCATGTCAGATAATCCGCCAAAATAACTTTTGCTTAATCCCGCAACGGCTTCGGCTATGCCTTCGAGTATGCCAATCAGTAAAATTGAGAATCCGATATGTTTAAGGTATACCGGCATAACCGGGTAAAGCATTTCGCTGGCCATATCCGTAAAGAGGCTCACCAGCGAGAGTAACCAGATATTCCTGGTGATGTTACGAAACATATCGTTCTTAATTATTTTGCGGTTTCCCTTAGATCAACACCATGGATATGTTTTAGCTGTTGTAAACATGTTTCCAGGTGTTGCCGGGGAATACCAACGGTAAAATGGCAAAACAGCTGCATATCCTGTTTATGTATCGTACATGGATATCGTTTTATAACAGTCATCACTTCATTAACCAGTGTATAATCAAACTCCAGTTCATATTTATCCTCTATCTGTTTCTGAATCACCGGCACTACCTGCAGGCTCAAAGCAGCTGCAGTTTTATACGCATTGATCAAACCGGGTACCCCCAGTAATGTCCCGCCAAAATAACGTACCACTATGATCGCCACATCTGTCAATTCCCGGCTGTCGATCTGCCCCAGTATGGGCCTTCCGGCAGACCCGGATGGCTCACCGTCATCACTTACCCTGAACAGGTTACCATCCAAACCCAGCCGGTATGCAAAACAATGATGCACCGCTTTGGGGTGTTCCTTTTTTAACTTCTGCAATACTGCCTTAAAGTCTTCTACAGACGATACCGGGTAAGCATAGGCGATAAAGCGGCTCCCCCGGTCGCTGAACTCAGCCACAGACTCCTGGTCAATCGTAAAATATGAAAACGCATCCTTCATATATTATTCCTCGCTGTCTTCTTACTTTGCGGTTAATGTATATTTACCCATAAGCAATCATCGCTATGGCAATCAATGCAAGGCCTATTCCCACCTGGTTGAGCACCGTCAGTTTCTCCCTGAACAAAATCCAGGCTGCCGCAGCACTGAACAAAACGATGCCCATATTATTGATCGGGATGATCGATGAACTCCTGTCGCCATAATCCTTTAACACCCTTACCAAACACCAGATGGAAAAATAATTCGGTATACCTATCAGGATGCCCGCAAGCACCGCACGCCTGTCGAATTTTTCTTTTCCGCTGATCAGTTGAATCAACAGGAACATAAGACCGATCATCGCAGCTACCGCAAAAGCGGTTATCAGGTAGGCATTCTTGTTATCCTCCCGAAGAAATCCCTGTTCCACATATTTAACCAATGTATCCAGCAGGCCGCTTCCCAGGAATAAAACTAAAGGGATGATATATATCCAGCGCTGGTGCGCAACAAAGATCGAATGCGCTTTGCCGCCTTCCGGCCAGCTTGTGCATACAACGGCAACAAGTGCTACGCCTATGCCGACAAGCCTGAGCGGTGTGGCTTCTTCATTATACAGATAAAGGGAGAAAATAAAAGGTATCACCATCGATAACTTATTGGCAACAGAAGCGATGGCAACACCGAGTTTCTGGGCCGTGAAAGCAATGATGTTAAACAGAAAGATAAAACTGAATCCCATTAAACCGGCCCAGGGTAGCCAGGGCTCGTCCATGATGGCAGGTTTTAAAGGAAAAGCGCCGTCAACCAAAGAACCCGTAATCACACAAGCAATGTAATTAAAGACAATTGACTGAAATGTAGGAATTTTTAACCGCTCCAGCACTTTAAAAGAAAGTGTCAGGTATGAAGCCAGAATAATTGAACCAAACAGATAGATCAATATAAAAATTATTAAAAGAAGTAAACAAACAAACCTTTACGAAATCCCACCTAAACCTGCCATGATTGCCGGCTGCTGAAAATAATCAACCCGGTCTGATTTCAAATGTTCAGTTTTTATCAAATGAATACCGGGCAATTCCGGCGCATGATATCCATGTTGTGTGTATGCTTCAGAAGAGCTGATTCTCCTGATCTCATCCCATAGACCGGCTTGTATAAATGATTCATGCAATTTCTTACCGCCTTCTACAAGTACACTTTGAATGCCCAGTGAATATAACTTATTGAGCAGGCCGGGAAGTAAATCTTTCTCTTCTTCAAGCTGGCAGAAATAAAGGTTATCCTTTTTCTCTTCATGCCGGGTATTAAAAATGATGGTTTGAGTCTCTGAATCAAAAATATGCAGGCTCCTCGGCAGCCGGAGCTCCCGGTCAATTACCAGTCTTAGAGGGTCCTTTCCGCCGGGTATCCTGCTGGTCAACCTGGGATTATCGATCAGGGCAGTTTTTGTACCAATAAGTATGGCAGATTCCTCCGACCGCCATTGATGCACCAGTTGGTTTGTCAGGGAATTGGAAATCTGCAACCGTTCTTTCCCTTCTCCGGCAATCATACCATTTAAGGTCTGTGCCCATTTGAGGATGATATATGGGCGTTGCTGCTGATGAAAAGTAAAAAAACGTTTGTTCAGCATGATGGCGTCCGTCTCCAAAATATGTTGTTTCACCGCTATACCCGCTGCATGCAGTTTCCCGATACCATTGCCATTGACCAAAGGAAAAGGATCCCGACAGCCGATCACAACTACAGGTATGCGTTCCCGTATGATCATATCGGCACATGGAGGGGTCTTTCCATGATGTGCGCAAGGTTCCAGGGAAACATACAGTGTTGATGATGAAATAAATTGCCTGTCGGATTCGGCTACAGATGCCAGGCATTCCACTTCCGCATGCGGACGGCCATAGGCTTTATGGTAACCCTCCCCAATGATGCGGCCCTGGTAAACAAGTATAGAACCAACCATTGGATTAGGGGCCACAGCACCAGCCCCATTCCTGGCCAGTTCCAGGCAACGGAACATATATTGCTCATCTGAAGACATTACCGCAAAGGAACAAAGAACGCAATGAATCGCAAAGAAATTATGAGGACTTAACTGCACTTATCATTCGATCCCTGCCCTGCATGTCTTGTTTGAGTAAAATTTGGTGATAATTATTGGCAGAAAGTATTGACACCACTTGTTCTGCCAGTTGTTCATGTATCTCAAAGAATAAACTACCAGTAGGCTTCAAGTGAGTATTTGCAAAACTTATTATCTCTTTATAGAAAATCAAAGGATCATCATCACTTACAAATAGCGCCAGGTGTGGTTCGTGAAGCAATACATTTTCACGCATTTCTGCTTTATCGTTCAGCGGTATATATGGCGGGTTGCTGATAATCATATCAAAAACCGGCAAATCAGCGCGACTTTTTTCATTAAGCATATCTATCTGAACAAAATTTATTTCAGCCGCGAGGTTTGTTGCATTTTGTTTTGCTACATCCAATGCATCTGTACTAAGATCCACCGCCCAAATCTCCCATTGCGGTTTTTTCTTTTTTAAAGAAATTGCAATGCATCCACTCCCGGTACCCACATCCAGAACTCTTAGTGGCTGCAGACTTTCCACTTTCGATTTTCGATTTTCGATTTCCCTCTTCACTTCTTCAACCAGTTCCTCCGTCTCCGGCCTCGGTACCAACACCCTTTCATCCACAAAAAATCTCATGCCCGCAAACCAGGCTTCGCCCAGCACATATTGCACCGGCCGCCATTGTAAAAGTTCTTTGAGGTATTGTGTAAAGGAAGATTCCTGTGCTTTGGTAAGCAGATCAGTTTTATGCAGTATCCTGGCAGAACGGCTATGGCCGGTGATATTTTCGATCACCCAGTGGGCGATCTGATCAGACTCACGTTCATCATACAATGCAGCAAGTTCTTGCCGGAGATTGATGAATGCTTCCTGTACCTGCATGAATGTTGAAGTCGGAAAGTTTTTTAAAGAAATTAGTTTTTATCAACCGACAAAACCGTCCTCGCGCCCAGGTCACGGGCCACACGCATTACAGCCACCACATCATCAATGGGCACACTTTTATCGGCATTGATCACTACTGTGGGGATCTCGGTCTTTTCTTTCTGGATGGCCGGCAGCAGGGCACTGCGCAATGAATCAATGGAAACCCTTGTCTGGCCAACATAATACTGCTTATTGATATCAATCGAAACAACCACATTCTGTTTGGCCTTTGTATCGCTTTTTGATTTGGGCTGAGACAGTTTTATAACATTGGGATTGGCAAGGGTGGATACGATCAGAAAGAACATAAGGAGGATGAACAGGATATCGTTCAACGCATCCGTGAAAACCTCGGCCTCGCCCCTGAATTTTTTTCGTAGTTGCATAATATCCTTACTTCGTAGGCTCTTGTAAAATATCCAGGAAATCAGCAGCAGCTACTTCCATCTTGTTGGCAGTTTTATCGATCTGCGTGTGCAGGTAACTGTAAGAAAGAAAGGCCAGCAAACCGATCAATAAACCGCTGATGGATGTTACTAATTTTACATACAGGCCACCGGCAATGGTGTTGAGCACAAACTCACCTGTTGTATTAATATCAAAAAACAATTGCATCAGTCCTGCCAGCGTACCTATGAAACCAAATATCGGTGCGGCACGGGAAATGACAGAAAGGACACTGAGGTTTCTTTCCAGGTGATACATTTCAAGCTGGGCCACATTTTCCATACTCCGTTCGATGGCCTCAATGGGTTTACCTATCCGCTGAATCCCTTTATCGATGATACGCGCAACCGGGTTATTGGTATTCTTGGTAATGCTCCGGGCAGCAGATATATTTCCGTTAACAATATGATCGCGTACTATACGCATAAAATTTTCATCAACATTACCTGCCTTACGGATCGCTATATTCCTTTCAAAGAAAAAGAAAACAGCGCCCACAAACATCAATGCAAGGGGTATCATCAAAGGGCCGCCGGATTTTAGCACATCCCAGAGATGCATCTCTTTGGGGGCCGCAACAGTCTGTGCCGTGCTGGAAAGTGAATCTGCCACCTGGGTTGCCAGGCCGCCAGCCTGTAATAACCAATCGAACATAGTATAACAGTTTAATCTAATGTATATGACCAGAAACGGTTAATAAAATTCCGCTTCGCATCTTAACGCTAAAGATGTGCAAAGATGATTCAAAATCCGCATCAGTGGTATAGGGATTAACAATTTATATAGTTTTATGAATAGTTGTTAGTTGATGGTTGTTAGTTGATAGTAACAGCCAATACTCAGACGTACGCCTTCAAAAGGCTAACAACCAACAACTGCCAACTAACAACTCTTCTTCCTGCCTTTTCTGCCCTCTACCCTCTGACCTCTAACTTCTGCCCTCTACCCTCTTCCCTTCTCTCCATCCATTTTCATCAGTCCCAAAATCTGTTTCATCGTTTGCTGCATGCCATCGCTGCTGCCATCAAGAAATATTACGTTGCCCTTGCCTACTTCTGCAAAATTTTTGATGGCTTCGGTCCACATACTGAAGAGGATAACGTTGGTATCGAGGTTTGCCTGCTTCAGCTGTTCGGCGGCTTCTGTCATACCCTTTGCCACTTCCTGGCGGAAGAGTGCCACACCCTGGCCGCGAAGCCTTGCTGCCTCACGCTCAGCCTCTGCTGATATCTTGATGGCATTACCTTCAGCTTCTGCACCTTTTGTTTTGGTGATCAGCAATGCCTGGCCCTCATTTTCAGCGGCCGCTTTCAGGTTATGCGATGCCACTACCCTGCTCATACTTTCCAGGATCAGCTGGTCAAAAGTGATATCATTGATCTGGAGATCGATAAGATGATAACCCCAGCCTTCAAGTGAAGCATCGATCTCTTCTTTTACAAAATTCACGATCTCCCGCCTCAAACCGAGAATCTCTGATTGCCGCTTGGTGGCCACATACGCCCTGATGGTTCCTTCTATCGTGCGCACTAATGCCTGCATAAGGTCCCTGTCACTGAAAAATTTAAATGCTACTTTCTTGATCGTTTCCTCATCGGCATTTTGAACAGAATACAACAGCATGCTTTTAAAATACACATTCGCCTGATCCTGCGTCACCGCCTGGAATTCAAGTTCAACGGATTTGTTCTGGATACTGACGGTACGCGCGATCCTTTCCAGGAAAGGTATTTTGAAATTGAGGCCGGGTTTGAGAATGCGCCGGTACTTGCCAAACATCGTTACCACATCAATAAAACCCTGCTTGACCGTTACCAGTCCGCTGAAAACTATTAATGCCACAAGAATCAGCCATATCCAGTAAAAAGGAAATCCTTCCATAATGATTTATTTGCCTGAAGATACACATTAGTGTATTTCTTTTAGGTTGCTGATTTTGCAGATTGGGGAAAACTCGTTAACTTTTGTTTACACAGATAAATTTTACCCATTATCCCTTGAACTAATACTGATACCGGCAAGGCAATATTTAAAAGTTTTACCATGACCAAAGGCCAAAAAAATATCCTCGGAATATTTACATTTCTGCCTGCAGTGTTGATGATGGTTTATTTTGCAGCCATCGTATTACTGATCAAGGATGCCCTTCTTTATAAAGATGAAGATATGCCCTTCCCGATTGTGGGAGATGTACTATGGCTGGTTATAGTGGCATTGCTGATGGGTGTGCTGAGTTTTGGGTTGATGGTATACTATATCATTCATGCTATCAATAATCCACAGATTGATAATAACGAAAAGATCATCTGGGTGCTTTTATTTGTGCTGGCGAGCGTTGTGAGTTTCCCGATCTATTGGTATATGCGTATTTTGAAACGGCATGAGATCGTTACTATGTCGGCTACATAATACATTAACGCAGAGAAAAGAGAAAAAGAGTCCCGCAGAGAATTTTTATTACCCACATAAGAGCCTGCTATAGTTTACCAGCGAATCGTTCATTCTTTTTCTTTAAAAATTATGATTCCAAAGGGCTGTTGACTGGCGACTGGTGACTCCTAATGTTTCTCTTCCCAGATTTTAACCAGTTCTACAATCACTTCCACAGCTTTCTCCATATCCTGGACACTTACATATTCCTGTTTGGAATGGAAGGCCATTTCACCGGTAAACAGGTTAGGACAGGGAAGCCCCATGAATGATAACCTTGAACCGTCTGTTCCACCCCTCACCGGCAACATACGTACAGGCATACCTGCCCGGCGAATCGCCTCTTCGGCATAGGCGGCAACCATCGGGTGCTGGTCGAGTATTTCTTTCATGTTCCGGTACTGCTCCGTACGTTCGATCGTATAGCCGGCACCGGGAAAATGGGTGATCACCGACTTCAGTGTGTTTTCCAGCAAAGTGGCATAATCGTCAAGCCTGCCGGTTACAAAATCCCGAAGAATAAAACTGACCACCGCAGATTCTGCAGTGCCTTGTATATGCACCGGGTGTACAAAACCTTCCCTGTCTGTGGTTGTTTCCGGCGACAATCCCACTTTGGGCAAAGCATCCAGGAAGGCTGCGGCTACTTTCACGGCATTGACCAGCTTGCCTTTGGCATAACCGGGATGGGCACTTATACCATGAATGGTAATGGTCATGCCATCAGCTGAAAAAGTTTCATTTTCCAGGGAACCGCGTTCACTGCCATCTAACGTATACGCATAACTGGCACCAAGTTTTTTAATATCCGCTTTGTCCACGCCCCTGCCGATTTCCTCATCAGGAGTGAAGAGTAATTTTATTTCGCCATGCTGAATTTCGGGATGTGCCAGCAGGTAAAGTGCGGCATCCATGATCACGGCTACACCGGCTTTATCATCGGCTCCCAGCAAAGTGGTTCCGCTCGCAGTTATGATGTCATCGCCTATGCGCTCTTTAAGATAAGGATGATCTTCAATCCTGATCACCTGCGTGGCATCATCCGGCAATACAATGGGCTCACCGTTCCAGTTTCGGTGAACGATGGGCCTGACACCTGTGCCGCTGCTGTCTGAGGAAGTGTCCACATGCGCACAAAAACAGATGACGGGAATATTTTTACTGCTGGTAGCGGGAATGGTGGCGTACACATAACCCCATTCATCCAGGTGCGCGTCTGCAATGCCCATTTCCTGTAATTCGGCAACCAGTATTCGCGACAGGTCTTTTTGTTTTTCCGTTGAAGGGATGCTGCCACTGTGCGGGTCACTTTGGGTATCCACTTGTACATATCGCATGAAACGCTCTGCAACTGAAAAACGATGTTCCATCAGAAAAAATTTAGGCAAATTAACAACATTGCATGCAGACCTCAATATCAAAAAAATGTACACATAAAAACATTTTTTGAAGGAAATAATGTACGCAATAGATCCCTCCTTCGTCGGGATGACAAAAAGTTACTAATAAAAAGTAGCTATCTCGAATGAAAGTTATTCCCCACGCCTGTCATCCTATGTTTGTTTGTCTTCCCGACTTGCCTGCCTTGCCTAATGGCTGGCAGGCGAGGAGGGATCTTCATGTAAAAAAATAAGATGCTTCGTTCCTCGGCCTGACAAGCAGATATTTTTCATCTTATGTTTGTTTGTCCCGAGTAGTTATTTCCTGTTTCGAGTACAAGTTCTTTGAAGATAACACATTCATTAGTGACGTTAAGGATTTAAAATAATGTCGCTCCGCCGCGGCGGACTCTATTGAACAATCAATTTTTTCTACAAGAATGCCGCTCCTCTGGAGCTGAAAGGCGGAACAGCAAACCAGCATTTTTGTATCCAAGTCCGCCGCGGCGGAGCTAAATTCTTATAGACCGCATGTATTTTGTATTAGAGCCCCAGCGGGGCTAAATTCTTGTAGACCGCTTGTATTTTGTATTAGAGCCCCAGCGGGGCGATATTCTTGTAGACCGCATGTATTTTGTATTAGAGACCCAGCGGGGCGATATTCTTGTAGACCGCATGTATTTTGTATTCAAGCCCCAGCGGGGCGATATTCTTGTAGACCGCATGTATTTTGTATAGAGCCCCAGCGGGGCGATATTCTTGTAGACCGCATGTATTTTGTGTAGAGCCCCTGCGGGGCGATATTCTTGTAGACCGCATGTATTTTGTATTCAAGCCCCAGCGGGGCTAAATTCTTGTAGACCGCATGTATTTTGTGTAGAGCCCCAGCGGGGCGATATTCTTGTAGAACCCGATTGTATTTTGTATTCAAGCCCCAGCGGGGCTAAATTCTTGTAGACCGCTTGTATTTTGTATTAGAGCCCCAGCGGGGCGATATTCTTGTAGAACATTTCAAAAAGTTTTAATCTATTTAATATTCAAATAGATACATGGTGTGTCATTAGCACAAAGGAGGGATATTAATTCTCTACATATAAACTTAACCGCAAAGAACGAAGAACATATGAAATTTTCTTATCTTATGATCTTAAAACAACCAACATGAAAAAATGGATCATTGGCGCCATCGTTGGCGGCATACTTACTTTTGCATGGCAGACCCTCTCATGGACGGTTCTCGACCTGCACAGAAACGCCCAGCAATATACTCCTAAGCAAGACAGCATCCTGCAATACCTAAGCAGCCGGTTTACAGAAAGCGGCGACTATTTTCTGCCAACTACGCCGGTTGGGGCATCACAGGAAGAAATGGAAAAACTGATGGTGGAATCTGCCGGGAAGCCATGGGCAAAGATATCCTACCATACCGCCTGGGATGCCAGTATGCCGGCAAACATATTACGTGGCTTGCTGGTTAATATCATCATGGTTGGCTTTATGGTTTGGATACTCATGAAGATGGGAAATCCTTCCTTCAGCACCATACTGATCAGTTGTTTATTTGCCGGCCTTATTGGCTTCCTGAATTTCCCCTATGCCTCTTATATCTGGTACCAGGGCGGGGGCATACGTGCTGATCTTCTGGATGGCCTGCTGCAATGGGGGCTCTGCGGAGCCTGGCTCGGCTGGTGGCTGAACAGGAAATAAAAAAGAACCGCCCCTTGACCTGGTCAAGGGGCGGTTTATCGTTTATACATATACGTTATGGCATAATGATCAATGGCTTGCCGCCAACGATCTCAACCAGCTCAACATCAAAAACCAGCTCCTGCCCTGCTAACATATGGTTGGCATCCATGATGATGACATCTTCCTTTACTTCCAGAACGATCACCGGGATAGGCTGGCCGTGCTGATTGCGCAAAGTGATCTGCATACCCGGTTCCAGTTTCATATCTGATGGAACGTTTTCCGCAGGAAAATCAATCACTGCTTCTTCGTCCCTTGGCCCATAGGCATCTTCAGGTGCGATCTGAATGGTTTTTTTATCTCCCACTTTCATGCCTTGTACGCCGGCATCAAATCCACTGATCATCTGACCCGCACCTACGGTAAATTCAAGTGGTTCGCGGCCTTCTGAAGAATCAAATGTTGTTCCGTCCAGTAAACGGCCGGTATAATGCACCCGGACCACATCGCCAGTTTTTGCTTCCATGATTTTATTTTTTCATTGCTTTTGCCATTCCCTCAGCTCTGTCTGCCCTGCCCTGTTAAGAAATGAATAATTGTATTCAAAACAGAAGAAAAGTGTTCAGTGTCAAAAAGAACAGAATGTTAAAAAATGGACACAAAACTAACCCGAATCTTTCACTTTTTGGTATAAACTTTTTCACAGAGATTTGTTTAATGAAATTGTTAACAACCCTGTTGTCAGTGTTTCTCCTGATTCAGCCCTCTCTTGGTCAGAGGGTAATTCCCGGTGCTGAAAGAACTGCGGTATATGTGCCCATGCTAAAAGGAAAGAAAGTAGGCATATTCGCTAACCAGACCTCAATGGTAGGGCATACCCACCTTGTAGATACGCTCCGGTCTCTGGGCATTGACGTCCGCGTGATCTTTGGACCGGAACATGGCTTCAGGGGTGTAGCCGATGCAGGTGAAAAAGTAGGCAATTACATTGATCAAAAAACAGGCATTCCCGTTGTTTCCCTCTATGGCCCCAAAAGGAAGCCATCTGCAGAAGACCTTGCCAATGTGGATATTATGATCTTCGACATACAGGATGTAGGTGCCAGGTTTTACACATTTATTTCTGCTCTCGAAGATTATATGATAACGGCCTTTGAACTGGGCAAACCCCTGTTATTGCTCGACCGTCCAAACCCCAACGGGCATTATGTAGATGGCCCTGTACTGGATAAAAAATATAAGTCATATGTAGGTATGCAGGCGGTTCCGGTTGTTTACGGAATGACGATGGCTGAATATGCATTCATGATCGCCGGAGAAAAATGGCTCACGCCCAAGGCCAATGAGCGCTACGAATGGTACCGCCAGGCAAAAAATTCTGCAGACACACCCTTTCATTTCCAGGTGATCAAATGCCAGAACTATACACACCAAACTACGTACACATTACCGGTAAAACCTTCACCCAACCTGCCTGACATGTCCTCCATTTACTGGTATCCTTCAACCTGTTTTTTTGAAGGAACCGTTTTGAGTGAAGGCCGCGGCACACCAACACCTTTTGAGGTCTTCGGCCATCCCAACCTTCCTAAAAATTTATATAGTTTTACCCCGGTTTCCCGTCCGGGTGCCGCCAACCCTAAACTCAAAGACCAGTTATGTTATGGCTGGAATGTTGACGGGCCGGCTGATGAAGTACATAAAAAAATAAACGGCTCCTTACAAATTTCCTATTTGCTGGAAGCATATAAATTATTCCCGGAAAAAGATAAATTCTTCATAGCGCCAAAATCAGGAAAATGGGAAGAATCTTTCTTCACCAAATTAGCCGGCAATACCGAATTAATGGAACAAATCAAAGCAGGAAAATCGGAAAAAGAGATCCGCCAAAGTTGGGAACCCGGACTCACTAAATTTAAAGCCATCAGGAAGAAGTATCTTTTGTATGAGTGATATTTCTTTCCGCCTTAGCGGTTAAATGTTGTTGATTTTATAACCACGGAGAAAATCCTCTGTTGACATTTTCTTCTTGCCTTCAAGTTGCAATTCTTTTACCAGAACATATCCATCCCTGCAGGCAAAATTTAAAAAAGTTTTCCCGTCACTGGAAAAAGCGCCTCCTTCTTCTGAAGGAATTTGAAGATCAATTGAACTCTTGAAAATCTTGAGCATCTTACCATGGAAAGAGGTAAATGCACCCGGATAAGGCGATAATCCACGGATCAGGTTGTGTACATCCTGTACCGGTTTTGTCCAGTCGATACGACAGTGATCGGTAAAAATTTTAGGGGCTGATTTTAGCGCGCCTGATTCAACCGATGACTGTGGTATCTCTTGTAAAGATCCATCAGCAAGTCCGCGGATTGTTTTCACCAATACATTTGCACCAATTTCTTTCATCCGGTCGTGCACATCACCAAAATTATCTGTATCACTCACCGGAAACTTTTCCTGCATCAAAATATCCCCTGTATCAATTTCCTGTTTCAGTTTGAACGTTGTTACACCCGTTTCCTTTTCACCGTTAATGATCGCCCAGTTTATAGGTGCGGCACCCCGGTATTGAGGCAGTAATGACCCATGCAGGTTTACAGTACCCATAGGAGGCATGTTCCAGACAATCTCCGGCAGCATTCTGAAGGCCACCACGATCTGCAAGTCGGCCTCCAAAGAACGAAGCGATTGAAGAAAATCCGGGTCCTTCAATTTTACGGGCTGTAGTATAGTTAAACCATGCTCTGTTGCATATTTCTTAACGGCGCTTTCTGTAAGCTTCATTCCACGGCCCGCAGGCCTGTCAGGAGCGGTGATCACTCCTACCACCTGGAAACCCGCCTTACAAATGGCATCAAGGGATGCTACGGCAAAATCAGGTGTGCCCATAAATACTATCCTTAGATCCTTCGCTTCTTTCATGGCCGCAAATTATTAAATCAAAACAGATTTATCCCGCTTTCCACATTCAATCTTTGTTTCTATGTAATAATGACAGAAATTTAGCAAATGATTGAAAATCCGTTTGGCTTGAAAGGATTGACAGATGCTGAAGCAGAACTGTCCAGGCAAAAACATGGGACCAACATAAACCAGAGAAAAAAAGAAAACACCCTCCTCAAGAGCCTTCGGGATATTGTTTTGGAGCCAATGTTCCTTTTGCTGCTGGCAACTGCGGCCATTTATTTTATAGTAGGTGAAATTCCGGAAGCATTATTCATGACTGCGGCAATCCTGCTGGTATCTGCCATTTCATTTTACCAGGATACACGGAGCCAAAAAGCGCTTAAAGCTCTTCAGGATATGACGGCTCCTAAGGCGAATGTTATCCGCAATGGCCAAATTGTTTCCCTGGATACGCCAGAAATTGTTCCCGGTGACCTTGTGGTAGTTGAAGAAGGGCAACTGGTACCTGCAGACGGCAGGATCATCCAGTCTGCAGATTTTTCCGTAAACGAATCCATGCTGACCGGCGAATCATTCAGCGTGTATAAATCAACGCTAGATGAAAACCCTGTTGCTTACCAGGGTACTCAGGTTGTAAGCGGCCAGGCCGTGCTGGAAGTTACAACCACCGGAAAGATGACCAGGCTGGGAGAAATCAGCGAATCCTTACAGGAAATTGGCGAAGAGAAAACACCTCTTCAAAAACAGATCGGCAATTTTGTGCGTAAGATGGCAGGCTGGGGCATTTTGGTATTTATTATAGTATGGGTCATCAATTATGTTAAATCCGGCAATATTTTCGACAGCCTCTTAAAAGGACTTACACTCGCCATGTCTGTACTTCCGGAAGAGATACCGGTAGCATTCAGCACTTTTATGGCGCTGGGTGCATGGAGACTGATGAGGCTGGGTATCATCGTTAAAAATACACGGACAGTAGAAACATTGGGTGCCGCAACCGTTATTTGTACTGATAAAACAGGCACCATTACAGAAAACAGGATGGAGCTCGCACGTTTAGCCGTAACCGAAGATTGCATTGTTCTCGACAAGGAAAGCATGAAAACCGACCCGAGGGCTGCATATCTTTTGCGCATCGGCATGTTTGCGAGCGAATCGGTACCCTTTGACCCGATGGAAGTGGCCATTCATGAAGCTTATGCTTCTACCCATCCCATTGACGAACGTACATCCCACCGCATGATACATGAATACCCGCTGGATGGGAAACCGCCCATGATGACCCATGTATTTTTATCAGACAGTACAGGTCGCGTAATTGCTGCCAAAGGAGCAACTGAAGCCATCCTGGCTTCGTCCTCACTTCCGGAAGAAAAAAAGCAAAAAATCCTGGCAGAAGCCGACCTGCTGGCAAAGGACGGTTTTCGCATCCTGGCTGTGGGAGAATCAGATTTTACCGGTGACGCATACCCGAAAAAACAGCAGGAAATAGAATTTCAATTTCTTGGGTTGCTGGCATTTTATGACCCGCCCAAACCCAATATCGCAGCTGTTTTTGAAAAGTTCTATCGGGCCGGCATCCAGGTAAAAATCATTACCGGAGATAATGCGATTACCACAGCAGCCATAGCGCAACAGGCAGGTTTTAAAAACCCGGAAGCCAGTATACAGGCAGATGTACTGACTGATTTATCGGAAAAGGAACTGGAGGAAACCGTAAGCAGAACAACCATTTTCACGCGGATGTTCCCGGAGGCTAAACTTCGTATCATCAATGCACTAAAAAAACGTGGAGATATCGTAGCCATGACAGGTGACGGGGTCAATGATGCGCCGGCACTTAAGGCTGCTCATATAGGGATAGCAATGGGTGAAAGAGGTTCAGCATTGACACGGAGTACGGCCTCCCTTATTCTCACAGATGATGATTTCAGTAAAATGGTTGACGCCATTGCCATGGGACGTCGCATATATACAAACTTGAAGAAGGCAATTCAGTATATCATCTCAATCCATATCCCCATCATCCTTACGGTTTTTATACCCCTGATACTGGGCTGGGTATTCCCAAATATCTTCACACCGGTGCATGTGATTTTCCTTGAACTGATCATGGGGCCTACCTGTTCCATCATTTATGAAAACGAACCGCTCGAAGCAAACAGCATGGATCAGCCGCCCCGGAAAATGACCCACACATTTCTTTCCTGGGATGAACTTTCGATAAGTATCTGGCAGGGACTTATAATATCAGCCGGCACCCTGGCAACATACCGGCTGGCCGTTTCAGCGGGCAGTAATGAAGACCAGACAAGGGCATTGGTTTTTGTATGCCTGGTGACCGCAAATATTTTCCTAACCCTTGTCAATCGTTCATTTTATTATTCTTTCCTGAAAACATTCAGCTATAAGAACTGGCTGCTCCGCGGTATAATAATGCTCACCATACTCATCATGAGCTTACTGTTGAACGTACCCGCACTCCGTGACTTCTTCCGTTTTGAATGGAGTAACTGGAGCCTGTTTGGACAGGCCGTTGGGATCGGTATACTCTCGGTAATGTGGTTTGAGATCTATAAATGGAAACAAAGGAAATCCGCAAAAAAATATTAACCGCTAAGCCGCAAAGTATTTTAAACTTTTAAATATCATTTCTGCTTTTCGCTAAACCTGATATGCCATGCACCTCTTAGTTCGCCTTCCTTATATTGCCGGGCAAGGTCCCCCGGATACAGTGAATCAATTACACTTAACACATCAGGCTGAACCTGGCCAGGTACGGAACCATGGCAATTCAGGCACATGGCCTGCATAAGGATCGGCTTATAAAAATGAACCACTCCTTTATCGTCTTTTAAAACCAGAGATGCAGGAACTGCTCCCTTATCCTTTTCGGCCTGCATATTTTCAAGTATGCCCTGGGAAAGACTGTCAGGCTTGTTTGAAATATTGCGGTATCCCATACTCGTACGGGAAATATGCACATCCTCATTTGCATATGTTGCGGTAAGATCACCGGCAGAAACCTGGCAAAACCTTACAGCACCCGGCACCCCGTCTGAAAGTATTTTCCTTAGTAATGTATTGCGAAGCGTATCAAATGTCAGCTTTGACAAGCTATCCCCTCTTTTGATATACACCTGCTGCTCCTGCTCAGAAAGCATTGGCTTATCACTGCCACAGGAAGAGACAATGACCATACTTAAAAGAACTGCCCCAAAAAGAAATAGCTTCTGTTTCATCCATCAAATATTACTTATGCAAATCTTTAATATCAAAAAAATCTCCCATTTTCGCCTGTTGATTACCAACTCACGACTCACGACTCACGACTGGCGACTCCTTACATAACTAATTCCTTATGCGGTTTTTTTTGATGCACCGGCACAACGTCCAGCGCCTGTTCAATATCATGAATGATATCTGCTGCATTTTCAATACCGATACTGAGTCTCACCATTTGACCTGTGATCTTATAAGATTCCTTTTCTTCAAATGGCACATCAGCATGGGTCATGGTAGCCGGATGCTCTGCCAGGCTTTCCGTACCGCCCAGGCTTACTGCCAGTTTGATATGCTTCAGGTTATTGAGAAATACAAAGGCTTCTTTTTCTCCGCCAACAACATCAAAACTCAGCATGGCGCCATTGCTTAAATATTGCCTTTGAAAAATACCCAGTTGGCGGGGATTCTGCTCAGCGGTATAACCGAGGTAATATACTTTCTCAACTTTGGCATGATGAGATAAATAAGCGGCTACCTGTTCTGCATTGCGGGCTGCGGCTTCCATGCGGATCTTCAGCGTTTCCAGGCTGCGCATGAGCAACCAGCAGGTATTTGGATCTGTCATGGTCCCCAGAACAGTTCGCATTTTTTTTATCGCTTTGATCACCGTTTTATTACCAACAGCTGCACCTGCGATAACATCACTGTGGCCCCCGATATATTTTGTGGCTGAATATAAAACAATATCAGCACCATGTTGCAAAGGATGTTGCCAGAGTGGGCCCATATAGGTATTATCCACGGCTACCATTACCTGCTTGTCTGCAGTGGAATGTGCCTTGGCTATCTCAGCACACATCTCAATATCAATGAGATCATTCGTTGGATTTGCAGGCGTTTCCATGTAGATCATTTTCAGCTTATTACTCTTCCCGCTGGCTGTAAGTATCTGCTCGATTTCCTCTTTTTCCTGTCCTGCCTTGAATGCCAATATTTCAATGCCAAATGAGGTTAATACATGATGGATGAATTTATGCGTTCCTCCGTAAATAGGATTGCTGTATAACAAAAGATCACCGGGACGTAAATAAGTCAGCAGGCTGGTGGCAATGGCGCTCATTCCACTCGAAAAAACGGCAGCTGCCTCTCCCCCGTCCCATAATTTTAAACGCTCCTCCAAAATCTCCATATCAGGATTATTGATGCGGCTATAGATCAGCCCCATTTCTTTTCCTTCGTGGCCCGGTTTGCCATGGGCCATCTCAAAAAATGCTTTGCCTTCTTCGGCCGACTTAAATACAAAAGTGGAGGTTTGAAAGATTGGACACTTTACAGAACCTTCACTCAGTTCGGGCTTATACCCATATCCAAGCATTTGTGTCTCCGGAGAAATATTTTTTGTTGACATGTTGTAAGATTTTAAGCAAATCTCAACACAATTACCGGCAATTACCATGACTTAAGTCACGCTGGAAAATAAAACTAAATTGATGGCAATATCAAGCCATTTTAGTTTTTTATTCTATTTTTATGGTAATAAAAAGAATATTTAACTTATGAGCTTACTTGATTCCACCGATCGTAAGATTTTGCTATTGCTTCAGCACGATGCCAGGCTGACCAATAAAGAACTGGCCGACAAACTGGGGAAGTCTGTAACGCCAATTTATGAACGTATCCGGCGCCTGGAAAGAGAGGGATATATAAAAGGGTATGTGGCCCTGCTCGACCGGCAGAAAGTTGGGATCATGTTGCTGGCCTATACCAATGTGCAATTGAAAGAACACTCTTTCAACATGTTAAAAGCTTTTGAAAAGGCTGTGGTCAAACTGGACGAGGTGATGGAATGCAACCATATGACCGGATCCTACGATTACCTGCTAAAGATCGGCGTGCGCGATATGCAGGAATACCAGGAATTTATCATCAATAAATTATCCCGGCTTGCCAATATTGGCACGGTACAGAGTTCATTTGTTATGACCGAAATTAAAAATGAAACAGCATTTCACCTGGAATGAACAGTAGGAGATATCACTCTTTAATAACCTGTTTTGATTTTATTTTTAAGCTAACCGAGATAAATGTTGTAAGGGAAATATCCAGGCCCGGTCCTTATCATAAAAAATTTACCCCACAGAGAGTCGCAGAGTATTTCCTGTATTCCGCTGCGGCTCTCCGTTACCTCCGTGGCTCTCCGTGGCCTTGCATTTAGGTTTTCCCCTTTTCGCTATTTCATTTATTGTAGTCTCAGTCTCTATACCTTAAGTAATTATAACCAAGGCTGGAAATACGTCTTCAGGTTTGGACACGACAAAATTTTAAAGGCGGAGCATATTATAATTTATTTTAAATAACCTGTAATTGTCAATTTAATGACTCAAGATATTAATAATAGGATTACGTATATAGAGCGCAAAGCCTTATTATAAGGTTATTTCACTTTATTGACTTGATCCTAAAAGTGACAAATACAATTATCCCGCACTTGCGGGAGTTAAAGAGACAAACAATCCTCCCCCTAAAACCTGAGTATGTGTAAAGCTCGAAACTCACCCCCTCCGGAGGGGGATAATACTTCTCCGCAGTTTTCTTTTGCATTTAATTCTCTTTAGTATTACACTAAGCATATTACGATGAAGGGCTGTTCATATCCCCCTCTGGAGGGCCTGCCCGCCGAAACGGAGTGCAGGCGAGGGGTGAACCGGGGAGGCATTGCTCAATAGTGATGTAGGGGGAGGACATAAGTGACTCGTCCTAAAAAAAGTTTACAGATTAATAGTTAAATCCTGCAATAGCTTTACAGGTATAACCACCAACCCTTGAGCCAAATTGCAAATGAGACTTATATAGATAATCCTAATTAATAAATATCAAAGCCATTAAACAGTTTCAGCCGGAAGTATTCTTAATCCGTATTTTTACAAATAGCATCAAACGCCTTAACTATTATTTTTTACACAAAATCCAGCAGGGATGACAATCAAAAATTTTCTATACGCTTTTATTTTAATACTGGTATCCACTGAAATAACGGCACAGAACCAGGTACTGAAGCCGGGCTTTGATGCGGCTGAATTCCTTGATCTTTTACAGGTGTGTGAAGCCACACATAATGACAGTATCATGCCCGGAACAACCAGAGGTTATAAAGTGAAACATGAACTTCTTCACCGGTCAACGGAAATGGGATTGAAAAACCGTTGGGAATTTTGGATGAGAGAAGATGGCATTGGTGTAATCAGCATACGCGGAACGGTTCAACATGCATCCAGCTGGATGGAGAACTTTTATGCGGCGCAGATACCTGCAACGGGTAACCTGCAAATAAATGACAGTACAAATTTCAAGTATAAACTTTCCAGTGATGAAAAAGCGGCCGTACATGTTGGATGGACACTGGGACTGGCTCACCTCGGGCCTGATATTAAAAAGATGATCACAACTATGAACAAGGAGAAAAATACGACCCAGTTTATCATCATGGGCCATAGCCAGGGCGGCGCCCTCGCGTTCCTGGTAACTTCTTACCTGCATTATTTGTCGCAGTCAAATGAATTGCCCGCAGGGCTTAATTTTAAAACCTACTGCAGTGCGGCACCCAAACCGGGGAATATGTACTATGCTTATGATTTTGATTTTATCACCAGGAATGGCAAGGCATTCACAGTTGTAAATACGGCAGACTGGGTACCCGAGTCTCCATTCAGCGTGCAGATCGTGGATGATTTTAATTCAGGCAATCCATTTTCAGATATCTCATCCCTGCTGGGATCCCAAAAGGGCATTGTAAAATGGTACCTGAAAAGCATGTACAATAAAATGGACAAAAGCACCTTGAAGGCACAACAGCGGCTCGATAAATACCTTGGCCATAAAGTTTACGGACAGGTGAAAAAAGTGTTACCGCAATTCAGGGAACCCGATTATGCGGAAACGTCCAACTATATGCGTGCAGGCATTCCCATTGTACTGCAACCGGATGCGGAATACAAATCAACATTCCCGGATGATCCTAAAAAAACATTCATGCATCATGCTTTTAAACCTTACGAAATGATGATTAAAAAATATTACCCGGTTACAAATTAAAATAATTCGAAAAGATTTAAGAACGCAAAGATTTGTATCAAGATTAATGCAGCAAAAGCACTCCTATAAAGAAACAAAACTCACTTCACTCGATTTGCAGGTAAATGGCAAGCCGGTAAATTTCCTTTTCAAAACAATGGAAGAAGTAGAGGTTGAAAATAAGAATGAGGCCCATATCCCCCATCGACATAATTATTATACGATCATATGGGTGACTAAAGGAACCGGTGTTCATCATATTGATTTTAAAGTTTATGACGCCAGTCCCGGAACGCTTTTTTTTATCAGTCCGGAACAGGTACACGATCTGCAAATGAAACCAGGACATGCAGGATATGTTATGCTTTTCACAACAGATTTCATCGAACAAAACGGGATTCCACAAAACTGGTTACAGAATAGCGGATTCTTTTTCAGGTGTGATGATGTAGCTCCCCTCGTTTTACCAGATACTTGCGATACAAGCCGGCTCATAAATATTATCGATAGTATCAGAACAGAATCTCAGCATCAAATAAAATATCACGAGGAAGCCATAGGCTCACTGCTCAAACTCTTTCTACTGGAATGCAGACGCATTTCAGATACCATTCCTGCCCAAAGACAGGCACGCACA
Organism: Chitinophagaceae bacterium; assembly: GCA_041752135.1. GTDB lineage: Bacteria > Bacteroidota > Bacteroidia > Chitinophagales > Chitinophagaceae > Pollutibacter. Next base: position 21,063 of record JBGSHT010000021.1, on the reverse strand, counting down.
CACGCCGGTGGCACCCTGGTAAAACAATTTAAAGACCTGCTTGATAATCATTTTACAAACTGGCATAAAGTGGCCGAATATGCACAGGCACTTCATATTACGCCCAATTACCTCAACGAACTGGTATCCCAGGAAACGGGTAAATCTGCAAAGGACATGATCCTTAACCGGATTATGCTGGAAGCAAAACGCTTTGCCACTTATTCCGAAACCAGTGTCAAAGAAGTAGCCTATAATCTTGGATTTGACGACCCGGCCCATTTCAGTAAACTCTTCAAAAACCAGGAAAACCAGGGTTTTACAGATTTCAGGGCCGCCATCCGTAAAAAATACAGCTAAACCCGATATTTCTACCTTTCCAAAACCGAACAATTGGCTAATTTTGATGTTTAAACATTAAAATAGACAAAACATGGATACCTTAACAAGCACAACCACCAAATGGGTGATAGACAGCCACCACAGCGAGATCAGTTTCAAAGCAAAGCACCTCGTAATTACAACCGTTACCGGCAAATTCAAGGAATTCTCCGGCGAAGTTGAAGCATCTAATGATGACTTCCGTGGTTCAAAAATAAGCTTTACTGCCAAAACAGACAGTATCGACACAGGATCTGAAGGCAGGGACGGCCACCTGAAATCACCTGAATTCTTTGATGCAGCTGCATTTCCGGAAATCAGGTTTGAAGGTACCGACCTCGTGAAAGTGTCTGACAATACATACTCTCTAACGGGGAACCTCACACTGAAAGATGTTACCAAACCCATCACCCTGGAAGTGGAATACGCAGGTATCCATAAAGATCCGTTTTATGGTAAAACAAAAGCAGGTTTTGAAATCAACGGAAAGATCCAACGCAAAGATTTTGGTCTTACCTGGAATGTGCTCACTGAAGCTGGCGGTGCCGTTGTAAGCAATGATATTCGTATCCATTGCAACATCCAACTCGATCGCGTAGACGCATAAGTTGCAATAATATTCCTATGATAAAATGCTGCCATTGGCGGCATTTTTTTTATTGGATTATCTATTTAAATCTCATTTGTAATTTACTCAAGGGTTGGCGGTTATACATGTGACCTTTAGCAAAATTTTAACAAGGATTGTCCTCCCCCTAAAACACTATTAAGCAACGCCTCCGCGACTCACCCCTCGCCTGCACTCCGTTTCGGCGGGCAGGCCCTCCAGAGGGGGATAAACAGCCTTTCCTTGCAATGTTGTTTCGTTACAAGTGTTCGTTGAATTTCTATAAGAAGATTATGGAGAAGTATTATCCCCCTCTGGAGGGGGTGAATTTCGAACTTAACACATACTCAGGTTTTAGGGGGAGGATTGCTTGTCTCTTTAACTCCCGCATGTGGGGGATAAGGGTTTTTGATATTTTTTTGCATAAAGTCAATAAAGTGAAATAGCCCTGCAATAAGACTTTGCTTTCTAAATACTTAAACCTCTTTTTTTAATAACCGCACACCGTAAAATATACATTGCGCACCTGTATATGTTCATTGACTTTAGTTCTGCACCATAATACCTTTGTATAAATTAAAAATTATGAAAAAAGTCATACACAAAGCTGCAACAAGAGGCCATGCAAATCATGGCTGGCTCAACAGCTTCCATACTTTCAGCTTCAGCAGTTACCATAATCCGGATCGCGTTCACTTTGGTGCACTGCGGGTATTGAATGATGATACCGTTGCACCGGGAATGGGTTTTGGACAGCATCCGCATGATAATATGGAGATCATTTCCATTCCGCTTTCCGGTGAATTGAAACACCGCGATACTACGGGTACAGAAGCAGTCATTAAAACCGGTGATATCCAAATTATGAGCGCCGGCAGCGGGCTGCAACATTCAGAAATGAATAACTCCCGTACCGAAGAAGTGAAATTCCTGCAGATATGGGTGTTCCCAAAAGAAAGAAATATCAAGCCCCGTTACGACCAAAAAACATTTGATGCGTCGCAAAGGATCAACAACTGGCAGCTTATCGTATCCCCTGAAAAATCTGAAGAGTCCATCTGGATCAACCAGGATGCATGGTTCTCGCTTACCAGGCTGGAAAAAGGAAAATCGCTCAATTATCCTTTACATAAAAAAGGTAACGGGGTCTATGCCTTTATCTTAAAAGGCGATGTTCTGGCAGCTGGTGAATCATTGCAAAGCCGCGACGGCCTGGGTATCAGTGAAACAGACGACCTGACGTTCAGCACAGATACTGAAGCTGAAATCCTTGTGATGGAAGTACCTATGTCATTATAGTCTATACTTAGATAAATCCATAGTGGCAAAATCTGTATTTTTATCAGGTATGGAGGAAGAGCCACCACAATCATATCCTTTATCAGCAGTCTGGCGTACATTGGCCAGCCTGCTGATTTATATCCTTGTTTATTATGCCCTGTTCCGCGATCTGCGCAGCATCCTCTTTTTAGTTATAGTTATCATCATTCATGAATCAGGGCATTTTCTGGCCATGAAGAAGTTTGGTTACCGCGATCTGAAAATTTTTTTCATCCCTTTTTTCGGCGCCTTTGTTTCGGGTAAATCAGGTTCTGCATCTCCCCTGCAACGCGCCATTATGATACTGGCCGGCCCGCTGCCAGGTATTTTGATTGGGCTCACACTCTTTTTAGCATCGATTTTTACTTCGTCTGATCTTCTGATACAACCTGCCCTCCTGTTCATGTTACTCAATGCCATCAACCTGCTGCCGGTTAGTCCGCTCGACGGTGGTCAGTTCCTCCAGGTAATCTTTCCATCATCCAATAAAATACTTCAGACGGTTTTCACACTTGCGCTGATAATCGTTATTACCTGGCTGGCTTTCAGGACACGCAATTACCTACTGCTGATACTGGATGTTTTCCTGTTTTACAGGCTTAGTATCCTTTTTGCTGAAAAAAGACAAACTGAGGAGCAGCAAACCATTATGGAGGAAGAACCAGAAAAGAGAGACAATAGCATCAACCAGGATGAAGCGGCATTCAATCCCAATGAAAATAAAGAAGCTGGGATGAACGCCGCGCAAAAATCGATCCTGTTGTTGCTCTGGCTGGGAGGTTTAGTCATCCCGATTGCGGTAATGTTCTATATGGCCATCAACGCAGGCCGGCTCTTTTAGCCAGCCCTTGGCCGGCATTAACAGTTTTCTCGTTATTTTTGCTGCAGAAAAAATATTTATGCGATTACTTTATCAGTCAGTTTTCCTTATTTTCCTTTCTCTTACTATTTCATGCAATAACACGGCTCAAACAACCGAATCCATGGGACCGGATGAGTTTGAAAAAGCCATTCAACAAAAGAATGTGCAATTGCTGGATACCAGGACTACAGGGGAATACCGTGGCAGCCATATTGAAGGTTCCCTTCAGGCCGACTGGCTGAATGAGGAAGAGTTCATATCGCGCACCGCTCACCTGGACAAAAGCAAACCGGTATATGTTTATTGCCAGACCGGATCAAGGTCTGCAGCCGCAGCTGATTACCTCCGCGAAAAAGGATTTAAAGAAGTGGTTAATCTGAAAGGAGGAATGTCTGCATGGCGCAGAGCGGGCAAACCTGCTGTAGCTGATGATCCCGCCAAAAAACAAACTTCCTACCAGGAATACGAAACCTTAACCAAAACAGCGAGTCTTGTTTTAGTTGATTTTGGTGCCGAATGGTGCCCGCCCTGTAAAAAAATGGAGCCTGTACTAAATGCTTTCGTGCAGGAACAAGGCACAAAGGTCAAACTGCTGAAAATGGACGGTGGCAATGAAATTGCCCTGATGCAGTCATTGAAAGTAGAGGCACTGCCAACATTCATACTCTACAATAATGGCAAAGAAACAAAACGATTACAGGGAGTAATGACAAAAGAAGAACTGGAAGCCTGGGTGAAATAACATACTAAAATGCCATACCTTCCAACGAATGTTTAATGGCAGGTCATGTGCCCAATAAATTTGTTTATCTAATTCATTATTAATGAAAGTAGTTCTGTTAGCAGGAGGATTTGGTACCCGCCTGAGTGAAGAAACCGATATCAGGCCAAAACCCATGGCTGAAATTGGCGGTAAACCCATTCTATGGCATATCATGAAAGGCTACGCGCAATTTGGCTTCAATGAGTTTGTGATCCTGCTGGGTTATAAAGGTTATTACATCAAAGAATATTTTGCCAATTATTTTCTGCACCAGAGTGATATTACCATTGATTTAAAAAACAATCAGCTGGAAGTGCATAACAACACTTCGGAACCATGGAAAGTAACCCTGCTGGAAACAGGCCTGCACACCATGACCGGTGGCCGTATAAAAAGAGCTAAGGATTTTATAGGCAATGACCCTTTTCTGATGACCTATGGCGATGGGGTAAGCAATGTTGACATAAATGCCTTGCTTTCGTTTCATAAGAAACACGGTAAGGCTGTCACGATGACTGCCGTTCAACCGGAAGGTCGTTTTGGTGCTTTGCAAACAGATGCAAATGACAGGGTGCTGTCATTTATGGAAAAACCAAAAGGCGACGGAAGCTGGATCAATGGCGGTTTTTTTGTTTGCGACCCCAAAGTGCTGGACTATATACAGGATGATACTACCGTATTTGAACAAAAGCCCCTTGAACAACTGGCTGCAGAAGGAGAATTATATTCTTACAGGCACACTGGCTTTTGGAAATGCATGGATACACTACGCGATAAGGTCAGATTAAATGAATTGTGGGATAACGGAGAGGCACAGTGGAAATCCTGGTAAACAATTTAGCCCGCCCGTTTGCGTCAACGTAATTTACTTTTTAAACCTAATCATACTTATCAAATATAATGTCATTCAACAATATTTTCAATGACAGAAAAGTGATCATAACCGGCAACACAGGGTTCAAAGGATCCTGGTTATCGATCTGGCTGACACAGCTTGGTGCAAAGGTTACCGGCATTTCAAAAGATATACCCACGGAGCCATCCCTGTTTGAAGCTTTGAAGCTGGCCGATAAAACAGATCATCATTTTTTAAACATCTGTGATCCGGAAGCAATGAAAAATATCTTCAGGGAGGTGAAGCCTGATTTTGTTTTTCACCTTGCTGCACAACCCATTGTTTCAGTTTCTTATGAAGATCCTGTTGACACATTCCGGACAAATGTCATGGGCACTGCCAATATTCTGGAGGCGCTTCGTTTTATGGATCATCCCTGTAAGGCAGTGATGATCACCAGCGATAAATGTTATGATAATGTGGAGTGGATATGGGGCTATCGCGAAAATGATGCATTGGGAGGAAAAGATCCGTATAGTGCTTCTAAAGGTGCCGCGGAGCTGGTCATTAAAACATATTATCAATCCTACTTTAGTAAACCGGATTCACTTGTCAAACTGGTTTCAGTGAGGGCTGGAAATGTAATAGGTGGTGGCGACTGGGCGCTCAACAGGATTGTCCCAGACTGCGTTAGGGCATGGGACAACCAGCAGGCGGTGAAGATCAGGAACCCAAATTCCACCAGGCCATGGCAGCATGTACTCGAGCCGCTGAGCGGCTACCTTCGCGTGGCCCAGGTGATGGCAGAAGAGAAAGAATCCGTCAATGGCGAACCGTTCAATTTTGGCCCTAATGCCGACCAAAATCACACGGTACTTGAGCTGCTCCAAAAAATCAGTACATACTGGCAGTTCAAAGATGCCCATAATCATTTCCAGGTGGAAGAAAATAAAACTTTTCATGAAGCAGGATTATTAAAACTGAATTGTGATAAAGCACTATTTTATCTTCAATGGAAACCGGTTTTGGCTTTTGAGGAAACGGCACAATTCACCGGAAGCTGGTATGATGCATTTTATAATGAACCTGGAAAAGATATGTTTGCATTTACCGCAGAGCAGGTTCGCAGGTATGAACAACTGGCTGCAAATAAGCAAATCGCATGGGCATTATAAAAGAGGTGGTACTCACCCCGTTAAAAATCATTGAAAACCCTGCCGGGAATATCCTGCATGCCATGAAGGCTTCGGACCAGGGTTATGCCGGCTTTGGCGAGGCTTATTTTTCCACGGTCAGTCATGCAGCTGTAAAAGGCTGGAAGAAACATACGAAGATGACACTAAACCTGGTTGTTCCGCAAGGAACCATTTTATTTGTCCTCTTTGATGACCGGGAAGGAAGTGAAACATATGGCGAGATCATGGAGGTGGAACTGTCACAAAAAAATTACCAGCGGCTCACCGTTCCGCCCGGGATCTGGATGGCATTCAGCGGTCGTTCTGAAGGCACCAATTTGCTCCTGAACATCGCCAGCATTCAGCATGATCCTTCTGAAGCAGAAAACCTCCCGCTCAGGAACAACCTGATCAATTATTCATTATTCCAGCAATGAGCACAGTACTAATAACAGGCGGAACCGGGTTTGTAGGCGGCAGGATCGCCCGGGCCCTTTCGGCTACCCATACCGTTATCTTATCCTCCAGGAAAAATCCCGATTCCAAAATACTGCTGGCACATGGGGCCGCAAGGGGAATCATGCACCAGCAACTTTTAGACACAACTTCTTTTCCTGGCGATATTGATTCAGTTATTCATATGGCTGCATTGAACGAATGGGACTGTGTCAGCAATCCTTCTGAAGCCATCAGGGTCAATATCGATGAAACGCGTATCATCCTGGATAATGCCATTAAGCATGGTGCAAAAGAATTTATCTATTTTTCCACGGCGCATGCATACGGACAGCTAACCGGACGTGTTACAGAAGAAAGGTTGCCGGCACCGGTTCATCCTTATGCCATCACACACCGGGCAGCTGAAGATTATGTAAATGCGGCCGGGATACAAAAAAAAATAAACACTGTCTGCCTGCGCTTATCCAATTCATTTGGAGCCCCCGTTGTACCAACCGTTAATCGCTGGACCTTGCTGGCAAACGACCTGGCCAAACAGGCGATCGAAAAAAAACAACTCACCCTTTTATCAAATGGATGCCAATACAGGGATTTCATTAGTTTGTCTGATGTTACTGCTGTAGTCTCAGAAATGATCAGTAATGGGATTTCCAACCTAAAGCACCCAATGTATAACCTGGGTTCAGGGCAAAGCATGAGGGTGATAGATATGGCCAACCTGATTGTGTCTGTACATAAAGAACTTTACAACCAGGAGTTACCGATTATTTTACCGGAAGGTGCAATACAAACAACAGAGCCTGGATTGCAATTTGATGTTTCACTACTGGAATCTGCGGGGTTTAAAATGAAAAATGATTTCAGGGCAGAGATTAAAAACCTGCTGCAATTTTGCAGGGAGCATTTTTCTAAGATTGAATAAAAAATAAAATACAAGGCCACAGAGAGCCACGGAGTTAATTGAGGGCCGCAGAGTTATACAGGATATACTCAGTGGCCCTCCATTTTTTCTCTGCGGCTCTCTGTGGGCTAAAAAATTAAAGACACTACCTGTTAATAAATAGACTGCAACACTTCTCCCTTTAGTTGCAAAAAATTGCCATTAATCATTTATCACTCCATTCAAAATCTTTGCTTCGTGGCAGATCATTGAACAGGGCCTTAAAGGCCTCTGGTATTATGACAAGTTTTCTTTTTTCCAGATCCATCCAGGCACCATCAATGGTTATCACAGCCGCTAGCTGGTGCCCGTTTTTGTATAAGTGATGCTGCATCGTCCATCGGGAACCGTCATGGCGCGCTTTGAGCAATTCGATATCGATCTCCACCTCATCCCCCATCAGGATCTCCCGCCGGAAAACACATTCCTCCCTTAATAGGATCGGTCCGATATGATATTTTCGCATAGCCTCCGGCGTTATACCCAATGCAGAAAACACACTGATCCGCATCTGCGCACCCAGGTCATAATAATTGGAATGACGCATATGAAAATTGGGGTCGAGGTCGGCCCAGCGGATCTCCATTTTTTTGCGGTATGTACCCATATAAAAAAGTTACACTAAAATTTTACCACACTAAAAAATTATATGGTCATTTTGCTTTTCACCCTTTTGTGAAAATAAATATATGACACTATTAAAATCGCCATTACAATCGCTGGAATAAACAGGTTGACATTAAACCCGTCCACGGCCCAGATACTGATAAATGCAGCAATAATATCGAAAGCCTGTCCGGCATAAGCCCATTCCTTAACCCGATTGGGTACACCCGGGATAATAATGGCGATGGAGCCTAACACCTTAAAAACCATAAGCATTACGCTAAAATATTCAGGATACCCCAGGTGCCGGATTCCTTCTTTGGCCATTTCGGTATGAGAGGTCAGTGCAGGCATAACACCCTGAAACAGGAAAATAATAATTGTGCTCACCCAGAATATGATATTATCCCTTTTCATGTTTGAATATTCATTTCTATTGAAAAGATAATATATTCTAACGTGTTGTGCTATTAAACGAATATTTACAATTTCGCTGATTATACATGAGATCCTTCACCCTGGCATCTTGATTAAGCAACTCTTTTAAAGAATCCCCGGGTTCAGGATGACAAGAAACTCTTTTTTTGTCATGCCGACGCAGGAGGCATCTTCCTGGTGTGCATTGATAAGATCCCTCCTCGCCTGCCAGCCATTAGGCAAGGCAGGCAAGTCGGGATGACAAACATAGGATGATAAGAGAGAGGTTGACAAATAGTTCTTTTCCCAAATGACTGATCTTCCCTAAACCTGTATTCTTTGCTAGTCATCCCGACGAAGGAGGGATCTTCAGGTATCACAATAAGATGCCTCGTTCCTCGGCATGACAGGTAGATAGTTGTCACCCTGAACCCGGTTGGGGGGTGAAATTTATTCACTTCGGATTAAAGGGTGAAGGATCTATTTTCGTAAACTTCAAAACGTTTTCGTAAGATATACTTTTAAAGCAATTGATAAACTTATTTACTGGATTCATCCAATAGTACAACACGTTATATTCCAGGCATCTGATTCCTTTTGCGATTAAACAAAAATGCTGAACCTCATTTCATGAAGTTCAGCATTTCACTAACTTAACTGATCAGGCGTTATAGAGCAGCTCATAGTATTCGTTTGCCATCCTGTTAGAATCAAACTGGAAGCGCACATCCCGCATTCCATTCTGCACGATCTGCCTCCAGGTATGCGGATTATCATAGTATGCCGGCAACACCTGCTTTTCGAGGATCTCATATAATTGATTCAGGTCATATTCATCCTGCTCCTGCACATGCATGTTCTCGTAATCGAGCGGTGGTACCACAAAACCATTGTTTCCATGATTGATGAATTCAACGATCCATCCGTCATTAGTTGAACAGTTAACAGCCCCATTCATGGCTGCTGTCATGCCGCTTGTTCCGGATGCTTCACGGGGAACACGAGGATTATTCAACCAAAGGTCTGCCGCTTGTTTCAGGCGCTTGCTCAATGCCAGCTCGTATCCAACGCAAACCGCCATGTTGGAGTAATGTTTGCTCATATGGACCAGGTGGTTGAAATCACTGATGGCGGGATAATCCACAGGGTAAGGCTTGCCCGCCCAGATAACCTGTACAGGATATTTCTTGCTGGCCAGCAATTTTTCAAAACGTTCCTTATCTCGGGTAATCAGGTCGGCACGCTTATACCCTGCAAAACGCCTGGCCCATACGATGGTGAAAACATCAGGCTTGAATAATTTTCCGGTTTGATCCGCTACAATATCAAAGGCCCTTTTCTTCAAATACTTTTTGCGGTCCTCAAAACGGTCATCATTGTGCTCATCCATTGCAAAATACAATTGCTTGTCGGCCCAATACTTCCAGTTCTGGGAATTGGTAATATGTATGATCGGACAGATATTTTCCGTGCCGTTCCACATTTTACGACTCACATGACCGTGTAATTCGGATACGCCATTTGCAAGCCTTGCAAATCGAAGTGCAACGAGTGAGTGATTGAACTGGTCATCTTCAATACCTGTGATCTTGCGTACCTCTTCAATGGAAAGCCCGTCGAAGTAAGACATCTTATTACACAGATGAATATCATGCTTTTCGTTTCCTGCTTCTTCAGGGGTATGTGTAGTGAATACAAGTTTTTTCCTTACGGCTTCCACACTGCCCAGTTTGTTGTACAGGTAAAAAACAGATGACACGGCATGGGCCTCATTCAGGTGATAAACATCCGGATTAAATTTAAGCTCATCCATCAGCCTGGCTCCGCCAATACCCAGTAATATAAACTGCGCAACTTTAGTGGCCACATTGGCATCATACAAACGATGCGTGATGGTTTGTGAAACATAATCATTCTCTGGTACATCCGTACTCAGGAGGAACAATGGCGCACTGTTAAAAGTTTCCGGCGCCAGGTAATAAACTTTTACCCAGATTGGCGCATCATGAATTAAAATCTGGTATTTGATCCCGGTATCTTCCAGGTAATTATAAATCTTTTCATACCACTGCACCTGCAGTGTCTGGTCCTGGTTGCGGGCCTGGTCGTAATAGCCATATTTCCAGAGAATACCCACCCCGATAAGATTTTGCTTAAGCTCATAAGCGCTGCGGAGATGGGAACCGGACAAAAATCCAAGGCCACCACTGTATATCTTCAAAGGCTGGTGGATGGCAAATTCCATGGAGAAATAGGCTACCTTTTTGGTATACCTTGTATCAACAGTGTAGGGTACATTATAATGACGAAACTTTGTCATATAGAATTGCTTGCTTTAATGAAAATTAAGGGCGCAATATAAACGGATTTTCTGATAAATGATTGTACTGTAAGCTTATCAGTCTGAAAAGCATTGATTTACACAGGAATTTCAAATAAAACGAGATTATCGAACCTAAACAAAAGGGACTGCAAAGGTTTGCGGAAAATTGACTGATTCCTGGTTCAAAAAGCCTGGATTACATGTACATGAAATAAAAAACGTTTTATTTCTTCTTTTTGGCCGGTTTAGCAGCAGGTTTTTTAGGTTCTTTCTTTTTAGGGAAAGTGCCATCAAAAACACATTTGATGCCCCGGTGATTACCACAGGCTTCCAGCTCACGCAATGTTACCGATGTGCTTGTAAAGCTGAATTCCAGTGAACAATGATCATCCGCTTTACGGTACTGGGCGAGGTTGGGTTTCACCATATCGATCTCTCCTTTTAACTCACCGGTACAATCACCGTTACTCTTTTCCATATGTACAAAAAACAAGAGCCTGCCAGGCTTGCTGCCATCCCTGATAGTAATAAAATTCTTTTTATCCTTTACATAATTACCACTGAGGGGAAACTTCCGCGGAAGAGAATCTATGGGATTGAAAATTTCTTTCACTTCCACTGTTTCATTGCTTTCGGTAAGGATCAGGGTAAATACGCCTGCAGAATTATACACATAAACGCTCTTGTTATAAATGACCTGGCCATCAGGTTTCTTTCTCGTACGGTTACGAATAACCGAATACCTGCGGTCCATTCCGCCTTCATTCACCACACTCCTGTCGCCTGAACCGCTTATGATTGGCATACCTGCTTTAAAAACATTTTCCTTATCATAACAAAGAATGTATGCAACAGCCTTACCTGGCACAACAGCTTTTACAAAAAGGTATGTTTCCCCGTCTTCCACGGGAACCTTGCCCAAAGCATAATACCTGGGCTTAGTCCCTTTGCCGAAATCACGCTTAAAAATGGAATCGGGTATAAACTGCTGGATGATCTTTTTACTGATCAGCAGAGAATCCTTTGTCTTGCGAATGAGTGATGTATCGGATATCAGGTAGGGCAGGCTGAGGGTTTGAAAAGATTCAATGAAATCACCTACTTCCACAGGCTCATCGCCGGACAGGTTAGCTTTTTTGGACTTACAGGCGAAAAGGGAAAATATAACAAGAAGGAACAGGCCATATCTAACCATCAGGCAATCTTTGGTACAAATTAATGACTTTTTACAGGTAATAAGATAATAACGGTACGGATTAATGTTTATTTTTTTAGATTTGTCTAAATATTTTTTTCAGACAATATGAATTATTCAGCGAGCGAAGAAAATTATATCAAAAGCATTTACCACCTCCGGGGCGATCAGCAACTGGTAACCACCAACGAACTGGCAGCTGAACTTCAGACCCGTGCTGCATCGGTAACGGATATGCTTAAGAAACTCAAGACCAAAAAACTGGTTATATATGAACGTTACCAGGGTTTTAAACTAAGCACGGAAGGGAAAAAAGTGGCCCTGGGCATCATCAGGCGCCATCGGCTCTGGGAATATTTCTTATCCGTAAAACTGCAGTTCTCCTGGGATGAGGTGCACGAAGTGGCCGAAGAACTGGAACATGTGACCAGTAAAAAACTGATCGATAAACTTGATGAATACCTGGGTTTCCCGCGTTTTGACCCACATGGTGACCCCATACCAGACCAGCACGGTAAGATACACGCTGCCAAACAGGTGGTTTTGTCTGAATGGCCCCTTGAAGAAATAGCTGAGGTTAGCGGGGTTACGGATCAGCGGCCGGATATGCTTGACATTCTCAAGCACCAGCATATTGGTATAGGAACGAAACTTGAAATAAAGAAAAGATTCAGCTTCGATAATTCACTTGAAATAAAAACCAAAAACAACCCGCCCTTCATTATTAGCGAACAGGTCGCCAAAAATATTTGGGTAAAAAATATAAACAATGATTAAAGCACTTGAATCTTTCTTTACCGATATCGGACCGGTTTATGCCGCACTGATCGCTACAACATTTACGTGGCTGGTAACCGCTGCCGGCGCATCCCTTGTGTTCTTCTTCAAGACCATCAACCGCGCCGTGCTGGATGTGATGCTGGGTTTCACCGGCGGTGTTATGGTAGCCGCCAGTTTCTGGTCCTTACTGAACCCGGCCATTGAAATGTCTGAACGCATGATGCCCAACGCAAAATGGGTACCCGCTGCCGTTGGTTTTTTCCTGGGTGCAATGTTTATTTTCAGTCTTGATCGCTTTTTGCCCCACCTACACCTCAACTTCGGGGAAGAAGAGAAAGAGGGCATGAAAACACAGTTTCGCAAGACCACCCTGCTGATCCTTGCCATCACCCTGCATAATATTCCGGAAGGACTGGCGGTAGGCGTACTCTTTGGTGCAGCTGCAAATGGCATGAATGAAGCAACCATCCCGGCGGCCATAGCCCTCGCCATTGGCATCGGTATCCAGAATTTTCCCGAAGGGCTTGCTGTTTCGGTACCGTTGCGGCGAATGGGCGTAAGCAGGTTAAAAAGTTTCTGGTACGGTCAATTATCAGCCATTGTAGAACCTGTTGCCGGCGTAATTGGTGCCATTGCGGTGATCTATATGGAACCTGTCCTCCCTTATGCACTGGCTTTTGCTGCAGGAGCCATGATCTATGTGGTGGTGGAAGAAGTAATACCGGAAACACAACGGGATAAATACACGGATATCTCGGTATTGGGATTCATTGGTGGATTTCTGGTGATGATGATTCTTGACGTGGCACTCGGTTAAATGCACATACCGCAAAGAAAAAGAGATCGCAAAGTAACGCAGAGGACAGCCTGAAGAAGTCAGCGGAAAATCTTACATTTGACCTCCTTAAAAAAATAAACCGGAACGGACATGGCCCAGAAAATTAAAGTAGCAAATCCCGTAGTTGAATTAGATGGTGATGAAATGACGCGCATCATCTGGAAATTCATCAAAGACAAACTGATTCTCCCTTATCTGGATATCGATATTAAATACTATGACCTCGGCGTGGAATACCGCGACCAGACCAACGACCAGGTAACCATCGATGCAGCCAATGCTATCAGGCAATATGGCGTGGGCATAAAATGTGCCACCATCACGCCTGATGAAGACAGGGTGAAAGAATTCAATCTTAAGCAAATGTGGAAGAGCCCAAATGGCACCATCCGTAACATCCTTGATGGAACCGTTTTCCGCGAGCCCATTGTGATAAAAAATATCCCGCGCCTGGTAACTACCTGGGACAGGCCGATCATTGTTGGCCGCCACGCTTTTGGCGATCAGTACCGTGCAACAGATTTTGTGGTGCCCGGCAAAGGAAAACTCACCATCAAATTTGAAGGTGAAGACGGCAAAGTGATCGAACACGAAGTTTACCAGTACAAAGGCGGCGGCGTGGCCCTGGCCATGTACAATACCGATGAGAGCATCCGTGGTTTCGCCCGCAGCTGTATGAACATGGCGCTGCAGAAAGCCTGGCCGCTTTACCTCAGTACCAAGAATACCATCCTCAAAAAATACGACGGCCGCTTTAAGGATATCTTCCAGGAAGTATTCGATGCAGAATTCAAAACACAGTTCGCAGCAGCAGGTATCACATACGAGCACAGGCTGATCGATGATATGGTTGCCAGTGCCATGAAATGGAACGGCGGGTTTATCTGGGCCTGTAAGAATTACGACGGTGATGTACAAAGCGACTCCGTTGCACAAGGTTACGGATCACTGGGACTCATGACTTCTGTACTGGTAACCCCGGACGGACAAACCATGGAAGCTGAAGCGGCACACGGTACGGTTACACGCCACTATCGCGAGCACCAGAAAGGCCGCCCAACCAGCACCAATCCTATTGCATCCATCTTTGCATGGACAAGGGGACTGGCTTTCCGCGGAAAACTGGATAATAACCAGGCACTGATCGATTTCAGCAACGCACTTGAAGAAGTATGTATCGAAACGGTGGAAAGCGGTAAGATGACCAAGGACCTGGCAGTTTGTATTTATGGCAATAAGGTTAATCACGGTGAGCACTATCAGTATACCGAAGAATTCCTTGATGCAATAGACCAAAACCTGCAGAAAAAACTTTCGTGATAAGGAAAACCCACGCAACCCAGTCTGACGGTCTCCGTCTGACTGCCTGTGGAAAATAGAAACCAACAATCAGGGCAGGCGGTCAGACCGAGGACGGTCAGACCGGGTACGGTAGGGATCCAGTCTGACTGTCTCTGTATGACTGAAGGTTGTTTAACAGTATATATTAGTTCGATTTTTTTAATTCAATTGTATTGTAAGACCAAGGACGGTCAGACAAGGTCCCGTAATTATACTTTGCGGTGAATAGTAATGACAGAAAAACTTCAACAATTAGCCAAAGAACTGGCGGGTGATCTGTTTATAGATAAGCAGATGCGTATCCTCTATGCAACAGATGCATCTGCTTATCGCGAAATGCCCCTTGCCGTTGCGATTCCCAAAACGGCTGAAGATATTCATCGCCTCATCCTCTTTGCCCGGAACCAAAAAACCTCGCTCATCCCGCGTACCGCCGGCACTTCGCTTGCGGGACAAGTTGTAGGTAATGGCATAGTAGTAGATGTGTCAAAGCATTTCAATAAGATCATCGAATTAAATGCACAGGAAAAATGGGTACGGGTGCAACCCGGCGTGGTACGTGATGAACTCAATATGTTCCTCAAAACCCATGGCCTGTTCTTCGGGCCCGAAACATCTACCGCCAACCGAGCCATGATCGGCGGCATGGTGGGTAATAATTCGTGCGGCTCCAATTCGGTTGTATACAGGAGTACCCGTGAACATTTACTGGAAGTAAAAGCTTTTTTAAGCGATGGATCTGAAGCTGTCTTTGGTGCACTTGACCCGGATTCCTTTCATGCAAAATGCGAAGAACATACGCTCGAAGGAGATATATACCGGAAGGTCCGCACGATGCTCAGCCATTACGACAACCAGGTGGAGATTCGCAAAGAGTTTCCGCGCAAAAGTGTGGAGAGAAGAAACACCGGCTATGCCATTGATGTGCTTTTAGACAGTGCGCCATTCACCGCCGGTGAACCCGATTTTAATTTCTGCAAACTCATCGCCGGCTCCGAAGGTACACTTGCCTTCATCACGGAAATAAAACTGAGCCTGAATGAACTGCCCCCAAAGGAAACCGGTTTGCTTTGCGTGCATTTTAATTCAATTGACGAAGCTTTACGCGCCAACCTGGTTGCATTGAAATATAAACCCAGCGCCAGCGAACTCATTGATCACTATATCCTCGAATGCACAAAGGACAACCGCGAACAAAGGAAGAACCGCTTCTTTGTGCAGGGCGATCCCGGTGCGATCCTGGTGGTTGAATTCTGCCGGACAAACAGGCAGGAAATTACAGACATAGCCCTTGAGGTGGAAGCAGACATGCGGGCCGCTGGTTTCGGCTACTATTTCCCGTTACTAATCGGCGAGGACACTAAAAAAATATGGACCCTCCGCAAAGCCGGACTGGGCCTGCTGAGCAACCTGCCCGGCGATGAAAAAGCGGTACCCGTCATTGAAGACACTGCCGTGGATGTGAACGACCTCCCGGCCTATATCAGGGATTTCAATGAGATACTGAAAAAACATGGCCTCTTCTCTGTACACTATGCCCATGCAGGTTCCGGGGAATTGCACCTCCGCCCTATCATCAATCTCAAGACAAAAGAGGGCAATCGCTTATTCAGGAGCATTGCAGAAGAGATCGCCACACTGGTCAAAAAATATAACGGATCATTAAGCGGCGAACATGGTGATGGCAGGCTTCGGGGTGAGTTCATCAAACAGATGGTGGGCGAAAAAAACTACAAGCTGCTAAAAGACATAAAAGAAGCCTGGGATCCGCAGCATATTTTCAACCCGGGCAAGATCGTGGATACCCCGCCGATGGATACCATGCTCCGGTATACGCCCGGCCAGCAAACACCTTCATTTGATACGGTTTTCCGTTTTCATAACCAGGACATCCTCCAGCACGCCGAGCAATGCAACGGCTCCGGTGATTGCCGGAAGTCGCACCTCTCCGGCGGCACCATGTGCCCATCGTTCATGGCTACCCGAAATGAGAAAGATTCAACAAGGGCACGAGCGAATATCCTTAGGGAGTTCCTCACTCATTCCGATAAGCTCAATCGCTTTGACCATAAAGAAATTTATGAAGTGATGGACCTCTGCCTGAGTTGCAAAGGATGTAAAAGCGAATGCCCTTCCAATGTGGACGTGGCCAAACTCAAGGCCGAATTCCTGCAGCACTATTATGATGTTCATGGCGTTCCTTTCAGGTCGCAATTGATCGCACGCTTCAGTGATTCCGCACGTTTGGGATTGCTTGCTCCGGGACTGTATAATTTTATGGTGACCAACAGCGTCACCAGCAAGCTGATCAAAGACTTTGTGGGATTTGCCGCCTCCAGGTCGATGCCAACCCTGCACGGATTTACCCTGCACAGCTGGTATACCAAACACCAGAAGCGTAAAAAACAAAAGAGCACATCACCCGGGAAAAAAGTATTCCTGTTCTGTGATGAGTTCACCAATTATAATGACACATCAATAGGTATCAAAGCCATTCAATTACTGGAGCAACTGGGTTATGAAGTTGAGATTCCCTTGCATGAAGAAAGCGGCAGGAGCTGGCTGTCTAAAGGCCTGCTTCGGGAAGCAAAGAAAATTGCCAACAAAAATATCAGCTTACTCAGTCCGGTCATTTCTGCCGAAACACCATTGATAGGCATAGAACCCTCGGCCATACTCACTTTCCGGGATGAGTACCCTGACCTGGCAACAGATGAAAACCTGGTTGCTTCCAATGCACTGGCAGAAAATGTTTTTCTGATCGATGAATTCCTGGCTGCTGAAATGGAAAAAGGAAATATAAAAGCGGAACAATTCAATGCTCATAAAAAGAAAATAATCCTGCATGGCCATTGCCAGCAGAAAGCCCTATCATCAGTAGCGCCAACGGTTAAAATACTTTCATTACCGGAAAATTATTCGGTGGAAACCATTCCATCAGGATGCTGCGGCATGGCAGGTTCCTTTGGTTACGAGAAGGAACACTATGATCTATCCATGAAAATTGGTGAGCTTGTTTTGTTTCCTGCTGTACGAAAACAACATTCAGAAACCATTATTGCTGCACCCGGCACCAGCTGCCGCCACCAGGTGAAAGACGGAACGGGCAAAAAAGCCATGCACCCTGTGGAGATTTTGTGGGATGCGTTGATAAAATGATTCTTGGCGAATTTTTTATTTTACGATAAGACCTGTAGGTAATCCATCCAGGCTTGTCAGATTTTTTTCCAACATATATTTTTTTAATCCCTCATCACCTTTTTTCTCTGCCCATTCGAAATGAATATTCCTTTCCGCTTTGTAATCAAACATTGGCACACCAAATCCACATGACGTTTGAATGAGGTCAATATCGGCTACAATGATTTGCCGGGTGCTTGGATAAATTTTAAAATGAACTACATACTCCTCCCACTCCGGAGTGCCGGGTAAAACAGTATGTCCCATTCCATATAAACGAAGAATATGGGGAGTCTGATCAAATGAACAAAACATAAAGGTAATTCGTCCGTTTTCCAGGGTATGCGCCGAAGTTTCATTGCCACTGCTGATGAGATCCATATAGGCGACCCTGTGGTCTGTTAAAACCCTGAAGCTATCGAGTCCTTTTGGTGAAAGATTTACACGGCCACCTTTACTAAGCGGTGCTGTGGATACAAAAAAAATGTGTTGCTTTTTGATAAATTCCGCGTGCCCGGGTTTGATGGAATCGTATAACTTCCCCATTAACTTTAGTTTTATAAACTGAGCTGGAAATAAATAATATGTATATTTTATTTATTTTTTACTTCACGTAATGTCAAACTCGATGCAATCAGCTTCTGCCTCCATTCCTTATCCAGTGTTTTTGGACAAACACTGGAAACCAGAACTGAATATCCTTTGTAATCAAATATAGAAACCATCACTATCTGGACTTCATATATTCCAGGGTCATGTGCTGTAACCTCCTGAACCGTTCTGAAACCTTTATATCCGGATATCGATTTCAAATGTGCTGAATCAATAAGTGTATATCCATCGATGTTTAGATTTTTCCGGGATTCTTCAATCATTTTGGTAAAAGGAGATGGGACGGTGTAAACAGAGATAAAGATTTTCAGGTTTTCCTGACTGAATCTTACTCCTTTTCCATCCCTTAAATATAAAAATCCTGAGTCAGGGGCATCAATGATGAACGAGCTCTGTGTAAGCAAATTGGAAATATATTCAAACGCTAGTTCGTCCTGATTTTTTTCAACTATTTGAGCATTTGCCTCAGCGGGGGTTAAACCCAGTAAAGAAAGAATTATAAGAGGTGCAAAAATAGTTCTTAGCATAAGAGAACTGTGTTGTGTCTGAAAAATCAATATGGCGTTTCCCTTTTGGGAGAGGCTATATTTCGGCTAATTATATGCCTTAGAAGGCCCTGTTAAATAAGCTTCAATAATAATGAAACCCGCACATGCTAAAGCTAAAAAGGGCGAAAGTGGACTGTACTGGATTCGAACCAGTGACCCCTACTCTGTCAAAGTAATGCTCTAAACCAACTGAGCTAACAGTCCTGACGTATTGCAAATGTAAGAATTCTGATGTTTCACCGCAAAGTTTCAAAGCCGCAATGATCACCTGATCTTTCTCCGGCTCAGTTCTTTCCTGATCAAGCCCAGTTCCCGGCCCGTCTGACCGGCCACAGAACTGTTTTCCTGTGCCCTGCGCATCAGGTATGGGATCACATCTTTGATCGGGCCAAAAGGCAGGTATTTGCTCACACTGCATTCTGCCTTGGCAAGGTTGAACGTGATATTATCACTCATGCCATATAGTTGAGAAAAATGAACATGCGGATGATGATGAGATAAACCTTTTGCATCCAGCAACTGGGTGGTGAGCAGATTACTGTATTCATTATGCGATGCAACAATGAAAGCAGTTTTATCAATATGATCCACACAAACTTTTAAGGCTTCGTTATAATCCCGGTCGGTGGATTCTTTGTCAGGTTGTATCGGTGACGTATACCCTTTTTCTGCAGCTCGCTCCCTTTCTTTTTCCATATACGCACCCCGAACCAGTTTTATGCCGAGTACAAAATTTCTTTTTTCTGCCGCTTCCACGGAATCCTTCACAAATGCCAGGCGATCATGACGATATAACTGGGCCGTATTATAAACTACCGCTTTCTCTTTGTTGAACTGATCCATCATCAGCATCGTTAGCACATCCACCGGATCCTGTATCCATGTTTCTTCCGCATCAACCAGTACGCCTACATTGCATCCTGCAGCCACCGTACAGATCTTCAGCATCCGGTCGTGCACCCTTTTCCATTCAGCTCTTTCTTCCGTTGTAAGTGATGCCAGTGCATGCGTATACCTTTTCATCAGCGTACCTGCCTGCGCATCCACCGAATTATCCAGTTTTTCCAAAAGTCCCGACCTGGCAATACCCGTCACTTTGATGCTCATGAAAGGAATATTTGGCTGCGTGGACGCATAATTGATCACCCTTATGAATTCATCACAGGCATGGTCAAAAGCCGCCTCACTGCTCTCCCCGCCTTCCACCCCGTAATCCAGTATCACTTCAACTCCATATTCACCCAGGCGTTTTGCAACAGGAGCAGTTTCCTCCAGGGTTTCGCCACCCACAAACTGCGGGAAAATAGTACCCCGAATGAGTCCATTAATTGGAAGCCCTGTTTTGATGGCCCAGGTAGTTGCCTTAATGCCCATGTTTACCAGTGTCTGGTAACTCATCGACGAAAATAAAAAATTGGCTTTCTTCAGTTCTTTATCGCTCTTGTAGGCAAAGGCATTCTCTGTGTTATCGAAAGAAATGGCAGGGTGGGTAGTGTCCATGTGGAAAATCGTTGGTACGGGCAAAGATAAGTTTCGGAAGTCTTACCGCCAAGTCGCAAAATAGCTTACAGTATCAGACCAGAAATTGATTTCCACTTTAAATCTGTATTTATTCCCCTTATATTTTTACCATTTTGCCTTCACTTTCGATTTTCGATTTTGGATTTCCCTATATCGATAGATGGTTAAATGGCTGCAACACCTTCGCCGCCGTTGTTGGTGTTGCACAGCGAGCATTTTATAACAAGGCCTTTTTGTGCACACACCAACAACATTCCGGGTTTTATCTCCTGTTTGTTGGTGCGCGCCTGGTATCAGTATATAATAACCCTGAAAATCTGGCGCAACACCAACAAAGGCGTGGGGTATGTATTTTGCCTTTCACTTTCGATTTTCGATTTT
>JBGSHT010000020.1:0-7795 GCA_041752135.1 Chitinophagaceae bacterium | reverse complement strand
CCGGCAGGAATAAAATCTTCAATACTAGGCGGCAGTAAATATAACTGCTCATTTTTAACAGGCTTGAATTTATCCATAACTCAATGACAATGATCACTTAATTTTGGCTGCACAGAGAAGAGAATTCTCGGTCAGCCTCTCTCCACGAACCGGAAAACGAGATTGATACGATGATGGTTCGTGAGGACACGAACCATGGCATCAGACGCGAACCATGGCATCAGACATGAATCATGGCGCCGGACACTAAGAATTTCCCCGTTGCTTTGCGGTGAATGTATCACTAACTAAAACGGATAACCGATTCCTATATTCAGGATCAGGTTATCTCTCCGCCATTCCTTATCTCCCAAATTGATCTCATTCAATACCCACCGGTTACCTTCCGGGTACCAGGGTTTGCGGAGTGGCATCGCAATATCAAAACGTAACAGCAGGATGGAAAAATCCAGCCGCACACCAACGCCCGCACCTACGGCCATTTCTTTCAGGAAATCGGCCGCGGAAAAGCCACTGCCTGGTTTATCAGGCGTCTCTTTTCTTCGCCATATATTTCCGGCATCTACAAAGCCGGCAAAACCGAGGTATTTGCCTGTTGTATATCTCAGCTCGGTATTGGCTTCAAACTTTATATCTCCGGATTCATTGGCCTGGAAAGCACTTTCATCAGAGTGATAACTGCCAGGCCCAAGCGTCCTGATCCTGAATGCTCGGATACTGCTGCTGCCTCCTATAAAGAACTGTTCGGCATAGGGAACGATGAGGCTGTTTCCATAAGCAAAAGCTACACCGGCTATCATTCTATTGGCAAGTATCAGCTTTGGAGAAATTTTCAAATATCCGCGCAGGTCAGCTTCCAAACGTACAAATTGCGAAACTGGCAGGTTTAGAATTTTGATGGCTCCAGGTGTGTCTACATCCGGCCTCGCTACCAGGCTGTACAAATTACCGGATGTGCCTGCATTAAGTTTTGTTGAGTACGTAAAACGCTTTTTTTCCCTAAATGTGTTGGTGTAAAAAAATTGATATTGACTGCCGAGTACCAGTTGTTTTTCAAACGATGCCTGAAGTGAAACGTCTTGTGCCAAAATACTGTCAAATTTGGGTGTTGTGTTACTTGGGTCTATAGATTGTATCCGAATGGCCCGAAGTGTATGCTCAGTTGTTTTTTTAATTTTCCAGGTATACTCAAGGCTGGCTTTCAGCATACGTTGGGTATAGAGATCGGGCCTTACAAGGTATTCTCCGCCAACTGTAAAACCTGTTCGGGGTATGAAGGAATTCAGGCCGGGTTTGATTTTTACCTTTGGGATGATCCGGGGTATATAATAAGAGAGTTCGCCCTGCACTGTATATGCATTGCCCGATTGTATTTGTCTGCTTCCAAGTTGCAGATCGAAGCCACCGCTTAACTTGAAATCCAGTATTTCTGCACCTTTTGCCACATTCACATTACGCAGTTTCACACTAAGTTCCGAGCCGACGTAATTGCCGGTCTTCCCATTTGCCGATGCTTCAAGGCGGACACTGTTTTTTTTCATCGGCGTAACATAAACTTTGGTATTCAGCTTTCTCGTGTTTGATGTAGTATCTGGCATAAAACCAATTTTCACAAACTTGAATGTGTTCAGGTTCATTAGCCTTTCAATGGACAGGTAATGCAGGTTTTTCCGGTAAAGCTGGTCCTCCTTTAGTAGCAGTGCCCTTTCGTATACATCTGCATGGTATCTTTCCTTATTATCTATTAAAGTGAATTTTTTCTCCCTTTTTCCCTTTTGTTTTTTGATGATGGAATCTCTATTGAGAGAGTAGTTGCCGTAAACCGAAATGTTGCCTAATTGCCAGGTGGTCCTTGCTCTTTCAGATGTCTCTTCTTTTATCGTATAATAAATATCTGCTTCACCGGTATGCACTGTATCAACTCGGTATAAAATGAAATCAGGATTGAAAAAAAAGTAACCACGGTTTTTGAGGTATTCATCTATTCTTTCCCTCTCCGCATCCAGTGTTTCAAGGGAAACAAAATCGCCTTTCTTCAGTAAAGTTTGTGGCGCAACTGTACGGATTCTTGCAGAGAGGTGCGAACTGTCCTGAGGATAATTAATATTCCTTATCGTGTACCGGGTTCCCGGTTTGATCTGATATTTTATCCAGGCTTCCTTTTTTTTGATTACCTGTTCGTGGGCCAGCACTGGCCTGAAATATCCGAAGTTGAACAGGAAATCCGCCAGTTTGGTTTGGACGATGGCAGGCTTTACCTGGCTAAGCAGAACGGGTTGTTCTGCCCACTTGTATTTCATTTTATACAATAACCCCTTTTGTTTTTTGGGTTCCGGCAGCATATTGTATAAGATCAATTTAAAAGGGATACCCAACAAACTGGAATTGGGTTTGGGCCTGGCAACTTTAGCCATATCTGTCCTGATATCCTTATCAATTTTGCCTTCTTTGATTTCCCACTTCACCCCTTTATATAAATGATCACCTTCGGGGATATTTTTGGTGGTATTGCAGCCGGTTCCGATTACCGCAAAAAGGATGAGGTAATTCAACAGTTTTCCAATATGTTTAAAAAGTTGTTTCACTGGTTGGAAATCTTTTTACTTTTTTTGGTCCGGAAAGCATTTTTGAGTTTATTGAAATCCAGCACCACCACAAAGGAAACGCCTGTTTCCACAACCGTTCCGTTAAAGGTTATGTCATCTTCGGTCATCCTGTATCCTTTAATCCGGTATTTGCCATCAGAAGTTAACATATACTCGATATTTACGTCACCTGCAAGTCCGCTTAAAATATCCTCGTCCTGGTTCTGGCTTTCCAATGCGAAAGTGTTACCCACATAAACACTGAGCCTGCTGTTGGCAAAAGATTTGGCAATACCTATTTTGAGGTCTGATTTTCTTTGTGCCTGGCCCGACGTATAATCATCGCGTATGTCAAGCCCAACATCAATATCAACATCTTTGACCACATCGCCGAGGAAGTCATTTAATTCCTGTGTCAGCAATCGGCCTGCAGTACTATAGGCCTGCGTTTCAAAATTTCCTCCCGAACCTGCCATGCTTGTGAAAGGATCATCGGCGATGAAACTATTCAGCGCCAGAAGGCCCATGACCTGTTTGTTAAGTTCGGAGGGGATTGCGTTGACCTGCTTTAACCTCGTGTATATGATACCGTCAAAGGCCGCCTGTTCTTTTTCAGGCATATCAATATTGAAGGAAATATCAGGCTTCATCAGTGCGCCTTTAATATTCATGTCCACTTCAAAATCAAATTTTTGGCGGGATGCACCGGGAATGGATTGCATGTCCTGTATCAGTTCCTCAGCATCAGTCTTGATTTTGTATACGGCGGTCAGGTTAGTAGTAGCTTCCAGTATCTCTCCGCTCCAGGTGATATTGCTTCCTTTTTTGATCTCAAAATCCTTTTTGATCAAACCAGCCAGTGTCATATTATACTTTCCGCTTTCAACTTCGTAATTTCCTACCAGTTCCATTTCTCCTCCGGGTGCCATGGAAAAATTCAGGTTTGCGCTTCCCCTTGCCTGGAACTGATCGCCGGTCAATTCGTCCAGAACAATAATGATCGTTGATTTGGGGGTGATGCTGATATAACTATTCACATCAAGCTGGAACTTTGACTTCTGAGCAGTTGTTTTTTGAATGGCTACTGTATCCTGTATTTTGGCCGGATCATAAAACTCAATTAAACCTTCTCCTCTGCTGCCGCCATCATCCTGCTGGAAAGTATAAGTAACTAATGAACTATCGAGTATATTGATATTGCCTTTAACCGATGCCTCATTTAAATCCCCTTTAATATTAAGCAGCATTCCGGCATATAGCGGTCCGGAGACTAACTGTTCCGGATACCTTTTCTTTCCGGATACAAGAAATTTATCCGATTGTAATTTGAGTTCGTATTGGATGTTTGTGAGTTTTTCAGCATACCCGGTGCCAGTAATGCTGGCAGTCCGTCCAGCGCTGTCCAGTATGGTCATTCCTTCAAAAAAGATCTTGTCTTTTTCGAATCTCAATCCGGCCGTAGGGATGTACATCGGTGTTCCGGATTGTTTAACAACGAGGTAGCTGCTGTCAAGCCTGAGTGTTCCGTCAATCAATGGATCTTTTATACTTCCTTTAACGGTAAGATCCCCGCGTAGTCCGCCGCTAAGTGAGTCCACATAATCATATACGAAAGGGGCCATAGGCTTCAGGTTCAGCGGATCCATGATAACCCGGAAATCCATTTGCCCGGATGCATTATCATAAGTGCCCTTGCCTGAAAAATCATTCCCCTCTCCCAGCAAACTGATATCAATATCATACCTGCCCTGTTCATCTGTTTTTGCTGCTGCATGAAGGTTTCCATGTCGGCTACCCAGAAACGTTAGCGTATCGATACGCAGTTCACTTGCAAATGACAGGGGGGTAAAATTTCCGAGGCTGAATTTTCCATTGACCAATCCCGTCAGAAAGGTTGAGTCGAAAAGCATACCGGTCAGGCTCTCCAGCTGAAAATCACGCATTTCTGCAATCAGCGGCAAACCAGAGGCGGAATCTTCACCGGCATGGACGGAAATAGATTCTGATCCCTGGCTCAGGATAAGATGACTTCCCTGCAGTTTCTTTGGGTTCAGGTAAACGCGGTTGTCAGGGTTCACCTGCCAGGTTGTTTTATTGAGCAGAATCGTGTCCTTCAGGGTTATATAAGGTTTGTCAGGATCATTGACATAAGTAACTGGTAGGATGTACCTCGGTTTATTATTCTCATCGTATAGCATGAGTCGTGTTTCTACAACTCCTTTCTCGATCTGGCCACGTAATCTTGACCAATTCAGTTGAACAGTCGGACTTGTCATTTTTCGAAATTCAACCTGGAACTGCGCTTTGTTGAATTTTGCCATTGTGTCAGTTTTCAATAGGGTCACCCGGATACTATCGAAATGATAATCTTCATATTCAATTTCCTTGATGTTGGTCAGTAATACCAGGAGATTGATCCGGGTATCAACACCGCCCTGGATCGTAAATGTGGATACCTTTTTCAAGCCGGGAATCAATCCTGCGAGGCTGTCCGGGATATGTACGCTTGCTTTTAATTCAGTATACAAAGATTGACCAAAAGGTTTTGTCTCTCCGCTGGTAACCAGCCAGTTTTCAAAGATCGTTTCAATAGCACCGGGAATCGCCTGCAGGCTGAACTGGCCTTTTAATTCTGCATCTACCAATGTTGATTTGATCTTTATGTATTGTGAGTCCAGTACAGTATATGCGTTTACATCAAAAGTATCCAGGTAATATGTTTTGTTTCCGAAGCTCAGGTAAATATCTTTCAGCAGTCCTTTGCCTTCAATGTGGCCGGAATCAAATACCGGGAAATCGATGTCAATATTTCCTTTCACGCTGAAACTGGAATCCATAAACCCGAGTGCATGCAGGTCAAGCTCTCGTATTTCGGATTTTACTTTTATGTCCTGCAACTTTGAGGTATATAAAAAAGAGAGATCTGAGTCGAGGTCAATATTGGGATCATGGGATTCAAGGTTAGCTTTTACCTCACCATGGTCCATAATTCCCAATAGTTTGATGTCGTTGTACGCATATCCTTTGAAACCGGCTTCTTGCAAAGTTGCGGCCATATTGGCCTGCAGGGTTTGCGGGTCAAAGCCCCTGCCCTTTACCGAAACCTCACCTGCTACATTTCCAAATGTTGTATCCTCCATGATCCTGTCCAGTGCCAGGCCTGTTGTATTTAATGTCAGATCATACCGGGCGTTGATCTTGTCTGTTGGATTATCCAGGTAGCCTTTGATGGCCAGGTTTCCAAAACTCGATTGAAGGTTAAGGTCTGGCCTGATGCTTTTCATGGAGCCATCCAGTGTGCCCCTTACCGTTAGCTTATCCGGGATATAATGCCAAAGGGAATCTGCTATGAGCCCGGCTGGAAGCAGTGCCTTTAGGTCATTACGGGATGTGGTGAGTTCATTCAGTTTCAGCGAAGCGCTGATATTTTCAGGTGTGGTGGGATGACTCAGTATGGCACTGCCCTGTATTAAGTTGCCCCCGGTTTTTAACCGGAAAGAACTGAGGTTAAGTTGATCCAGGTTGCCCCTGGCTTGTAAAGAAACATCGATCTCTTTGCCCAGCAGGTTTTTCAGGCTTTCATTTTGTTTCATCTCCGGGGCAAAATATGCCCAGTCGTCCAGGCGCAATTTGGATGATCTGATGTCTACCTGCAACTTTGTTTCGCGTGGCGAAGACATGATCTCTGCAACCGACTTGTATTGAAGCCTTGCAGATCCCTGCACACTGTTGTGCGATGTAACCAGCGCAAGGTTATCAAGTATTAATGCAGTATCCGCATAGCTTGCATTTGCCTGGAGATTTTTTAACCTGAACCCTTTTTCAAATAAGGATAAATGGCGGACATTCGCTTTATAGCCTGTGGAATCATATACAATGGCTGAAACCTGAAGCTGTAAACTGTCAATATAGATGTGATGTGGGTCAAACCTGTCGGTATATATTTTTTTGTATGTCTTGTCATCTGCACTGATACGGTTATTCACCAGGGAAATAGAGTCAATCCTGAGTGTAAAAGGAGTTGAAATCCCTGAAGCGGAATCATCTTCAGCCACCTTTCCTGTTTCTTTTTTGGTCTGGTAAGTAACGGATGTCTGGTGGTTTTCGAGTGTGAGTAAACCTCCTGTTGCGATGGAGCCTGCAAGGTCAAATTTTATGTCTGTAATACTTAGGTTTGCAGCCATGGTCTTTACCGATAAACTGTCCGACGGATTTTCCAGTGTAAATCGGGTATTTGTTAACGTGAGTTTTTCTGCAAGCAAATTGAGGGGAGTGCTTTCTTCCGTTGATGCTGTTGCCTCTTTAGCCGATTCATCTGAAGCGAACATTCTGATCTCTGTATCAAGCGAATCCAGCCAGACCGACCTTGCTTCAAACTGCATTTTATTTATGTCAGACTTTTTCAGGTCAAGGCTGAGTGTGGCAAAATCAGCTTTGTACAAATCGCCGGTATGTTTATCGTCCCAAAGAAAGGAGATATGTTGCAGGTATATTTTGTTAAGGTCAATACCCCATGAACTGCCCGAAGTAGGTGTTTCTTCTTTTGGCTGGCCCGAACTAAAGGCATCCAGTATAAACTGGAAATTGTAGAGTGTGTCTTTTTCTGCTCGACTGATATGGGCTGTCAGGTTGGATACCCGCACAGAACTGATGCCTATTTTTTTTAAAGCAAGATCACCCAGGTTGAAATTGACAGCAATCGTATCGAAAGATAAAAGTGTTTCTTTTCGGCGGTCTTTGAGCATCACATCATAGAGCCCTATTTTGTGCAAACCTTCCAATTCAAAGCCACCGATGGTAAATTCCGTTTGAAATTTTTTCTGCAGATAGGCCTGAGCTCCTTTTCTAAGTAAGTTATTGCCCCACTGGGTTTGTAAAAGTAGGATAGCCAGCGTGAGGAGTAGTAAAATAAAAAGGAATATCCACCATAGCCAACGCAGGATTCTGCCAGGTGTTTTCGGGAAATATACCTTTTTCGACATGAAGTTCAAAAATACAATTTTAACAGCAAAGAAAAGAAGAATACAAAGCTGGTCATCCGTTTTTTACGGGTAGATTTTTTAAAGTAAGTCACTAGCGTTTTGATGTTATAAATATAAGTTCTTTGAAAGTCTTGTCAGTATTGGGTTTCAGCGGTTTTAGGGCCTAACACGATTTGAAAAGTTTAAGGTTTTTGCTTAATATAACACCTTGATAATCAATTAATATGA
>JBGSHT010000019.1:0-117297 GCA_041752135.1 Chitinophagaceae bacterium | reverse complement strand
GCTTCCATGCTGGGTTTATCGAAGAACAATGGTATAGAAAATTTCTTTATGCCAGGTACAAATAAAACGTTCAGCATCAAAGCCGTGGTTGATTTTTACGGACCGGCTGAATTGTTATTGTTTCCGGGAAATAATGATGTTAAGTCACCCGAAAGCCTGCTGATAGGTGCGGCTCCACTGGTACGTCCTGACCTGGCAAAGGCAGCCAGCCCTGTTACTTATGTAGATAAAAATGATCCGCCATTTTTGATCATTCATGGTGAAAAAGATGATATGGTTTCCGTAAAACAATCACAATTATTAAGTGCCTGGCTAAATTTGGCCGGGGTTCCCAATGAGCTTCTCATTGTAAAAGACGCACCTCATTATGGTGTTATGTTCGATACGGATGAGGTCAGGATACAGGTCATGAATTTTCTTAAGAAGCAATTGAAATGATGGGCATTTGAACCGCAATGGAACGAAGTATGCTATGAAGAGATTTATTTTTTCATATCAATGAAGAATGTTTCATATTTCTATAAAACCCCATCAATACCAGTATACTTACAGCAATCATGCACAATGCAAGCGATGTAAGTAAAAATGTTATCGCGCTTTCGGCTATACCTGTCCCTTCCCTTCCACCGGCAATCGGCATCATTTTCCCAAAGCCAGTGACTGCGGCAATCATTACCGCTGCCAGATTCGCAAAGGTTCCGTAAACCGCCAACCAGAACGTTACTTTAAGCAATGTCGTGGATAGTAGTATGCGCTTCCAGATCAATCCGAGCAAAACCAAAAACATTCCATTCATTACGCCTTCCAGATGGGCCGAAAGTGCCATGCGCGGGTTAGCCATATTTTGTACAAATAGCCCGATAAACAGTCCAAGTAAAAAAAGTATCAACCCAAGAAATATCAGTATTTCAGCCTGTTTTGACTGTGAAGTTTTTTCCATTTTTATAATGGTTTGTTTTTCCCCGACATTGTGCAAAGCTAAAGTTGAACTATACATATTTTAAAGTTGCCAGGTTTCAGTCTTCTATCTTTTTTTCTCTTTCTTTTTGAATGATATTCATTAAGTCTATCATACTCTCCTGACTTACCTTTGTAAGTCCACGATTTGGCCTGTCAAGATCGATAATGAGAATAAATGATAATGCTATTACCAGGCAAAGAATTATCGCAGGATAACGGGCGTGTGTGGCTGCCAAACCGTTTCCATAGCCCAGGATGCCAATAGCTAAAGCAGCAAAAAGTAACAGCCCAAGTAATACTATCTCCGGAACATGATTAGAGATGGCTATATCACGTTCTGTCTTAATATCAATAAGTTGATTTATGGAAATCGCAAAAAGTCCTGCGGGAACAGAAAGAGGATTGTTCTCCGTAGCATTAAAAGCTTCATTCCACATTAAGGTCTGTAGTCGTTTTGCTTCAATATTAAGTTCCTTCTTATTCTTTAATGGGAGATTTGCTCTTGATGTTATACTAAATTCCACATTTACATATTCATTAAAGAGTTCGTTCATTTTTGATCGTTGATTTTCTGGCAATAATTGAGATCTCAGTACTGCCGTTCCAATGGCATTCGACTCCTTAACGACCATTTGTTTCCTGTTGTCGAAACGGGAAAGTGCCATGGCAAAAGTAAATCCCAGCAGGAATGTAAATATTGTGAGAATGGCTGTTTGAATTGTCGAAATTTGGTCTTTCATTGGCTGGGTCATTTCAACTTTAGCTTTAAGCCCAATTCTATAGCCAATCTCAACAGATACTATTAACAGTACAAGAGTTACAAGTCCAATGAGCCATTCAGATTGGCCATAAATTAGTTCTTCGGTCATATTATTTGTTTGTTCAAAGGTTTAATTTTTTGCCTGTTCCATTTTTTCAGAATGACGATAACTGAAAAGGCATGCAATGCGGTGGAATTTGAAAATCCTCAGCCCCAACGCTAAGACATTAAGTTACAAATCTTGATGACCCAAAATGCTGCCAGACTTTATTCGGCAGTATAAACTCTGGCATAATTTCGGGTAAAATAATGAGGGTATATCTGCCTCCATACTAAATTTCCCAATGGCCAGCTAATGAAAGGCTTATTTTCAGACTGCAATGGCGTCTCATTTTTTTCTTAAAAATAGTGTAATAATTCTTGGAATGATTGTCTTATCGTTTTCGTCAAAAAATTCCGTAATATCCATTATTTCAAATCCATTCTGTTTTGCAGCTAATGTAAAATCTGAAAGATTATGATTAAAACAAGTTACTATTTGTTGTCCGGCTTCTGTGTCAAACCTTGCTTTCGTTCCTGTATATTGTTTAAAAGGATGAAGTTCGCCTATATAGACAAGCCCTTTGGAACTTATAATATCTGATACTTTTTTAAAAATGCCATTTAAGTTTTCAATATGTTCAAGTACTAAGCTAAAAGTCACCAGGTCGAAATGTTTCTTTACAAATGTCCATTCGGCAGTAATGTCTGCCTGAATAAATTGAACATTAGCTGCAGTAATTTTCAGCCTTGCCTTTTTAAGCATTTCATCCGAAAGGTCAACCGCAATAACATGTTTTGATTTTGTCAATAGGTATTCCGTATTTTTACCCGTACCGCAACCTATTTCTAAACAGTTTTCAAATTCAAAATCAGCCAAAGTAGTTCTCAATGATAATGCTTCAAGGTCTCTTGTTTTGTTGTTATTTGTGTCATATTGGTTTGCCCAAATATTATATGCTTGTTTTACATCCATACAAATATCTTTAGAGAAATAGCTGATATAATTTAAGTGATTTTCCGGTATTTACCGCCTCCTGCGATATCTTTCAGACAAACACTTTCAATTGATTCTTCGGCCTGGATAAAAAGTCCCATCGAATTACTGAAGTGATATTCATTTTTTTTGTCAAACCAAAGTTCCCTTGATCCTACGAGCCACGCAAAATTTTCTCCATCTTCCTGCCCGTCGCCAGTTCATCCACCATCTTATCCAGGTAGCGAACCTGCTGCGTCAGCGGATTCTCGATTTCCTCCACACGATAGCCACAGATTACACCGGTAATGAGCCTCGCATTTGGGTTTAACGTAGCATGCCGGAAGAAAGCTTCAAAACTTACTTTATCATTTATTAGTTCCTGTAATCTTTTATTATCATACCCTGTCAACCACTCAATGACCTGATGTAATTCTTCTTTTGTCCTGCCTTTCTTCTCCACTTTTGCGAGATACATAGGGTAAACCGAGGCAAAGGTCATTTTTGCGATACGCTGATCTTGAGTGCTGGTTTTGTTCATCACTTATTACTTTAGTGTAAAGAAGCTTTTCTTATGATATAGTAAAAGTCAATTTTTAATAGCAAATGGTGTCTTTAATCTCATATTTCTTTCCTGCTTGTTGCAGATATTTTTATACTTTGAATTAGTCTGACCGTATACACGGATAAAAAATGGGTTATATTTCATATTTTTTTTTGACTATGTAATAATATTTGATTGGCAATTTAATAGCGCAACTTGTTAAGTTTCTATTTAAAAAAGCTTCATTATGCTTTTGGTAGTTTAATGAAATGAGTTTCTTCTATTTATTCATAACCAACTCAAGAGCACTGTCATATGATTTCAGAAAGTCAGCCAGAGAATTTGTTGTTTCAATGTCTGGCTTAAAAGAACCATGTTGACTCTTCCAATTTTCCCAGTATTTTGTTGAATAGGTGACTATTGTTTTTGAATTTGGCAGGGTGAAAGATTTTAATTCTCCAAAATGATTGATGTTGCCGCCTGTTGGTTCTCCCAGGAATGTGGCATTGGTACTTTTCTTTAACGCAACCGCGTTCATCAAAGACGATGACATTACCTTTCGGCCAATCAATACAAAAAATCGCTCGCTGTTATTTAATTCACTTTTCTTAATACTTTTAATAAATGGACTTAATATTCCTGAATTCCCGCCACTATTTTGACGTAAATCAAGGATTATTTTCTCCGGTTTAACTTCTTCAATTTTCTGGAATAATTTCTTATTGAATGTCATAAATGACTCATTTTTATCCTCACTGCAAGTTTTATATTTGAAGTATATCAGCTTTCTTTTTTCATCATATACATACCAATAATTCCTGTCATTAGAATAAGCTAAAAGGTTTTTAAATTGGGAAGCATATTGCAGGGGCTTTAATTGTGACCTATTCCTTGAATGAATTATTGTTGTGATTGTGTCACCTGCTGGTGAGAGAAGTTGAAATTGCATTATTGCAGCGTCTTGGATCACTCCTAATCCTTTAAGAAGCTCAGGATTGTGGAAATAGAAAGTTTCGAAAAAATAAAAATAAAATGGATTGTCGCGCTTTATAATTGTTCTATAAAGTGAATCTATTTTATTCCAGGGAGTATTTTCAATAGAAATAATCCTATGTAATAAATATTTTTGATTGATACTGTCTGAAGCAATTATGGTCATGCCTTCATCAAACAGCTCAAATCTAAATGGAATTTCAAACTCAAATTCAGGAAACAAAATGGTATGCTCATCTTCAATAAATGAATTTATTTTAAACAACTCAACTGTAAATCTGTCTTTGTCAATGAATGGTGTAGTAGATATTAATACATCAATTCTTTGATCAAATTCATCCCTGGTGATTTTTAAGAAAGGATTTATATGCTTCGTTGAAATGGTATTGCGGTAGAGATTGGCATCAGAAATTAGTTCTTTGTCTGATAAACTGTCTTGCGAATAAACAGTAGTATTGCAGCCCATTGCAAAAAGCAAAAAAGACAGGTGTAATGTATTCATGATTTGTTTATACAGATACTGCTTTTATATGGACATGAAATTAGTATTCCGATCATTGAACGCCGTGGCTATCTGAAAATATAACAACGAAATTAGGAACTAAAGTTCAAAATTGATTTTCCAGTCCGAAACAATGTTCCGGTTTGGAACTGCCGGGTTTAATTGATAAATCCACTTTTAAAAGAATAGAGTTTTAAACCGGATCTTGTATTCTCAACGTGACGGCAAGGAATAATTGTCAAAAGCACTACCCCCCTCTTTGGGTTTTTGCCAATTGGTATTATGGCGCTTGCAATGTACATTCATTTCAATTGTTAATCTTAATTCTAAAAATTTTTATCCGATAAATAAATTACACTTTTAAGGAGCACATCTTTTTCCGAACATAACTGATTTAGCATGTCAATTTCGGATTTTTACTGTTAGCAATTGGCGCGGTGTTTTTTAAATACCAATCAATTATTCTTTCCCCTAACCTATCATACAGGTCATCTGCGGTATAGGGATCATCCTCTTTAGAAATCCTGTCCAGGTCTTTAATTATTTGCCTTATGTTCTGTTCATCAAATATGATTGAGTCTGTCAAATACTTCTTTAGATAGGCAATAAATATACCATGACAGTTTGCATTGAAGTTAATGTTTCCATTACGCTGGGCTTCATCAGCAAGCTTTTCTATAGCCCTCAGCAATTCTCCCTGAACGGTTTGTGCCTGTCCTGTTTTAGGAACATAGGTTTTCCAGATATACTGTCCGAGTTCAAGATATTTTTCCGGAGTTATATTTTGGGATTTTACATCACTGCAAAAAGCCAATAAACAAAATACAAAAAGGATTGAGGGTTTCATTATGGAGGGGATATTTTAAATTTTTATTTAAATCGCGATATTATAGTGCGCGCCTTATTACTTGAGATTTTACATAAAACAAGGTCTTTCAGCTTTTACTTAATCATCAACCTTGTAATCCCAAAATTATACCCAATAGTACAATAAGCCCTAACACCCCTTCCAGTCCATGGATAATGACTGCCATCCAATTTGACTGAAAAAGCCTTGACGGAAAAGCAAATACAAATCCGAAATAAAGAGCAGTTGAAAGTATTATCTGTGGTTTATGGAGATGATAAAATCCAAATAATATTCCATTAAAGAACCAATCCCATTTGCCAAAAACGCCTTTCATTTTAGGTAACAGTATGCCCCTGTACATAAACTCTTCACCCAAAAAATAATTGAATACGCTTGTCACTATAAATAAACCAAGCATCCACCACTCCCCCTTATATTCGGCTGTAGACAGACTTGATAAATCATATTTTGGCAGATGCTCAATAAGCGGGGCCATCAGGTTATCCACTCCAGGTATGCGGATTACACCAGACTGAATCAGGGCACTGAATACAATAAATGGTATAGTCCATAAAAGCAGCCAATAGCCTGACTTTCCGGTTTTGGGATGAACCGGTCTTTGGTATTTCATTCTTCTTACAACCGTATGCCAGTTTAATGCATGCCCATCTCGATTAAGAATAATTAAAGAAAGGACAAATTGCCATACCAGTCCAATGTTGACAGCTATCCAGTATATTATTATCGGAGACCAATTAGTAATTGCTACAACACCCGGAGTAATAACAAATGCCAAAATGCCCATTGGTATTGCAGATAAAGCCCAAATGACCAGGATTTTTTTCAAGCTGTACTGGCTATCCGGTTTGATTGTTTGCGGTGAAGTCATTGTTGTATCTAACTTTTCATTTCATTCAGAAATATCGTTTTACTTATTGCATTAAAGTTCTTTCAATGACTGCTTGCATTGATGTTTATGTTTCGAATACGTTTGGCTACATTTTCAGGATTTTCAAATGATCGCATAATTTCCACTTTGTATAAATTGTACATGTCCTCATTCTGGAATATCGGTTTCCAGAAATATTGTCCGGGTTCAGGATATTGTTCGGGTGTCATTGTACGGAATTTCACCAAAACAAAAAGATAATAAAAAAGGACAAAAGGATTTAACGTTTTATTGTTGAGTAGTTTATTGCTTAATTTAACCACTATATTCTTTGATGAATAATATGACCAAAAATGATTTATTTACCTCATAGCAGCATACTATTAAACATATTTTCCTCGCTATTGCCCTATTGATTTTAGCTGTTTACTGTTTTCAATTTGTACTTTTCAGGCCTTGTTGTTGTTCTTTCAATAATTTGTCTTGCTTCCAAATCAAGTTTGACAGTTTCTCCATACCACTGTACGCCACCTTCAAATTTGTCTTTTACCCTTGCATATAATTCTTCCATGAGTTCAGTATGCGTAAGTTCATCATTGCTTAAAATTGATAAAATATTTTCTTTAATAAAATTGTATTTACTAAGTGCTATTTTTTTGTTCGATTTGCCTGGTTGTGGATGGACCGTTTGAAATTTTTGCTCCGTTATTTTTGCTTTCATTTTTTCAGCGTTAGTTTGCAATTTACCGGGATGAAATTTTTTTATTTCTTTAAAATAATTCAATTTTATTGTTACACAAATATTTCATATTTTATAGAATTAGTTTCAGACCACTGAAAAATTATTGTTCCATTCTCCTTCTTTTTAAGCTCCAATAGAGCCAGTCTTAACTTTTCCTGCACGCTTGTAATGGACAATAATAACTCCGGTAGAAGTAACAATACTTTCTATTAATGTAAATGTCGCCGGGATCGTTCCGCTGTCAAAAAGCTTTTTACCCTTACCCAAAGTCAAGGGATGAATTTTGAGCCTGAGTTCGTCAACAAGGTCATTCTTGAGCAACAATTGAACGAGTTCACCACTACCCCAAACCTGAATATCAGGACCTTTTGATTTCTTTAGCTTTTTTATATCTGCGAGGTTTTTTATTAATACAGAGTTATTCCACCCTGTAATTAAAGGATCCGACTTTTTTATTTTTTTCGAAAACACGTATTTAGTCCCTGAATTAATACCCGGCCAAAAGTCTTCGTGTTCAGGCCAGTAAGGAGCCCAAATCTCAAATGTTTTTCTGCCCAGGAGATAATCAGCAGGCTTCAGCTCTTTTTTCACCACCCTGTTATAAACATCGTCGGAAAAGGGTGACACCTAACCGCCATATTTGAAACCGCCCGATCTGTCTTCCTTAGGCCCACCCGGTGCCTGGATGACACCATCCAATGTGATCATTGACAGCACAATTATTTTTCTCATATCATTTCAAGATTTATTTGAGCGATATATATATCGGGAATAATATACAGTAAAATGGCTTTGTTTGCTGCATCTATTGATATCTCAGCAGATTTTTAAACAGGTAACGGAATGGCGCTAACGTTATTGGATTTGAGCTGGAAAGGATTCAACACTCCACCTCACGATCAGCTATGAATCACTTTGTTGACTTTAGTTTAATGTCTGCCGTCCCAATTTACTGAAGTTGGTTCAGCATATTTATTCAATGGGTTCCACCCGGCTCATAAATTAAACGGACAAAAGTGCTTAGCCGTTCTGACTGGAAGTTCGCTGGTATTCCGATAACAATTCCAACCATCAATGCATCTGAAATTACCAATCGCATCTGTGGCCTGAAAACAGTGATAAATTTGTTTTTCCAAACATCCATATTTGTTTCCAGCCCTATAAAACTATGAGAGCCGGCAATCATATAGTGAAGGTTGGCATTGATTTCCCAGCTATCATTTTTCCCATTTTTATATCGTTCAAGAGAAGGCCCTGTATAAAGCAAAGTATGAAAATTTGCTCCCCAGCGCTTAGCAATAACAAAAAAGGGATTATAAATATTACCCGCCCATATGGATCCATTCCCATACTCGCTGAATTCTACCATTGTGAATTCATGAAGATAGGCGATAGCTGCACTGGTACTTTTTTCTTCTGAAACATAAAATGTGTACTGGGCTCCGAGCTTTAAACTCTTGAGCCGATTTCCCGGGCGACTGTCAGGGTTTACACTGCCAGATATGCCGGAACTAAATTCAAATGGAAGTTCTATCTCAAGCCCAAGCCTGTCCACGGGTGCAAACTCATATTCCACCAGGGCCAGGTAGCTATTATAGTCTAGTTTGTCGGTCATACCAAGTCCAACATTCCATTCTTTCTCGCCTTTTCGGGCGCCAAGGTCACGCATCAGGTCGATATAGAGTGGTTCTGCATGTAAAACTTTATCTCTTCGCGCGCCACCTTCTGTTTCCTGAATAAAAAGACTATCAACTACAGCCTTTTTGTATTTAACGGAATCCAGGCGGTTAACTTGAGCGGAAGTATGCAGATTGCAAATTATCAACGAAACAAACGAAAAATAAAATAATTTCATATTGAGAAAATATATTTATGTTTTCCTGATTTATCAATATACAAAATGTAAATTATGGGATGCCATTTATTAGCATAATCAAACAGCTTGAATTCACAGGCTGAAGATCAACTTTTCAAATAGCTCGCCGCGATCCTTTGGATCTCAATTTTCTTGATTAATCCTGAATATAAGCAGACCTTGGTTGTATATCCCTGGCCTTATTAATTCGTTCTGAAAATAGCCTGGCCTGATTAAAACATATTCGGCCACCTAACAGTTTCAAGGTCAGTTTTGTTATCGTTCAATACTACATCCCGTTTCTCATTAATCTCCCATATTACCAGTCTCAACTTCTCCAGCCCGTTTGTAATGCGCAGCGATCACGCCGCCTGGGGTTGCCGTACTCTCAACCAGTGTGAATGCCGCCGGAATAGTACCATCGGCGAACAGTTTATTTCCAGAGCCGAGTGTCAACGGATGAATCAGGAGCCAGAGCTCATCTACCAGGTCATGTTTGAGCAGTGTCTGCATCAGGTTACCGCTGCCATGAACTTGTATATCTGACCCTTCTGAATTTTTGAGTTTTTTGATATCATCCACAGTTTTCAGAAAAACCGAATTTTTCCAATCTGACTTTTCCAGCGTGCTGCTCATAACATACTTTGTGACATCATTGATGCCAGGCCAGATGTCTTCATGATCAGGAAAGAAGGAAGCAAATATTTCAAAGGTTTTTCTGCCCAATAGAATGTCCTTCGCAGGTTGCTTCTGTTTTTCCGCTATCTTATCCAGCGCTTCATCGTAATAAGGAGCGCTCCAGCCGCCATGTTTGAAACCCTCCTCGGGCCCGCCTGCAGCTTGCATGACTCCATCTAATGTAATGTATGAACCTACAATTATTTTTCTCATATGATATCAGCTTTTATAGATTATGTTATCAGGCGTTCACTGATTTCCAATAATCCGGAAGTTCTATGGTATCATCTGTTGATGATTTATTTTTGTTAGCAAATAGATTCCCAATTTTTTTAAATGCTTTGCTTGAAATGATATTGATGACAGTGTTAAATATTGAAATACCAAATGCAGATTTAGGATGGGCTAATTTCGGCACACCCGGTGGTAGTTTTTGGATCTTAGTCACATAAGGCCGGAAGATTTTTTCATATACCGCAAATGCCTGCTGATAATCTGAATGCCGTGAAAGTTCCCCCGCAAGAATGTAAGCTCCCAATACTGAAAGACTCACTCCCCTTCCTGTCAGTGGCGAAGGGCAAAAGGCCGCGTCGCCTGTCATGGCACAACGGCCTTTTGACCATCTCGGTGCTATTACCTGGCTGATGCTGTCGAAGTATATATCAGTACTATTGTCCAACGCTTTGAGTATTCTTTCTGCCTCCCAGCCTGCATCTGCAAACTTTTGTTGCAGAATTTCTTTTTGTTCTGAAACCGGTAATTTTTCATACCCTTTGGGTTCGGATAAAAAAGAAAATGATGCCCTTGTGGTTCCTTCATTATCCGGTCGCATAACGATCACCCTTGAACCTTTTGCATTATACCAGCGCGCCCATTTACTATCCGAAGCCGCTCTCGGAATGGTAAAATAAGAAACATAAAGTCCAACAGGACGAACAAACGGCTCATCACCAAAAAATAAATTTCGGGTTCGGGAACGGATACCGTCAGCACAAATGACCAGGTCAAAATCCCGTTGCTCCCCATTTTGAAAGGTTACTGTCACCCCCTCCTCAAATTCGTTTAATCCAATTATCTGGTTGCCAAAGATATATTCAACATTGTCTTTTGTATGTTTGTACAAAATTTTTACAAGGTCACCTCTTAGAATTTCCAATTCGCTTGTGCCGAGATTTGATTCCCCTTTTGGCAATGCTGCTTTTGTAATATCATTTTTATCTACGAAGCGTACGCCTAACTCACCGGTATCTGCTGCCCGGATTTCATCTTCAATTCCCATTAGCTGGGCAACTTTTTGTGCGGCTCCTTTGATGTCTACGTTTTGGCCGCCAAGTCTTAGTGAATCGGCACGTTCTACAATGGTGGTTTCAAACCCGTACCTGTTAAGCCAAAAAGCAAGGATGGGCCCTGCAATACTTGCACCTGAAATAAGGATTTTTTTATGGGTCATTATAAGGCTATGAATAGTTTATGTGATACAAAAAAGCCAGCGATGACCGTTTTGTGAAATACGGAAACAGACCATCTGTCAGCCCGGAAATCCTGCCTTCCGGCAGGCAGGGAAACTAAATGTATAACTAAATGTTGAAGAGCGGAGCTACTGTCCGGCTTAATTCCGAGTGCCTAATATAAAGGTGGAATATATACTGCTGATTGTGATTTAAACGACCAGGCCCAAATGCTCAAAACCTTTTGAGATTCGCTATTTTTTTTGCAACACAAAACATGAGTCGCACTAATCATTTGCCAAATTCCATGTTGTCAGAAAAGCCAGTTGTATTTGATCTGAAAGTAGCTCATAATTAATTTTATCAGGCGTGTCTGTAGGCTGATGATAGTCTTTACTAAAGCCACAATCAATCCTGATGAAAGGAACTCCTTTCAAATAAAAAGGATATTGGTCTGAACCCATAAGCCTTCTTTGCATAAATTGTGGCTGTTCATAGCGGGTGTCCAGTTTTAGTTTTCCTAACTTTTCATTAGCTGTGAATAACGAATTGCGCAAACCCCGGTTAAGGGAATCTACTACTAAAATATAGGCATAATTGCTGTCTGCCCGTTTGCCACTGTAAAATGTATCCACACGTCCCATCATATCTATATTTAAAACTGCCCGGGTTTTTTCAATGGGGAATAAGGGATTGGTTGCAAAATGGTAAGAACCCAATAAACCTTTTTCTTCACCTGTATACGAAGCAAAAATAATGGTGCGTTTTGGCCTAAATCCCTTTTCTATAGCCCTGTTCATTAAGCCGGCTATTTCCATTATTGCCACCGTACCACTGGCATTATCAACAGCTCCATAATAAATATCGTTTCCATCCCTGCCAACATGGTCGTGGTGGGCAGACAAGATTATACAATCTGCCGTGCTATCAGTACCTTTAATAAGTCCGATTACATTAGGTGCTTTTTCTTCCGTTATGTCAATCTGAATATGGCAGTCTATCGTCGTTTTTACATCGAAAGATTGCGGACGAAGTGTTTTTGTAATGTCCTGAACCAGGCTTTTAATTGTTTTACCGGAACTTGCTAAAAGTTCATTGACCCGTTCATCAGACAGCATAAGAACGGGCAGGTTGGTATTCTGTAAAAAAGGAATTTTATAGACAGTCTGAAAAGATGATTTTCTTTGCAATAAAGACTCCGCTGCAAACCTGTTGTTATAGAGTAGTACAAGTACAGCACCTTTTTCCTTCAATAAGTTCTGATAAGAAGAAATAATGGCTGCCTGTTTTGTACCAGACAACAAGTAAGTGCCTGCGCTGTCCCGTGGCTGACCGGTAAGCAGTATAACCGCTTTACCTTTCACATCAATATTGGCAAAATCATTGTACAGATTGTTGTCAATACCGTAACCGGCAAAAACAACCGGAATTTTATTCAGCTGTACCGTTTCAGCATTACGCATGCCAAAACCCCAGCCATTCCAATTTTCATATTTTTTATTCCCGATAATAAATTCAGATTGCAAAAGGTTCTTTTTATAAGCAATTATGGTCTGATAATAACTTGACCCATTATTATAAGGAGCTGCCAAATGATTTTCTTTAAAACAATCTACTATAAACTCAGAGGCTAAGGTATCCCCTTTGCTGCCCATATCCCGACCTTCCAATTTGTCACTGGCTAAATAGTATAGGTTCTTTTTTAAACGGTCAATTGAAACTGTGGATGCAATATTTTGTATTTCCTTTTTTTGTCCGAAGCAAATTGTACTTAAGAGCAATAGCATACAGGTCAAAATTCTCATTGGTTTATTTTTTTGAAGTCTTAAATGTTTCTCTGAAATGACGCATAAAGTAGTCGGATTGCTGCCGACTGGAAATTAACTCAATTAATGTACCGATGCAAATTGGTTAACTTTTCCTTTCAACCAAATTACTGCACCTGCAGAAATCAAAGTCTATGTTGATAGCCGTATGGTCTTCTCCTAACTTTATGCTTAGTCATTTAATTCTCTCCCTAAAGCATCACAGATCAATAATTAATTGACAATTCTCCCTTCAAGCTTTCTGGATTGTATGCCCATAAATTCTACAAAAACTTTTACTTCAATATGAACCTTTACCTCCGAACCATTTTCCTCAAATCGAAGAATCCAGGCTTCGCTCCTGATGCTCTCTTCCACGAATCTTGAGGTTAGTTCAAGCGTGACTGCATCAGTCCAGGTATATTTCGATGCGACCTGGATTGGAAGAGTTTGTCCTGGCCTTGGCGGACCAGCTAATGTATTTAACCTGGTTTGACTAAACTGCCAATTATCCAAACCTGCTTTGATTTCGTAATTTTCATTGCCCCGACCAATTT
The DNA here is from genome assembly GCA_041752135.1 of Chitinophagaceae bacterium. GTDB lineage: Bacteria > Bacteroidota > Bacteroidia > Chitinophagales > Chitinophagaceae > Pollutibacter. Next base: position 103,699 of record JBGSHT010000019.1, on the reverse strand, counting down.
GCAACTGCGCATTTGAATTTTTAAAAGATATGCTCAAGGTTTTAACGCCTGCTTCGTTTTGTACAAGTTCGATTCTCTTTCCGGAAATCCTTTTCATCAATGCAGACGGTCCAGGTGATGATGTCTTCAGCCCGGATAATGCAGCTATTCTGTTTGCCAATTCAGCTGAAGCCTTTTTATCTTCAGGCAGAGACTTATCCTGCATAGCCGGAAGAAGGTGATCCCAAACCAGGTCTAATTCTTCCTGCGTATTTGTTGCCGCAGCAGTCAATACCACAACGGCATCTTTTTCAGGCAATACGATGATAAACTGCCCGCCCAATCCATCGGCTCTGTACGAATTATTTCTGCCCCGCCAAAACTGGTAGCCATAACCCTGTTCCCAATCATTCAACTCCTTAGGAGTCTTATTCTCCGGAGCATTGCTCATGATTTGAAAGGATGTTGCTTCCTCAACCCAGGATTGAGGAATGATCTGCCTGCCGTTCCATTTTCCTTTTTGCAATAACATTTGTCCAAATTTGGCCATGTCATCTGATTGAAGCTTTAAGCCTATTGCACCAAACGTATAGCCTCCCGGTGCTTCGTCCCAGGTGAAGTTCTTGAAGCCCAATGGATCAAATAACCGCGGTTTCAAATAATCGACCAACTTTTCACTGGTAGCTTTTTGTACGATAGCCGACAGCATAAATGTGGCCATATTGTTGTATTTGAAAACAGTACCTGGTTTATTTTCTACCGGGGCAGACATAAATGTTTTAGGCCAATCACTGGACCCCCTGGCATTAAAGAGCGGATCTGCATTCATACCTGTTGACATTTTGAGCAGATCCTGCACGGTCATTCCCTTCATGTATGTGCTGAGTGTATCCGGAAGGGAATTCGGAAAAAATGTTACCACCCTGTCGGTAAGTTTGAGTTTATTTTCAGCAATCGCAAGACCTACGCCCATGGAAGTAAAACTTTTGCTGACTGAAAACATAACGTGCTTTAAATCTTTCCCATAGGGGCTCCACCATCCTTCTGAGATAATTTTCCCGTGACGCAGGATGACAAAACTGTGAAGTTCATTCTGGCCTTTATCAACAGCATCCAGAAACTTGAGGATACCTGCCGAAGATACGCCCTCTACTTCCGGGGTGCTAACCGGAAATGTGTTACTTAAATGCCCGTTCTTGCTCTGAGCGTAATTGACAGTAGAGCACAAACAAACCAGGGTCGCAATCAGAAACGTTTTGCTGACTACCTGAATAAGATTTTTCATAATTCTCATTAAGTTTAAACTATAAAATGGTGTGGGATTAAAATTCCTCCTACCACAACAGATGCACATGTTATAAACCGATGTTAAATATAACAACAAAAAGTCCAATAGAATTAGGTGATGATAGAAGAAATGGAAAAAGAAAGTACTAATTTATAACGTGTTGTGCTATTAATTTTTATTTGAATTCAGATCAAAGCAGTATGGAATATCATTCTGGTCGGCCTGTTAATGAAATTTTTAGCCCACAGAGAACCACAGAGAAAAAATTGAGGGCCACAGAGTGCAACCTCTATTGCTGTGGCCCTCTGTTATCTCCGTGACTCTCAGTGGCCTTGTATTTTTTGTTTCATTCTATTCACTCTTACATTAAAAATTCCAATTCTATTTATCCTCCGTAGCTATACTTAAAGTAAATACAACCCAGATTGGATAATAAAGGTCGGGTTTGATTTACCTGAATAAAAAAGGGGGTTATATTTCATATTTGTTTTGTTGACTATTAAATACCATCTACTTGGTTATTTAATAGTACAACACGTTAAATATATAAATATTCATGGTTTATCAGAGAGCCCATAGTCATTCGTCGACTGGAACCGAAGCCGATTAAAAAGAATTAATTGGGCATAATTTCGCCGACCCACATATTGCCAATGAAGTGCCAGATGAAACATTCCGTTTTTTATTGCCAGAAACTAAACAGTCTTTTAAAAATCATCCTATCAACGATAGCCGCTAAAACCACTCCTATTGCATACATCCCGTAATCCAATGGATCAAAAACTATTGCCAGGGCATAAATGCCAAAATATTGCAACGTTTCTGAGACAGAACAAAGCATAAAGATTGCAGTTGCTTTTATATACCATTTTTGAAAAGGTTTGTAATTATCCTCTAAAAGAACCAGGAGGAAATAATAGCCAAATGGTATGGCAATATCAGCAAAGTAGCTGTGAAATAGTCGACTTATCTTTTCATTTGCCCAATCCGCTCCGATTAAAAAAAGAGCAGCGATAAACAGTAAGGTAATGAACACAACCTGTTTTTTGTTTTTCATGTGTACAAAGCATGTTTTAGCTAATGATCAGGGCTTATGCAGGGGTGGCAATAGTCTTCCTTCTTACCATAAACGCTCTGATGAAAATTACTTAGCTGAAGGTAAGAACTAAAGTTGAAAGTTGTCTGCCCGGCCTGTACCAGAGCCTGGTATTGCAATCGGCTGATGCATGCAATTTATTTCAGGTTTTCTTTATGGTTGTTTATTTCAGTTTACTTTTAGTCTATTGATTTGTAGAAGTTAAGAGTTGATAGTCAGCCGCAATTGTGGCAATACCTTATTAGCGGTTCGTTATCCTTCATTTTTTTTCTGGCCGCTCAGTAATACAATATGAATGTATACTCACAATTTTGTTGTCCATGTCAAACTCGTAAACGTCACAAGATGAAACAAATGAAACCCTTTTCCCATCACGGATAAATTCAGCAGTCCCATTGATTGCTACACATCGGTCATTTTCTATCAGATTGAGCTGCTTGAAATTCGTAGTTACGCTGCTAAAATATGCAGCGATATTTTTACAAAATGCTTCTATTTCCCTTCTGCCGTTTAAGCATTGTTCGCCAGGAGTGTTCCAAACTGTTTGTTCTGTCAGACAGACAAAACATTTTTCAAATTGTCCACCAGAAAACGATTGTGCAATTTCTAATTTTGTCATAACTGCCATTTCATATGTTTTGTCTGGAGGCTACAGTATCTTATTACATTGACCGCTAACTTTAAGGGCTTGCCGCAGTGCGGCTAAACTTGAATGCGGGTTGCCGTAAATGGGCTTAACTATAGTACAAGCCAATTTACGGCAGCCCCGGCATATCAGCAAGTCAACAATTCCAAAAAGCCTGTGAACTGGCAAGCCTAAGTTAGCCGCATTCATTTCTCCCAATACGATTTGACCGTTTTGTGTAACTCCTCTAAATTCTTTTGGCCATTTGAACTCATTGTTATATTATAGGATGAATTTTCAATTCCATCATAAAATCCCTTACAATGTTTTGCCAGTGTGAAATCAAAACCTGCAACAAGTTGTGATCGTGAAGTATCGCGATAAAATATAATCTGTCCAATCGGGTTGCCTTCTGAAAATATGCTGCATGCTGTATCCAGGCTTTCATCACCAAAATAAGACAGAACAGAATCAATTCCCCGGGCTGTCTTAAATTGCCCTGCCAAAATAGAAATTTTGGAAGATGCAAAATCCCGATAAAATAGAATATCTGCTGCTTTGCTGTTTGCCCTTATACTATCATATAAATTGTGATATTTCTCAGAAACGTCCTTTTCAATTTGCTTACTCCTACACGAGAAAACAAGTATACTTGTTAAAATAAGTGTATATAATCTCATTCAAATGAATGCATTTAGCGGGAGGATCTGAAATTATGCGGCGTTAAATGTTACAGGTGTAATTGATTCAAATTCTTTCTTTTTCAATGACTGCTCTTCTTCAAGATCATAATCATCTTGTAAGCCAAGCCAAAATTTTGCAGAATTCCCGAAATATTTACTCAGCCGCAACGCAGTGTCGGCAGTAATCCTTCGATTGCCTTTGACAATTTCTGATATCCTGGTTTGAGGGATATCAATATCTTTTGAAAGCCTGTACGCAGTAATATTATGTGGAATCAGAAATTCTTCCATCAATACTTCTCCTGGATGTATATTTTTTAACCCTTTCATGAATTCAATTTTAGTGATAATCAAGTATTTCAACTTCAGCAGCATTATTATCCTGCCACTTAAATATTATTCTCCATTGATCGTTAATGCGAACACTGTAAAATCCTTTTAAATCGCCAGAAAGCTTTTCCAGCCTGTTTGAAGGCGGAACTTTTAAATCGAGTAAACTAAAAGAGTTATTTAACATTCTTACCTTTCGCCTCCCGATTTCCTGAATTTCAATGGGCATTTTTTTGACCCTTTGACCATTCCATATTTTCTCCGTTTCTGAACTCCCGAATGAAATTATCATACTGACGGTTTACATTACTAACGTTAAAGGTAAGTATTTTTATTTAATATAAGAAATTTTGATGACAGGTTTTACTGCTGCATAACGTGTGAATTTATTTAATTACATGCCGCCTGCAGAACCATTCAACATTGGTCCTCAATTATCCTTATTTGCTTTTTTAGGTTGTTTAATAAATACCTAAGCAAACACAAAAGAGCTGTTTATCCCATTAATCACTTAAATCCCATAAATCATGGTTCAGACACAAGCAAGGGGAGAAAAAAAGATATCGGATATTAGATATTGGTTATTAGAATCTTTATCGAAGGTTTTAGCAACCAGCTGTTGACTATCGACTCAAGACTACAAACTCCCTATCAGATCTGCCTTTCCGGCAAACTCCAACCACCTGTTTCCGGTACCCGCAACAAAATTTTGCCGGAAGTTTGTCACCCGCTATTGAATGATCAATCCGCTTTTTTGCAGGCTATCCCGCACCCCGACACAGTTTCCGGTCAGTTGTACTTTGGGGATATAAACAGTTTTGCCGGGATAAGAAAAATGGTCCATAAACTAACGTACATGATTAACTGCTTTTATTCATTTAATAAATTAAAAAGGAATCAGTCCAGGCTATTGAGTTTAATAAATCAATATGCTGTACTGATTCCTTGAACAATATTTTTTTCTGTCCCGGGTTATGGCCGCTTATAAACTGATTTACCCTCTTTAATGGTCTCCATCACTTTGATGTCTTTCAAAGTCATGGGATCCACCTTCAGCGGGTTCTTATCCAGGATCACCATATCAGCCAGTTTACCTGCCGTCAGCGTCCCTTTGGCTGATTCTTCAAAATGCTGCCATGCGCCCCAGGCAGTGATCGTCTGCAAGGCCTGGTAGGGTGTCAGTCGCTCATCCGGCCCCATGACTGTACCCGACCTGCTGACGCGATTGACCGTGGTCCAGAGAATCATCATCATATTGGGGAAAGCCACCGGTGCATCGGTGTGGCTGGTAACATGCAAACCTTTTTTCAGGGCCGTGTTAATGGGACTGATCTGCTGCGCTTTTACCGGGCCGATGATCTTCTTGTACCAATCACCCCAATAAAATGTGTGCATGGGAAAAAGTGATGCCACTACATCATACTTTTTCAAACTGTCCAGCTGATTCATTTTGATAAACTGCCCGTGAATCAAGACGGTGCGCCGCTCCTTATTCCCATATTTGTTTGCGCCATAGGCCACACCGCCCAACATCTGATCAATGGCCGCTTCACCATTGGCATGAATCAGTATCTGGTAGTTATTGGAGAAAGCGGTATCAAAAACTTTCTTTACGTCTTCATTGTTTGGAATTGCAGGATAGCCACTATAGGTTTTAGGCTGACCATCGGGCGGGATGAGGTAAGGCACATCGCGCCAGGCAGTTCGGCCCTGCGGGGATCCATCAAGGGTAAGCTTGATACCGGCAATCCGGTAATGATTATTATAAGACTTGCTGTACCATTTCGTCCGGAATAAATCCGGCGCCGTATAATCAATATAAGTAGCGATATCCAGTTTCAGTTTTCCGCTTTCCGCGAAGCTCGCGATTGCGTTGTGTTGCCCGGCCATCGCCCTGCCCTCCTGCACCGTGGTATGACCATAACTGGCGGCCATCTCCTGTCCCTTTTCCAAAAAGTACGAAGCGTTCTCCGGCGTTGATGGGGTGATCGCTTTGGTCATAAAGGGAATGGCGGCCAGTTCTTCCAGCACACCATTGGGCGTTTTGCCATCTTTTTCCCGGCGGATCAGCCCGCCTTCAGGATTTTTACTGGAGGCATTAATGCCCGACATCTCCAGGCCTTTTGTATTCATGACACAGAAGTGCCCTGAAATATGGATGATCACCACGGGCGTATCCTTAGACACCACATCCAGTTCCTGCCGGGTGGGGAACCGATTTTCCTTCAAAACGGCATCGTCGAAACCCATTCCCGCAATCCAACCATTGGTACTGCTAAGGTCTGATTTGGCGGCCCAGGCTTTCATTGTAGTTACCAGTGTTGGAATATCGTTGCAGTCGCCATCCGGACTGGCGAGCAAATTGGCAGTAACTGCCTGAGCGCCGAAGCCAAAGAAATGCGCATGGCCATCCACAAAACCGGGCACCAAGGTTCTACCCTGCAGGTCCACCATTTGGTGACCCTCCCCGGCAGCTTTCATCGCATCCTCCCTGCCGCCAACGAAGAGTATCTTTCCGTCTTTCACCACTAAAGATTCTGCATAGCGTGCCGAATCGCCCTCCATGGTAATGATTTCACCCCCATAATACATGGTAGATGAAGCCTCCGGGGAACTGCCTCCGGCATTGTCTTCCTGATTATTGGAACCACTGTTGCATGCCCAGAGAAATACCCCGAGGGCCAGCATGAATTTATACCTGCGCATAATTAAGATGATTTATTGATTGATGATAAGTTGGGAATGATGATATGATGTGTACGGATCAGCCGTCGACAAATGTTCAAAGCGTACCGGTTCTACTGCCGATATCAAAGCTAAAACTAATGAAGCAGATGATCTTTGCCTGAATCAGTCCATTTCAGTTGGTTGCAAATTATGACACGAAACAAAACGGAGCGTGCTGGGCAAAAGCAGTTTTGAGCTTGTTTAATGATAAAGCAGGAAAATGATTCTGAAAATAAACAGATCAGTTTTGTTTGACAAACTGTACAAATTCCGATGGGGTCAGCCCTTTGCATTTTTTAAATGCGCGGATGAAAGTGCTCCGGCTTTGAAATCCCGATTCAGATGACAGTGCATCCAGTGTTTTGGATTTGTATTCACCGGATTCCAGCTTGAGGGCGCAGTATTGTACACGCTGGTTGTTGATGTAGTCGTTAAAAGTGAGACCGCAACGTTTGTTGAAATAAGCGGCCAGCTTATGGGGGCCAAAACCCGTTGCTGTTGCCAGGTCGGCCACTTTCAGGTTTGGGTTCAGAAACAGTTTCTCTTTTTCCATAAGCGGATTCAGCAATGCTTCTATCCGATCCAGGGTTGGTTCATCAATCAGATCCAGGTAGGATGAGTTTGATTCCGGGCCTGTTATAACGGCCATTTCAACTCCGGCCTGATTTCCACCTGGGTTGGAAGATCCAACAACATCAGGGCTGCTTTGTATCCCATACAGGATCTCCGGGTGGGTGAACAGAAAATATCCCTGCAGCAGGGCCGATATCAGGGCCGACAGCGCAAGGATTGATGATTGCAATTGCTTTGATACAAATAACAAAGCCAGCATGGAAGGTAAGATCATAATCGCCTGAGCCCAGAGTAACCATCGAAACCAGCGGAGCTGACTGGGATTCGCCCGGGAAATATCTTTACGCTGATCAGCAGGCAGCCGGTAAAGTAAAAAAAATTGCAGTGTCCAATACGTCAGCATGCTTGCATACCGGATCACAATATGCCCACCTTCGGGCATAAACCATCCTTCCTTGAACCCGGCATTCAAACGGTAGTCATTCAAGCCCCGCCAGATTTCGAGTTTGCGCTCGCTGGAAAGCATGAAAAATGGCATATAATCAACTACGAAAAGCAGCAGCGGCAGCAAGTGCAATAAATCTGCCCGGCCGAGAGGTTTATCGTGCAGGGTTTGCCGGAAATAGAGGTACGAGAGCGGCATCATCAGCAGAATGAAAAACTGTGCCGAGCGGAACAGGTGCGGGACATAAGCCAGGTAAGGCGTCAGTACCAGGTAACTGATGGAAATGCTCAGCAGGGTAAACCAATAATACATAGACAGGAACCGCCCTGCTTCGTTTCCCCGACTTCTGCGCTTAAACGTTACCAGCAACGCTATCAGGAAAAGGGTGAAAATGGAAAAAATGTATATTAATGAATTGGGCAATGAAGTTATCTGCGTTATAGAGGGGATAAAAGTAAATTATAAAAATTGAATTTGCGACTGCTTAATGCGCCATCTTTTAGATTTTCTTATTCACCTTTAGGATTAAGTATTTAGAAAGTAAAGCCTTATTACAAGGTCATTTCACTTTGTTGACTTGATCCAAAAAAGTACCAAAAACAAATATCCTGTACGTGTGGGAGTTAAAGAGACAAACAATCCTCCCCCTAAAACCTGAGTATGTGTTAAGATCGAAATTCACCCCCGCCTACACTCCGTTTACGCTTACGCCGAAGCATCAGCGTAGGAGCACGGCGGGCAGGCCCTCCAGAGGGGGATAATTCTTCTCCAAAACCTTCTTATAAATAGTCAATGAACAAACACTGCAGGGAAGGGCTGTTTTATCCCCCTCTGGAGGGGGTGAAACTGATTGACATTATACTGTGGTGCTTTAGGGGGAGGACAATCCTAATTTAAATCATACAATAGATCACATGTATAACCACCAACCCTTGATCCAAATTACAAATGAGACTTAAATGGATAATCCTATTAACTTTTATGAAGGCAATCAATATTAACGATACAAAAACAGCAAGGTCCGAAAGAAATAGAAATGTTGATCTCTAAGCTCAGTCTTCATTTTAGCAATACTTGTTAATGGCTGGCTTTATCCAAAATAATTGGGTTAACGAAGAATCCATTTTTACGGAATGCCTCTAACAATCCGCATCTATACTTCAAATGTAAAAGGCCAACCGCAATGAAACAGTTATTTTGTGACAGCAAGCCGGACAATTTTGTTATCCATTCTTCATTTCTTCTACTATTCAATATATCATCTTCGCATTCACTATTAAATTCATAATCTAAATCCATTTTCATATACCTGTTAACCAAATCGCAATGCTCATCTGTGCTTGTGGCCTGGTTAATTTTGGAGATCCAATAGCTGATTTCGTCACGGATTTCATTCAAATCCCAGGCGTTCTGTAGGTCTTCTAAAATTTCTAATTGCAGACTGTCACTCTCGAGCCCGAATAATTTTTTACCTTTTCCCTTAGCTATCGAGATCAAATAGTTGTCGAAGTGGTCGTATTTATCCGTGGGTAGTACTGACTTACATACTGATATTTGAAACTCCCTCCGCAGGGCGATCAATAACTCTATTGGCTTAAGTTGTGATAAATTAACCTCAGATTCGTTGAAGATTTTCTTGAGGCTTGCATAATCTTCTTTACTTACTATGCTTTCAATTTGATTTCCTTCTTGTCTATTTTTAAAAATGTCAAGTACCCTATTTTCATCATCAACTGACTCAAATATGGCTATGTCAGCGTTTACCAGCGCCGACTGTATAAATGGAATCGAGTCAATGAATGAGTTTCCGATATGGTGGTATGTTCCTACAACATAAGACAGTTTTTTATTTGAAGTATCCCTTACTTCCCAAATTATGGTTTTCTGTGCGAAACAAAGGTTGGATAGGAGAAATGTGGCTAATAGTATCTTCATTTGGTTTGCAGTTAACTGTTACAATTTAATATGCTCGGGGGTTCAAATTCTTATCAGCTTCCCTGGCACCACTTAGAATGTTTAGGTTTAATTTCTGTATGGCCAAATTACTAAAGTAGTAACGTTTTCTGCTATTAAACCAATATTTACAATTTCGCTTAATGTGCACGAGATCCTTCACCCTAAATTAACTTTTAGAGAGTGAATGAATGTATAAGAGAAAGTTGCTTAGAGACACAAATGCCCTACAACACATAAATTTTTGCAATTATACGTACTCTTCAAAACTAATCAACGCTGATCCTCAATTATCTATTAAAGCGTTCTTATGTTGTATATTTCATACCTGATTTTTCATAAACATAAATACGCATAGCGCAAAATACATTACCAATTAAAAAGAAGATATTAGGTGTTGGATAATAGTTATTGGCTATTGAGGATGGCTGTTGACTCCCGACTCATGACTCATGACTCTCGACTACCTCTCAAGACTACCTACTCATCTTCACATTCATCCCCACCTGGTTATACCCCACCCCATTTTGATACATCGATCTTGCATACCTGAATTGCAGCTTCTTCAACAATACCCCCACCCCAAAAGAAAAACCCGTCAGCCCATTCGATGTATTGGTAACACTCAACTCCGCCTGCCTTAATACATTATACCCCACCGTTAGCTCCACCTTATCACCCACATAGCCCTGCACGGCAAATACAAAATGGCGGAACAAATTGGTGATGAACCCTGCCTTTCCGGCATCGCCATAATTATCAATGTTAAAGGTAGTATCCCGGTAAAGGATATCAAACTGGTGCAGGCGCTGTGCGGTGAAGGAAAACTGCAAGGGCGCTTTGAGCAATCGCTTGGTGATGCCGATCTGCAGGTCAAAAGGCAGGTCCTCGCCAGTGCCGGCATAGGTCTTTAACTGGGTGCCCATATTTTTGGCCACAAAACCTACCTGCAGCAGGTTGGCGGAATCATAATAATTGAGGCCCACATCGAGTGCGATCCCATAGGAAGTATAGATCCCGTAATTACTGCCGATGAATTTGAGCGTGGCGCCATAATACCATCGCTCGAGGTACTGCCGGGAAGCCGTAACCGAAACCACATAATCATTGGCGCGGAAACTGCCGAGCACATTGCCTGAAGGATCGGTCTGCACGGCATCGCCATAATGAAAGTAATTGATGCCGGCGGAAAAATTGGTCTTCCAGGGTTTGTGATGATACCCTACCAACGCATGCATGTTCTTTATCCCGGCATAAAACAAATTGAAGGATGCGAGCAACTGCCCGTGCATCTCTTCGCGGAGCAAGGAAGGGTTATGCGCGGCCAATGAAATATCCTGGGTGATGTTGGACGTATTCAAACCGCCTAAGGCTGTTAACTGCGGCGATGCGGGCACTTTGAGGAAATTAAACACAGCATTACCGCCTAATGTTTGACTTAGCACCGGCAACTGTCCGAGTAAGGCTAAACAAAAAATCAGTAAATAGCGGGTGCATATCATCCTTACGAAAATACGGATTCAACGGCAAGGAACTAAAACGAAAATCCCCCATGGAGATGGGGGATTTTCTTTAACCCTTAAAACAACCAACATGAAAAATAAGAATGTAATTCTTATCATATGTAACGTTGTCAGGGATCGAAAGGTTGATTTATTTTTAAAATATTATTATTCCTGTTAGCTATACCAACGCGAGTTCCAATACCTGGTTCATGGTCTTCACATAATGAAACTTCATTCCCTTGATGAACGTGGCATTGATCTCTTCCACATCCTTCTCATTCTGCCAGCACATGATGATCTCTTTCAACCCGGCCCTTTTTGCGGCCAGCACTTTTTCCTTGATACCACCCACGGGCAGTACCTGTCCCCTCAACGTGCTCTCTCCGGTCATGGCGAGATAGGGCTTCACCTTGCGGCCCGTGAGCGCGGATGCGAGGGCCGTCATCATGGTGATACCGGCACTGGGTCCATCCTTTGGCACGGCGCCTTCGGGTACGTGTATATGGATGTTTTTCTTCTTGAAGATCTCCGGATCGATACCACTCTTGCGGGCGTTCGACTGCAGGTAGGTCAGCGCAGTGGCGGCGCTTTCTTTCATCACCTGGCCAAGGTTTCCGGTGAGTTGGAGGTCGCCCTTGCCGTCGCTTAAACTGGTTTCAATGAATAGGATATCACCGCCTACATAGGTCCAGGCCAGTCCCACGGCTACGCCGGCCATGTTGGCTGTCTTGTAGAGATCGTTGCTGTACCTGGGCTTTCCGAGTATGCGCTCCACATCTTTCATGGTGAGGGTTGGTTTGATCTTGCCTTTCATGGCGTAATCCTTGGCCAGCGAGCGCATGATGGATGCGAGTTGCCGGTCGAGTTCGCGCACGCCGCTTTCGCGGGTATAGTTTTCTATGATCCCCTGTAGCACGGGCTGGTTGATCTTGAAATTCATATCCTTCAAACCATGCAGTTCTTTTTGCTTGGGGATGAGGTGGCGCTTGGCTATCTCTTCCTTTTCTTCCACGGCATACCCGCTAAGCTCTATGATCTCGAGCCTGTCGCGGAGCGCGGGCTGGATGCTGCCGATATCATTGGCGGTGGCAATGAACAACACTTTGCTGAGGTCGTACTCGAGCTCAAGATAGTTATCGTAAAAAGTATGGTTCTGCTCGGGATCAAGTACTTCGAGTAAGGCGGATGAGGGATCGCCGCGGTTATCGCGTCCTACCTTATCTATCTCATCGAGGATCATCACGGGATTGGATGATTTGATCTTGCGTATCGATTGCACGATCCTGCCGGGCATGGCGCCGATATAGGTCTTGCGGTGACCGCGGATCTCACTTTCATCATGCAAACCACCAAGGCTGAGCCTTACATACTTGCGGTTGATGGCATTGGATATGCTGCGTCCGAGCGATGTTTTACCAATACCGGGCGGGCCCACAAAACAGAGTATGGGGCTCTTCATATCGCCTTTTAATTTGAGCACGGCAAGGTATTCAAGGATGCGCTCCTTGATCTTGTCCATGCCATAATGATCTTCGTCGAGTACCTTCTTGGCTTTGCGGAGATCATAGCGGTCCTCGGTATACTCGTTCCAGGGGAGGTCGAGCATGAGGTCAACATGATTATATACGATGGAGTAATCGGGGGTGCTGGAATGCATCCGCTCGAGTTTCTCTATTTCTTTCTGGAAAAGTTCTTTGGCTGCGACCGGCCATTTTTTGGTCTCGGCTTTTTTCTTCATCTCCTGGATCTCGCGGTCGTTGGTATCGCCGCCGAGTTCTTCTTTGATGCTTTTCAACTGCTGCTGCAAAAAATAATCGCGCTGCTGCTTGTCGAGCTCGGTCTTTGTCTTATTGGTGACCTTGTTCTTGAGTTCTGCAAACTGCAGTTCTTTTTGGAGGAGGTGCAACAACATTTCAGACCTCGCCCGGATATCATTCATTTCAAGGAGCTGCTGCTTCTCAAAAATATCGCTGTTGAGGTTGCTGCTTACAAAATGTATGAGAAACGATGGGTTCTCAATATTTCGTAATATGATGGATGCTTCGGCGGGTATATTGGGCGATAGCTGGATGATCTGTCCGGCGAGGTCCTTGATGGAACTTACCGTGGCGTCAAAATGCTGGTCGTTCTGGATGAGTTCTTCTTCCTGCACTTTCACCCTTGCCTTGAAGAAGGGTTCTTCGGCGGTGATGGCCTCGATCTGGAACCTTTTCTTTCCCTGGATGATGACGGTGGTGCCGCCATCTGGCATTTTGATGAGTTTGATCACTTTGGCCACGGTTCCTACGGTCACCAGGTCGTTTATGCCGGGATCTTCTACGGAACTGTCTTTTTGTGCAAGCACACCTACCAGTTTGTCAGTCTTATACGACTCATTTACAGCCTTGAGCGATTTATCGCGGCCCACGGTAATGGGTATTACAACTCCGGGGAACAGTACGGTATTGCGTAAGGGAAGAATGGGTAATTCGTCTGGAATGATTGTCTCGTCTGCATTTTCGCCTTCTCCGTCGTGCAGGGGAATGATTGGCATGAAATCTATATCGTCTTCGTTTTGCAGGAAAATAGGGTTTTTGTCCATAATTCATCTAATAACGTCAACCTGTCACAAATCAGGGTGCGGATGGAAAAAAAAAGTTCGAAGTTATATAAGTCAATATTAATGCCAGAGAAAAAGGAAAATCGAAAATCAAAAGTCGAAAATCGAAAGTGAAAGGCAAAATACATACCACGGCCTTTGTTGGTGTTGCGCCTTAATTTAATGGATTATATATGCTGATACCTGGCGCGCACCAACAAACAGGAGATAATCCCCGGTATGTTGTTGGTGTGCGCTGAAAAAGGCTTAGTTAATGAGATCATGCTGCGCAACACCAACAACGGCGGCGAACTTTACCGCTAAGCCGCAATGAAAAAGCCAGTAGCGCTTTTCACACTACTGACTTTCTTTGTGCCCTTGCGGTTAAACTAAAAATTAAAGCCGACACCTAGTTGCGCACTCTGGCTTTTCCATTTATCCTGGTTGTCGATATCATTGAGGTTGTTCAAACCAATACCATATCGTCCATATACCCGGAACTTCATAATATTCAATTGCACACCGGCCAGCATGGTGAGTTCGCCATTCTTAAATGCCGCTTTGCCGTCTTCCAGCAAAGGAAGGTTCTTCGACATCAGAATACCAAACTGCGGACCGGCCTGTAACGTAAGGAATGGGAAAGGGCGTATGTTAAGTAAGATGGGAATGGTGAGGTAATTCAGTTTTACATCTTTCAGCGTGCCGGGATTGACAGATTTGTACAAGGTATCAAAAGAGTACCCGGTCCTTGTATTACTCTGGTTGAATAATACTTCGGGCTGGATGCCGATGACCTTACTGAACATGACCTCGAGGGCTCCGCCGGCATGATAACCATAATTGAACTGGTCCTCAAACGACATACCCTGGATCTTAAACATGTTGGCGCCGGCACGTACGCCCAGTTTGATGCCTTGCGCCTGTGATGAAGTAATTGCAAAAACAAGGATGGTTGCTGACAGGATGATTGATTTCATAATGGTATGTTTCTGTTTAAAAACCAAGATTAATGCCATTAAGCGAAATACATACTCAAGGATATGTTAAACAACATTACTTTAAAAAGTAAGTCCTGCCGTAACCGAAAAGATATGGGTGAATGGCTTGTCGGATTCGGGGATAAAATAATTTATAAAGTAACCTGCCGACAAAGATAGTTTGTTTATGAAATAGGTGGTGTTTACCGCGCCGGATAGCGACTGCATACGCAGGCCGGTATTTTCGGTTGTGCTGGATTGATACCGCCGGTTGACATAACGTAAACGCGCACCTGAATACAGGCTGGTCTTTGAATCGGCTTCGAAGTTCTGCGCCCCGGCGGTAACCATCAATTGCGGCGAAATGCTGAGACCGTCGCCTTTTTTGAAAAGATCTTCAAAGTCGAAATAATGCGCCAGTGAGAAGGTCATGGAAAAATCCTGCAGGCCTACTTCCGTAGTATCGATGATCCGCCTCGGGATACCAAAGATCACCGTGTCGAGTTGCTTGATATCGGTATAGGTGCCGGTTGCCCAGCCCATGGAGAAACCCGGCCGCAGCCAGCCTTTCCGGCTCCGCACATAGCCGTAAAACTCGTGCTTGAACGGTGTGGCATACACGGAGAGATCATCCCGGGTGAGATAATAGGCATAGGAAAGCCCGAAGGAAACATTTTTATTATTGAGGTAATCGTATGATGGCGAAAAGGCATACTGGTAAAAAGTTGGCGTGCCGTCAAAACTGCTGAGGAAGGCCATGGCACTGATACCCAATCCGCTCTTATGGTAATAGGTGACCGAAGGGGTGAATGCGATCCTGTCTGCAGTTACCTGTTGTGCATTGAAATTATTATTGCGTACACTGAAAAGTCGGTTACTCACACCCAGGTCAACCGAAAAGAAACTCTGCCTGATCTTCATGGAATCAAGCAGGAACCGAAGATCAGCCAGCATGGATTCATCAATGCCTATAGAATCTGTTTGTAAAGCAGTGGTATCAGCCAATGGCAGGGTATCGCGCACGGGTTCATTTTGTGCGCTGAGCCGCAGGCACAGGGCTATACTGAGCAGGGATAAATAAAGGGCTTTTTTCATTTCCGGGTTCTGCTCCTTATGACGGGGTAAAAAGGAACAGGTTTAAAACGCCGGAAAGAAATATTTATTGACTTCTCCTGGCTACTCCTTTATTAACAAACTACGTCGAGGTTTTTTAGGGATCCATTGTCGTGTCATCCCAAGTAGATAATTCCCGTTTCGGATACAACTTATTTGAAGATGACATATTCATAAATGACGTTACGGATTTAAAATAATGTCGCCCCGCTGGGGCTCTATTGAAGAATCAAATGTTTTCTACAAGAATGTCGCTCCTCTGGAGCTTAAAGGCAGAACTGCATTTGTATTAAATCCCCAGCGGGGCGACATTCTTGTAGCCCCGTTTGTATTTTGTATTAGAGCCCCAGCGGGGCGACATTCTTGTAGCCCCGTTTGTATTTTGTATCAGAGCCCCAGCGGGGCGAAATTCTTGTAGACACACATGTATTTTGATTAGAGCCCCAGCGGGGCGACATTCTTGTAGACACACATGTATTTTGTATTAGAGCACCAGCGGGGCGACATTCTTGTAGCCCCGTATGTATTTTGATTAGAGCCCCAGCGGGGCGAAATTCTTGTAGACACACATGTATTTTGTATCAGAGCCCCAGCGGGGCGAAATTCTTGTAGACACACATGTATTTTGATTAGAGCCCCAGCGGGGCGACATTCTTGTAGCCCCGTATGTATTTTGTATCAGAGCCCCAGCGGGGCGAAATTCTTGTAGACACACATGTATTTTGTATTAGAGCCCCAGCGGGGCGACATTCTTGTAGCCCCGTATGTATTTTGATTAGAGCCCCAGCGGGGCGAAATTCTTGTAGACACACATGTATTTTGTATTAGAGCCCCAGCGGGGCGACATTCTTATTGAACATTGCAATCAGTTTTTATCGATTTCATATTCAATTAAATACGTAGTGTGTCATTGGCAACCATCGTCGAAAAAATTTCGTTTTCCGGTTCGTAAGGACGCGCACCGTGGAATCGGTAGTTTCAAGTACTTAACATAGAATCATTGAGGTTAAACTTAACCGCAAAGACACTAAGGCCGCATTTTGCTATGCAAGTTCAATCACCGTAATCTCCGGTAATATCCCCACCCGCCCCGGGTAACCTATAAACCCAAATCCCCTGTTCACATACAATTTCTGGTTCTCCTTTTCATACAAACCGGCCCATTGCTTATACACATACTGCACCGGGCTCCACCGGAAACCGGGAATCTCCACCCCAAACTGCATCCCGTGTGTATGCCCGCTGAGCATGAGGTCCACATCTTTATACTTTTCCCTTACCTCCGCTTCCCAGTGACTGGGATCATGACTCAGCAGTATCTTAAAGGGATATTTTTCTGCACCGGCATAGGCTTCGGCCATCTTGCCGTAACGGGCGAAATTGGCTTTGGCGCTCCAGTTCTCTATACCCAGGATGGCTATCTGCTGCCCGTCTTTTTCGAGCGGCAAGTGTTCGTTCATCAGCAGCCGCCAGCCCATATCGGCATGTAGCTGTTTCAGGCGGGTATGATTATCAGCCTTCTCTTTTTCGCTTGACCATGTACGGTAGTCGCCATAGTCGTGGTTGCCGAGCGAACTGAAAACGCCCATCGGCGCTTTGAGCCGAGAAAAGACCGAAGCGTATTCGGTCATTTCATCCGCATGGTCGTTCACGAGGTCGCCGGTGAATAAAATGAGGTCGGGCTTTTCGTCCAGTATCTTCTGTATCCCTTTCTCCACGGCTTTCTTATCGGTAAAACTACCCGAATGTATATCCGAAATATGCACAATCTTCATTCCTTTGAATGCTTCCGGCAATGTATCGAAGGAGAGCTTTACCCTTTCGGTTTTGTACTTGTATTTGTTGCCAAATCCATAGAGCAGGCTGCCGAAAACACCGCCGCCTACGGCAAATCCCATCCAGCTGAGGAAAACGGAGCGGTCGATGGTTCCCGCTTTGAAATTCTCGTCCTGGATATAGCGGTAGAACAGCTTTCCGCCGGCCCACTGTATCACCCGCCGCAGGTCATCCATCAGGAAAAACGCGGAGGAGATGAACTTGGCAATGAAGAGGCCTATCAAAGTAGAAAAGAAATAAATGCGGACGCTCTTCGGCCAGCTTTCCATTTGCAGCAATGGCCCGGCGAGAAAGACGATAACCGCCGCCAGGGTAAACGACCAGTATATGCCATAGACCAGCCATTTCCATTTGCCGGGGAGCTGCTGGGTTACGAGTTTTAAAGATTGGAAAACATACAGGTCGATCAGCACTAAAAAGAGTATGAATATCCAGGAACCGAAAAGTCTGCTCATGTAACCAATTTTTTACCGCGAAGAAACGAAGAATACAAGATCAGAAAGCAAGGAACTCCTCCACCTGGTGCTCCATAGCGGTAATAGTAGCCGTATCGGTGATCTCCCCGGCTCCATTCAATAATTTATCCACCGAAGAAATGGGTAATTTATTATGGTGCACGTGTACTTTAAGGTAGTTCAATGCCCCGGTGAGGTGGTCCATCCCGCGCAAATTACCGGCCCGTCCGGTTGAAACGCCCGTCAGCAGGGCTTTTTTGCCCCACCAGACCTTGCGGATATCAGACATATCGATCATGGTCTTCAACGAACCGGGGTAACTGCCGTTATACTCGGGCAGCACAAAAATGAATTTATCGGTTGGAATGAGCACATCCTGCTCCAATTGCTGCAATTGCAGCCCTTTTTGGTTGAGATCGAGGCCCTCGAGGCTCACCAGTCCTGCGTCCACGCCCCTGGATGCCAGCATTTCATGGTACTGCCTGGCTACTTTGAGGGTATTGCTGCCTTGCCTGTTGGTTCCGGATATAATTGTATACTTCATGATTTAAGGATTAGAGAAACAACAGTTTTTTGGATATATTGTTCCCCAAAATGATGCTGAAGGCGTAATTTTGCCAACCTGCCATTTGGGTGATGAACCTGAATGATCAGCAATTTCAGTCAAAAGCCTTCCGGCAAGTCAAACGTATGAAATTTACTTATTACGGTCATTCCTGTTTTAGCCTAAACATCAAAGGGAAAAATATCCTTTTTGATCCTTTTGTTACGTATAATCCGCTGGCTTCCGGCATCAAAGTGGAGGATATCCCGGCTGATTATATCTTTTTGTCTCATGGCCATGCGGATCATATTGCCGACTGCGCAGCCATTGCCAAAAGGACGGGGGCCAAACTGGTCTGCAACTGGGAAATCCACGAATGGCTCAACAAACAAGGCCTGGAGAATACCCACCCGATGAATACCGGGGGAAAATGGGTATTTGAATTCGGTACCGTAAAAGCGGTTGTGGCGCAGCACTCATCGGGACTGCCCGATGGGTCTTATGGCGGCAACCCGCTGGGATTTGTTTTCAAGACCGACGAAGGCAGTTTCTATTATACCGGCGATACGGCCCTTACTTTAGATATGCAGCTGGTGCCTTCTTTTGCGGTGCCCGACTTTTGTATCATGCCAATCGGTGACAATTTCACCATGGGCATGGAAGATGCGAGCCGCGCGGCTTCGCTCGTGAACTGCCGGAAGATCATTGGCGTACATTATAATACATTTGGCTTCATTACCATCGACACAGAAAAGGCGAAAGACTATTTCAGCAAACATGGCATGGAACTCCTTTTACCGGAAATAGGCTCAACAACAGATATATAATTTTACCAGATAATACAAGGAACCGTATGGCGCGTATCATAGGCATCGCAAATCAGAAAGGAGGAGTTGGTAAAACAACTACAGCTATCAACCTGGCCGCAAGCCTGGCTGTGCTGGAATGTAAAACACTCCTGGTGGATGCAGATCCGCAGGCCAACAGCACTACTGGCATGGGCTTCGACCTGCATAATATACAGCAGAGCCTGTACGACTGCATGATCAATGAAGTGAAAGCAAAGGAAGTGATCCTGAAGACCGATATCCCGCATTTATTTGTCATCCCTTCGCATATCGATTTAGTAGGCGCCGAAATTGAAATGATCAATTACCCGCAGCGGGAAACAGTGCTCAAAAACCTCCTCGAAGAAGTGCGCAACGATTATGATTTCATCATCATCGACTGCTCCCCTTCCCTTGGACTGATCACTGTGAATGCACTGGTGGCTTCAGACAGTGTGATCGTTCCCGTTCAGGCCGAATTCTTTGCACTGGAAGGCCTCGGAAAATTATTGAACACCATCAAGATCGTTCAATCAAGGCTCAACACCGCTCTCGTGATCGAGGGTATCTTAATGACCATGTACGACGGCCGTCTTCGGTTATGCAACCAGGTGGTGAACGAAGTGCGCCGGCATTTTGAGGAGATGGTCTTCGATACGATCATCCACCGCAATACCAGGCTGAGCGAGGCCCCCAGCGTGGGTAAACCTGCCATCCTCTACGATGCAGAAAGTAAGGGCGCCATCAATTACCTGAACCTGGCCAAGGAGATCCTGCAGAAAAACAACCTTACCAAGATAAACCAGTCAGAAAGAATATTAACCCTAGACGATGAGTAATCCACAACCGAAAAAAGACGCTTTGGGCAAAGGCATCCGCTCGCTCCTGCAGGGCATTGATGCCGATATGAAAACACAGGCCGGCACATTGAAGACTGAGGTTGTGGAAAAAACCACCGGTATGTTCAAGGTTCCCATCGACCAGGTGGAAGTGAACCCCAAACAACCGCGGCAGGATTTTGACGAGACCGCTTTAAAAGAACTGGCTGCATCTATCCGCACACATGATATCATCCAGCCGCTCACCGTAGCCAGAATTGCGCCTAACCGTTACCGCTTGATAGCCGGTGAACGCAGGTTGCGGGCATCCAAACTCGCCGGCCTTAAGGAAGTGCCGGTGTATGTACGCGAGGCCAACGACCAGCAACTGCTGGAAATGGCGCTGCTGGAGAACCTGCAAAGGCAGGACCTGAACGCCATTGAGATCGGCCTGAGTTATAAGCGGCTGATGGATGAATGTAACCTCACCCAGGAACAGGTAGCAGAACGCATGGGTAAAGAGCGGAGTACGGTCACCAACTATATCCGCCTGCTTAAACTGCCCCCGGGCATTGTGGTTGCCGTGAGAAACGGTCAGCTCAGCATGGGTCACGCCCGTGCCCTCGTGAATGTGGATGTGGTTGACAAACAACTCTATGTCTTTCATGAAATTCTCGATAAAGGACTTTCAGTCCGGCAGACGGAGAACCTCGTTCGCAAAATGTACCAGGAGGGAAAGGGTGTTAAAAAAAGCGTAAAACCCACGCTGCCAAATACATATCAGAAAATTGAAGATAATTTAGCTTCCCATTTCGGTACCCGGGTAAAACTCCAGCACCAGAAAAAAGGGCACGGTCAGATCGTTTTCGAATATTATTCCCTCGAAGAACTGAACGCCCTGCTGGATAAAATGAAGGTCACCGTTTATTGATTATGACTGTAAAGGCTACCTGTAAATCACTGTTCTTTTACATCTTTCTGTTATTGGCAGCGGCCCCGTTGGGAGCGCAGGTCAAGACGGACAGTCTGGCAAATGCCCAAAAACCTGCTCCGGCAAAACAATCCGCGGATAAGAAATCCAATGCAGACACCACCAAAAAAGAAAGGTCGGTCGCCGGCAAAGCGGCCCTTCGTTCTGCCATCATTCCCGGCTGGGGCCAGGCTTACAACAAAAAATACTGGAAGATGCCCATAGTTTATGGGGCATTGGCAATTCCGGTAGCAACATTCATTTATAACAAGAACTGGTACGAAAAAACGAGGTATGCTTTTAAGATCAAATATTACAACGACACTTCCCTGACATCAAACCTGCCAACCGATGGCATTGATCCGCGGTTACTCCCACTTTCAACTACATCTACACGCATTTACCGCGATGAATTCAGGAAGAATATGGACTTTTCCGTACTGGCATTTATCCTGCTCTGGGGATTGAATGTGGCGGATGCCGCCGTTGACGGGCACCTCAAATCCTATAATGTAAACGACGATCTGAGTCTGAAGATCAAACCGGGCTACTCGCCGATGGGCAATACCAACGGACTGAGCCTGATCCTGGAGATAGGAAAATCTTCTCCACAAAGGATTTCTGTCACCAGATAGTTTCTGATTCTTTAATATCTTTCCCGCTGAACAAACAGTTACCGAATTATGAATATCGCATTGGTGGGCTATGGCAAAATGGGCCGTATCATTGAAACAGTGGCACAGTCGCGCGGGCATCATATCGTTCTGCGTATCGACCTTGATAATGCTGCAGAACTGAATGCAGAAAATATCAGCAAGGCGGATGTGGCGATTGAATTTACGGGTCCGCACAGCGCTTTCAGCAATCTCGATAAATGTATGGAGCTGGGCATACCTACTGTTTCGGGTTCTACAGGCTGGTTGGATGATTATCCCGCGATCGAAAAAAAATGCAGGGAGAAAAACGGCAGCTTTCTGTATGCCAGTAATTTCAGTGTGGGCGTGAACATATTTTTCGAGATCAATAAAAGGCTGGCCCGGTTAATGGCCCCGCAGGCTGAATATGATGTTAGCGTAACAGAGGTCCACCATACCCAGAAAAAAGATGCACCAAGCGGCACAGCCATAACCATCGCTGAACAGATCCTGGAAGAATTGCCGCGCAAACAGCGCTGGGTGAATCATATAAGCGATAACCCGGAAGACCTGGAGATCATCAGCGAACGCACCGATCCTTACCCGGGTTTGCACAAGGTCAGTTACCGGTCGGAGATTGATGATATCGAGATCACGCATAACGCCCATAACCGCAACGGCTTTGCCCTGGGGGCAGTGTTGGCTGCGGAATATATAAAAGATAAAAAAGGCATCTTTACAATGAAGGAAGTGCTGGGATTATGATGTATTAATTATCTGACTGTAAAGTAAAAAATAACGTAAGATTGCTTAACATACTTTGACCCATGCTCAACAAGAAAACCCAATATGCTTTCAAGGCCCTTGAGTACCTGGCACAGCATAAAGATGAGGGCCCGATCCTGATCTCCGAGATCGCGAAGAAAAAAAATATTCCGCTGAAGTTCCTTGAAAACATCCTGCTGGAACTAAAAAACGATGGCATACTTGACAGCAAAAAAGGCAAGGGCGGCGGGTATTTTCTCAAGCTGGCACCATCAAAAATCCCTCTCGCACGCATCATCCGCAAGATCGACGGACCTATTGCCATGCTCCCCTGTGTAAGCCTGTACTTTTATGAAAGGTGCAGCAACTGTGATGAGAAAAACTGCGGCTTACATGATATTATGATACTTGTCAGGGATGCAAATTTGAAAATTTTGGAAAAGAAGACTGTTGCTGATTTGGCACGAAAGAATTAATACATTAACCGCGAAGAAAAGAAGGACGCGGAGTTTCGCAGAGGATTGTATTTTACTTTCGATTTTCGACTTTCGATTTTCTCTCGCCGTTGTTGGTGTTGCGCAGCATGAATACTAAACCTAATCCTTGTTTTGCGCACACCAACAACATTCCGGAATTATCTCCTGTTTGTTGGTGCGCGCCTGTTATTAATATAAAATTTCCATGAATTTCAGACGCAACACCAACAAAGGCGCGAGGATTGTATTTTACTTTCGATTTTCGACTTTCGATTTTCTCTCGCCGTTGTTGGTGTTGCGCAGCATGAATAATAAACCTAATCCTTGTTTTGCGCACACCAACAACATTCCGGAATTATCTCCTGTTTGTTGGTGCGCGCCTGTTATTAATATAAAATTTCCATGAATTTCAGACGCAACACCAACAAAGGCGCGTTTGTATTTTACTTTCAATTTTCGGCTTTCGATTTCACCCCGCCTTTGTTGGTGTTGCGCAGCATGAATACTGAAGTGAAACCTTCTTATGCGCACACCAACACCCTTCCGGCATTATCCCCCTTTTTGTTGGTGCGCGCAAGGTATTAGTATAAAATATCCAACAAATTCAGGCGCAACACCAACAAAGGCGCGATTGTATTTTACTTTCGATTTTCGACTTTCGATTTTCGATTTCTTTTTACTCCGGTTGCAGCAAATAAAATGAATATGGTTCGATGATCAGGTACTCATGGTCAGGGCCCATGGTAACTTCTTTTTCCCGCCAGTGATCATACATTTTCGAGGGAATATTTCCATGCTGCTTGAATGCAAACCAGGTGAGGTAGGCTGTTTCCTTACTGAAATTAAACACACAGAATAATCTCTTGTTCTCGAAGGTCCGGACATAGCCGGCAACATGTATATTATGCGGCGTAAGCCAGGTAAGGTTTTTATAATCCCCCAGCAGTTCCAGTTTTTTCCGGATGCTGATGAGTTTTTGTGTGGATGAAAAAACCCGGTGCTCCGTTGTGCCTGCTTTTTTCCGCAGTTCATTCTTTTGCCAGTCGATCACCGGCCGGTGCATCCACCGGTTATCATAACTCTTGCCAGGGTCATTGAGATAGGAATAGTCGTTGATATATCCTGCCTCATCACCATAAAATAACATCGGCACGCCGCCGAGGAAAAAACTATTCGCCTGCATGAGGATGATCTTGCGCAGGGATAATTCAATATCATGTCCGCTGCCTTCATCCAATGCTTTTTCAAGTCCGCATAAAGAAGCCAGTGACCCACTGATGCGCGCATCCTGTGTTTTTGGGTTAACGGAAAACAAAGCACCTTTTGCCGGCGAACCATCATGCGTACCCGAATAATATTCCTTAATAAATTTCCGGTGACCATAGGGTTCATAACCGGCCTGTACGATCATATAATCATCATAGCCCAGCCCGATATCATCATGGCAACGGGTGTAGGTGATCCATGATGTGCCATACGGCTTCTGCAATAGCTCGTGCTGAGCGGCGAGCATCACTTTGGTATCACCGGTGGCCAGTGCATCCCATTGCAGCGCCATATGTGTAGCGTTATAGGCGAAGTCGCACTCGCGCGCAGTATACAGTCCCGTGCCAAAATATTTCATGATGGCTGCCGGTGCAACAATGGCCTCACCCAGTATGGCCATGCCGGGTGTGGCCGCCACCACACATTGCTTGATCAGCTTCAATAAGGTATGTGCCTGCGGCAGGTTCTGGCAGGTGGTGCCCAGTTCTTTCCAGATGAATGCCGGTGCATCGATCCTGATGATATCAACACCGAGGTTGGCATAGAAAAAAATCGTATCGATCATTTCCACAAATACGCGCGGATTGGAAAAGTTGAGGTCCCACTGGTAATCGTGGAACACGGTCATCACCCATTTTTTGCAGGCTTCATTGTAAGTGAAATTTCCGGGTGAGCTTTCCGGAAAAATCTCGGGCATATAGCGGTCATACTGATCCGGCAATTCCCGGTTCTCATACATATAAAAATAATCCTGGTAAACCGGGTCACCGCCCTTTGCCTTTTCGGCCCATTCATGTTTGTGCGAAGTATGGTTGAGCACGATGTCGAGCATGAGGTACATCTTCTCCCCCATCATCTGCTGCTGCAATTTCTTAAGGTCCTCAAGTGTACCAAAGCGACTGTCCACTTTACGGAAATTTGATACCGCATAACCGCCGTCACTTTCCCCTGCCGGACTTTCAAACACAGGCATCAGGTGCAGAAAGTTCACACCCAGTTCCCCAAAATAATCAAGCCTGCCGGAGAGGTTTTTTAAATTCCCGCAAAAACGGTCTACATACAAACTCATTCCCGTGAGCTCATTGCTGAGGAACCAATGTCCTTTTTCAAGCTTTTCATTATCACGTTCAAGAAGCGGTTCAGGCCTTGCCTTATGCGCCACCACCAGGGTTTCGATGAGTTTCAAAAACTGGTCATCACCTGCCGGGTGTGCCCCGTACAATTCCCTGTACAGATCATGAATGGATGCCGCACTGGCAACGAGCCTTGTATAAAATGAGCTGTCCCTGCCGGCAATATCAATATCAGCAGCGGATAAAATGGTATGGATCTTTGTATGTAATGAATGCCTGTACACGTTAATTATTGCTTATTGAAAAATCTGGTTACTTAAATGCTTGAATGCTTCCATGGCGCCGAGGTACTCACAGGTACGCGCACCTGCTTTATTGGCATTGACGACGATCCTTCGCCATTCATCTGCAGAAAGTGCGTGGATGGTATAAGGGTCCAACCTGCTTAGCTGATATAATACTGCGCCTACAAAAGCATCACCTGCACCTGTAGTATCTATGGGTGTGATAGGGATGCTGGGGATCGTTTCCGTATGGGTTCCATGCCGAAGGAAAGTGCCATCCTTCCCCAGTGTGATGGCAAAGACTCCTTTTGTCTTTGCCTGCAATACATCTGCAGCTTCCCTGAGGGTTGATGTGCCGGTCAGCAGCATGGCTTCTTCATCACTGAGTTTGAAAAAATGGCACTGGTCCAAAAACACCCAGGATTGCGCAATGAATGATTCCAGGTTATGCTGAAAAAGAAGGTGCCGGTAGTTAGGATCGAAACTGATAAATGTTTTGCTGGAGGAAACCTGGTCGAGCAGGTCCTTATAGGCACCCTGCAATGGTCCTGGCAAAAATCCTGTGGCCGAACCAAAATGGATGATGGCAAAATCTTCCTGTCCTATGCCTTTTAAGTCTTCAAAGCTAAGCTGACCGTCGGCACCGCGATTGAAATAAAAATCGCGTTCGCCATTTTCCATCAGTGATACAAAGGCTAATGTGGTGAAATAATTTTCATCCTGCAGCATCCATTTTGTATCCACACCAAAGGAGTGCATAACATCAACCAAATGTTTGCCAAACGGATCCTTACCAACCTTAGCAGCTAAAGACACTTTACCGCCAAGGGCCGCAATGGCCGCAGCAACATTCGTTGGCGCACCACCGGGTTTCTTCAGGAAGTTTAATCCTTCAGTGAGTGATTTGCCTTTATCTGTGCAAATCATATCGATCAGGGCTTCTCCGATACATAATATTTTCATGTCTTTCAATATTGAAAATTAAAAAACGGATATTTATATTAATGCCCGCCGCCAGCCGGCAACTCAATATCATCGGCAACGGTTGTTTGTTTGATCCTGAGTGTGGCCAGAGATGCCAGCAATAACAATGCCCCTGCAAAAAGCATCACATTACCGGGGTTCTTGCCCAGGAAATTTTCATAAATATATCCAAAGGTTAATGTCTGCAGGATCATCGGAATGACGATCATCATATTCACAATGCCCATGTACACGCCATATCTTTCTTTAGGAATCCCGCTCACAACCATGATATAAGGCACACCCATCATACTGGCCCAGGCAATGCCAAAACCGATCATCGGCGCAAAGAGAAAATACTTGTTGCTGATATTGGGTATCAAAAACAAGGAGATAGATGCGAGCATCAGGCAGGTAACATGCACATATTTGGCAGAATATTTCCGGGCAAGTCCCACCAGGGCAAAGGCTGATAAGAAGGTAACAATATTATAGAATCCATTCACAAGCCCCGTCCATCCTACCGCTTCCTGGTATAACTGCGGGTTGGCTTCGGAGGTTGTTTTCCATACAGACTTTGCAATGCTGTGCGATATGAATTGCCAGTAGCAAAACATGGCATACCACTGGAACAAATAAACAAGTGCCAGTTGCCAAAGCATCGGCGGCATGTCTTTGATGGCTGATGCAATTTCTTTAAAGGGCGCGAATATCCCACCGGGATGTGCCCTGAGCGCTGCGAGCTCTTCCGGTGTGGGCGGTATCTCCGGCGTTTTGGATGTCGACCACAATACCGTTCCAATGGAACAAATGGCCCCTACAAAAAAAGAACCGAATACCCAGTATGGTATGCCCGACTGTCCGTCTGAGGTCATCGTTTCTCCGGTGATCACCTTTTGAAAAAAGAACAGGGAAAGGTTTGCTAACGTAATGCCCAGCCCGGTAAAAAAACTTTGTGTGAGAAAACCCATCGCACGCTGACCCGGCGGTAATTTATCGGCTATGAATGCCCGGTAGGGTTCCATGGCGGTATTATTACCGGCATCCAATATCCATAATAAACCAACAGCCATCCATAATGCCTTACTGAAAGGAAAGGCAAACAGGGCAAGGCTGCACATGATGGCACCTATCAGGAAATAGGGTTTGCGCCTTCCCCATCGCGGGTGCCAGGTCTTATCACTGAGGGCGCCAATTATAGGCTGGATGAGCAAACCGGTCATGGGTCCAGCCAGGTTGAGCAGTGGTAATTCTTCCGGCTTGGCATGTAAAAAAGTATAGAGCGGGTTGATGGCTGTTTGCTGCAATCCGAAACTGTACTGGATCCCGAAGAACCCGACATTCATATTGATGATCTGCCAGAATGAAAGCTGGGGTTTGGGAATGGTCATACGCAGTCGTTGGTTTGATTGAGAAAATTAGTATATTTTCTGAATGTATCTTACTTATCATAAGGGTATTTATAGCCACCGGTGTTTGCAAACGTTTGCAATCTGAAGAAATTCGCCGTATCCCCCGGATTCGTATTTTTGCACCTATATGGCAGAGGATATTACCATTATTACGGGTTCCAAAGAAGAACAATACGAACATCTCATTCCACTGATCAAAGGGGTACTGGATGGTGAAACCGACCTTGTTGCCAACCTGGGAAATGTGTCTGCTATTTTAAAGGAACAGTTTAAATGGTGGTGGATAGGGTTCTACCTGGTGAAAGAGGGAGAACTGCTACTCGGCCCGTTCCAGGGTCCGCTGGCCTGCACGCGTATCCGTAAGGGTAAGGGCGTATGCGGCAGTTCCTGGGAAAAAGCCGCTACCCTGATCGTACCGGATGTTGACCAGTTCCCGGGCCATATCGCCTGCAGCAGTTTATCCAGGAGCGAGATCGTAGTCCCGGTTATCCGTAACGGTGAGGTTGTGGCGGTACTGGATGCTGACAGTGAGTTCTATGCGCATTACGATGAAACGGACCGGAATTATTTAGAACAAATCGTGGAACTGATTCCTTTCCCTTTGTAATTTCTTTGCTGATAAATACATTTAACCGCCAGGACGCTAAGTATCCTTGCGGTTAAATGTATTATTGCTTAAGTAACTCCGTAATTGTTTCCTCAAACTCCTTCTTAAACTCATCAAAATACCTCCCAGATCCTGGTCCGTAAAAACCGGTATGAAACTTTTTCACCTTCCCGTCTTTGCCAATAAAGATCGTTGAGGGGAATGCTTTGATCGGTGTTATCTGAGGCAATGTTTTCTCTGTCTTCATTGAATCCACACTGGTCACACCCGTGATCAGCATAGGATACTCAACAGCATATTTTTGCTGAAACTTAGAAAGGTTCTTTTGTGCCCGATTAAAGTCAGTGGTATACTCATACGCCAATGCCAGCATCTCCACGCCCCTTTGCTTATTTTTCTTATAATACTCACTCAGGTAGGCGGTTTCATCCAAACAGTTCGGGCACCATGATCCCATGATCTGTATCACCACCACTTTATTTTTAAAGCGTTCGTCTGTCAGCGATACCATATTGCTGTCGAGGTCGGGAAAACGAAAACCGATTTTTTCTTCACCGGGCTTCAATGCTATGGCGGCAATGCTTTCATCGAGTGTTACGGTGGCATCTTTTACGGCTGACCATTTTTCCATATAAGTGGCCCCGGCGGCCCATACGCCATTGGTAATTGTATTCTTATCAATTATCCTTGCCCCGAAATAATAGGCATGGCTTCCATCAAAACAGGAGAGTTCAAGCGAATCCCCGCTAACGATACCCTCTAGATAACGGTAGTCACCGCTCGGTGTGAGAAATGTTCCCGTAAGCTTTTCACCCACCTGCTTAAATTCGGCTATAGCTGGCCGTGATGTACCTGCGGGCCGGATAAAGGTCACCCGCCATTTACCGGAAATATTTTGCTTTGACTTGCCCCTTGTAACTGGCAACCTCTCTGTTCCGGGCTTTATGACCACCTCCATTTCCTGGTCCTTGCCGGTAGTGCCTTTTATCCATTGCCCGGTATATATATTCCCTGGTTGCTTCTTCAACCTGAAGTAAGATTCAAAAGTGGGCATGCTCACCATAAGCGAATCCCCCGATTGCCGTATATCTGTAACCCTGATCCTTTCCGTATCATTACGGATGATCCAGGCAAGCTTGCCTTTTTCTGTGATGGCCTCCATATTAAAAATAATCGGAAGGCTATCGCTGCGCTTAAGCAGGGCAAGGTATTGGGTGGGAGTATTTTTTTGTGCAAAAAGGGATGCAAAAGGAAATAAACCAAAGAACAGAAAATATTTAATCATACATTATTTTTACCGCGAAGCATTAAAAACTAAAAGCAGGATCATGGAACCTCGCATTCCTTGTTCCAGGGCAGTTATAGCTTGTTATTTCTCCAGGTTCTCAAACATATCTTTCGTCATCCGCGTAAGGTCATACTCGTGTTTCCAGCCCCAGTCGGCGCGCGCTACAGAATCATCTATACTCTGCGGCCAGCTGTCGGCTATGGATTGACGGTAGTCTGGCTTATAGCTTATCTCAAATTCCGGGATATGCATTTTTATCTCCGCAGCAATTTCCTTCGGCGAAAAACTCATTGATGATAAATTGTAAGAAGTTCGCACCCTGATCTTTTCGGCCGGCGCCTCCATCAGTTCCAGCGTTGCCCTGATGGCATCAGGCATATACATCATGGGCAGATAGGTATCAGGCTTCAGGAATGACTCATACTTTTTCTCTTCCAGCGCCTCGTGAAAAATTTCCACGGCATAATCGGTGGTGCCGCCGCCGGGTTCCGACTTGTAAGAAATCAGCCCCGGGTAACGGAGGCTGCGTACATCCACGCCAAAACGCTGGAAATAATAATGGCACCAGAACTCGCCGGCATATTTACTGATCCCGTAAACGGTAATGGGCTCTATCACGGTTTGCTGCGGGCAGTTCACTCTCGGGGATGTGGGGCCAAACACAGCGATTGAGGAAGGCCAGTAAACTTTATGCAGTTTCTCTTCCCGGGCAATGTCCAGTACGTTCAGCAAACCCTGCATGTTCAGGTTCCAGGCCAGGTTGGGGTTCTTCTCCCCTGTTGCTGAAAGAATGGCTGCAAGCAGGTATATCTGTGTGATATTCTGCCGTATGACCTGCACATGGAGCATTTCCTTATTCATCACATCCAGGCTCACATAAGGACCCGTACCTTCCAGTAATGCATTCTGCTCCCGCAGGTCCGATGCGATCACATTGGCATTGCCATAAATTTTTCGCAGGGCCAGCGTGAGTTCCACTCCTATCTGTCCGGATGCGCCTATAACCAGTATCTTTTCCTTTATCATAATTCAATCGTTGAATCCACAAACCTAAGGAAAATCACCTGACGATCTTTGCGTTCTTTGCTGCCTTGCGGTAAAGTTTTCTAAATCTATATATTTGCAATATGCAATCATTTTTACAAGACCTTTTTCGTAATCAACAATACGACAAAAATAATTTCTTCCTGATCGCCGGCCCATGTGTGATTGAAAGCGAAGAACTGATTATGGAAGTGGCTGAAAAAGTTTCCGGCATTTGCCGCAAAATGGGCATCCCCTATATCTTCAAAGCTTCATATAGAAAAGCAAACCGCACTAGCGCTTCCTCATTCACAGGCCTTGGTGATGAAACCGCTTTGCAAATGCTCAAAAAAACCGGCGACCACTTTTCATTGCCCGTTACCACAGATATTCATGCCCACGATGAAGCTGCTCCTGCAGCTAAATACGCCGACATCCTCCAGATCCCGGCTTTCTTATGCCGGCAAACCGACCTGCTGGTTGCCGCTGCGGAAACAGGGAAAATAGTGAATGTGAAAAAAGGCCAGTTCCTGAGCGGGGAGTCCATGCGCTTTGCCGTGGAAAAGATCCGCAATGCAGGAAACGATAAAATCATTTTAACCGAAAGGGGAAATACTTTTGGGTACCAGGACCTGGTGGTTGATTACAGGAATATCCCGATCATGAAAGCGCACGGTGTTCCGGTTGTGATGGACTGCACCCACTCCCTGCAACAGCCCAATCAAACCAGTGGGGTAACAGGCGGTAATCCGAATATGATCGGCACCATTGCCCGCGCGGCCATAGCTACCGGTGCCGACGGGCTGTTCATTGAAACGCATCCCAATCCTTCCGTGGCCAAAAGCGACGGCGCCAATATGCTGCGCCTCGACCTGCTGGAAGCCCTCCTCGCGGATCTGATCAAACTTAGAAAGGCGGTCATCTAGCATGCTTCTTCTTTTGTCTGAACCGTGATTTGGGGGGATTTAATTGATTAAGATGATAAACAGCCATGAAGTCTCTGCAGAAAAATGTATTTGGCTGTTAATCATAAAAATCACAAGAATCCCCCCAAATCACGGTTCAGACAAAGGTTTAAAAAAAAAGCCCCATTCGGGGCTTAATTTATTTTCAGAACGCGGAACGGTGTATTACTCAGGGAATATTTACACCTGGCTTTTTTAGGATTGAACTGTTTTCACAGAAGCTTGGATAATAAAAACGGGAACCAATCAGAGTGGGTTAAACCTTTATCATCATTTTTTTTTATTGATGACGCCATTCCGGCAGAGGAATAACAACCAAAGTAATCATAGAAATTGGATACGGGGAAGACAGGGGATAAACCACCTTCCCGGGGGTTCATAGGATCAATCCTAAATATCAAATACAATGCTAGATTTTTTTATTCACTGCCCTAATGAGATAAAATAATAACCGGATAAGCATCCTGATGTTGTAAAGCCCTAATTAATTTCATGTTAAAGCGCTGGATTTCAGTAATTCACTCGGCAACTCATCAAATTCTTTTTTAAATGCCAGTGAAAAATTGCTGAGGTTTGAAAAACCCAGTTCCATTCCTACTGCTTTTACCGACCGGTTTCCTTCGAGGAGCATTTCTCGTGCTTTTTGCATCCGGTTTTTTTGAAAGTATTCATAGATAGGCGATCCATAAACATCTTTGAATTGCTTTTTTAGCTTGGATGGGCTCATGGCTGCCTGCCTTGCCAGTTGACTGATGGTAGGCGCCTGTGCAAGGTTACTTAACAATTCCTGTTCTACCACTGTGATCTGATCTATCTCTTCCCTGCTCATTTTTATTTTCAGTTCCATCACCGACATTTGCTGATATAACCAGGAAAAAAAGTTTTCCAGCAGCATCATGATCCGGTTTTGCACGAAGGCTTTTTCCACCGGCGAATCCTTATCAGGATGAAGTATCTCGTTAATTAACTGCTGGCTGTCGAAATCAAAATCCCGCACATGCACACTCTTTGATTTCAGGGCCAGGTATCGCTGCAGCACCTCATCGAGTTGATCTATCCGGAGGTATTTCGCAAGCCAATCCTTATTGAGAATCACCCGTAAAGTGGAAATATGGGTACCGGCAGTAGCAAACTGACTGAGATCAGACAGATAACTCAGGAGATACATGGCCGAAAATTGTGCATCTTTTTTCTCCAGCCGGTCCTGGTCGATGTCCACAACAAATTTTTTTACATGCTCCGCCTTATCACAAATAAATACATAAAACTCTTTATTGAACCGCACCCTTTCCCAAAGCAAATCCTGCTTGATCGTAAAATCACCGATGAATGCTTCCAGTCCGTTTGGCAGGCTCACAGCTTTCATATAACCTGAACCTGCTGAAGCAGGTAAGAAAAGCGTATCATCCTGCAAGGGAGCGGACAGTGTTTCAGACATTTCCTGCAGCAATTCCTGGAAAGTTGTTAATGCAAACCTGAAGCGGATCAAATAGTGAAATTTAAATAATGTGTAGAACTACTTAAAAATAACTAATTCCCTTAATACATATGATGAAAATTGACGAACTGAAGGAAACAACTGTTTACTTGGTTAGTACACTAGGCAATACACCATATTCTTTCTTGAATGCATTGGCAAAATTACTGAGGTTCTGGTACCCTAATTTATACCCAACTTCCTTAACGGTATATTCTCCTGACATAAGCATATCCTTTGCCCTTGCCATGCGGTTTTTCTGGAAATATTCAAAAACAGGTTTTCCATATATCTGCTTGAATTGCCGCTTGAGTTTGGATACACCCATGGCATGTTTGCCGGCCAAAGCCTCTACCGTTGGGGCATTGCGTGAGTAATCCTGCATCAGGTCGCTTTCGATCTCCATCATCCGGTAAATGTCTTCCTGCCGGATGTGAACAGCCCTCAGCTGTTTTGACTTCTGATAAACCTGTGTAAAAAAACGCTCAATGAGCAGCATGATACGGTTTTCAGTAATGGTAGCGAAAAGCGGATTCTGCGGATCGGTATTGAAAATATCTTCCAGCAGGTTGCGGTATTCGGCATCAAGCGGTTCAAAGTTGAGGTTTCGGGACCTGAGTGAGAGGTATCTTTTCAGGACATCATTATCCTTTTTTATACCCAGGTATTTTGACATCCATTTGGAATCGAAAATACATTTCACTGTTCGTACGCCATTCCCTTTAGAGGATATGGTAACCCGGTCAAAAAAAGTGGTATTGAGATAGGCCCCGGCAAATAAAGGCGGGTAGCGCTTTTCCCGGTGCCCATTGATGATCTCGATGAGCTGGTGTTTAATGTAGACCTCATCAAAACCCAGAATAAAATAACATTCATCGATCTGCTTTCGATGAAGGTACATGTCGAAGTTGAAGCAGTTTTCAGTGATCAGGATACTCAGACCGTTGGGCAGCCGGGTTGCATGCAGATATCCTTCGCCTTGTTCCGGTGATAAATAAAGCGTATCCCCCCTGAGTTCGGTGCCAAGCTTTTGCGCAGCATCGCGCAGCATGGTTTGGAAATCCGTATGATCAAAATGGAACTCAAACACGGGTATATTTTTACGGTATGCCTCTTAGAGGTAACGGAGCGGGTTACGACGGGCATTCAGGATATAATGCTTCACATTCATCCAGAAAGCCAGGAAAATATAAATTATCACAGGCGACCCCATGGTGAGGAAGGATATGTAAATGAAATATTTCCTGATGGTAAGCGTGGAAATCCCCAGCACTTCACCGATCCGGGCGCAAACCCCGAAAACCTTCCATTCGATAAAATCTTTGAACCTGTTCATATATCAAATTTAGTCAATAGTTTTTTAATTTAACGAACACTTGGTAGCAGATAGTGTTTTGTTTACATTCGCAACACTAAAAAGACAATCCTGCAGGCGTTTTGTTTAACCTTTTTCGAGGTTCCTGCCGGCGTTTTCACTGAAATAAAAAACACATTATCATGGTTTTCGATCTGGATCTCATCAGGAAAGTGTATGCATCCATGCCCGGTAAAATTGAAACCGCCCGGAAACTGGTTGGCCGTCCCCTGACTTTGTCGGAAAAAATCCTTTACAGCCACCTCTCCCAGTCTGCCAGCATAGCCTATAAAAGGGGTGTTGATTACGTGGATTTTGCCCCTGACAGGGTTGCCATGCAGGACGCTACGGCTCAGATGGCCCTCCTGCAATTCATGACCTGTGGCCGGGATAAGGTTGCCGTACCTTCCACCGTGCACTGCGATCACCTGATCCAGGCCAAGACCGGCGCCGTTGAAGACCTGAGGACAGCGCTTGATACCAATAAAGAAGTATATGATTTCCTGGCTTCGATCTCCAATAAATTCGGCATAGGCTTCTGGAAAGCCGGTGCAGGTATCATCCACCAGGTTGTGCTTGAAAATTATGCATTCCCCGGCGGGATGATGATCGGTACCGATTCCCATACCCCCAACGCGGGCGGTCTGGGTATGGTTGCCATTGGTGTAGGAGGTGCAGACGCAGTGGATGTGATGGCCGGTCTCCCCTGGGAACTTAAAATGCCTAAACTCATTGGTGTTAAACTCACCGGAAAAATGAGCGGCTGGACCTCTGCCAAAGACGTCATTCTATGGGTTGCCGGTCAGCTTACCGTAAAAGGCGGAACCGGTGCCATTGTGGAATATTTTGGCGAGGGTGCCGATAATATCAGCGCCACCGGTAAAGGCACCATCTGTAATATGGGTGCTGAAATTGGCGCCACCTGCTCCATTTTTGCCTACGACGATAAAATGGCCGGTTACCTGAAATCCACCGGCAGGACCGAAGTGGCAGAGCTGGCCGACGGCATCCGCGAACACCTTCGTCCCGATGCGGACGTTTATGCAAACCCTGAAAAATATTACGACCAGGTACTCGAACTCAACCTCGATACCCTTGAGCCATATGTGAACGGACCGTTTACGCCGGACCTCGCAACGCCGATTTCCCAGATGAAAGAAGCAGTGGAGAAAAATGGCTGGCCCGCAAAACTCGAAGTGGCATTGATCGGATCCTGTACCAACTCTTCATATGAAGATATCAGCCGCTCTGCATCCATTGTGAAAGATGCAGTTGGCAAGGGGCTTAAAGCCAATTCTGAATTTACGATTACCCCTGGCAGCGAGTTGGTAAGATTTACTATCGAAAGGGACGGATTCATCAGGCAGTTTGAAGAAGTGGGCGGTGTGGTACTCGCCAATGCCTGCGGACCCTGCATCGGGCAGTGGGCAAGGCATATTGATGATCCAAACCGGAAGAATACCATCATCACTTCATTCAACAGGAACTTTGCCAAGCGTAACGACGGACTGGCCAGCACCCATGCTTTTGTGGCTTCTCCGGAAGTAGTTACCGCCATGGCCATTGCCGGTACGATTTCTTTCAACCCGTTGAAGGATACACTTACCAATGATAAAGGTGAGCAGGTAAAACTCAGCGAACCAACCGGCTTTGAATTACCACCTGCCGGGTTTGATGTGGAAGATGCAGGCTACCAGGCACCGGCCGCAGATGGCAAGGGCGTGAATGTGATCGTGAGCCCCGATTCAAAGAGGCTGCAATTGCTGGAACCATTTGCCGGCTGGGAAGGCACCGACCTCAAAGGATTAAAACTGCTGATCAAAGCCAAGGGCAAATGTACTACGGATCATATCTCGATGGCCGGCCCCTGGTTGAAGTTCCGCGGTCACCTCGACAATATTTCCAATAATATGCTGATTGGAGCAATCAATTTTTATAACGAAAAAACAGATACCGTAAAGAACCAGCTCACCGGTGAATACGGCGCCGTACCGGCAACTGCGCGTGTGTACAAGG
This sequence comes from Chitinophagaceae bacterium, assembly GCA_041752135.1. Taxonomy (GTDB): domain Bacteria; phylum Bacteroidota; class Bacteroidia; order Chitinophagales; family Chitinophagaceae; genus Pollutibacter. Next base: position 66,773 of record JBGSHT010000019.1, on the reverse strand, counting down.
CAGCAGGCATCGGCAGCGTGGTTGTAGGTGATGAGAATTATGGAGAAGGATCAAGCCGCGAACATGCCGCCATGGAACCCCGCCACCTGGGCGTAAGAGCCATCCTGGTTCGCAGCTTTGCCCGGATACATGAAACTAACCTGAAAAAACAAGGTATGCTGGCACTCACCTTTGCTGATAAAGCGGATTATGATAAAGTACAGGAAGACGACAGCATCGACATCAACGGTCTTACCAGCTTTGCCCCCGGCAAACCATTGACTGTTGTGCTGAACCATGCAGACGGCAGCAAGGATGAGATTGCGGTCAACCATACTTACAATGAACAGCAGATCGAGTGGTTCAAAGCCGGTGGTGCATTGAATGTTATTCGCAGGGAAGTTGCCAAATAATATTTGAACGAAACAAACACAAAAGCCACCTTTAGGGTGGCTTTTTTTTGCTTAACCGCGAAGAGGCAAAGAAGCAAGGACAAATATTTTCAACCTTGATGCAACATTGGTTTTAAGCCTTTGTCTCTATATTAAACTACGAAACAATCATCCGTGGAGCTGACTGCAACTTTACCGCATATGGACCTGGTGGAACGCTGTAAACAGGGCGATTCTGCAGCTTTCCGGAAATTGTATGACCTGTATTCGAAGGCAATGTTCAATACCAGCTACCGGATACTGAATGATTATGCAGAAGCAGAAGATGTTTTACAGGAATCATTTATTGATGCGTACAGGCACCTCCACAGTTTTGGGAGCAGGTCGAGTTTCGGCAGCTGGCTGAAACAGATCGTGGTGAATAAATCGATCAATGTTTTAAGAAAAAGAAAGCTGGATACGGTAGATATAGATTTTACAATGGCCGCGGAAATGCCGGATGAAAACGGACCTGATGAAAAAGAGATTCAATATAAAGTGGAAGAAGTAAGAAAGGCCATACAACAATTACCAGACGGATACAGAACGGTTTTAAGCCTCTATTTACTGGAAGGATATGACCATGAGGAAATTTCGGAGATACTGCAGCTGGCAGAGTCAACCGTACGCACCCAGTATATGCGTGCCAAACAAAAATTAGTTCAGATCATTAAAACAGGGGGAACCCATGTCAATTAATATAGAAAGATTTATCCGCGATAACCGCGAAGGCTTCGATGCACAAACACCCGGCCCCAAAAACTGGGCTGAAATTGAAAAACATATCGGGATCAAAAAAGCCCCGGGCAGGATCATCTCCCTGAACGTACTCAGGTGGAGTGCCGCGGCAGTAGGTTTCATCTTCATTATGGCCACCGGATTGTATTTCTTTAACCAGCAACCAGGCACAAGCGGCGGAAGCCTCGCCCAGGACCCGGTGGTACAACAGATCGACCCGCAGTATGCCAAAATGGTGGCCCAGTTCAGCAGCATGATCGAGGAAAAACAAGCAGAAATAAAATCAATCGAAAAAGATAATCCGGAGCTCTTCAGGCAATTTGCCGGAGACATCCGTAAACTCGACAGCACTTACCAGGTATTGCGCAATACCCTGCCCGCTAACCCTAATAAAGAACAGCTCTTACAGGCCATGATCGGTAACCTGCAGATGCAGATCAGCCTGTTGAACCAGCAATTACAGATTATACAACAGGTCAAAAGACCAAAAACTGAAAAAATATGAAAATTCGTTTATACCTTATCGTTACCTTATGCGTATTCATGGCAGCATCCGTATCTGCCGGCCCCGGCGATCCCCTTGTTGAAAAAAGAAAGACCTACAGCAAATCCTATGCACTCAGCGGCAGTGATAAGGTTTCCCTGAGCAACCAGTTCGGCGAAATGAAGATCCTCACCTGGGAAAAAAATGAGATCAAAGTGGATGTTACCATCGTTACCAAAGCTTCATCAGATGAAGTGGCACAGAAGATCATGGACAGGATCAGCGTTGAAGATGGTAAATCAGGGAACAGCGTGTACTTCAAAACAAAAATGAGGGATATGAATGATAACTGGGACAAAAAGAACAAAGGGGAATATAAAGAACAGAGCATGAAGATCGACTACCTGGTTTATATGCCTTCAACAAATACACTGGAAGCCAATAACCAGTTTGGGCCCTTGAGCCTGCCAGATTATAAAGGAGAGGTTGACCTGGAAAGTAAATTCGGTTCACTTACAACTGGCCGGCTGATGAATGTAAAAAACATTGATGTGGAATTTGGCAGTGCCAATATTGCCCATCTTAACGGCGGGAAACTGACCATTAAATTTTCTAAAGGATCAATAGCCGGCATGAGCGGAAATGTTACGCTGCGATTTGAATTTTGTGATAAGATAAAGATCGGGCTGGGTAATGATGTAAAGGACCTGGACATGAAGAACTCCTACTCCACTGTTTACCTGGATGCGGCAGGCAATCTATCCGCTGATTTTGATATACATACCAGCTTTGGAGAATTTAAAAATAAAACCAGTTTTGCGATTAACGAAGAAAGATCAGATTCAGAGAGGCGCGGACCAAAGTTTGACAAGGATTATTCCGGCCGGGCGGGGAGCGGAGCTAATAAAGTGAACATCAGGTCAGAATTCGGGGAAGTGATCCTGGGACATAATCTGCAGGTTGACTTTTCCGAAAAGAAAGACAAACCCAAAAGCAAAGTCATTTAACCGCAAAGAAGTTAGTTTCAGTACTTTATTCTCCGGACGCCCCGGTTCGTGTCTTCACGATCCGGAAAACGAAAATTTTTCAATGATGGTTCGTGAGGAAACGAACCATGGCACCGAAGTGATCTTGGGACATAATCTGCAGGTTGACTTTTCGAAAAAGAAAGACAAACCAAAAAGCAAAGTCATTTAACTGCAAAGAAATTGGACAAAAAAGAAAGGAAATTGATCCGGTAAAAAAAATCAGGATCGAAGCGCAGGAATAGAAAATATTCCTGCGCTTTTTTTTACCTTACCATTACATTAAAATCACATTTCATATGCATTACAGAAAATATTCTTTTTTAGCGATCTCATTATTCCTGTTGTCTACAGCTGTTTGGGCACAGGAAAGTAAAGACAAAAAAATTGAAGACCAGATAAAACAGTTTTGGTTTGTGATGTTATTGAAAGGGCCAAACAGGGACCAGGATTCGGTTACAGCGGCAAAAATACAGCAGGGACATATGGCCAATATCAACAGGTTATATAATGCCGGAAAACTGAAAGTTGCCGGACCATTTGGAGATGATGGAAACTGGCTGGGGATTTTTATTTTCGACAGCCCGTCAAAAGAAGAAGTGGAAAAAGATTTAAAAACGGATCCAGCCATTGAATCAGGCAGGTTGACCTATGATATTCGCCCCTGGTATACTGCACCAACAGGAAGCTTCACACCGGGAAAACCCAAAAAATAAAACCATTTAATCGCAACGAAAAAAGGAGCAAAGAATGAAATTGATCACGCTTTATTTCTTTGCTCCTTTGCGGTTAGTGTATTTTTTTTCGGAAGCCTCGCAGCTTCTTTCAGTTTCTCATGTATGATCCATTCGATCTGTCCGTTGACACTGCGGAATTCATCAGCCGCCCATTTTTCGAGAGCCTTATAGATTTCCTCATCTATCCGCAGGACAAAGTTCTTTTTTACTGTCAAAATACAAGGATTGGATTAATTATAAAGAGTACCGGCATTTAATATCGGTGTAGCGCCTCTTTCGCCGCAAAGCACCACCATCAGGTTACTAACCATGGCCGCTTTCTTATCGTCATCAAGCTGTACAACACCCTTAGCCGACAATTGATCCAGCGCCATTTCAACCATGCCTACTGCGCCTTCCACGATCTTTGTACGGGCCGCAACGATGGCTGATGCCTGCTGGCGCTGAAGCATGGCTCCGGCAATCTCAGGAGAATAAGCCAGGTGACTGATCCTCGCTTCCATTACATGAATACCGGCCGGGGCAAGCCTTTCATTTAATTCAGCTTCCAGCATCTGGTTTACTTTAACGCCACCATCCCTCAGGGTCAGTGTCGTTTCGGATACATGATCTGCATCCATATGATCATACGGACAGGTATTGGCAAGGTGCCGTACAGCTGCTTCACTCTGTACCTTTACATACTGCGCATAACCTGCCACTTCAAAAGCCGCTTTGTAGGTGTCTTTTACCTGCCATACAATGACCGCTGCAATTTCAATGGGATTACCCAGCTTATCATTTACTTTAAGCTTAGCGCTCTCCAGGTTTTCGGCTCTTAGGGAAAATTTCTGTTTATTAAACAGTGGATTCACAAACATGAGTCCGTTTTCCTTTACCGTCCCAACATACTTCCCAAAAAAAGTAAGCACCCTTGAATAATTAGGAGAAACCACAATGATCCCCAGCAATAAAAAGAACCCGGTAAGCAAACTCAAAATGGCCGCAGTCACGGTAATCCTGGTATTAGGCCCGCCAGTCTGCGCAAAAAAATAACCGGCAACAATCAGGAGTGCGATACCCAGTAAAAGTGCAAAGAAACCAGACATAGGTTTAACGATCTTTTCCATAACCATGAATTTATTTTAATATCAATTTGATATCAAATATACATCATATTACGAAGTAAACAAATAAAAAAGGAACAGTTTCCTATTCCTTGCACATTAACTTCATTACCGTTAATGTATTTGCCTTTCACGTTCGATTTTCCATTTTCAATTTTCGATTTGCTTAAAGACTCACACCTCTTTTCCATGGTATAAAATCATCCTGTCCCAACCTTACAGCATTTACAATCCTTTCTCCGCTTGCCACTTCAATAATATAATCCAGTATCCGACTCCCCGCCTCTTCAATGGTCTCCTTCCCTTCAATGATCGTTCCGGTATTGATATCCATGATGTCTTTCATTCGCTCAAACATAGCAGTATTAGTGGCGATCTTTATAACAGGTGTAATAGGATTACCAGTGGGCGTCCCCAACCCGGTAGTAAAAAGCACAATATTGGCTCCGCTTCCAACCTCTGCGGTAGTAGATTCAACATCATTGCCAGGGGTACATAAAAGAGTAAGCCCGGGTTTTGAAACCTGCTCCGTGTAGTCGAGTACGTCAGTAACGGGAGATGTACCCCCCTTTTTTGCTGCACCGGCAGATTTAATAGCGTCTGTAATCAATCCGTCTTTGATATTCCCGGGTGAAGGGTTCATATCAAAGCCGCTGCCAACTGCTTTGGCCCTTTCGTTATAAACGGTCATCAGGTGAACAAATCGCTTAGCCGTTTCCGTTGTCACGCAACGGTCGCTGAGTTCCTGCTCCACGCCGCAAAGTTCCGGGAACTCAGACAGGATCACGGAACCGCCCAGCGCAACCACCAGGTCTGACGTGAATCCTATGGCAGGATTGGCGGAAATACCGCTAAAGCCATCACTGCCGCCGCATTCCAGTCCCACACATAATTTGCTTAGCGGGGCCGGTGCGCGCCGGCACTCATTGGCCTTGATGAGCCCGGCAAATGTCTGCCTGATGGCAAGCGCCATCAAATCTGTTTCCATCCCAACTTTCTGTTGCTCCAGGATGTACAAAGGTTTACTGAAAGCTGGGCTGCGGCTGTGGATCGCTTCCTGTAACATGTCTGCCTGTGCGTGCTGGCAACCCAGGCTCAGCACCGTGGCACCCGCCACATTGGGATGGGTGATATAACCTGCCAGCAAGGCACAGAGCGCCTCAGCATCCTGCTTTGTTCCGCCGCAACCACCATCATGCTGAAGAAATTTAATGCCGTCAACATTGGGAAAAAGCCTTTCTGCCATCTTATCATTTTCCCCGGCCTGCAGATCAGCAGATAATATCTCCTCAGCAGTCTTCCCTGCTTCATATAATGCAATTAGTTGTCGTGCCTGTTTTTTGTAGGTATCCGGCCGGCCGTAACCAAGATTATTAATAAGTGCCTCTTCGAGCACCGAGAGATTCCTGTTCTCACAAAAAACCAAAGGAACAACCAGCCAGTAATTAGCCGTACCCACAGTTCCGTCTGCACGGTGATAACCCCAAAAAGTACGATTATGCCAGGCCGTTGTATCCGGTCGGTTCCAGGATACTTTACGGTTATCCTTAACCGTGAAATCACCGGCCGCATGCTTTACATTTTGAGTGGTCATGAGGCCGCCACGCTGAATGTCCCCGGTGGTTTTACCTACAAGCACCCCATACATGATCACCTCATCACCGGCCGGCATATCCTGCAGAAAAAATTTCTGTTTGGCCGGTATATCATCCCTGAGTATTACAGCACCTGAATCCAGTTGCAGGACGGTACCTGCCTTGAGGCTTTCCAGTGCAACCATAACATTATCATCCTTATGAACCTTTAAAACAGAATGCTTCATATAAACAGTTTGTTTAACACCCGCAGCAAAAATAACTTCCGGCTGGTTTGTATAAATCTAGGATTTATAAGGAAATCAACACAAAAACTAACCGCAAAGATTTTTAAAGCCCCCTTTCGCTTAGGCTTACGCAAGCTCAGAAGCTTCAGCGTAGGCGCTCGGCGGGCGAAGGTGTGGACTGCGTCCGCCGAAGCCCGCTGATATTGAAAGTTTCGAAATAAAAAAACCCGCCATCGCTAAAGCTTTGGCGGGCGAAGGTGGAGCTGGTGGGATTAATAGAATTGATCCGATGGGGCGTCTAACAAACCCGCTTGCCTGGCGTTTTTGCAAACGCCAACGGCTGAGCTACTCAAAAAAATTCAAGCTATCGCTTGATTTTTTTTCATTGCTCAGCCGTTTCCCCGCAAGCGGGTTTGTGGAGCTGGTGGGATTCGAACCCACGTCCAAACATATTCCCCATACGCTTTCTACATGCTTATTTCGGCATTGATTGTCGGAAGAAAACAGGAACCGGACGAACCAATCTTCTCCTTAGCTGGATAGCCTTTGGTAACCGTCACAGCCTTCGGTTACCGCATTCCGATTTCTTTTTGAGTCGGCGGCGGAACTTGGTATCAGAAAAACCCGTTCAGGCGGCCCTAATGACTGCTAAATCACTGATTAGGCAGCCATGGCATACTGTGTATTGCCATTTGTGTTTCGGGTAAAGAGATTTAAGTGCGAGATACCCATCGCACTGCATGCTTACGTACAAAGATCTACGCTGTCAAAACCGGTCAGCCCCGGGTTCAGGAAAAGCTAATGTCCAATCCTGTTCCAACTGTAAAATTAACCATTTAAAGGCTATCTGAATGCATTCTTTCAGAAATTAACCTTTATTTCCGGATTCCATGCCTGTTATCAGGTGTGGGTTCAGGTTAGGGAACACAGAAGAAAATTTTCCTATTGATTTAACAATTCTTTATTTTCGCTTTTATATCAAAGATAACGTTATGAAAAAATTATTTTTTGCATTAGTGATAATGCTGGCCTCGTTAACACAAATTACCGCCCAGGATTACGGTAATGATTCATACCTGGGTATTAAAGCAGGAGCTAATATCTCTACTTTAAATCTGACAAAAAATGTACCGGATGGCTGGTCAAACGGCTGGCTGGTTAGTCCGGTTGGTGGTTTTTTTGGAAACCTGCCAGTTGGCAAGAGACTTTCTATTCAATTAGAAGCCCTTTATGGTGGCTGGGGTGGTGTCATTAAAAGAGGCACCAATCTTGCTGAAACTGAACAAAGGACTACTTATGCCTCTGTTCCCCTGTTATTTAAATTCCATGCTTCCGAAAAATTTAAAGTTTTACTGGGTGGCGAATGGGATATAATGCTCTCTGCAAAGGCAAAAGACAAAACTGCCGGCACAGAAGATAAAAACAAAGACCAATTAAGGGGTGATGATTTCGGCCTTACCGGTGGATTAGAATTCTGGCCAGCTTACAATTGGGTAATCGGCGCACGCTATATCCATGGCCTGACTGAAGTAACCAAATTCAACCCACAAAGCCAAAACCAGTCTGTACAGGTTACCTTAGGCTACCGTTTCGGCAAGAAAGCTGTTCCCGTTCCGGTTGCACCTCCGGTTCCAGTTGTTGTTGACACAGATAATGACGGCGTACCCGATGCTACTGACAAATGCCCTACCGTTCCTGGTCTGGCTAAATATGAGGGCTGCCCTATCCCTGATACCGATAAAGATGGTATCAACGACGAACAGGATAAATGTCCTACCGTTGCTGGTCTGGCTAAATACAACGGTTGCCCGATCCCTGATACTGATGGAGACGGAATCAACGACGAAGAAGACAAATGTCCTACCGTTGCCGGTTTGGCCCGTTACCAGGGTTGCCCGATTCCGGATACAGATGGTGATGGTATAAACGATGAAGAAGACCGTTGCCCTGATGTACCTGGTGTTGTTGAAAACAAAGGTTGTCCTAAGATCGACTTCCAGGCTAACGAAGTAACTTTCCAGAGTGGTAAAGCTGTTTTACTGGCTGCCGGTAAAAAAGAACTGGATGTACTGGTAGATCTGCTGAAAAAGAATCCTAATGTTCGCATTAGCCTTGAAGGTCATACCGATAATACAGGTACTGATAAAATAAATGATCCGCTTTCTGAAAAGCGTGCAGCCGCAGCTGAAGCTTACCTGGTAAGCAAAGGCATTGAGGCTGACCGCATCGATACTGCCGGCTTTGGTTCTAAAGTTCCGGTTGCTGATAACAAAACAGCAGCAGGAAAGAAACTGAACAGGCGTGTAGAAGTGAAAATACTCTAATCAAATTGGGTTATAAAGTAAAGAGAGGCTGTCTTAAATAAGACAGCCTCTTTTTTTATCTTTACCTAACCGCTATGTTATAATGAACGCAAAGAATAATACTACTGACTATTGACTACTCACTACTCACTATTGACAACTGACTAATTCTTCCTGCCTTTCGGCTGCTCACTTTCCACTTTCGATTTTCGACTTTCGATTTCCCCTTACTTACTCCTTCCCCATCCAAACCAATCATTACCGTTAGCATAGATCAGCAAACCAAATAATATCACCATTCCCACGATCTGTGCATATTCCAGGAATTTTTCGCTGGGCTTACGGCCGGTGATCATTTCATATAAGGTAAACATCACATGGCCGCCATCGAGTGCCGGAATGGGCAAAAGATTCATAAATGCAAGTACAATGGAAAAGAATGCAGTTATGTTCCAGAATACTTCCCAGTTCCATTCGTACTTAGGAAAGATGGAACCCATGGATTTGAAACCACCAATGCCTTTATAAGCGCCGGTGGAAGGATTCAGTATCTTTTTAAACTGGGCAATATAAAAATTCAATTTCTCAATTGATTTTTTAACACCGGCGGGAAATGAAGCAAAAAATCCATATTCCTTCTTTTCAAATGCATATACATTCATTCGCTTGAGGTCGTCCATGCCCGGTATCATCGGGAAAAAACCAATAGCACCGTTTTTACCCAATGTAGTTGTAAGGGACAATTCTTTCTCATCACGCAGTACTTTTAACTGTACCGTATCCCCTTCCCTTTGCGCAACCAATGGTTTGATCTCATCAAAATAACGCACCACATTATTATCAATGCCTATGATCTGGTCCTTTTCTTTTAATCCCGCAAGTTTAGCCCCGGTGCTGTCGCTCACTTCTGCTACCAACGCAGGCACACGCGGAAGGACCAGCGCGGTACGCTTCCCTTTCTCTACAATTTTCTCTATAAAATTGACAGGTATTACCACATCCTGCTTTTGTCCGTTACGCTCCAGGGTGATCTTTTCACCCAGCAAAAGTTCTGCATTCAGGTCTTCAAAATAAGCAACCGGCTGATCATTCACGGCAAGGATCTTGTCGCCATTTTGTAAACCAAGTTCATTGGCCACACTGTCAACACACCAGATACCATCTTTCATTTGTGATAAGGGCAGCTTGGTCTCACCCCAGGTGAAGAGGATCATCGCATAAATAAAAAATGCAAGCAAAACGTTTACGGTCACACCGCCGATCATAATGATCAAACGCTGCCAGGCCGGCTTGCTGCGGAACTCCCAGCTCTCCGGTGCTTTTTTAAGCTGCTCTTTGTCCATGCTCTCATCTACCATACCGGATATTTTCACGTATCCGCCGAGTGGCAACCAGCCTACTCCATATTCTGTTTCACCCACTTTTTTCTTGAAGATGGAAAACCATGGATCAAAAAAGAGATAAAACTTTTCTACCCTGCATTTGAATATTTTAGCCGGGATAAAATGTCCCAGTTCGTGTAATACTACAAGAATGGAAAGAGAAAGTATCAGCTGACCTGCCTGAAGGCCTACAGCCTGCCAGTTAATGGCTAAAAAAACATACATCATATTCATGCGCGTCGTTCGGAATTTTAAAAAAGGGAAATAAATTTTATGGAAAAAACCTGCTTATAAATTTAAGAGGGAAGCTGCAAAACTACGCGCCTCAGCATCGCTTTCAAAATATTCTTCAAGCGTTGGCCTGGCTATAAAAGGGATCTTTTGCATGGTTCGTTCTATTACTTCTGTCATATCCAGGAACCCGATCCTGTTTCTAAGAAAGCCGTAAACAGAAATCTCATTGGCTGCATTGAGCACTGCAGGCAGGTTGCCTCCCTTATACAATGCCTCCATGGCAATACCCAGGTTGCGGAATGTTTTGATATCCGGTGGCTCAAATGACAACTGTGCCGATTTTGAAAAATCAAACCTTGGAAACGCATTGGGGATCCTTTGCGGAAATGCCATGGCATATTGTATCGGCAGTTTCATATCGGGCAAACCCATCTGTGCCTTCAGGCTGCCGTCTTCAAACTGCACCATGCTGTGGATGATACTCTGCGGATGAATAACAACCTGTATCTGCTCCGGTTTTAAATTAAATAACCATTTGGCCTCGATCATTTCAAGGCCTTTATTCATAAGCGTTGCAGAATCTACAGATATCTTGGCACCCATGCTCCAGTTTGGATGCTGCAAAGCATGCTCCCGTTTTACATTGACGAGGTAGTTTGGCTTCTTGCCGAGAAATGGGCCACCCGAAGCCGTGAGCACGATCTTTTCTATCCGGTTGCGGGTTTCACCTACCAGGCACTGAAAGATGGCCGAATGTTCAGAATCAACCGGGATAACGGGCGTACGCTTTTCAACAGCGCGTTGCATCACTATATCACCTGCCACCACCAGTGTTTCCTTATTGGCAAGGGCAATGGAACGACCATTGTCTATAGCCTTTAAGGTTGGCTTTAAACCGGCGAAGCCTACAATGGCTGCCAGCATCATATCATACTTATCAAGGGCTGCAGCATCTTCAAGTGACTGCTCACCGGCCATCACCTGTATGCCTGCCCCCGCAAGGGCCTGGCGTGTTGCATTGTACTTTGTTTCATCCACAATTACAACGGCGAATGGCCTGAATTTAAGCGCCTGCTCAATCAACAATTGATGATTGGAGTGTGCTGTAAGTATGGTAACAACAAATTTATCAGGGTTTGCTTCAATAACATCCAGGGCCTGTGTACCAATTGACCCGGTTGAACCAAATATGGCAATTCTTTTCCGATGTTCACCGGCCGCCACCTGGTTTCCGGAAGGTTTCTGTTGAATGGCTGGATTCATTGTTTAAAAATACGTTCTTTAGTCCATAACAGCATAAGGCGTCAATGCCTCTGCCAGTTTTCTGTCGTTACTAAGCCTGGGCACTTTGTTCTGGCCACCCAGTTTGCCTATCGATTTCATATAACCGATAAAAGCATTTTTCTTTAATGGCCGGATCACCAGTGGATTCAGGATATTTCCGCGGATCAGGTCGTCATAGTAAATGTTTTTATCACGCAGGTTATTGTCTACCTGGCGGGCAAATTCCAAAAGATTGTCCGGTTCACGTTCAAATTCCACAAACCATTCATGAAAGGAACGGCCATCACCCGACTGTATCATGGGTGCAACCGTGAATTCAACAATGCCCAATTGCGCTTCCCGGGCGGCTTTCATGAGACTGTACTCCACTTCTTCACCAATTACATGTTCGCCAAAAGCTGAAATGAAATGCTTTATGCGTCCGGTAACCACTAACCTGTAGGGACTTGTAGACACAAACCTTACGGTATCGCCCAGGTTATATCCCCACAGCCCTGCATTATTATTAATGATCATGGCATAATTCTCGCCAACTTTAACATCGCTTAGGCTTAGCCTGGTTGGATTTTCTGCAAATGCCTCCGCAGCCGGGATGAATTCAAAAAATATCCCTGAATCCGTGTTTAGCAGGAGTCCTTCTTCTTTGCGGGAATCCTGGAAAGCAAAAAAACCTTCTGAAGCCGGGAATGTCTCTATGGAGTCCACATCTTTTCCTATGCTGGCCATCAGTTTGGCCCTGTAGGGATCAAAATTGACACCGCCATGCACCAGTACGGTGAAATTGGGGAAAATATCCTTGACCGCTTTGCCACTCCGCTCAATCAAGCGGTCAAAATACATCTGCATCCAGGGTGGGATGCCACTTATCAGGGTCATATCCTTATTGATGGTCTCTTCAATGATCTTGTCGAGTTTGGTTTCCCAGTCCTCTATACAGTTCGTTTCGTAGGAAGGCAGCTGGTTTGTTCTCAGATAATTGGGAATATGATGGTTCACAATGCCACTCAGCCTTCCTGTTGGGATCCCCCCCACTCTTTCCAGTTCCGGCGAGCCCGACAAAAAGATCATTTTACCATTGGTAAACAGGTGGTTACCTGTTTCCGCAATATAACAAAGCAGGGCGTTGCGGGCCGTATTGATATGATTGGGGATGGATTCCTTGGTAATAGGAATATACTTTACCCCGCTGGTAGTGCCGGAGGTCTTGGCAAAATAAATGGGCTGTCCCTTCCATAAAACATTATGGCGACCTTCCTTGATCTTTTCGATCCAGGGCTTCATTTTTTCATAATCCCGGATGGGAACCGCCTCTCGGAAGCCCTCATAGCCTTCGATATCCTTAAAATGGTGTTCCTGCCCGAATTCAGTAATTTTGCCCGTTTTGAGAAGGTCTTTCAGCACTTTTTTCTGGTCTTCCAGGGCCGAAACCATTCCCTTTCGGGTCTGCTTATAGATATAACTTGCAAATGGACGGGCCAGGAATGATTTGATCTTCATGGAAATATGGCAGACGGTTAAATGCAAAGATAATTTTGCTTGGGCATACAAAAGTTACCATTCTTATAACTTTTTTTGCCCGGGAACTTTGGCGTAAGCTATTTTCCCCTTACCTTTGCACTCCTAAATTTTGGCTCATTATGTTTGCAGTTGTAAAAATAGCCGGTCAGCAATTCAAGGTTCAGGAAGGCCAGAACCTCTATGTTCCCCATCTCGAAGGCAATGCCGGAGATAAAGTGGAGTTTGCAGATGTGTTGCTGGTGGATAACGCCGGTAACCAGACCCTCGGATCAGATATCAAAGTAAAAGTAAACGCGGAAATCATCGGAGATATCCAGGGTGATAAAGTGATTGCTTTCAAAATGAAAAGAAGGAAAGGCTTCCGTAAAAAAATCGGACACCGGACTGTTTATACGCAAATCAAGATCGGTAAGATCGCTTAATGAAGACAATCATTATTGCAGCATTTTAAATTTCATTGATATGGCTCACAAAAAAGGTGAAGGTAGTGTTAAGAACGGTCGCGACTCACACAGCAAAAGACTGGGTGTGAAAATCTACGGCGGACAACCGGCAATTGCAGGCAACATCATTATCAGGCAACGTGGTACTGTTTACCATCCTGGTAAAAATGTTGGTGTTGGAAAAGATTTCACATTGTTCGCATTGACTGATGGTGTAGTGGAATTCAGGAAAACAAAAGGTGATAAAACTTTCGTTTCAGTTTCTTCTGTAGAAGCCGCTGGTTAGTAAAAAATTTGCAGAAAAAAAATTTTTTTTGCAAAAAAGGAAAAGTGTTTATACTTTTACCCTGTTATTATTACTAAACCATTAAATTCGAAACACATGGCAACTGCAAAAAAGGCTGTTAAAAAAGCCGCTGCAAAGAAAGCTGTAAAGAAAGCTGTAGTTAAAAAAGCAGCTAAGAAAGCTGTTAAAAAAGCTGTAGTTAAAAAAGCAGCTAAGAAAGCTGTAAAGAAAGCTGTAGCTAAGAAAGCCGTTAAAAAGGCTGTAGCTAAAAAAGCTGTAAAGAAAGCTGTTGCAAAGAAGTAGTCTAACGACTTTTCGCACAACAAAAATACAGGCCCCGCATTGCGGGGCTTTTTTTATACAACAAGTTCTCCTGTAAAACAGTCCCATAGCCTGTTTCAGCAAATAATTCAAAGGCTTAGGAACAAGCCTGAGAAATTCACAGGCTTCCATTTTAATGTTAAGCATAAATCTTACCTTGTTTTTTTATTTGCCGATAACTTTAATCTTCAATCCTTTTTTCATGACAGATAACTACGCCATAGCAGATCAGTTTTCACTGCTTTCAAAACTGATGGACATTCATGGAGAAAATTCTTTCCGGTCAAAATCATATTCCATTGCAGCTTATTCGATAGAACAATTACCTGTTCAATTAGCGGAAACACCCAGGGAAAAAATTGCTGCTTTAAAAGGTATCGGCGACTCTACAGCAAAGAAAATCATAGAAATTCTGGATACAGGGAAATTAATTGCACTGGAAGAACTGATCAGCAAAACACCTCAGGGTGTATTGGAAATGATGAATATTAAAGGACTGGGACCCAAAAAAATTGCAACCATCTGGAAAGAAATGGAGATCGAAAGCATCGGCGAATTGCTTTATGCCTGCCAGGAAAACCGTTTGCTTTTATTCAAAGGTTTCGGCGCCAAGACACAACAAAATGTAATGGACTCCATAGAGTTTTACCTTCGGCACCAGGATCATTTCCTGTATGCAGAAATTTGCGCCTACGCAGAAGTGATGGACCAACTCCTGAAAAAATCCTGGCCGGAAGAAAAAGTTTCTTTCACTGCTTCATACAGGCGACAATTACCCGTACTGGAAAAAATTTCCTGGGTCACAACCATCGACAAGAAAAATTTAGTGCAATTCTTCACAGAACATGCTTATCAAATAATCTCCGAAGAAAGCGAAACATTACAGTGCAAAGGACCAGAAAATATACTCCTGGAATTCTATCTGACCGACAAACAAAATTTTGCAAAAAAGCTTTTTGATACAACAGCCGAAGCCTCTTTCCTGGGAAAATGGAATACAGATAATAGTGGTAAAAACATGGATGCAGAAACCGAAGAGGGGCTATTTGAAGCGGCGGGTATCCATTTTATCCCGGCGTGCCGGAGAGAAAACCCTGCCATCATTGATATTGCCCGAAATGCCCCTTTGCCAGACACCCTGTCAGATGCAGACATTAAAGGGATCATTCACAGCCATAGCAACTGGAGCGATGGCAGCCATACGCTTGAGGAAATGTCCCGGGTATGCATGGAAAAAGGCCTTGAATACCTGGTGATCAGCGACCATAGCAAATCCGCCTTTTATGCCAGCGGCTTGTCTGAAGAGCGGATCAAAGAACAACATAAGCTAATTGACAGACTGAACCTTCAAAACCAGCCCTTCCGGATATTTAAAAGCATTGAGTGCGATATTTTGAACGACGGCTCCCTGGATTATTCAGATGAGATACTTTCCAGTTTCGACCTGGTCATTGCATCGGTACATTCAAACCTTAAAATGAGCCAAGAAAAGGCCATGGCCAGGCTGCTGAAAGCGATCCAAAATCCATACACAACAATACTCGGGCATATGACCGGCCGCCTTTTACTCAGCAGGCCCGGATACCCGGTTGACCATAGTGCCATCATCCATGCCTGTGCCGCAAACCAGGTTGCCATTGAAATAAATGCACACCCACGCAGGCTTGATATTGATTGGCAATGGATTCCTGAAGCCATGGATAAGGGCGTAATGCTATCTGTTAATCCGGATGCCCACTCCACAGAAGGATATAATGATACGCATTATGGCATACTGGCCGCACAAAAAGGCGGCTTGACAAAAGAAAAAAACCTGAGTAGTTTCTCACGGGTGCAATTGGAGAACTACCTCGAAAAAAGAAAGCAATCCCGGAATATCTAAACATTTGCCTGGCCGGAAATGGGGAAAGTAATATAAAAAGAGGTACCCTTCCCTTCCGAAGTTTCAAACCAAAGATCACCCTGTGCCTGCTCCACGATGCCTTTTGACATGGCCAATCCAAGCCCGGTACCAGAGGTCTTGGTTGTAAAATTGGGGGTGAAGATCTTGGATTGCATCTCAACGGGAATGCCATCGCCATTATCCTTAATACTGATCCTTATCTTATTGTCTTCAACAGATTCAGTGATCCAAATAAAACCCTGGCGGTCTTCCGGAATGGCTTCAATAGCATTCTGGAGCAGGTTGGTGAACAAACGGTTTATCTGTGTCTTATCCGCATAAATATGAACAGGTGCATCCATTGGGGTCCACCTTATCTGAATGTTTTCATGCATGCTGTGAAGGGAAACAAGCGATTGCATCAATTCATGAAGGTCGAGGTCCTCATTCCGTGTATTTCCGATATTGGCAAACTGTGAAAATTCCACCGCGATCTTCGACAAATGATCGATCTGCTCGATCAATGTATGGGCAACACTGGATGAAAGTTCCTTTACATTAGGGGCATTATTATCAATGGCTTTTTGGAGGTATTGAATGCTCAGCTTCATCGGGGTTAAAGGATTCTTTATCTCATGCGCCACCTGCCTGGCCATTTCGCGCCATGCCCCTTCCCGCTCCGTTTTTGCCAAAGCTACCGCACTCTCTTCCAGTTTCTGTACCATTTTATTGTACTCGTTAACCAGTCCGCCTATTTCATCCCTCTTCCCCCATGTGATCACCTGGTTATGTTTACCCAGGTTCACTTCCTGCATTTTTGTTCCAATCCAGGTAAATGATTGTGTTATCCGGTTGGTGATAAATACCGCGATCACGCCGGCCATAAGAAATATAAACGCATTGAGGTTGATAATAGCCACCAGGAAATTGGAAATTTCTTGTTTAAGTTCCATAGTGGATGCGAAATAGGGAATATTTATATAGGCCCTTATCTCTGGTTCCCTGCTCTTGAATGGCGTATAAATGCTCAGGTATTTCAACTGCCCGTATTTTTCATTCTGCACATACTGACTCTTGCGAAGACGTTTTATGTGATAATAGGCCATTGGATCCATCTGCCTGCTGAGG
Source organism: Chitinophagaceae bacterium (assembly GCA_041752135.1). Taxonomy (GTDB): domain Bacteria; phylum Bacteroidota; class Bacteroidia; order Chitinophagales; family Chitinophagaceae; genus Pollutibacter. Next base: position 49,670 of record JBGSHT010000019.1, on the reverse strand, counting down.
ATACCTTTATTGTAAACAAATGGTTGCGAAGATACCTGCAGTATGCCGTTTTCATTATACAGGTTGATATCCGCATTATGGATCTCTGCAATTTCACTGATAGCCTGTTGGATTTTTTCAGCGCCAGTGGAATCGTAAAGGTCCAGTGAAACATAATTATGTTTTTCATCACTGAGTTTATCCCTCAGCTCATCTGACATAACCTGGATCGTACGGCTTAACCTGTCTTTATTGTTTTTATTATATCGCTGAATGAAGAAAATGATAGTGGCTGCACCGATCACAAAAAACGAAAATATACTGATGAAGATTATGGTACTGTAGATCTGGTTACGGATACTCATCTGCCACAGATCCCGCAGGAGTGTCCATTGAAATCCGGAACGAATGATGAGACTCGCCAGTTGAAAAAGGGCCACCAGGAAAAGAGAGGCGCAGAAAAGATATGCGAAAAGCGTAATGGCCTCCAGCATGAAATTACTCTTTCTGGTAATGATTACTACTTTTTCTGCCCCGGCCTTATGCCACAGAATTTCATACCCGTCTGTTATCTCATTTGAAAATTCCGCAATTGGAATTTCAGCGGCATCAAGGCTGATCGGAAAGGGATAATCATTTTTATTGTATTTAAGCTCGAGGCTGTCGTATACCGCATAAGCATAAGAAGGCCAGCGCTCAAATGCCAGGTCGTTTGTCTGTTTGATAAGTTCCGGATAAAGTGCCTCACTTTTGTAGCGGCGAGGATTGGAGAGCATATAGAACTGTGCGATCACCTGCCCTGCCGTATCGCGGACGTATCTCCTGAAAATATAGCTGAAATTGGTAAAGTCTGTTTCATAATAACGCAGGTCGGGCAAACCTGTCCTTTTACCCTGCATGGTGAAAATAGTATTCAGCGTGTCATAAGTTAATTTATCGGAAACGGAGAAAGGAATGCCTCCGGGATCAAAAATATACAGCCGTGTATCGAACTTATTCGCATAGCCCTTAAAGTTAGCATTGATGATGCTGTCTTTTAACAGCACACTCTGGTAATCGTTACTGAAACGGGGCAGGTTATCGCGAAGAAAATCGTTATTCAGGCTTTGCGTGGTGATATTGATCAGGTAATCACTTGCCGGATCCGCCTGCATAGCCAGCTTGACAGCTGCGGATTTACGGATCTCCAGTTCCCTTTTACGGTTTTCCGTAAAGATGATAACCGTTATGGAAGCGGAAAAAAACACCAGCCAGAAAACAGTTGCACTTCCGGATATGCGCCTTTCACCTTTATTTCCTGACCAGCTTACAAATGATAGGAATATTACCAGCCATGACAGCAAGCTGAGGTTAAACCCGATGAAGGGGCTTTCCATATTCAATGTAAGAAACAGTAAGCCAAGGAAAGATATCAAAAGGGCTTTCATGAGGAAGCCCGAAGGAAGAACTTCATCAAGGTATTGAAACAGTATATGGCTGAGTATAAAATAACCCATCGACACACAACTCAATACGATGAACCCTATAACGCTGTATGCGTTCAATTTGAAAAAGTTGGTGACCTCATAAGAAATGGCAGAATCAGAAACGAGGCTGCGAATGATGTAACCGCCGATCCATGTTATGGCAACGAGAAGGGCTGAAATGACAACGGCACTCAGTATACGAAAAAACCGGGATGTAATATTCAGTCGCAACTTGTACCGGTTGATCATTGACCGTGAAAACAAGGTTATCCACACAAAAAGCAGGGCATTGATCAGCAGGTCACCAAGTGTTTTAAGGATTGTATTCGAGCCATAGATGGTAGGGCTGAAAAGTTCAAACTCCCTGAAATTGACGGGTATGGAAAAATAATAACTCACAACCCGCAGGAAAATCACCAGGATCACCAGCAACAGGATAGCCTTTCCTGCTCCAAATCGCCTGGCAATGCCAATACCCATCATATGGATATAGAAAAGGATCAGCATTGTTGCGAATATCCGAAGCAGGATTGTTACCCAGTCACTGCCACCTGTACCCGAAGATGATTTCTTTTCAAGATAAAACAGGATATTCCCGCTGAGGCTTACAATGGGAATGGTAGTTGGCGCAACTGACAGTTTATAATTTTTTTCAATATTAGGCTGGTCAACAAAACCTTTTTTGAGGTAATCGTTTTCGATAAAGTAATCCCATCTAATGGGCACCAATGCACAGACAAGCAGGTTATGCCCGTCACGCAGTGTGATTTTACGGCGTATAAATGCAAACTGGCCGTTAGGAAGTGTCTCGAGGTACTCCCCTTCAGATTTAGCCAGCATTTCATCGGTGGGAAGTGCTTGCTGCGTATTCCAGTATTTCAGGTTGATGGGCCCGTACTCTTCCAGTTGATAAATAAAGATGCCGTATTTTTTTTCGATCATCTTTATCACTTCTTCTTCGGTTTCCCTGGTATTGATCAGCCTGGTGATAAGCGCGGTATCACTCAAAAAATAAGCGAAATCTTTTTCCTGCCGTTGCAGGTTTTGTTCAAGCGTTTTTTTAACCCCCTGGGGCGAGGATGTATATGACCAGTAGTTACTGAATATAAAGGAAAGGGTAAACAGCCATGCTGCCCCTATGAGATAATAGGCGTTACGGTAAACGGTTTCTTTTAAAAAAACTTTCAAGTAAGGTCCTCTTTTTTGATTTGGTTCCAAATCTGGTCCATTTCGTCCAGTGTCATATCCGTTAAAGCTTTTCCACCTGACAAAGCTTTTTTCTCCATCTGCATAAAACGGGAAATGAATTTCTTGTTCGTTCTCTCCAACGCATGTTCTGCATCAATATGCAAAAAGCGGCTGTAATTTACCAATGAAAAAAGCAGGTCGCCGAATTCTGCTTCAATTTTATCCTGGCTTGCAATTGCTTCTTCCGATCCATCCGGAAATTTACTTTTCTCTTCTATCACTTCATTCAGTTCATTTGTTTCTTCTTCTACCTTAAGCCAAACCTGTGCCGCATTTTCCCATTCAAATCCAACCTGTCGGGCTTTTTCCTGGAGCCGCATGGCTTTTACAACAGCCGGAAGTGCTTTTGGCACTCCACTTAAAACGGAGGATTTACCTTCCTTCATTTTAAGTTTCTCCCAGTTTCTTTTTACTTCTTCATCATCTTTAACTTCAACGTCTCCATAAATATGCGGGTGGCGGGCAATTAGTTTTTCTGAGATGCCTGAAAGAACCTCCTGCAAGGTAAACTGATTTTGCTCCTCGCCAATTTTGGCATAGAAAAGAATGTGCAGGATGATGTCACCTAACTCTTCTTTGATGCCTTTCCAGTCATTCTCACTGATGGCATCAGCCAGTTCGTAGGTTTCTTCAATGGTCAGCTGCCGCAGGCTTTGTATGGTTTGCTTTTTATCCCAGGGACATTTTTCGCGAAGGTCGTCCATTATTACTTTCAGACCCCAGAATTTCTCTAATAGTATATTATCCATAATCTATCCTTTCAGCGCCATATAGGCGAAATAAATTGTAAAAATGATGAGCATAATGAACAATGAAAAAAACAGTAACAGTATCAGTTTACTGGTCGTTTTAAGCCTGGACTGAGCATAGAATACACGCATAGACCGGTAGAGGTAAATGCTCAGCCATATAAAGATCCCGATTCTGACAAATGACCACAATTTCCAGGGCATATAATGTGCAGCCTCGTATGTTAAAAAGAAGGGTATCAGGAGCAAAAAAGTAAAAATATACTGGTGAACCAGGAAAATGCCATGATTCACATAGAGATAATTTTTTCTCCTTATATAGAGTAAACTAAGTACAGATGTTAGTAGTGGAAGTGAAATGAACAGTAGTGTCGGGAAACTATGCAGGAATTTGTTTAGCAGGCCTGCTATATATTTTTTAAGGTCTCCGTTATATTTTTCATTAATATCGATCTGGCGATAGGCCATCAGCCTGGTAAGTCTGCTGTCCCTTTGAGCTTCAGGCAGTATCTTTTGCAAAGAGTCATATTCATTCCTTGAGGTAAATTCAGACAAATCTAAAATTCTCATCATCCCTTTTTCATGAAAAATACTGTCTGCTTTGTTACGTTTTTTTAAAATCAGGTTAAGTGAATCCCTGAAATATCCAACTGCTTTTGCATCCCGCAAATCCAATAACGTGTCGGATTTGTTGAGAATAAGATAATTATTCCGGAAATCATATTTGTTATCAGAGCTGTCAAGTGACCTTATCTGGTTTTCAAGGTCGTTTATTGTTACCAATCCGGATTCCATATCTTTTTCATCCACTTTCAGAAAAAAAGAATAGAACAACAAAAAGAAAAATGCCGAAGTAAAAATGTACATCTTAACCGGATCCACAAAAGAGGCCCTTTTACCTTCCATGAATGCTTTGGACAAAAAACCGGGCTTTGAAAAGAGATACCGGAGCGTATCAAAATATTTACCGTCAAAATGAGTGATATCGTAGAAGAAATGCTGAAAAAGCCCCCATAAAGTCATGCCCGGATCAGTATTTTCCTGTCCACAATGATGGCAATATTTACCCACAACAATGGTTCCGCAATTGAGGCAATTTTTCTCTTTTCTTTCCGGACGGTGGGACACGTTTTGGAATTTTGTTAAAAATAAGGAAGATTGTTGGTTCCGGTATATCGAAGCCTCCTTAGGTTTCGTTAGGTATTAAGCTTTACTTTTGTCCGCTTAAACCAATCCATGAAAAGAATTCCGTATTTACTACTCCTGATCTTTGTGGTTATTGCTATTAGCCAGACAGCCGCGGCACAATTTTACTACCAGGATATCATCACACATCAGAAGAACCTTCAACAGTATCAATTGCAGAAGAATAACCGTGTGCAAGCCATTACGATCAGCAGTTTTGATAATAATGGAGAAGTATCCGCAGACTTTCGATTCAATCAACAATATAATGCATCCTGGAGCCAGTTAAAAACAGTGGCCGAACTGTCCAATTCTGGTAGGAATGTTGTGGTCAATTATTACAACAGCCAGGGGCTTCTTTACCGGACCACCGACAGCAGCAACGGTACATATTCAGTTTATGAATATATCTATGACTCACTGACGAGGTTAATCCAGATTCAAAACAATACGCTGGCCATTGCAGGAAAAAACAAATCTGCAGAAACACATAACTGGTACTACGACCAGCAGGGAATACCGGCAAAAATGGAACGGATCAGGGACAAGTCAGACACCATGATATTTATGTTCACAAAAGACAGTTCCGGCAATATTATAGAAGAACAGGGTTTTCATAAAGGTGTAGCGGGAGAAAACACTTATTACTATTACGACAATCTAAACAGGCTTACTGATATTGCCAGGTATAATAACCGTGCTGGAAAATTATTACCGGATTATATGTTTGATTATGATCAATCAGGCCGTATCAGCCAGATGGTTTCCACACAACAAGGAAGTAATGCAACAACCTGGGAATACCAATATAATGAGCAGGGTTTAAAAACTACAGAAACCTGTTACCTGGCACAAAAAAAACTGGCAGGCCGAATGGCCTACCAGTATACATTTAAAAAATAATTATCAGGAATTTTCTATTGAATGATCATTTTTCTTGTTGATTTGAAATCTCCGGCTTCCAGTTTGTAATAATAGACTCCGGGTTTGAGTAAATTAGCCGGCACAGTTACTGCATATTTACCGGCTGCCCTTTCTCCATTTTGCAGTACACTTACAACCCTTCCCTGCATATCATATACCGCTAAAACAACCTGGGTCTTAACAGGAATACTGTAAGTGATTGTTGAACTACCCCTTGATGGGTTAGGGAAACTTTGATTCAATTCGTAAGAAAGGTTTCCATTAATATCTATCGACAGAATATTTGAAAGATTAAACTTACCGTCAAGGTCAATTTGTTTCAGGCGATAGAAATATTTACCTGAAGGCAGGTTTCTGTCGGTGAGGCTATAACTCTTAGTTGTGCTGCTATTACCGCTACCAGCAACGAATCCGATGTTAAGCCACTTGGCAGCATCTGTGCTCCTTTCAACCTCGAAACCTCTGTTATTTGATTCAGATGCAGTTGTCCATTCAAGTTTTACATCCTGGCGAACAGACATTCCTGAAAACTTGACAAGACTTACAGGAAGAGGATTGGAAACCTGGAGGGTAAGTAACTGAGAGGAAGTTACTGTACAACCATTTGCATCAGTTATTGATGAAAGGGCATAACTAGTACTGTTTGTAATACTACTCATGACTACATCCGCCCAATAGTTTACACCATCGCAGGTTGTACAATTGAGATTCGGGAATCCTGCAGAATAGCGGTACATACCATTGGGACCGTCAGCCGACCCATCGGCAACTGCGGTGAGCTGGCCATTGGTACGTGCTATGGTCATATATCCATCTGTTTTCACATAGTTTCCGGCAGCAGAGTAGTAAGATACCATATAGAGCGTACCTGTTGTAGTACTTACAGGCGTGATAGGCGATTCAATGAATCCGGTAACAGTTCCTGTAGGGTCTGTATGTGTTGTTGTAGCCAGTAATGTTCCGGTAGAACTGTATAAATTCAATACAGTTGGGTCGGTATTTGCAACACCTTTATAAAAACGTAATGCAGTTATTGAGCCATTGAAAAGTGCCCTGAACTTCATTCCAACTTCAACTGGGAATCCATCATTTTGCGCAGAAGGAACAGGCAAACTGCCAACCCATAAACGATAATCTGTATTTAACGGAATGGTTCCGGCATTGAACGGGGTTGAGGAAGCTATACCTGTAAACGGACCTCCATTGATGGTCAATGCATATGGACCTGTACCCGCTGTTGCTGTAAATACAAGGTTTTGTGGTTGTCCTGCAACGCCACTGCTTGTGGGTGAAGATATAGTACCGGCAGGCAATGGGTTAGTTACAACGGTTGCTGAAGATATTATCGGAGTACCTGTTGTAGAACAAGCCGGACCGGTAATGCTGGTAAGGTCAAATACAGTAGCTGAACTGTTTGGTGTAAAAATTACATCCACAAAATAGTTAGCGTCATTGAAAGAAGAACTTGGAAATCCAACGGTACCTGCCCTGTATACACCATTTAAACCAGCCGGACCGCCACTTGCCGGAGCAGTGAGTGTTCCTCCGGCGCTAACAACCGGCAATGTGGTAAACCTGTTCAATTCCCGGGCATATCTACCGGTAGGATTACTGTATGAGGCCACATATGTAACTCCTGCAGTAATAGAAACAGGTGTGGTGAATGTCAGTTCCTGCCATCCGGAAGAGCCCGGAACTACTGTAAAAGAACCGGTAGCAAGAGAAACTCCGGCAGACGTCCAAAGCGTTCCGGTAAAAGGACCATCGCTTAGTGCATCCTTATAAAAACGGATACCTTTAATTACGCCATTAATATTTGAACTGAATTTCACACCCAGTTCATATACGGTAGGATCTTCAAAACCCGGAACTGCAGGAACAGTTGTTCCAAATAAATTATCATCAGCAGCTATTGGGGAAAATGGCACACCTGGAACAATACCAGTATAAGTTGCACCATTGATGACCAGGGTATAAGGCCCTGCACTGGCTGGTGTGGTGGAAATGTTAAGAGAAACATTCTGACCCGCGCAGATTGCCGGTGCATTAAGAACAGTAACAGGACAATCCTGTCCAAATGATTGAATGGAAGATAAAACTGAAAATAACAGTAAAACAGCGCCCGTAAAGAGTTTTGATGTGGTTCGGGTACAATGCTTTTCAATTTGGTAGAAAGCTTTCATTGTGTTTGTTGATTTGAGGATAAGCAATTGATTACGTTTAAACAAGTACGGCATTGACTAAAGCCAGTAATCAAGGAGAATGGATCTTCAGATTGTGGTAGAATTTCGGAGGATGTTGGGGAATTGAAAAGATTCAGGCACCTCAGAGAACGGATACCATATTTATTTTCGATATAAAAATAGTAAAAGAAAAAGGGAAAGTCAAAGAAATGTAGATAAAAAAGTTTTCACCGCCTAACAGGGATTTTAGCAACCCGATTTTATTAAAAACAAGCATAATGTATAACAGACCTTTTAACCTCCTGAATCTCCAGCAAATAAGCATTACAAGTGTTTCAAATAAATAAAAAAATATTCATTTTCGTGTTTTTATGACCCTATTAAATACATCAAAAAATTGCCGGTATGGACTCCAAAACAGGGTTTTGAATTGTGGTGGAAGTGTTTTTTCTCCCGGAAAAATGACGTCTAAAGATAAAAACTGACTTTTTCCGGTTCCACCAAATTTTAATCTAACCTTCCAAACGAAAAATCTCTTTCTTGTGGTTTGATTATCCGGCCAATTTCTCCTCTGCAAGGTTTAGATAAATACTGGAGAATTAGAAAGTTTAGTTTAATACCGACATAAAAACCACTGCATAAGAGTTATATAAAAAAGCCTTTTGCAATTGTATGCAAAAGGCTTTGTGCCCAGGACAGGATTCGAACCTGCACACCCTTTCAGGCTCTACCACCTCAAAGTAGCGTGTCTACCAATTTCACCACCTGGGCTTTTTAAGGTGGGCAAAGTTAGGGGAAAATCAAATATCCTCCATACATAATGAAACAGAATGTAAGGAACCTACAATCCAGATCCAATAGCATTAAACTCTTAAATAAATTAAGATAAACCTTTCAATCGACTGATTATCAAATTTATTTATGCTTTAAAATGATTCTGAATGTAGTCCCCTTCCCGGCTTCCGATTGTTTTACAAATAACTCCCCCCCATGATATTGCTCAACAATTCTCCTGGATAAAGTCAATCCAAGGCCCCAACCTCTTTTTTTTGTAGTAAAACCGGCATGGAAAACTTTTCGCATATTCGCTGCTGAGATCCCTTTTCCCGTATCTGTTATATCAATTATTGCCTGGCTGCCGAACGACTTCAGTATAACGGTGATCTGGCCTTTACCCTCCATGGCGTCTAGTGCATTTTTCAGGATATTCTCTACCACCCATTCAAAAAGCGGAGGTGAAATTTGCACGGGGATCTCTTTATGGCCGCCATCATCCACCTGGAAAACAATCTTGCTGGGTGCCCGTTTCTTAACATATTCAACTACCTGGTGAATGGTTTGCACCAGGTCACGTTTTTCGAGCTGTGGCGTACTGCCGATCTTACTGAAACGGTCGGAAACCAGTTTCAGCCTTCCCACATCCTTTTCCATTTCAACCAGCATACCCTTATCTGCCGGGTTTTCTTTCATCATTTCCACCCATCCCTCCAGTGCAGATAGCGGTGTTCCAAGCTGGTGTGCAGTTTCTTTTGCCATTCCTGCCCAAAGCTGGTTTTGTGCCGACCTGTGTCTGGAAGCAAGTGCCAGCAAGGTCACAATGATAAATAATGCTACAATTATCAACTGGACTATCGGGTAATATCTTATTTGCTTTAGCAGCAATGATTCACCAAAATAATACCGGTTAAATTTGGATGCATCCGTATTCAGGTAAGTATCAATGGGAACATTACTTTTCTTAAATTCCTTTAGTTTCTTTGCCAGGTATCCCGGAGAATTGACAACCTTCAGGGAATCGAGGTTATGATAATTGGTGATACTGTCCCTTTCATTGGTCTCAATAACAGGTATCTCCCTTTGCCCTGCCATAATAATGGTTGCAAATAGTATGTCCTGGTCTGGAGTTGCCTTGGCAATAAATTGCTGGGCCTCGGCCCATACTTCTACCTTATGGCGCTCTTCCATAGCAATTTTCCCAGCCAGTAACCGGGAATAGAATATGGTTGCAATGACAATTGCCATTGCTATTATTGCCAGAAGACTGCGCCAATTCATCCATTGCTGTAACATGCGGAATGTCTGTTTAAGATATTTTCGGCCATTGCTTTTGGCATTTACCCGGTTCTCGCTGTCTGGAATCCACCGTTTCCGGTTATAATCCCCTAATGGGTGATTATTTGTAAGAAAACAGAGTATTTCCGATAAAATTATAAAAGGAATGTATCCAAACTTTAATTTTGGTAAATAAACACGACCGATTGAATGATTTAGCTACTGTAGCAATTGTTTTGCTGAACTGGAACGGAAAAAAATTCCTGGAAAAATTTCTCCCATCCCTCAAATTGAGTACTTACCCAAATGTACAGATCATCGTTGCCGATAACGGTTCAACCGATGATTCTGTTATATTCCTGGAAAAACATTATCCTGAGATCCGCATCCTGGCCAACCCTGTAAATGAAGGGTTTGCCCAAGGGTATAATACCGCACTAAAGCAGGTAAAAGCCGAATATTACATTTTATTGAATTCCGACGTGGAAGTAACCCCAGGGTGGATAGAACCTGTAATTGAACTCTTTGAAAAAAAACCGGAGATCGCCGCCTGTCAGCCTAAAATCATTGCATGGTCGGATCATAAAAGCTTTGAATATGCCGGCGGTGCCGGAGGTTGGCTGGACAGGTATGGCTACCCTTTTTGCAGGGGAAGGATCTTTGATCACTGTGAGATTGATACCGGGCAATATGATAGCACTGAACCAATTTTCTGGGCAAGTGGCGCTTCCATGTTCGTAAGGGCTGAGGTTTTTCACAAAATGGGGGGATTTGATCCTTATTTCTTTGCCCACCAGGAAGAAATTGACCTTTGCTGGCGCATGCAGCATGCAGGATATCAAATTTATGCCTGCCCTCAATCTGTGGTTTATCATGTTGGCGGAGGCACTTTACCCCAGGGAACGCCAAGGAAGATTTTCCTGAATTTCCGCAATAACCTGATCATGCTGTATAAAAATCTCGGGGGACTGGAGAAATGCGTGAAAATTCCTTACCGTATTGGACTGGATGCATTGAGTGCCTGGAAAAACCTGCTCAAGGGAGAAACGCTTTACTTCAACGCCGTAGTGAAAGCACATATGGCTTTCCTGTCATGGCTTTTCTTTCACCGGAAAGAAAGCCTCTTCCCTGCCCAAAAATCAAAATCACTTACTGGTTTGTACCCGGGCAATGTGGTTTGGATGCATTTTTTCAGGGGAATGAAAACCTTCCGTGAAATTATTGCAGCTAAAAAATGATTATTTAACACCAAACCTTATTTTTGCAGGGCAACAGAAAAAATTATGCAGCACGAACATTTGGAAAAACCAGAAAAGACAGACTTTGGCCGTAACTGGGTATCTTCTTCACGTTTCTTATTCCATGTACAATTATTTACATTCACCGCATTTGTGCTGGGCGGATGCTACGGGTTGTACAGTTTACGCTACAAAGGCAAACCCAAAGTAGAGGTTCCTGAAAGCACACAATACACGCCGAAATACAAATAAGCGTAATTTTTTTTTGTGGTTCAGCGGTAATTCTTATTTTTGCCGTCCGAATTTCTGACGCTGGTTGAATATCAGACTAACATTCGACAGTTCTTTAAATTTACACCGCCTGTGCAAAATGCTTACGCTTGCGCCGAAGCTTCAGCGTAGGAGCATGGTGGCCAAATGCGGAAGTAGCTCAGCTGGTAGAGCATCACCTTGCCAAGGTGAGGGTCGCGGGTTCGAATCTCGTCTTCCGCTCAAAAAAATCCATCCCGCAGGTGCTGGATGGATTTTTTTTTAGTTCTTTTCGACTTTCGATTTTCAACTTTCGATTTTCGAATTTCCTTCGCCCTGGTGGTGGAATTGGTAGACACGCAGGACTTAAAATCCTGTGATCAGCAATGGTCGTGCGGGTTCAAGTCCCGCCCGGGGCACATTAAAAAAGTGGGAAATCGAAAGTGGAAAATGGGAAGTAAAATACAAGTTCTGGTTTAGTGGAATGTGGTCAATCAAACCATTATATCTGAAGCAGCTAAATCCAAATACAAAGATCTGCAGCAAAAAGTATTTGTTTCTGAGACCTTCTTTTAAATTCTTCGTAAATCATTTCTCAGAAATTACCTTCTCTCTGCGGAAAACTATCAATTGTAATAAAACAGCCAGGATCACAACCGCGATGGCACCTATGGCGTTCAGCCATAACCAGCCAATATCAGTTATACGGTACATCGATATAACAATGACTTCCCCGGCAAGCGCAGCCCAGAAAACAGCATTACCCCCTACTCTTTTCAGATAAAATGCCACAAGAAAAATGCCCAGCATTACCCCATAGAACCAGGACCCCAAAACATTCACTGCTTCTATCAGGCTGCCCATACCCGTTGCAAATTCAGCCACTACAATACAAAACAAGCCCCAGAACAAGGTATACAAACGGGATATCCTGAAATCCTGTTCATCGGTGAGTTCAGACTTAAAGAATTTTTTATGGAAATCGATCATGGTTGCGGAGGCAAGGGAATTCAATGCGGCCGCGATACTGCCCCATGCAGCAAGGAATATCACAGCAATAAGTAAACCCACCAAACCTACCGGAAGATAATCCACCACAAAGCGCAGAAAAATATAATTGGTGTCACTGGATTCGGTTTTGGCTTTAGAATCCACAATGATCTTTTTCACTTCAGATCGCAATCCTTCTTCTTCTTTTTGAATGCCTTTCAATTCTTCCAGGACTATATTTTCATCAGCTTCACCCGGTGTAGCAAGCAACGAAGGCAGTAGTGAAACGGTTTGCTTCTTTTTTTCGATCAATAACTGGTGACGGCCTTCAACATTTTTAAGGGAATCCCGGTAAGTTGTTTCCCGCACTTTTTCAAGGGGCACTTTATTGAAAAACAATGGCGCCGCATTGAACTGGTAAAAAGAAAACACAAGTGCACCGATCAATAAGATAAAAAATTGCATAGGCACTTTCACCAGGCCATTCATCAATAGTCCCATCCTGCTTTCCCGGATAGACTTTGCCGTGAGGTACCTTCCAACCTGGCTTTGATCGGTACCAAAATAAGAAAGCGCCAGAAAGAAACCGCCGATCACACCACTGAAAATATTGTACCGGTCAGACCAGTCAAATCCTTTCTCCGTTTGCCCGGTAGTAAATACATTGAGCTTACCCATCTTTCCGCTGATACTGAGTGCATCTGAGAATCCTATTCCTTCCGGTAATAATTTCACCACGGTATAACCTGCCAGGAACATTCCTGTAAACACAATACCCAACTGCAATTGCTGGGTATATGCCACGGCCCTTGCACCACCGGTAACTGTATAGATGATCAGCAAACCACCCATGATGATATTGGTCCAGTAAATATTCCAGCCCAGCAAAGAGGATAAAATGATTGATGGGGCATACACACTGATGCCTGTTGATAAACCCCTTGACAATAAAAATAAAGAAGAAGTAAAAGTCCTTGTTTTTAAATCAAATCTTTTCTCCAGGAACTCATAGGCCGTGTATACTTTTAACCGGTGAAAAATGGGCAAAAAAGTGATACAAAGAACCACCATGGCCAGCGGCAGGCCAAAATAATATTGTACAAACCGCATACCGTCTGTATAAGCCTGACCAGGGGCCGATAGAAATGTAATGGCACTCGCCTGGGTTCCCATAATACTGAGGAGGACAAGGTACCAGGGCATTTCCCTGTTACTGAGAAAATATCCCTCCAGGTTACGAGAACTCCGGCTCTTGTATATCCCGTAAATTATAATGCAGCTTAAAGTAGCTACCAATACAATCCAGTCGATCGTGCTCATGAAAAGTATTTAGTAAATACCCAAAAAAATATGATCTGAAACACAAGGAAACCTACTACCAGGAAATACCAGGTGTTCCATGATTTGAATAAAGGCGGTTTGTCTTCCTTGTGCATTTGTCATTTTTTATTGTCCGCTGTATACAGAATATATGCTACTATAATCCCCAGCAAAACACCGATGGCCAGTTTTTTAAATACCAGCGCCACAATAAGTCCAAGGCCCACACCTACGATCAATCCAAATCCCGCACTCCGGCGTGGCTTACTTTGTTGCGCCATTAATCATGGTATTAGGATTTGAAACAAGATTCGCAAAGAAACGATATGCACCGGGTACCCCCGCTGGTAACTGACGGAAAAATGCAAGACCGGTATAAATGAACCGCCCCTTTCCGTGCTGGCTTACAATCAGGCTTCCGGTCTGGTCCTCTTTTTCCCCCGCATCGCGCATACCCAGGATCGCTTTCACACCTTCGCCCGGCTTTTCTGCAAAATATACACCCCGCTCCTGTACCCATCCTTCAAAATCCGACTGGCTAATCTTATTGGGCCAGTTTAATAACGCATCATTGGGTTCCAGAAAATGTATGGTGCTGTTTTCATCGGTTACCCGGTTACGTGAGATGGTGAAATTCTTCGGACCTATCCTGGCTTTCACCGGGCCTATGAAACTATTTGTATTATACTGTACAACAAGGTTACCGCCTGCGGCAACATAAGACATCAGCACGTCATATTGTGTATTCAGCCACTCATGTATGTTATAGGCCCTGATTCCTGTAACAATGGCGTCGTATTGACTCAATACGGAAAGCTGCATATCGTTTTCACCCAAAAAACTAACCTGGTAGCCCATTTCTTCAAGGGCCTCCGGTACTTTATCTCCGGCTCCTTTGATATAACCGATTTTTTTACCGGCAATTTGCAGGGAAACATTCAGGATGGTTATGCCATCCGGATAAAAATACCTGATAGCGGGAATGTGATCATAGTTTAATTGTGCCAGTGCCAGGTAATTTGCCTGGTTTAGTTTCTCGTTAGTATATTCCACACTGGCCATCAGTTTGTCTTTCTCGAGGCCATTCATGCTCTTACCTGATATAGGCAGGCTATAGGCCCGGGAAAGCCCTCTTGTCAGCCTGAAGGAGGTATCCGTGGTGCTTTCCGATGTCTTCCCAAAACGATAAACCAGCCGCGCATCTGACCGTGGAATATCTGAATAGGCCGTGGTTGTTAATTGAAAGTATTTTGGATTTGTCTGCCCCTTTTTGAAAAGGATCACTGCCGGCGAAGTATTGACACTTACAGGCGGCACCACATAAACGGGATCAAAAAGTTCACCCTTCACAGGGTCTGTATGTTTAAATAAAACCGGCTTATTAAACGTGATGGGCACTCCTTCAATGTCCATAACAAAACGTGCACTGAAAGAGGGTATGTTTTCCGGCAAGCCAATAAGTTTCTGGTCAGAGACTTCAAATGAACCGCGCTGCATTTCCTCATTCAGCCAATAAGGCTGGGAAATCATTTTTGACTCCGGCACAAACAGGGTGCGGGTTAGCACCACATTCTGATTGGCTTTCAGTTCCCTGTCAAGCAAAGTATCTGCATAATCAATACCTGATTTTATAAAGCGTGCATGAATCCCCGAACGGTTATTTGCCTGTACCGTTACTTTAAGCGAATCACCTTGTACTGCAAAAGCCTGGGTAGTAGAAGCCTCCATATATAATCCTGCAGCAGCTTCAATCAGTCCGGACAGTTCCTTCAGTTTTTGATTGCGCCATACGGATTCTTTTAATGTTGCCATATCCTGGTACAGCCGAACCAAAGGAACAACAGATGCCGATGGATTTGCAAAAGAATAACCCTGCAGGATATCCTGGACTTTTTGGGTCAGTCCTGCAGCGCCTTCAAGCTTATCCCAGCTTGTGTTGACTCCATCCAGCAATTCCTTTACAGGAGCATCACCCAGTATGGGCAAAAAATATTCAAATGATGTACCTCTTGAAGAAGGGACACCAAAGCCCTGGCTTTTATGCTGGCTGCGGCTGTCTGCCGCAATTTCACCCAAACTCCTCCCCAGCAACGGCAGGTAACCACCTACGTCAATCTTAAACTGGTTTTCATTGGTGGTATTGGCACCCCCGAAATTAAAGGTGTTCCACAATACGCGCTTTGCCTGCCATGGCTGTACGCCATGCTTAAATTGCTCAGGGAACCTTGATGGATCGGCAGCTGCCAGAAATGCCTCACGGGCAAGAACACCCGAAGCTGAATGATGGCCATGTCCGGCACGCGAATCTTCCGGAAAACGGGCGATAATAACATCGGGCCTGAAGTTCCTGATCACCCAAACCACATCCGACAATACTTTTTCCTTGCCCCAGATCTGCATGGCTTCTTCGGTACTTTTAGAAAAACCAAAATCATAGGCCCTGGTGAAAAACTGCTCCGCTCCGTCGAGCCTTCGTGCAGCCAGTAATTCCTGTGTCCTGATCAAACCCAGCTCCACACCCTGTTCATCCCCTATCAGGTTCTGGCCGCCATCACCCCTTGTGACAGACAAATAACCTGTACGATACATTTTTTCTTTAGACAGATAAGCGAGTAACCGGGTATTCTCATCGTCTGGATGTGCGGCGATATAAAGAACAGATCCCAGTACTTTTAATTTCCGGATACCCAGTGCGATCTCAGAACTGCTCATGTATTTTGGGGTCTGCGCAGATACACTGGTCTGAAAAACAAAAGCCGTAAAGAATAAGATTCGCAATGAACGTATCAATAATAATTTATTCATGAATGTTTTTTAATAACATTATTGTCCTACCATAAAAATTGCGTTGGCTAAAAGCATCTTGCCGCTTTCCCAGAATCCCCGAAATATGGGATCATCTGCAAAATAAATAATACCGCCCCTGCCTATATCCTGGACACCAAGAACCAAACCATCCTTAAGCTTTTCTTTGGTGTTAACACCTGCGAAGCCTGTAACATAGCCGCTTTTTTTGATTACACCAACATTCCAGCCGCCATCTCCGATGAACTCATAGAGATTATCATCCTGCTTTAAAGTGAAATATTGCCCGGAATAACCAAAAGCAAGCGGGTGTGAATTGTCGAGTTCAACTTTGTAAACAGCACCGGGAATGGAATTCCGGAGATAGTCTTTTTCCCTGTCCTCATATTTTTTCAAAGCAGAATATTTTGCTTTTTCATCTTCTTTTTTGGCTTCGTCTTTTTTCTTTTTGATCGTCCATTCCAGGTTTGACAATTGTGATACCGCATTTTCAATGGCAATCAGCCTTCCGCCCTGTTCGATCCAGCTGCGCATATTATCCATAATGGATTTATCACTGGCGAAACGGTAGTATCCGTCTGGCATGATTACCACATCAAATGATTTCCAGTTGATCTGTCCAATATCCGTAGCGTTTATAACAGAAACCGGGTACCTGAGCTGCTGTTCAAAAAAATGCCATATCTCACCCATTGCATTGGGATTGACGCCCTCACCGGCAAGCAATGCTACTTTTGGTGCATTGATAAATCTTACCCTGTCGCTGCCGAGATCAAATCCTTTGTCCACAAAACCTGAACTCACCGGTACAATGTTTTCGTGATAGCCCGGCGATTCTGACATGCATTTGGTGAGTGTGGTAAATAATTTTTCTTCTGTTAGTTTATTGGCAGCTTTAGTTATGATCAGGCTTCCCCTTTCAAACCTGCGGCCATTGATTTCAAAAGCTTGTTCGGCGTAGCGCATTTTGATGCCCGATTTCAATAACTGCGATAACAGTGTAGCAGATCCCATCCCTGTCCAGGGTATCACGTAGGCATACAAGGGCGGAGCTTTATCTGTAATGGTCATACCCGATGTCATCGAAATTTTATCTTTCATTCCAACCGATGGTAATTTGTCTTTAACCGCATATGCTTCAAGCCCCATTGCATAAGGCAATGACCATGCTGTAATATCGTATGTTGCCGAATCACTTAGTTTACTGTTGGGTTCAAACAATACTTTTACCATGGAGGCCCTTGCCTGCTGTGCAGGGATCACCAGGTCGTTTTCATTGATCGTAAATGACTCTTCTTTTCCGGTGGTATAATTAAATCCTTTTGCAGTGGCCTTTGCTGTAGCAAAACCATATTCGAGTCCGTTATTACGAAGATAAATACCCAGTGTTCCACCTTCTCCGCCCATGTTCGTTTGGGTCCTGACCACATAGAATTTATATTCCAGTGAACTGCCGGTGATACCATCTGTGAAGAATTTTCGAAACTCTTTCACCAGCTTTGCTGCATGGAGTGAAGAAACTTCAATGGTGGAAAGTCCCGTTGTATAATGATGTTCAATACGATCGGCAAGGGTAAGCGTGTCTCCGTCTTCGATCTGTACGGCCTTCCCACCCCTTGGGCCTCCCCCCTGTTCAAAGGTCATGCCGATGGCCCCGTTATAGGTTGGGTATGTATCGCCATAACTCGGATAAAACAAATCAAAGCGTTCTTTGGTGAAATACAGCCAGCCCTGCCGGTCAAAATATTTTGCATTATTCTTTCCAATCAGTTGCTGGAATTCACGCTGCCATGGTGTGATCACTTCATGGTAGGGTTCCGCGGCCGGGGCAAAATAGTATGGTTCATTATACCCTTGCTCATGAAAATCCACATGTACCTGCGGGAGCCATTCGTTGTATACCTTCATCCGCTGCTTTGACTCAGTTTGTGTCTGCCATGCCCAATCGCGGTTGAGGTCAAAATAATAATGATTGATCCTGCCGCCGGGCCATGGTTCGCGGTGTTCGCGCGATTGCGGGTTGGGATCAGCCACCAGGTTGGCCACGCCATTCTGCCAGTTGGCATAACGGTCACGCCCATCCGGGTTTATGCAGGGGTCGATGACTACCACCGTATTCTTAAGCCAGCCGGCCGACTGCGTTGATGCCGGGTCAAGCAGGGCATGGATCGTTTTCATGGCCGCTTCGCTGGAAGATGGCTCATTACCATGCACATTATAACTCAGCCAGACCAATGCGGGGGTGGATTCGGATGCGGCCATTTTATCTTTGGACAAGCCCGCCAGCCGGAGGTTATTCATCCTTATGGATTCCAGGTTACGGATATTTTCTTCCGTTGAAATGAACGCCAGCATAAGTGGGCGGCCTTCATAGGTTTTACCATAGTTCACCAGTTTTACTTTGCCGGGCTGGGCCGCTGCAACGGCTTGAAAATATTGAACGATCTGGTAATGCGGGGTGTACCGCGCACCCAGTGAATAACCCAGGAAAGCTTCCGGTGACTGAAGGGGTTGCTGTGCAAAAACCGGGCTATACATAACGAAACAAAAAACCACAAAAAGAACTCTCATCAAACAGTTAATTTTAATATGAAGTCGTGAAAATAAAGAAAGAAGATGATTTTGACAGAAATGACCATGGTGAAAAGAACCTTTATGTTAATTTTAATGTATGAGAAAAATCTTTGACCTAACAGCCTTCAAACAGACTCTCATTACGCTGTGCATGATAACTGTCATGCACCCCGTTTTGTCTCAGCAAATAAAAGAAACCGGCGGCCCCTTTAATTACAGCATTCAGAAAAAATCCACCGGCTCAAAAGGCGCTGTTGTTTCGGCCCACCCATTGGCCAGTAAAGCAGGCCTTGATATGCTCCGCAAAGGGGGCAATGCTATTGATGCCGCAATTGCCACCCAACTTGCGCTTGCCGTGGTATATCCCGGCGCAGGAAATATCGGCGGCGGCGGATTTCTTGTAGCATCCCTGTCCGACGGAAAAACCCTTGCCATCGATTACCGCGAAAAAGCACCGGCGGCGGCACACCGTGACATGTACCTCGACAGTGCAGGAAATGCCCGCACTCAACTTAGCCAGAGCGGACACCTTGCATCCGGTGTGCCGGGCACAATTGCCGGTTTATTTACCTCGCACAAATATGCAAAACTGCCCTTTACCGAACTTATCCAGCCGGCCATTGATCTGGCGGAAAAAGGATTCGTCATAACTGCCAGCGAAGCTTCTTCACTGAACAGTACAAAAACTGCTTTTATTCAACACAATACACAACCCAATGCTTTTGTCCGTGACAGGACCTGGAAAGCCGGCGACACCCTGGTACAGACCGACCTTGCCAACACACTGAAGAGAGTGAGAGAACAAGGCTCGAAGGGTTTCTATGAAGGAGAAACCGCCAGGCTGATCGTGGAAGAAATGAAGAGGGGCAACGGATTGATCACTTATGATGATCTAAAAAATTATACCGCCAAAGAACGTGATGCCATCCGTTTCCCTTATAAAGAATATACCATCATCACCATGCCTTTACCAAGCAGTGGCGGACTCATCATCCAGCAGGCACTGAAGATCCTGGAGACAAAAGATATTGCCAAAATGGGTTTTCAATCACCTGCTACGGTACAACTGGTCACTGAAATTGAGAGACGTGCTTATGCAGACAGGGCAGAGTTTATGGGTGATGCAGACTTCGTGAAAGTGCCGGTGAAAACACTGGTAAGCGAAGCCTACCTGAAGGAAAGAATGAAGACCTACGAGGAAGGCAAAGCAGGTAAAAGTTCGGTTATACGTGCAGGTGACATACGGGCTGAAAGTGAAGAAACCACCCACCTCTCTGTAGCAGATCAGTGGGGCAATGCGGTGTCAGTCACAACAACCCTGAACGGCGGCTATGGCTCCCTGACTGTGGTGGGCGGTGCCGGATTCCTGCTCAATAATGAAATGGATGATTTCAGCGTCAAACCCGGTGTGCCTAATATGTACGGTGCTATCGGTGCAGAAGCAAATGCCATTGCCCCGGGGAAGCGCATGCTTAGTTCCATGACCCCAACTATTGTCCTCCGCAAGGATAAACCATACCTGGTAATCGGTACGCCAGGCGGAACAACCATTCCGACTTCTGTATTACAAACGATCCTGAACATACTTGAATTCAACTTATCAACAGAAGATGCCGTAAATAAACCCAAATTTCATCACCAGTGGCTGCCGGATATGATCATGGTGGAAAACAGTTTTCCGCAGCCTGTTATAGACAGCCTTAAAGCCATGGGATACGAGGTCAATAAGCGTGGGAAGATAGGCAGAACTGAAGTGATCAAAATTACAAGGCCGAAAAAAAATAAAATGGTCTTTGAAGCGGTGGGTGATATCAGGGGTGATGACGATGCGAGAGCATATTAACTGCAATGGGATTAAAAACGTAAAACTAACCTCAAAACGATGAACAGCTTAGGTGCTACATTTCTTGCATCCGCAATATCCAGGGTTTCATATTACAAATCATTGGGTGATAAAAGCATTGCCCGGTTGGAGGAAGCAGAATTTTATTTTAAACCCAATGAAAGCGCTAATTCCATTGCGATCATCATTCAGCATATGGCTGGTAATATGCTCAGCAGGTGGACCAATTTCCTGACGGAAGATGGAGAGAAAGACTGGCGCAACCGCGACCAGGAATTTGATGAAAGAAAAATCCCGCTTCCGGAATTATTAGCAATGTGGGAGAAAGGTTGGGATTGTTTTTTATCAGCACTCCATCAGTTAAGCGAAGAAGATCTTTTAAAAACCATCTATATACGCACGGAACCACTCACTGTTGTTGATGCGATCAACCGCCAGTTGTCTCACTATCCTTATCACGTGGGGCAAATTGTGTATGTAGCGAGACTCATCAAAAATACAAAATGGGAAAGCCTTTCCATACCCCCCGGCCAATCCGCTAAATTCAACCGGGATATGAAAATTTAGAATCAATAAAGAGAAGTGCTATTGAATTGAGGGGTTCTCCAAACTTTAATATGCTAAAATAAGTTTAATCCATAAATGATTACAAGCGGTATAATGTTACAAATGTATTTTGCCCCGTTAAGGGCTGCCTGTTTGTAGAAATATTCGATTCCGAGGAATTATTGCCCCGTTAGGGGCTACCCGGAAATATCCTTTTCAAAGGGTAGCCCCTAACGGGGCAAAACACAAAAAATAAATCAATCGCTACAAACATGTAACCCCTAAAGGGGCATAAACACTTATTTAAATCATACAATAGATCACCTGTATAACCGCCAACCCTCGAGCCAAATTACAAATGAGACTTAAATGGATAATCTTATTGTCTTAATTAACCAGAATCGCTTAAACTATTGATTTCACCCTGTGGAAGACAGTCTTTATAAAGCGTTAATAAACGACACGGAGTTTGTGTAACCAGCCTGAATGACTAAATTTACCATTCAAAGTCGTTGTACCTGAAAAAAGTCCTCAAAATATCCGGGGTTTTATTACTGATCATAGCCTTATTGCTTGTGGTTTCAGCTATTTTAATCCGCACCGAATGGGCACAGAACTGGTTGGTTGACCAGGCCACAAAAAGGCTTTCCAAATCACTTCAGACAAAAATAGACATCAAAAGGGTCAGATTATCCCTTTTTAACCGCCTTTATATGGAAGGTACGCTGGTAAAAGACAGAAACCAGGACACTCTTCTTTATGCAGGTGCGCTCAAAGTTTCCATTACCGATTGGTTCTTTGTGAAAAATGAGGCAGAGTTGCAGTATATAGGCCTGGATGATGCTGTGATCAATTTAAAACGGCAGGACTCCACCTGGAACTATCAGTTCCTGGTAGATTATTTTTCAGGGCCCTCTCAAAAAGATACCACTAAACAAGGCATCGCCCTGTCGCTTAAGAGAATTGAATTAAGTAATATCAGAATCCTGCAAAAGGATGAATGGATCGGTCAGGATATGACCGTAAGGCTAAGCCGCATGGATCTCAAGGCAGATGAGATCAATTTCGACAAGAAAAAGATCTTCATAAATACCCTTGATCTCACTGATCCTTACTTTGCTATTTACGACTATGAAGGGAAAATGCCGCCCCGACCCAAAATCCAGGCAACCAAAGACTCAACAGCCGGAGCCCTTCAGTGGAATACGGAAGACTGGGATATCCTTGTCAATAAGCTGGTAATGGTCAACGGAAGATTTAAAAATGATGTACAAACAGATCGGCAGCCATTCCCTTATTTTGACGGCAATCACCTGGATTTTGCCAGCATCAATGCAACAATGAAAAATATCAGCTGGCAAAAAGATACGATCAGCGCGAACATTAAAATCAGCACTAAAGAACGAAGTGGTTTCACTGTAAATGCACTAACTGCTGATTTCAGTTTTTACCCCAAAGGGATGATCTTTAAAAACCTTGATATAGTTACACCCAATAGCCATTTATCCAACTACTACGCGATGCGATATAGTGAGTTCAATAAAGACATGGGCGACTATCTCAAAAAAGTAAAGATGGAAGGCCGCTTCAGCAACAGCACACTGAGCTCAGTTGACATCGCATATTTTGCGCCGGAACTGAAAGACATGAACAAAGTTATTCGGATGAACGGTAACGTTAGTGGGACGGTAGACAACCTGACTGCAAAAGGATTTAATCTCCAGTACGGAAAAGACAGCCGGCTAGATGGTGATATCAGGCTGACAGGCCTTCCTGACATAGATAAAACTTTTATTGATTTCCATTCCAGAGATTTCAGAACCACATATAAAGATGCCGTAAGTTTTGTTCCGGCTATTAAAGACATTACTCAACCCAAGCTGGAGGAACTTGGCTACCTGAGGTTCAAAGGTGATTTTACCGGTTTCATTCGCGATTTTGTAGCTTATGGAACACTGGAGACAGCATTGGGAACTGTCTCTACCGATCTAAACATGAAGCTGCCGGCAGGTAAAACACCCTCCTATTCGGGAAAGATTGAAACGAATTCGTTTAACCTTGGCAAATTCCTGGGCAGGTCAGATATGGGCGTCATTGCATTCAACGGAGGTCTTTCCGGCTCAGGCTTTGATCCCAAAAATGCAAATGCAGAGATCAATGGTATCGTACGATCCTTTGAATGGAATAATTATGCATTCCAGAATGTAACGCTGACAGGTACCCTAAGAGACAGGGAGTTTACAGGAGATGGACTGATAGATGATCCCAACCTGAAAGCAACCCTGAAAGGTTCATTCAACCTTAACGCAGAAGAACCGGAATATAACCTGCTGGTGGATGTACAACGTGGCAACCTGCAGGAGATCAACCTCACCAAAACAGAAATGAATGTTTTAGGAAAATTCAGGTTGAATTTCAAAGGTAAAACGATCGACGATTTCATTGGAGAAGCTTCCCTGTATGATGTGGCTCTTACCAATAAAGGCCAGGTATATGTGTTCGATACCCTTAACCTTTATTCAATGCGGATCGACGGCAGTAAACAGATTGAAGTATACAACAGCGATATCTACATTTCATTAAACGGGGTTTTTAATATCAAAGACCTTCCGCAAACTGTAAATGCATATCTGAGTAAATATTACCCGCTGTATTTCAAAGAACCGGCGATACCTATAGGCAGCCAGGATTTCACTTTCCGGGCCGACCTCAAGAATATAGATCAGTACCTCCCATTGCTGAATTCAAGCATTCAGGGGCTTGATAACAGCGTGATCAGTGGACGGATCAATACCCGGGAAAAAGCTTTCCTGCTCAGTGTCAATGTGCCTTTTTTCTCTTTTAACAAACAGGAAGTACGCGATTTCAAACTGGAAGGGATCGGGGATTTGGACAGCCTTGTGATTGAGGCCAGTGCCGGCATGATCACACTAAACGACAGCCTGCAGATACCCTCAAGCATCTTAAGCATTAAGTCGTCGCGCGATGTATCAGCAATCAACCTTATAACTTCAACAGACCAGACAAAGAGTTCTTCAAATCTTTCACTTACACTCCAGAACCTTAAGGACGGGATAAAGCTGAACTTCAATCCATCGTCTGTTGTGTTCAATGAAAAAACCTGGCGGATCGAAAGTAACGGCGAACTTACCATCAGTAAATCGTATATCGGCGCTGAAGATATCAGAATTGTGAATGGCAGGCAGGAGATCCTCATTTCTTCATTGCCTTCCGAAATAGGCAATAGTAATGATATCCTTATTTCACTTCAAAGGGTTAACCTTGGAGATATACTTCCATATGTTATGAGGGAACCAAAAATTGAAGGCATAACCAGCGGAGATATTACGATAGAGGACCCATATAACAAACTCAAAGTTTACATCAACGCGCAAACAGATCAAACAAGATTTGAAAACGATTCCATTGGCATCATTACCCTTAACGGTTTCTGGGACAATACCCTTAAAAAAGCCACCTACTTTGTCAACTCCAATAATGAAGGGTACATTTTTGATGTAAAAGGAAACGTGAACCTCGCCGATACAAATAACCAGGTAATTGATACCGATTTTGATATTGTTGAAGCCAGGGTGGATATACTGGAAAATTATCTTGGCATAGTATTCTCAGACATGAATGGAACAGCCAGTGGTAAACTGAAAATTACCGGGAACCTGAAAGAGCCCGATATCATAGGAAAGGTGCAACTGAAAAACGGCGGAATCATGGTCGATTACACACAGTGTTATTATACACTCGAAGATCCCGTGATTGAGTTCAGGCCTGATATCATTGATATCGGAACGATTTTGATAAAAGACATTTATGGCAATACAGGACAGGTAAAAGGCCAGCTAAGTCATCATTTTTTCAGGGACTTTACATTCGATTTCAATGCATCATCAAAAAAGATGCTGCTGCTGAATACAAACAAACTCAATAATTCACTCTTTTATGGTAAAGCCATTGGCCGGGTAAACTTTTTCTTTACCGGCCCTGAAAAAGAAATGAACATGTATGTGGATGGAGAAGTAGTAGACAGTTCCAACATCAGTATTGTTACTTCAAGCAATTCAAAGCAAAAAGGAACAGTGGACTATATCGTTTGGAAAGAATACGGAAGGGAGATGAACTTCGATTCACTGTCCAAGCCTGGTTCAAACCTGATCATGGACCTGGACCTTACGGTAAACAAGCTTTTGAAGATGAATGTAATCCTGGATGAACTTACGGGTGATGTGATTTCTGCAACAGGATCGGGTAGTATCAAAATACATACAGGAACGAGTGAACCCCTTACGCTTAACGGGAGATATAATATAGACCAGGGGAACTATAATTTCAATTTCCAGGACATTTTCAAAAAACCGTTTACACTTGATCAGGGTTCTGGAAGTTTTATCAGCTGGACCGGTGATCCGTATGATGCTGAAATCAATATCAACGCAACCTATATGGCAGAACAGGTAAGGATGAGTACGCTGTTCAGCGATCAAAACAGCTCCGGAGTATCCAGCGTAAGTTCAGATATCCAGAAAGAGCTAAGCGATGTTGCTGTGATCTGTAAACTTACAGGTACACTCAGCCAGCCAAACCCTACTTTTCAGATTGTACTCCCTCCCAACAGTCCGGTAAAAAATAACCCAACAGTAGATTCAAAAATAAAAGCAATCAACCGGGATCCACTGGAAGTAAGTAAGCAATCAACCTATCTAATTGTTTTCAGGAGTTTTGCGCCCCAATCTACCATTGTTGCGTCGGACCTGAACCAGACGCTAATCAATAATACCATATCCGGTGTGATCAACAGCATCCTCGCGAGCAGCGTACAAAACTTTTTCTATAAATTTTTCGGGCCTACGGTTGGTGTCAATTTCAATTACTCCAGGGTTGCAACTGATATTGCAGGAACAGGAACAACGTCGGGCACCACCAATGATTTCCGGGAAAATGTGAGCCTGCAATTCATCAAATCCGTGATGAACGACAAGCTCATCATAACCTTTGGCAGTGATTTCAATTTTTCAACCACCAATACTGCCATCACCGGAGCACAGAGCTTCTTATTTTTGCCCGATGTAAATGTTGAATATAAGATTACACCCGATGGAAAATTCCGTACTTCTTTTTTCTATAGGAGTGATTACGATGCACTCTCTACATCGGGCCGCAGAGACAGGACCGGCGGCAATATTTCTTACCGCACTGAATTTGATTATATCCTGCCCTGTAAAAGGAAAAAAGCTGCCGCTGCAAAGGAGGAAATGGTGCAAGACAGCAGCAAAGCTTTCCTCCTTGAACAGTAGGATATAGCCCTCACTAACGTTAATGCTTAATTGATTTTTCAGAGAATTTCGTGGCCCATTTTATCTCTTTTTGTTTCAAGGTATTTGGCATTATATGGATTGGGTTGGATCCTGATAGGCACAGAATCCACGATCTCCAGTCCATAGCCCTTGAGCCCGGCACGCTTCTTTGGATTATTGCTGATGAGTTTGATTTTGGAAATATTCAGGAACCTGAGAATCTGGGCGCCGAGACCGTAATCACGCTGGTCCATAGGAAATCCCAGGTGCAGGTTTGCCTCAACGGTATCCATTCCTTCTTCCTGTAATTTATATGCCTTGAGTTTATTGACCAGTCCAATGCCCCTTCCTTCCTGGTTCATATATAAAACGACCCCCTTCCCTTCTTTTTGTACCATTTCCATGGCGCAATGCAATTGTTCCCCACAATCACAACGCAATGAACCCAGGATATCACCGGTGAAACAGGATGAATGCACCCTTACCAGCACGGGTTCGTCTTTTTCCCAGCTGCCCTTCACCAGTGCAAGGTGTTCAAGTCCCTGTGGGTTATTTCTTTCCCGGAAGACCATAAGTTTGAAGTGGCCATATTTTGTTGGCATGTCAACAGCAACAACCTGTTCGATCAGGGAGTCTGTCTGAAGTCGGTACTCAATCAGGTCCTTAATGGATATCAGTTTCATATCCAGTTGTTTAGCCATCACTTCCAGTTCCGGCAGCCGGGCCATAGAACCATCTTCATTCATGATCTCCACCAACACACCCGCCGGTTCAAAACCAGCCAGGCGAGCCAGATCAGTAGTAGCTTCTGTATGCCCGGAACGCCTTAATACCCCCCCTCTTTTAGCCCGTAGCGGGAAAATATGCCCTGGACGGCCAAGATCCGATGGTTTTGTGGCCGGATCAATAAAAGACTGAATTGTTTTGGAGCGGTCGTGTGCCGATATGCCGGTTGTACAGCCATGCCCAAGCAGGTCAACGGAAACCGTAAAGGCCGTTTCATGCAAGGCCGTGTTATTGTTGACCATCAGTTCCAGGCCCAGTTCGTCGCAACGGTCCTCCGGAAGGGGCGCACAGATAAGCCCGCGACCGTATTTGCTCATAAAATTGATGACTTCAGGGGTAACATTCCGCGCTGCGGTTACAAAATCTCCCTCATTTTCCCGGTCCTCATCGTCCACTACAATCACCATTTTACCGTTCCTGATATCGTTTATAGCCGATTCTATGGAATCCAACATTGTTTTCATTTTGGCAAAATTAAGATTTTCATACGGAGGCTGGGATATGTTTAAAGATTTTAAAAGAATAGGCAGAAACCTTTCACATTGTGTAAAATCAACAAATTAGTTAAGATATGTTAACATATTCCTCCGTTTCATATTTCATTATTACGCATCTTTGCGGCTGAAAATCTGAAATTATATGGCAAAAATTATCATGAATTCGCTGATTGCCCTGTTGTTTACTGTAACAGCTTTCAGCCAGGTAACCACGGGTACAATTGTAGGTGTTGTTAGAAATGCTGAGGGGAAGGGCCTTGTTGGCGCTTCCGTTGAAGCAATTCACGAACCTTCAGGCTCACGTTATCGCACAACAACAACAGCTGATGGCAGATTTAACCTTCCGGCACTTCGTGTAGGCGGGCCATACACAATATCAGTTTCCTATGTTGGCTTTGAAAAACAGGAATT
Source organism: Chitinophagaceae bacterium (assembly GCA_041752135.1). Classification (GTDB taxonomy): domain Bacteria; phylum Bacteroidota; class Bacteroidia; order Chitinophagales; family Chitinophagaceae; genus Pollutibacter. The sequence continues at coordinate 21,316 of JBGSHT010000019.1, read as the reverse complement.
AAAAGATATCACGGTACAGTTGAGTGAACCTACCCGTGCTGACATCCTTTTGCTGGATGCCAATAAGCAACTTCAGGAAGTGGTAGTAACAGGTACCTTGAAAAATACCCTGATTTCAAAAGACCGCAAAGGAACGGCTACGAATATAAACAGAAGTATGCTGGCCAGCTTACCTACCCTGAACAGGAGCATTGAAGATTTCACGAAGTTTACTCCCCAGGCTAATGGTACTTCATTTGCCGGCCAGGATAATCGTCTCATCAACCTGACAATTGATGGATCAATCTTTAATAACTCTTTTGGACTGCAGGCATTACCGGGCAGCCAGACTAATTCTACACCCATTTCATTGGATGCGATTGAACAAATACAAGTAAATATATCTCCTTACAACCTGAAAGACGCCGGATTCACCGGTGCTTCCATTAATGCTGTAACAAGGAGTGGTACAAATACTTTCCACGGTACTGGTTTTTATAACTTCAGGAACGAAAGTTTAGTAGGAGATAAAGCAGGTGAAAATGGCGACCAGGATGTTGTTACCAGTGCCTTTGATGTTAAACAGTTTGGTGGCAGTATCGGCGGCCCCATCATCAAGAATAAGTTATTCTTCTTCGCTAACTACGAAGGCGAGCGTCGTTCAGACCCGGGAACACAGTTTACGGCAGACAGAGGCCAGGGTTCCGGAGGTAATGTAACGAGGGTTAAAGCAACAGACCTTGACGCTTTATCTAACTTCCTCAGTGAGAATTTTGGCTACGAAACCGGGGCTTACGAAAATTTTTCTTTGCTGACACGCAGCGACAAAGGTTTGCTGAAGCTTGACTGGAACGTAAACGATAAACATAAAGTGAGTCTTCGCGGTAATTTCCTGAAATCTTCTCGTGACGTACCCATGAGTAGTTCTGGTAGTTTTGGCGGCAGGAATGGCAACCTATTTGGAATGAGCTATGCCAACTCCAACTATGAGATCAACAATGACATCTACTCAGGAATTGTGCAGGTTAACAGCAGATTCAGCAACAAAATTAATAATGAATTGATATTTGGCTATATAGCAAACAGGGACTATCGTGCCGAGAAAGCTATCAGTTTCCCAACGGTAGATATCCTGGATGGTAACGAACGTAACTATATTGCTTTCGGTTCTGAGCCTTTTACGCCAAATAACATTCTGAATACAGATACCTGGCAGTTTTCAGACAACCTTAATATGTATCTGGGAAAGCATACCCTTTCCATGGGTATGAGTTACGAGTCATTCACTTTCTTTAACCAGTTTACTCCAACCGTAAACGGTCAGTATGTGTTCCACAACCTGGACAGTTTTTATGCATCTGCCAATGCATACCTTGCTGACCCCAGTATGGCAACAAACCCGGTTAACCTCAGACGCTATGCTCTTACATACAGCAATCTTCCCGGTGGCGGTTTATGGAATGCTCAAACAAAGGCACGCAACCTGGGATTCTATATCCAGGATGATGTGACACTGGATGATAAACTAAGCCTTACCTATGGCGTACGATTTGACATCCCATTCTTCGTTGGCAGTGGTTTTACTAACACAGAAGTTGATGGTTTCACCTTTGTTGATGAAACCGGGCAGCCTACAAAACTGAGTACATCTCAATTACCAACTGCCAAACTGATGATCTCTCCGCGTTTTGGCTTTAATTACGATGTTTTTGGAAATAAGAAAACACAGATTCGTGGTGGATTAGGTTTGTTCACAGGCCGCCCCGCATTTGTATGGATAAGTAACCAGATAGGTAACAATGGTGTACAAAGCGGATCTCTGACACAGGATAATACCAGGAATTATCCTTTCAATCCTGATGTAACAACAAATATTCCGGACATTCCAAATCCGGGAACTCCTGCCCCCTCTTACAATATTGCTACAACTGAAAAAGAATTCCGTTTCCCACAGGTGTTTCGTGCGAACCTGGGTGTTGACCAGAATATCGGATTCGGTATCATTGCCAGCGCTGAATTGATTTTCACGCAGAGCCTGAGCAATGTGTTTTATTATAATGCAAATCTGAAGCCTGCAACGGCTTCCTTTGGCGGCCCTGAATCAGACAGGCCACGTTTTGGCACATTCAATACCACAACCGGACAATTATTATCCGGCTCAGCTTTCAATAATGCAGTAAGGGTAAATTCTAAGATCACAGATGCTACCGTATTGAAAAGCGGTCCATATGGCGGATCTTTCATGACAACCATAAAACTGGAAAAGCCTATGAGATCCAAAGGCTTGGGCTGGATGGTTGCCTATAATTACGGCAGTACACGTGATTTCGGAAGTGCGGGTTCTATTGCCTTTAGTTCATGGAGGGATAACCGTACCGTTAGAGGTAATAACCTCCCTGACATTTCGTTCAGCAACAACGATATTCGTCACAGGATTATCGGTAACCTGAATTACCGTGTGGAAATTGCTAAAACGGCAGCACTCCAATTTTCATTGGGTGCACAGTCTCAAAACCAGGGAAGGGTTTCCTATACAGTTTCCGGCGACTTGAATGGAGACGGTTTAGCTGGTAACGATCTGATGTATATACCAAAAGATAGAAGCGAAATGAATTTTCAGCAATATACTTCTGGTACTAATACATACACTGTTCAGGCACAACAGGATGCATTCGAAGCATTCATCAACCAGAACAGTTACCTGAGAGAAAACAGGGGTAAATATGCCGAAAGGAATGGTTTCTTATTGCCAATGGTTACTCGTTTTGACCTGAGTGCAATGCTTGAATTATTCCGCAATATTGGTAAGCAGCGCCATACTATCCAACTTCGTGCTGATATCTTCAATATTGGAAATTTGCTGAATTCAGAATGGGGTGTTGGATATACTGTTAACAATGCTTCATTGCTGGCAGCACGTGGATATAATCCTGCAACAGGTGCTCCTATTTACAGGTATAACACAGTTAGCAACAGCCTAGATTATACATCTACAAGAAAAGGTACCAACCTGATCGATGTATGGCAGGCACAGTTTGGTATCCGTTACACCTTTTAAGAATCGATAATATACTTATTTTAAAACCGTTCTGATTTTCAGGACGGTTTTTTTATGTCGGGGAATAATGTTCCCCCGCAGGGTGCAACAAGAATGTCGCTCCTATGGAGCTCTAATACATGATACATTCGGGGATACAGGAATGTCGCTCCTACGAATCGTAAATAAATAATTACGTGTTGTGCTATTAAACTAATCTTTACAATTTAGCTGAATATACATGAGATCCTTCACCCTTGCATCTTGAGTAAGCAACTCTTATAGAGAACCCCGGTTCAGGATGACAATAAGCTCTTTTGTAATGACGACGCAGGAGGCATCTTTCTGGTACACATTTATAAGATACCTCCTCCCTTGCCAGCCATTAGGCAAGGCAGGCAAGAAGGTATGATAAACATTGGATGACTAGAGAGATGTCGACAAATAGTTCCTTTACCAAAAGACTGATCTTCCCTGAAGCTGTCATCCTGAACCCGGACGGCGGACGAATTTCATTCACTTTGGATGAAAGGGTGAAGGATCTATTTTCGTAAATTTCTAAACGTTTTCCTAAGATATACTCTTAGAGTAAGTGATAAACTTAATTTCTGATTCAACCAATAGCACAACACGCTAAATAATAGTATTATTGCCTTAGAGCCCCAGACAAGTGACATTCTTGTAGCATAGATTGTATTCTCTGTATCAGAGCTCCGGAGGAGCGTCATTTTTGTACACGCAGATATATTTGTATCAGACCTTCCTCACGAGCAACATTCTTGCAGACGCAGATGTATTTTGTATTAGAGCTCCGGAGGAGCGACATTCTTGATGGATCTTTTATTCTCAATAATAATACAGGGCTGGGATTTTTAGGTGTTGGTTTTCGTTTTATTCTTTGACAAAACCTTTAGCAGATAATGCTGCATAGAGCCACCGAAACGGGAATTATCTGTTCTTGTTGCTTTATTTTAATAAGGCATCAAGCCTGATATGGAGTTCCTCTCCCCTTAGGTTTTTGGCGATGATCTTACCACTGGGATCGATCAGAAAATTCTGCGGGATACTGGAAACTTTATACCTGGCAGCCACTTCATTGTTCCAGAATTTAAGATCACTGACATGTGTCCAGGTTAATTTATCGTCCCTGATGGCCTGCAACCACGGTTCTCGTGATCGGTCGAGCGAAACCCCCAAAACAGTAAAATTTTTTTGACTGTACTTCTGGAAAGCATCAACTACATTGGGATTTTCCTGCCTGCAGGGTTTGCACCAGCTTGCCCAAAAGTCCACCAGCACATATTTACCCTTGAAAGAAGATAGAGAAACAGGCTTACCGGTAGTATCATTTTGTATAAATTCAATTGCCTGTGTACCAATGGCCCCGATCTTTCCTTCAGCGATGGTCTGATCAAGCATCCTTCCGAAATAACTCGTACGTGCTTCCGGTTCAAGCATTTGATAACGGGCTTCTGAAACCAAAATGTCTTCACTCAACTGGGACATCACTAATATAGCAAACGGGGATACAACAGAAGCTTTATGTTCCGCCACAAACTTATCTGTTTTTGCATTGATCTCTTTGGCAAGGGCATTGTATTCACTGCGTATCGCGCCTCCCGGATCTGCCTGGTTTGCATTTAACTGCTGGGCCAGTTGGCTTAGCCGGGCAAAGGAAGTATTAAACTGATTGTTGAATTCGGCAAAATCCTTTTGGGCAACAGATCCACTTATCCGTACAGTTGTCAATGAATCTTTATGCCCTTCGATCTTCATGTTGGCGGGCTCCATAAAAAGGTAAACTTTCTGTGGGCTTCCGGCATAACTCAGGTAGTAAAGATTGGCTTCTGCAATTTTTCCCTTAAGCAAAAATTTTCCAGCTTTCGAGGTAGATTTTGCCAGCGGATCAGGCCCCAGGTCCTCATTCTTTATGATTACTTCCGTATTCTCAGGAAGTCCTTTAAGATAGCCACTTACAGAAAAATCTTTACTTTCCTGCGCAAGGGAAATAAGGGGTAAGGATAATAAGCCGATGAACCATTTTTTCATGCCGAATGCCTTTGTTTTAGAATGTCTTTTACGTTTTGCAAATTAAAACCTTTACTGTTAAGCAAAACCAAATAATGAAAAAGCAGGTCCGCAGCCTCATTTACAAATTTTTCCGGATCGTCGTCCTTTGCCTCTATCACCAGTTCCACTGCCTCTTCGCCTACTTTCTGGGCTATTTTATTGATCCCTTTCCCGAATAACTGTCTTACATATGATTTTTCGTCATTGCTTTCCTTCCTTAGCCTGATGATGTCTTCCAGGTAGAGCAGGAAATCCTCAGGATGGTTGCGCTCGTTCCAACAGGTATCTGAGCCTGTATGACAAACCGGACCAACCGGGTGAACCTTGATCAGTAGCGTATCGTCGTCGCAATCACTGGCTACAGATTTCAATTCCAGGAAATTCCCGCTCTCCTCTCCTTTTGTCCAGAGGCGTTGTTTAGCCCTACTGAAAAAAGTCACTTTCCCGGTTTCCATTGTTTTCTGCAGGGATTCTGCATTCATAAAGCCAAGCATCAGCACTTTTTGGGTCTGGTTGTCCTGGATAATAGCCGGCACCAGCCCATCCGCATATTTATTAAAGTCAATGTTCACGTTAATATTGTTTTAAGGAAGTAAAATTGATAAAAAACGGGCTCAAGTTCTAACAACAATGCCATTTTCCTGTAAATATTTTTTGAGGTCGGGTATCGATATCTCTTTAAAGTGAAAGATACTGGCGGCAAGGGCCGCATCAGCACCCGCTTTTTCGAACACATCTTTAAAATGTTCCAATTGTCCGCCGCCACCTGAAGCGATCACTGGAACAGGCAATGCGGAAGACAGTGTTCGGGTGATATCCAGTGCAAACCCCTGTTTGGTGCCATCATGGTTCATCGAAGTAAGCAGGATTTCTCCGGCCCCCAGGTCAACCCCCTGCTTTGCCCACTCGGTACAAAGCATGGGCGTTCTAACCCGTCCTCCGTTCAGGTATACGTACCAGTTGCCATCATCTTCTTTCTTTGTATCAATGGCCAGCACCACACACTGGCTGCCGAATTCACGGGAGAGTTCACGGATGAGTTCAGGACGTTTACATGCTGATGTATTAATGGAAATCTTATCGGCGCCGTTTTGCAGCAGAACCTGTACATCTTCCACGCTACTGATGCCGCCTCCAACCGTAAAAGGAATATTGATATGATGAGCGATCCTGTTGACCAGTTCACTGAGGGTCTTTCGTTTCTCGTTTGTGGCCGTGATATCGAGGAACACGAGTTCATCCGCTCCTTCCTTCGCGTATAATGCGCCAAGCTCAACAGGGTCACCTGCATCGCGCAGGTCAACGAAGTTGGTGCCTTTTACCGTCCGGCCATCTTTGATATCAAGACATGGTATGATTCTTTTTGTAAGCATAATTCTTCGCTTCTTATTTCATTGCGGTTAATTCACCCAGCGTGACCCTGTTTTCATATATCGCTTTTCCAACGATCACACCTTTGCATCCAATGTCCCTTAAAGAATACAGATCATCCATTGAACTTACTCCCCCGCTTGCAATAAAATGCAGTTGCGGGAAATGAAAAATTATTTTTCGATACAGATCCAATGAAGGGCCTTGCAGTTTCCCATCTTTACTAACATCGGTGCAAAACAACTGGCGGATACCATAGCCCATATACTTTGTAATAAAATCGATGATATCTATACCGGTTGTTTCCAGCCAGCCACCGATTGCCAGCTTTTCGTCTTTAACATCCGCACCAATAAGAAACTTTTCAGCACCGTATTTTTCAAACCATCCGAGCAGTGTTGGTTCATTTTTCACCGCGATACTACCTACCGTTGCATAGCGCGCTCCCAGGTCAAATACTTTCTGAACCTCCTCAGCGGTTTTTATCCCACCGCCGAAATCAACTACCAGGGACGTTCCACGGGTAATGGCGTCAAGCACTTTCCAATTCTGCACCTTGCCGGCCTTAGCACCATCGAGGTCAACCAGGTGCAGGCGCTTTATGCCGGCAGCTTCAAATTGCTTAGCCACTTCAAGCGGACTTTCATTATAAATGGTTTTTTGTGTAAAATCACCTTCAGTAAGTCTTACGCATTTACCATCGATCAGGTCAATAGCCGGAATGATTTCCATATTTGCAGTTAGAGATGTAAAAAATTTTGGAGGATATGTTCGCCGACATTGGCACTTTTTTCAGGATGAAACTGTACCCCGTAAAAATTGTTTTTATGCAGTGCGGAACTGTAAGGTTTTATGTAATTGGTAGTACCAATGGTATGCACACCCAGTGATGCATAATAGCTGTGCACAAAATAACAGTATGACTGCTCCGGAACATCTTTAAATAAAGGTGTTTTGAGATCATACACCGTATTCCAGCCTATCTGCGGTATCTTAAAACCCTGATCCGTTGCTTTGAACAATTTCACATCTTCATCAAAAATACCCAGGCATGCTGTTTCATTCTCTTCAGAAAAACGGCACATAAGCTGCATGCCCAGGCATATACCCAGTACGGGCTGTGTCAAATCCCGGATAAGAATATCAAGTTTTCTTTCCTGCAGGTAACGCATAGCCGAAGATGCCTCTCCCACACCGGGAAAGATCACTTTATCGGCTTTCCTTATCTCTTCCATATTGTCTGTTACGTTTGCCGATACCCCGATTCGTTCCAGGGCATACAGTACAGACTGGATGTTCCCGGCATTATATTTTATGATGGCTAGTTCCACTTTTTTTATTTTATTTAATGCTTTCAGTCCAATACTTCCTTTAGGAAGTTTACCGTTGCCGACTGAATATCCGTAACATTTTCCAGCGACCTGATATAAGCGCTGCCGATAATGGCGCCGTTGGCATATGCACAGGCTGCATCAAAACTGGCCTTGTCTTTTACGCCAAATCCAACAAGGACAGGGTTTTTCAACCCATAGCTTTGCAACCTTTTCAGGTACGCTTCAACTGATTGCATCTGTTTGTCGGACCCGGTTGTGGATGACGATGATACCGCATACAAAAATCCGCTGCTGAGCCGATCCAGTTTTTTCACTCTTTCTTCAGTGGTTTCCGGTGTCACTAAGAAAATAAAATCCAGTCTATATTTTTTTATGACAGGCCCGTACAGGGTTTCAAATTCATATTCAGGCAGATCGGGCAGGATCAATCCATCAATGCCAGCTTCCGCAGCATCGGCACAAAACTTTTCAAAACCATATTGCAGGACGGGGTTAAGATAACCCATAAGGATAACCGGAACCTGTATATCCTGCCGAAAATTTTTCAGTTGCGCAAAGAGTGTGGCTATCGTCATGCCATTTGCCAGTGCTACAGCACTGCTTTGCTGGATCACCGGTCCGTCGGCAAGAGGATCGCTGTAAGGCATACCCAGTTCTATGAGGTCGGCTCCTGCCGATTGCAGTGACTTCATCACAGGTATGGTACTTTCCAGGTGAGGGTAGCCTGCGGTACAATACACATTTAAAACCCGTTTCGATTTTTTTTCAAATAAACTTTTGATCCTGCTCATGTCAACTTATTTAACCGCTAAGAATTTAAAACCTCCTTTCATCCATCACTTTCATATATGCCGCAAGGTCTTTGTCGCCACGGCCGCTTAAACAGATCACTACCCTGTCGTCTTTACTGAATGTCATTTGATCCAGCGCAGCAAAAGCATGTGCCGTTTCCAGTGCAGGTATGATGCCTTCCAGCCTGGACACCTCAAAAGCAGCATTAATGGCTTCATCATCCGTAGCGCTTAAAAATATCCCCCGGCCGCTTTCAAATAAATTTGCATGCAACGGGCCTATACCCGGATAATCCAGGCCGGCCGAAATGCTGTGTGGCTCCACCACCTGGCCATCTGCCGTTTGCATCAACAAACTCTTGCTGCCATGCAGTATCCCAGGTTTGCCTAGTTGTGTGGTGGCCGCACTCATCCCCGTATTGATTCCCATACCAGCCGCTTCAACTGCCACGAGTTGCACGGCGGGTTCGTCAAGGTAATGATAGAAAGCGCCCGCAGCATTGCTCCCGCCGCCTACACAGGCTATTACATGTGTTGGCAATGGAGTGCCCGTTTTTTCGGTTAGCTGTAACCGTATTTCTTCACTGATCACACTTTGGAAACGGGCCACCATATCAGGGTATGGGTGCGGACCCACCACACTGCCGATGATATAATGTGTATTATCAGGATGATTGATCCAGTCGCGGATGGCCTCATTGGTTGCATCCTTTAAGGTCCTGCTGCCGCTCATTGCCGGTACCACTTTTGCGCCGAGCATTTTCATGCGGGCCACATTAGGCGCCTGGCGCTCGATGTCTTTTTCACCCATATAAACAATACATTCCAGCCCTTTTAATGCGCATACCGTTGCCGTTGCCACACCATGCTGACCGGCACCCGTTTCCGCAATGATCCTCTTTTTACCCAACTTCTCTGCCAGCAGGATCTGCCCGACGGTATTATTGATTTTATGCGCACCGGTATGACATAGGTCCTCTCTTTTGAGAAAAATCTGTGTGCCATATTTTGCGCTCAGCCTTTCTGCATGAAACAAAGGCGTAGGGCGGCCCACATAATCTTTCAATAGTGAAGCGAAGGCTTCCATAAATGAAGGTTCCTGCATGATCTCCAAATAACGCTCCTGTAACTCTGCTACATTACGATGCAGCATTTCAGGAATAAAAGCCCCGCCAAACTGGCCATAGTATCCTTGCGTATCTGGTTTCTGAAATGTTATGGTAGACATATTCCTCTGTATTTCTTCGCGGTTAAATAACTTTTATTTTTTTACAAAATTCCTCAATCATCTCCATATCCTTCACTCCCGGTGAAATTTCAAAACGACTATTCACGTCAATGGAAAAGAGATCTTTTTGACCAGGAACAAATTGTTTTATTTTTTCTGTATCATCTGCGCCAATGCCACCGCTTAAAAAATAGGGTTTGTTGATCTGAGCTTTCTCCAGCACATTCCAGTCAAACTGCATTCCGGTGCCCCCATAATTTACACCCACCGTGTCAAACAAATACATATCGGCAGAATCGCGGTATGGATATATCTTCCAGTCAATGTTTTCATCCGGACCAATCCTGAACGCTTTAATGGTTGTGATATGATTGCTGATGTGTTCGCAAAATTTGGGCGATTCATCCCCATGTAATTGTACCATTTGCAGCCGCCAGTCATCTACAGTTTTTAAGATCTCATCCGCCGTTGCATTCACAAAAACCCCTACCCGGTTAATATTGAGTTTTTCTCTTTTCACATCCAGGGCACTCAGATGGAATTTTTTTATGTAGCGCGGCGATTTCGGATAAAAAATAAAACCTGCAAATTCAATACCCAGTTCATCCAGTTTTATGAGCTGATCCAGCCGGGTCATCCCGCATACTTTAATTCTCATGCCTTGATTTTATAGTTTCGATGCAAAATCCCTGAACGCCTGTCCCGGGTTTACAGATTTCATGAAGTTTTCGCCCATGAGGAATCCTGTAAAACCATGTCTTTTAAAAAGGTTGATCTGTTCCACCTCACTGATCCCGCTCTCCGCGATCTTTATCTTTCCCGATGGAATTTTTGCCGCCATCTGCAGGCTCCGTTCGAGATTTACTTCAAATGTTTTAAGGCTCCTGTTGTTGATCCCAATCAGCTCTGTATCGTCACAAATATGTTCCAGTTCTTCCTCGTCATGAAGTTCGAGTAAAACTTCCAAACCCAGGCTTTTTGCCGATGCCGCCAGCATTTTTACTTCCGGCGGCGTTAAACAAGCTGCAATCAAAAGGATGATATCGGCACCGATTGCCTTTGCTTCGAGCAACTGGTATTCATCTATGATAAAATCTTTCCGTAAAATCGGGATATTCACAGTATCCCTGGCAGCCATCAGGTCTTCTGAAGAACCACCAAAAAAATGGTCATCCGTCAATACAGAAATGGCTGCTGCGCCGTATGCCTGATAGTCCTTTGTTACCTCTTCCACTACAGCAGTTTCATTGATCATTCCCTTTGAAGGCGACTTCCTTTTAAATTCTGTTATGATACCTGTGCTGGTGCCGGAACGGAGCCTTTCTGCCAAAGACAGACAGTTTCTGTTGAAAAAAGGAAATTTCTCAAGTACTATTGGCGGTATCAGGCCTTTGCGTAAAGGCAGGGTAGATTTTTTATATTCAATGATCTGATCTAAAATGTCCATCTGAAAAATTCTATTTCGTTTATACATTAACGTTTACTGTAAAGCTACCAGGCCTTTCAATGCCTGGAATGCTTTGCCGCTGTCAAGGCTGTCAACGGCCGCCGCATAGGCATGATCATAAGCCGGGTATTTACCAGTACTGTGCAGGGCCATGGCAGCATTGGCAAGTACAACGGCATTCTGGGACCAGCTTCCGCGTCCTGATAATATATCCCGGAAGATCATAGCCGCCTCTTCAACAGACTTGCCGCCTTCGATGTCACTTGCTAAAACCCTGCGCTTGCCAAGTTGTTCGGGAGTAAGAACAAGTTCCCCGGCCTGTGTGATGACTTTGGTGTCATTGGTCAGTGAAATTTCGTCATATCCGTCAATCCCGTGAATGATGGTAAATGCCTTCCCGCTTTGCTGCAGGAGGTAATTATAAATCCTGGCCATTTCAAGGTTATACACGCCAACCAACTGAAACGCAGGTGTGGCGGGATTTACCATTGGGCCAAGCATATTGAAAAAAGTACGCATTCCAAGGTTCTTCCGGATCGGGCCCACCGTTTTCAAAGCCGGGTGAAAAAGTGGCGCATGAAGAAAGCATATGCCTACCTCGTCAATTTCTTTTTTTAACCGGCGATGATCATTTTTAAATTTATAGCCCATTTGCTCCATCACATTGGACGAACCGCTTACGGATGAAGCGCCATAGTTACCGTGCTTGGCAACTTTCTGTCCGGCACCGGCTACAATAAAACAGGCCAGCGTGGAAATATTAAAGGTGTTCTTACCATCACCTCCCGTACCAACAATATCTATCACCTCCTGTCCATCAAGGTCAAGCGGCACACAAAGCTCCAGCAGGGCATCCTGAAAACCCTGCAATTCAGGAATGGTAATACTGCGCATAAGGTATACCGTCATGAAGGCAGTGATCTCATGTTCATTATACTGCCCGTTGCCGATATTAACCAGTACTTCCCTGGCTTGTTCACGGTTAAGAGTCTTGTGTTCAAATAAAAACTGTAAATATTTTCGCATATAGGTTTATGTATCTGTTAATCAGCAATCTTTTTATCCAGCCAGTTACGCATCATTTGTTCTCCCAAAGGGGTAAGGATACTCTCCGGATGAAACTGCACACCCTGTACATCATAGGTTCTGTGCCGCAGAGACATGATATACCCATTCGCATCCCTGGAGGTAATTTCAAGTTCAGGTGGAAAATTTTCCGGCGAAACCACCCAGCTGTGATACCGGCCCACTTCAGGATCTTCCGGCAGCCCCTGGTACCAGTCGTTATGATATACTGAAGGCTGTATGGCTTTTTCCAGGAAAATTTTTGTTGCCAGTCCGTGGTATACAGTATCGAGGTTCACCAGTGTGCCGCCAAAAGCCTGTCCGATTGCCTGGTGGCCAAGGCATACCCCCAGGATCGACTTAGTGGATGCATATGCTTTGATCAGCGGCAGGAGCATTCCTGCTTCTTCCGGTATTCCAGGGCCAGGCGATAAAATGATTTTATCAAATGCAGCAACCTCTTCCAATGGAATCTCATCGTTACGAAACACCTCTGTTTTCTGGTGAAGGATCTTTTCCACCAGGTGTACCAGGTTGTAAGTAAAAGAATCATAGTTATCAAAAACCAATATTCGCTGCACAACTATTTATTTAAAATTTTAGAATAACAAATTATCTTACCTGCTTAAACCATTCACGACTCACGACTCACGACTCACGACTCCCGACTCACGACTCACGACTCACTCCATTCAGCTGCAAGCATTATAGCTTTTTTCAATGCCCCCAGTTTGTTATTTACTTCCTGAAGTTCGTTTTCCGGAATACTTGACACCACCACACCGGCTCCTGCCTGGTAGGTAAGTTCATTACGCCTGCTTAGAAAACTCCGGATCATGATGGCATGATTGCAGGACCCGTCAAAGCCCATAAAACCAAGTGCACCGCCGTAGTATGACCGGCTGGTAGGCTCATAGGCATCGATTAGTTCCATGGCACGGACCTTAGGGGCGCCGCTCAGCGTACCCGCAGGAAATGTCCTGGACATCAGCTCAAACGGATTACTCCCGGGCCTGACTCTTCCGGTAACCTCACTAACAAGGTGTATGACATGCGAATAATACTGTACCTGCCGGTAATGTTCAACACTAACGTTGTCGCATACCCTGCTCAGGTCATTCCGCGCCAGGTCAACAAGCATCACATGTTCGGCATTTTCTTTGGCGTCTTTGAGCAGGCGCTGTGCTTCCAGGTGGTCCGTTTCATCATCGCCTGACCTTTTGAATGTACCCGCAATAGGATGCACCACAGCCTTGCCATTGCTGATGATCAGCTGGCTCTCCGGAGATGAGCCCATGAGTTTGTATTCGCCATAATCGAAGAAAAAAAGATATGGCGAGGGATTGATGTTTCGAAGCGCACGGTAAACATTGAATTCATCACCTGTGAATCGCTGCCGGAAACGTCTGCTCAAAACGATCTGAAACACATCCCCGCGGTTGCAATGGGCGATCCCCTTTTCCACCATGGAACGATAGTTTTCATCGTCCATATTGGATGTTTCCTCACCCGCAATCACAAATGGATATTCCGGTACATCTTTACTGCGGATAAGGCTTTCAAGCAGTTCCGTATCTGAAGGGATTCCTTCGATCTTATTTTCACAAAGAAACAGTTCGTCCTTGAAATGGTTGATAACTATAACGTACTGGTATAACCGATATCGCATGAGCGGAATGGAATCCGCCAGGCCATTTATGGCAAACTGATGTGCCTCTGCGGGTTCCTTTTTTTCAGCCAGGGTAACGCGTTCAAAAAAACGGATGGCATCGTAGGTGGTATAGCCATAAAGGCCCTGTGCAAAACGTGCTTCCTTTGCATCACCCGACACTTCGAATTGTTGCATGAAATCCCAGACAAGGGAAGGCACCTGCCTGCTGTCGCTGATGTTTTGCTGCTCCGGTTTTTGTCCGGGAAACTTCCTCTCCAGCCTTTGTGCAGAGCTGATCTCAATGCCGGCAATGGCATTTATACAGATAAAGGAATAACTGTTTTCTGCGGCATGATTGTCGGTGCTTTCAAGCAGGATTGTATCCCGGTAGCGGTCGCGCAGGCGAAGATAGATACCCACCGGGGTATAGATATCTGCCAGCCATTTTTTAACATGGGTATGAATGGGTATTTTTTTCATGTGATTTCCTGACAAATAGGTGTTATAAAAAGAAAGGGCCCCGGTATGATCGGGGCCCTGTTATAATATGATTACATAGTAATGACAGTACAGACCCCTAAGAGCTTGTATGCCACCACCAATTGTTATTGTTCAGATTATTCATCAATGCAAATATCAGGGCTTTTGGGAAATAAACAAATTTTTTTAAGATTAACCGCAAAGGCACCTGTAACGCAAAGAAAAAACACTAATTTTTTAGTATGGCAATACCAATCAGTTCCAACAGGCTGCACTCGCTGGATGCCCTGCGAGGCTTTATCATGGTGCTCCTTGCAATGGAGAGTACAGGCCTTTACGAAAATTTGCACCATATGATGGCAGGCGGTTTGGGAGAAGGTTTCATCAGCCAGTTTTTTCACCACCCATGGAACGGCCTCCGTTTCTGGGACCTGATACAGCCCGGGTTTATGTTCATTGCCGGGACAGCCATGGCATTTTCCCTGAAAAAACAAGCTGACAATGGGATGAGTTGGGGGCAGTCTTTCCGCAAAACACTGAAGCGTTCCGGCTGGCTCTTTTTCTGGGGTGTGCTTAACTATGCCGTAAGGCCCGGCGGATTATCCTTTGAATTATGGAACGTGCTTACCCAGCTGGCATTCACCACGCTGGTAGCTTTCCTGATATTCAACTGGAAGGTTCAGTGGCAGATCATTTTTTCTGTGGGGCTGTTGATATTCTCCGAAGTAATGTATCGCTGCACAAATATACCCGGCTTCGACCAGCCATTTACCGACCAGCATAATTTTGGCAACTACATGGACCTGGTACTGATGAATAAGGTCAATGGTGACGGCTGGGTAGCCATTAACTGCATTCCTACAGCCGTGCACACCATTGCTGGCGCAATGGCCGGAAAATTCCTTTTACAAAAAACGAATAACATCAAACCCCTGATCTGGTGGGGACTTGCCACCATGGCCGCCGGGTACTTACTCGATTATACACATATAACGCCGATCATTAAACGAATCGCCACCAGTTCTTTCACCCTTGCCTCTCTGGGTTGGTGCCTTATCGGCCTGGCTTTTTTTTACTGGTGGATCGATATTCGGAAGCACCATAAGCATCTTATGCTTTTCACCGTTATGGGCATGAACGCTATTTTCATATACCTGTTCTTTGAAATAGTAGGTGCCAGATGGTTCAACGGATATGTATCTGCAATTACCAACGGGCTGATGAATTTTACATCCATACCTGAGTCGGTACAGCATATCATCAGCCCGCTTGCAATCTTTGCCCTCGAATGGGGCATCTGTTATTTCCTTTATAAGAAAAAAATCTTTTTCAAGCTATAATACAACTTTGCGCCTATTGTTGCTTTGTGGTCAGTTTGTTATCGGCTGCATCACCTGGAGGTTCAACCCTTTTACCAGGTCCTCAAACTGCTTCCAGTTACCTTTCATAAAAGAGGATACACTGTTATTAAATGAATCGGCATCGGCCTTAACTTTCTTCATAGCCAGACCATAGGTTGCCGGCGGAGCCCCAACCGGCGGATTGGGCGTGCCGAATGCAGGATCCAGGTAAAAAGCAGCTGACATCATTTTATTGATGAGCTGTGAAGGGTCTTCATATATCCCCTGGATATCATCTGACTGAACCATCAACCGCATCAGGCTGTCGATCTCCTTGTTAACTGCATTTTTCTTCTCCGTATATCGTCTTGTTGCAGCCGTGTCTTTTACCTGGTCTTCAACTAATTTATCTGCCAGGCTGATACGGTCCTTTGCGTCACGCAGTTTATCCATGCTGGTTGTAAGTCCGCCAACCATTTTTTCAAACTCCATACCGGCTGCCTGCCATTGCTGCAAACCGGCCATATCCACCTGCTGACGCGGATCGGCCAATACTTTTACCATGGCAGAATCTGCAAAAGCTCCGTATTTTATGCGAACGGTATAGGTACCGGGAAGCACATACATTCCAGGTCCGGGTGTTTGTTCTTTTTTGGGTTTGGGTATGATGGGTGCACGGATACCATCTTTATTCAATTCCCAATAAATCCGGTTCACCCCTTTCGTTCCAACTTGCACCATATGGCGCACTACTTCACCTCCTGCATTAAGAATATCGATTTTTACAGTATCCGTTTCCGGTAGTGACAGGCTGCCCGCTTTCTTTGACAGTTCTTTCAGGTAATAACTGATGCTTGCTCCATAAGGACGGTTATCGCCTTTATAGATGGCGTTACCCGTAAACCTTGTACCGGCGCCTTCTTTAATATTGGCCAGGTAAGCATCCGGCACCGGATATAGTTGCAGGCTCTTTTGATTGGCAACGCCTGCATTACGGGCCATCTCGCGGAGGGGTCGTATATCGTCCAATACCCAAAGCGCACGACCAAATGTAGCGATCACCAAATCATGTTCACGTGGATGTATGGCAAGATCATAGGTACTGACCGTTGGATAACCATTTGTCCATTTTGTCCAGTTCTTGCCTTCATCAATACTTACATAAAGTCCGAATTCAGTTCCGGCAAACATCAGTTTAGGTTCAACCGGATCCTGTATAAAGCTAAGCGCATATCCGTTTACTTTTTTATCATCCACAAGGCGCTCCCATGTTTTACCAAAATCACGCGTGCGGAAAATCCATGGTGTCCAGTCGTTGCGACGATAATTATTCACCACAACAAAAGCTTCCCCTTCATTATATGCAGATGCATGCACCTGTGGCACCCAGCTGCCTGCGGGCACCCCTGTTAAATTTTTACTGACGTTAGTCCAGGTTGTTCCGCCATCGCGGGTAACCTGCACATTACCATCGTCGGTTCCAACCCAGATCACACCTTTCTTTTTAGGACTCGCACTGATGGCTATGATGGTACAGTGATTCTCTGCACCGGTAACATCGTAAGTGAGCCCGCCAGAGAGGTGTGCTTTAATTTTTGAAGTATCGTTGGTTGTAAGGTCAGGAGAAATGATGGTCCAGCTTTTTCCGCCATCACTGCTTTTATGCAGGAACTGGCTGCCGTAAAAAATGGTAGTCGGATCAATGGGATCCTGGCCGATTCCTGCGTTCCAGTTAAAGCGCAGGAATTGTCCGTCGGGATGAAAAGGTTTACAGGGCTGAGAAGCGCCGGTTTCAAAATCAACGCGTAATAAATTACCCCCCTGCCACATGGCATAACCGTATCGCTGATTGGGCTCAATCACCACATCAAAGCCATCACCAAAAGCGATCTCATCAAACATGGCATTTCTTATACCACCTGTCTGCCATGCATAACCGGGGCCTCGCCAGGTGCCATTATCCTGCATGCCACCGTATACATTATAAGGGATCTGATTATCCACGGCTATATGATAGAACTGGCCAACAGGAAGGTTCTCGCTGAAGTTCCATGTCCTGCCCTTATCCCTTGTAATAGCTAAACCACCATCATTTCCATCGATCATAAATTGCGGGTCTTTGGGATGTATCCAAAAACTGTGGTGATCCCCATGGATATTATCCCAGCCAAGTAAGGTATTGAAAGATTTTCCGCCATCGTCACTCACCGTAACATTGCTGAATACATTATACACACGGTTTTCATTGGAGGGATCCACATGTAAGTCACTGTAGTAAAATGGGCGGTCGCCGATATTCCTGTCTGTGGTCATCTTCCAGGTGCTGCCGCCATCATCACTCCTGTAGAGTGCATTTTTTTTCGATTCGATAAGCGCATATACTACATTAGGATTATTCTTTGCCCATGCCAGGCCCATCTTTCCAAGTTCGCCATCCGGCATTCCATCTTTGCTTGTTAGTTTTTTCCAGTTATCACCGCCATCAACGGTAAGGTATAGTGCCGATCCTGCACCTCCGCTTTTAAAGAACCAGGGCCAGCGGCGATATTCCCACATGCTCACCAGCATACGGTTTGGATTGGAGGGATCAACAATAAAATCCCCCGCACCGGTGCGATCATTTACATAGAGTATCCTGTCCCAGGTCTTTCCGCCATCTTTTGTACGATACACACCCCGGTCGTTTGTTTCTCCCCAGGCCGTACCTAACGCACTCGTATACACTACATCCGGGTTTTGGGCATGAATGATCATTTTATGAATGGTCCGGGTTTTCTGCAAACCCATATTTTTCCAGGTCTTTCCGCCATCTATTGATTTATATACACCCGCTCCCATGGTCTGGCTGTTCCTCGGGTTACCCTCACCCGTACCTACCCAGATCACCTGCGGATTTTTCTGATCAACTGCAATGGCACCGATGGAAGCAACTTCCATGCTGTCAAACAAGGGCGTCCAGCTTGTCCCTCCACCTTCACTACGCCACAAACCACCGGATGCGGTTCCCACATAAATGATATCCGGGTTCTGCAGGTTTACATCCAGAGCAGTAACACGGCCACTCATCCCGGCGGGGCCAATATTCCGGGGCTTGATATTTTTAAAAAGAGACATATCCAAAGGCTGTGCAAAAACATGGGAAACAGTAAATAAAACCATTCCCAAAAAAATGATCCGTGATCGCATAAATATTAATTTATTGAAATATCATCAGGCAATAGGGCAATTTAAGTCAAAATATTAAAAATTAAACCGGTTTACCGCTCAACATTTGCGATTCTTTAAAAAAGACAGCCTGGCTATTTTGAAACCAGGCTGTCACAGCAGGATGAAGATCATCAAGCCTGCTCTTTACTTATTGGCCAATAACACGGCATCAAGGTCTTCGCCGGGATTAGCAATAATTCTTTGTGCTGCAGGATCCCAATAAATTCTTCTTCCAAGTTTATAGGCCAGTCCACCCATATGTGCTGAAATGGCTTCTTCAAATCCTTCTTTGATAGAACAACTTGGTGTACCTCCATTCCTGATACAGCTTAGCCATTCCCTCAAATGCAGAAAGGTTGAGTCAACACGTTTACCATCCCTGTAAGTCCACAACAATCCTTTGTTTGCGAAATATTTTGCAGTGGCCGATGTAACAGCATCTGTACCGTTCACCGAAGGATCATACTGGTAAATGGGAACGCCCGCTTCAATACGTTCTTCTTTGATCAATTCGGCATATTTTGTTGACCTTGGATCCGCATATACAGTAATACGGTTACCCAGGTCCATACTGCCATCGTGCCCCATCAACATGGTGCCCCTGTCAAACTGGTTTCCTAAAGTGGCACTATAAACGAAAGTCATTCCTTTTTCTTTTCCTTTTTCCTGGCTTCCCCCGGTACTAAAATCCGGGAACTCCATGTTTACATGCATTACATCCGGAACGTTGCGTCCGTCACGGTGGGTATAGATCCCGCCGGAAGCAGTAACTGAATTAGGAATACCCATCTTCAGGATACAGTTGATCCGGTCATAGTCGTGTGTCATTAAATCGCCAGACAAACCCGATCCATATGCCCACCATTTACGCCAGCGGAAAAAATGCTCCAGGTTAAAATCTTCCTTTGGCGCATTTCCAAGGAACAAATCCCAGTCAATGGTTTTAGGGCTGGCCTTCTCATGTATTTCGTATTGCCATGCGCCGTTGTCATCATTTCTGTTCGTATTGGTTTGAACCAATGATACATGGCCGAGAATATTTTTATTGATAACATCCTGGGCGGTTAGAAAACTTTGGGTTTGACGATGCTGGTGACCTACTGCGAAAACCGCTTTAGGATTGTTTTGAACGGCATCGCGCAAAGCATAGGTTTCAGCAATATTATGCGTCATTGGTTTTTCAACATAAACATGTACACCTGCATTCAGCGCTTCAATCGATATTGGGGCGTGCCAATGGTCAGGGGTTGCAATGATAATGGCATCAACTTCCCCGCTATTTATCAGTTCTGTATGTGTGCGGAAACGTTTTATTTTATTGTCTCCGGTATTAAAAGAATTTAATGCGTCTTCAGCACGCACATCAAAGACATCACAAATGGCAGCCAGTTTCACATTCAGGTTTTCCTGTGCCTTAAAATCTGCAAGTCTTGTATCTTTTGGATTTTTTGCTAATGCCTCACCCATTTCTTTTAACCACCCTGTGTTGGCAAAACCAAGTGCACGACAAAGCTGTTCGCCCCTGATGCCATAACCAATAATGCCAATCCGAAGTGGTTTTCCACTCATAGGCCCTGAAGCTGGGGGCGGAGATGCTTTAATATTTAACGTTTCAAGCAGGAATTGCTTTTCACGTTTTGCGGAACCTGCCAGGCTGGCACCGGAATACCATACTGCGCCGAATAGTGGGATTCCGCCAAGTGTTTTTAAAATATCCCTCCTGTTCCATTTACTAAAATTATTATCGTTTGCCATGATATTTAATTTAATGTTGTAGTTACTTTATTCCTTGAGAATAAATTTTCCAGGCCAAAAACTGTAGTAAGAGGAAACTGGTAGATCACAAAAAGCGCTACCATCTCAATCAGGTTTTTGTTCACAACCCAATAGCTTCCTTCTGATGGGCCTTGCGGTAAGCCCGGGAAAGGAGGATGAGCCATGTAGTACAGCATTAGCAACAGTATTCCGCCAATACATCCCCATTTTACCTTTATACCAATCAGCAGACTCATACCTACTGCTATCAGCCCGATGATATTTAAGTTGTCAATAACAGATATAAGGGAATCACTTGCAAGCCAGGCAAAGAAAGGCTTTAAAATAGAGGCACTAAGTAAATAACCCCTGGATGTCCAGGATGGATTATAGGCTTTTATAACCCCTTCATACAGGAAATGCCAACCGATTAAAATCCGAAGCAGCACTAACGCATACCCCTGGACATTCGTTAATTTTGGAGAGTTCATATTTGTTGAGTTTTTATTTTCCGAACTATATTGACGCATAATTCACAAATCCGTCTTGTATGGTTACCCT
>JBGSHT010000018.1:0-2461 GCA_041752135.1 Chitinophagaceae bacterium | reverse complement strand
GCACCCAGTTCATAGCCAATGTGTTCACCGATATTGGCATGGAGATTTTTTTCTTCAATCAGAGCTTCTTTTTTCAACATAGTTGTAGATTTAGTGGTTTACGAAACCATTGGTTTATACGTAAATATGAATCTGAATAGGTTTTCAGCCAAGGGGTCTGGGTAAATTGGTAAATCTACGATTCCTTAAAATTCATTTAACTAATTTATAATCAGATAATTATGAAAAATCCTGGGATCAAATTATTAAATAAATCAGGGAGATTTACGTACTAAAGATAGTAAATTTACGATGTAAGAAAACGTAAAACTGCTTAAATTGAATTAAGATAAAAAATAATGTGAGGATTTGTGATCTGCCTGAAAGAGTTGCAGGCAATTTCTTCGGCGGTCAGAAAGAAAACCGTGGGAAATAGGAGGATAAAAAGTGAAAGTTGACTGACACTGGATTTTTGCTGTCAGGTTTTTCGATGGATTTGGAATTATGTAACGGACGGTTTTTTTTGGATAGTGGACTTTATGTCGCTGAATCCTCGTCAATCAACTTCAAAACAAAACTAATTCAAGTCTTTTCTCCGGGCAAGAGCAGATTTGCCCGATTTTTGCATTGATGTTTTTACCCTTAAAAAGGGAGGCTTACGTTTTCCGGATCGAAAAATACGTATAATGGCCGCGTAAAAATACCAGGTTGAATTACACTGGTTTTATAATGCCCATTTACGATGTTTGTCATAATTTACAGAATACCCGTACGTTATTGAAGTTGATTAAACAAAGAGACCCCATGCCAGCAAATGAACCGATAAAAGTTGCCATTGCAGATGATCATAAAATTTTCCGGGATGGTATTAGAATGTCACTTTCCGGGAAGGATTATCTCCGGATAATCTGGGAAGCAGAAGACGGGAAGGACCTGGTGCATAAAATGAAGATCAAATTGCCTGATGTATTGCTGATGGACATTCGTATGCCAGAAATGGATGGCGTAAATGCCATTTCCCTGCTCAGAAAAGAATATGAACAGGTAAAGATCATTGTACTGACCATGTATGATGACCAGGAAATGATTTCCAAAATGATGGAAATGGGCGCCAATGCCTACCTTACCAAAACAACAGATCCTGAAGAGATTTACAATGCCATCCTTTCCTGCATGAACGATGATTTCTATTTTAACGATCTCGTCAATAAAGCGGTCATGATGAAATTGCAGCATAAAAAATCCGTGAGGCAGTTTTATCCCAATCCTATTAAAATGAGTGAAAAGGAATTAAAGATCCTTAAACTCATTGCCGAAGACAAAACAACAGAAGAGATTTCTAAAGAAGTTTACCTGAGTCCGCGGACCATTGAAACGATCCGGCAGAATATGAAGACCAAGGTAGGCGCCAAGACCATTGCCGGCCTGGTAATGTATGCCATGCGCAATAAACTGATCGATTGAATCAGAATGTCACCAGCCCGTGCCTGATGGCATACATCGCAAGACCAATACGGCTTTTGGCATCCAGCCTGTGGAAAAGCATATCCCTGATCCCGTCAATACTTCTCGGGTTCATACCCATTTCCCGGGCAATTTCCTTATAGGTCATTTCGGTGCAAACGAGGCGTAGAAATTTTACTTCCTGTTCATCCAGCATGATTTTTTGCAATGGGGCCATCTTGTTCAGGCTTTCCCTGAATAGCCCGGCCAGTTTACTGCTGGTATGCGCAGAGTAATAATAACCGTTATCCATAACCGCTTGTATGGCATGCAGCAGTTCTGTCGGGTGAATGTCTTTTTTCATAAAACCTTTTACGCCTGCCTGCAATAGTCGGATCAGTGTAAGTTCTGAATCGTACATGGTGAGCATCAGCACTCTGATCGACGGGAAATTTACCTGGAGCCAGATAGCTGTTTCACGGCCATCCATTTCAGGCATATTCATATCCAGGATCACCACATCCGGTAGATTATCATTGGATAGTTTTTCACTGAGTTCGGCGCCATTGCTTACCTGCAAGATCACTTTACAGGTTCCGGAATTATCTATGAGTGTTGAAAGGGCGTGACGCAATAATACATGGTCATCAGCAAGTGCTACCTTAATCTGTTGTTTTTGCATAGGATCTGTTATTGGGAATTAAAAGTGTTATGGTAGTGCCTTTTCCCACCTGGCTTTCAATTTTGGCATTAGCCTCAATCAGGGCAGAGCGGTTTCGGATATTTTTCAATCCGGAAAAAGGTTTATTGGTGTCCCGGTTTTTTAAATCATCCATGTTAAAGCCTTTTCCATCGTCCCGGATAACTATTTCCAGTTTATCTTCCTGGTAGTTAAGGTTTATGAAGATCGTTTTGGCCTCAGAATGTTTTAAAATATTATTACATGATTCCTGGATGATCCGGAATATGACAAGTTCCTTTGATGCTTCCATGAAAAAGGGGTCGCCGATGACAATGAATTCAATTTCATGCAGGCCGG
>JBGSHT010000017.1:0-145311 GCA_041752135.1 Chitinophagaceae bacterium | reverse complement strand
ACCATCGCTTCTTATGCCTGGACAAAAGTTTCAGGCCCCGCTGGTGGAACGATCTCTTCTGCAAATACAGCCTCTACAGGAATTACAGGACTTGTCGCAGGGGTATATGTATTCAGACTGACTGTTACCGATAATCGTGCTGCAACTGCTACAAATACCATTCAGGTTACAGTAAACAACGCTCCTGCACCAAATGCAGCGCCTACAGCCAATGCAGGTCCTGATCAGGTTATTACTCTGCCTGTAAATACAACTACCCTCAACGGAAGTGGTACAGATCCGGACGGAACCATCGCTTCTTTTGCCTGGTCAAAAGTTTCTGGCCCGGCAGGTGGAACCATCTCTTCTGCAAATACAGCCTCTACAGGAATTACAGGACTTGTAGCAGGGGTATATGTATTTCGGCTGACCGTTACCGATAACCGTGCTGCAACTGCTACAAATACCATTCAGGTTACAGTTAACAGCGCTCCCGCCCCTGCACCAAATGCAGCGCCTACAGCCAATGCAGGCCCGGACAGGAATATCACACTCCCTGTTAATACAACAACTGTGAACGGCAGCGGTACAGATTCAGATGGAACAATAGCTTCATTTGCCTGGACAAAAGTATCAGGCCCTGCCGGTGGTAACCTGCAGTCACCTGCAGCCGCCAGTACAAACATTACCGGCCTTAATGCAGGAACCTATGTATTCAGGTTAACCGTTACGGATAATGATGGTGCTACCGCTTCAGATAATGTGAGTGTTATTGTTAGTGCTTCACTGGCTCCTTCGCCTTCCAACCAGGCGCCTGTGGCTAATGCAGGTAATAATATAATCATTACATTACCTGTAAATACCGCTTCACTTACCGGATCTGGCACTGATGCAGACGGATCAATAGCAACATACAGCTGGACAAAACTGTCTGGTCCAGCCGGTGGGAATATCCAGTCAAACAACACTGCTTCCACAAATATTACCAGCTTAATCGCAGGTACGTATGTCTACCGCCTGACAGTTACAGATAATGCCGGCGCACAATCATCCGATGATGTACAGGTTACAGTTAACCCTGCTCCTGCACCCGTTGGAAACCAGGCACCCATTGCCAATGCCGGCACAAATCGCAGCATTACACTTCCAACCAATTCGGTTTCATTCACCGGAAGCGGAACTGACCCGGACGGAACAATCGCAACCTACAGATGGTCAAAAGTATCCGGCCCTGCAGGGGGAACCATACAGACACCGAATGCTGCCACTACCAATATAACCGGACTTACCGCAGGAACCTATGTGTTCAGGCTGACCGTTACCGATAATGGTGGGGCAAGCGCTTCAGACGATATACAGCTTATTGTCAATGCAGCACCTGTGTTACCTAACCAGGCCCCGATTGCCAATGCAGGAAGAGATATATCCATAACCCTTCCGGTTGACAGCACCATTCTTAATGGTTCAGCTTCAACTGACCCTGACGGAAGTATCGTATCTTACTCCTGGAGAAAAGTACAGGGACCTAACAACAGTTCATTGACCAATAGCAATATCGTTGCTGCAAAGGCATCTGGTCTTACCAGGGGTGTACATGAATATGAACTGACTGTTACGGATAACCGCGGTGCAACAGCTACAGACAGGGTACTGGTAACCGTTATCAGGATCAACCAGCGTCCTTTAGCTTTGACAACCCGTGATACCATTAATCTGGCACTCCCTGTTCAAAACACCGAGTTGAACGCTGCAAGTTCTTATGATCCCGATGGTACAATCACCAATTACCAGTGGACTTATACAAGAGGACCAAAAGTGCCAAAGGTGCTTACTCCTACAGCTTCCAAAACAGTTGTAACAGACCTGGTTGCTGGTACCTATTCCTTTAACCTGGTGGTAACTGATAATGATGGTGATAAAACCAGCAAATCGGTTGTGGTAATTGTTTCCAACAGTTCAAGCCGTCGCCAGGTACCTGATGTGTCCATCTATCCAAATCCGGCAACCGGACTGGTAAATGTGAAGATCAATACACCGGTAGAAGGCCGTACAACACTTACTTTTGTAGATATGAATGGCAGACCTGTATTGACTGATTCTTTTGTAAAAGGGTTTAGCTCTTTCACACGCCAGGTCAATATCTCCAGTCTTCCTAAAGGGACCTATGCAATCATCATCCAGGTAGACCAAACAGAAAAAGTAGTTGAAAAAGTTATTAAGTTCTGATAAAGGATAATTGGACTTCTGGATTAAAGTCTGGCGGCGACCTCATAAGGTCGCCGCTTTTTTTATTACCGCTGGTTTTAAACAGAACGGCGACTATCTTGTTTTTCAATTAAAAAACGAACTTTTCCGGAATATAAAAGGTTGGCACCAACTCTTTTTTTGACTTCGCCCTTTAACCTATTTTTGTAAAAATTTTTATCAGTCATACCAATCCCATATTATCAAACCCTATAGAATATCTTAAAGGTGTTGGGCCTTTGCGTGCTGATCTGTTAAAAAAGGAACTGGGCATTTTCACTTTCGGTCAGTTGCTGGACCTTTTTCCATACCGGCATGTTGATAAAACAAGCATCCGGAATATTTCAGATATCAATCCTCAAACAGAATATATACTTCTCTCTGGTATCATAACTGATATTGAACTGACTGGCGAAAAAAGAAGTAAACGGCTGACTGCAGTACTGAAAGATAAAACCGGTATCCTTGAACTAACCTGGTTCCAGGGTATCAGCTGGATACAAAAGGCATTGATTCCCGGTGCTCTTTATCTCGTTTATGGGAAGCCCGGCTTCTTTATGGGTAAGCCCCAGATCACACATCCGGAACTTGAACCGGTACAGGCAGACAACCAGGAGACCCGAAATTTCCTGGAGCCTGTTTACCCTTCAACAGAAAAACTCAAGGCCCGGGGGCTTACGGGCAGGAGTATTGGGAAACTGACTTTTAACCTCTTTGGTTTGTTAAGTGAAAAAGAAATCCCTGAAATTTTACCGGTATCAATAATTAAAAAAGGGTCATTTCCTTCCCGTTGGGATGCCTATCGTAACATACATTTTCCTGTTTCCGTTGATGCCTATGAAGCTGCGTTAAACAGGTTGAAGTTTGAAGAGTTTTTCATTGCCCAGGTACGGTTGGGTTTGATAAAATCAAGCAGGCATAGGTTCTCCCGTGGGTTCATTTTTGAAAAGGTTGGATCATTATTTAATGATTTTTATACTCATTACCTGCCATTCAGCTTAACCGGTGCCCAGAAAAGGGTATTGAAGGAAATCCGCAAGGATACTGGTTCGGGCAGACAGATGAACCGGTTGCTGCAGGGCGATGTAGGTAGTGGAAAAACCATTGTTGCGTTAATGAGTATGCTTATCGCCGCTGATAATGGATATCAGAGCTGCCTGATGGCGCCCACTGAAATACTCGCCCGGCAACATTATGAAAGTATCTCATCTCTTGTAAAAGATATGCCCGTTTCTGTTCAGGTACTTACCGGTTCTACAAAAAGCGCCAAACGTAAAAAGATTTTAGAAGAAGCCGCCAGCGGCGAACTGCATATACTCATTGGCACCCACGCACTCATAGAACTGGATGTACAATTTCATAAACTGGGTTTAGCCATAGTGGATGAACAACATAGGTTTGGTGTGGCACAAAGAGCAAGGTTATGGGAAAAATCCAAGCTGGTTCCCCATGTGCTGGTTATGACAGCAACGCCCATTCCAAGAACATTGGCTATGACTGCCTATGGAGATCTTGATACCAGTATCATGGACGAAATGCCGCCGGGCAGGCAGCCTATTCTCACCGTTCATCGTATGGAAGACAGTCGACCGCAGGTAATGGAATTTATACGGAAGGAAATAAAACTTGGCCGCCAGGCATATATCATTTTCCCGCTGATTGAGGAAAGTGAAAAACTTAATTACGAAAACCTGATGAAAGGGTATGAAAATGTGAAGGCCTGGTTTCCTGAACCTCAATATTGGATATCCATGGTGCATGGCCGGATGAAAGCCGCACAGAAGGAAGAGAATATGCAAAGGTTCGTAAAGGGTGAAACGCAAATCATGGTTTCCACCACGGTAATTGAAGTAGGCGTAAATGTCCCCAATGCGTCGGTCATGGTTATAGAAAGTGCGGAGAAATTTGGCTTAAGCCAGCTGCACCAGCTGCGGGGCAGGGTAGGGCGGGGTTCTGAAAAGAGCTATTGTATATTATTGACGGGAAATAAAGTATCCAGGGAAGCAAAAGAAAGACTCGGCATACTTTGTGCCACAAATGATGGGTTCAGGATTGCGGAAAAAGACCTTGAGATCAGGGGGCCGGGGGATATCGAAGGAACCCGGCAAAGCGGGGCGCTTAATTTTAAACTGGCAAACATACTAACCGACCGCCATTTACTGGATAAAGCCCGGATGGCCTCAGAGGCTTTACTGGATGAGGATCCGGACCTGGAATTACCCGGGCAGGCATTATTAAAAAAGTATTTGCAGGCGGGGCAAGGCAAAAATCCATGGAGTAAAATATCATGATTTACATCAGCTACAATTAACAAGTCCTATACTATTTATACTGTATTTTTAACATTGAAAATGAAATCTAAGTCCGGATACCATATACTAATCCTGCTGGCAATTTTGCAGTTTTCAACAAGGCCGGTTCTGTCACAATCCTATTATTCCCTGGAGTTCATAGAGAATAAAGGCCAGTGGGGCGATCAGTTCCAATACAAGGCAGATGTTGGTAACGGTGTTTTTTTCCTCCAAAAAAATGGCTTTACCGTTCTTCAGCATAATGAATCTGATTATAAAAGATTGATGGAACTCATGCATGGCCATGATCACCAGGGAAATGGAAACATTTCAAAGGAATCCGCAGGTCCGGATGGGATTCATTCAAAGAACGAAAGTACCGATCGGATTCTCCGCTCACATGCATACCGGGTAACCTTTGCCGGGAGTGCGCCTAACCCACAGGTTACCGGCGAAAAATTAGTTGAGTCCACTGCAAATTATTTTATTGGTAAAGATCCATCCAAATGGAAAACCGGGGTTCGTTCTTACCAGGTGATGACCTATAAGAATATTTACCCCAATATTGATGTGAGGTATTATTCAGATGGAGGCCGGCTGAAATATGATATTGTGGCTTATCCGGGTGCTGATATCAGCCGGATCTTATTGAAATATGATGGCGCTGAAAAACTATCAGTAAAAAACGGGCAGCTGATCATTAAAACCTCTGTTGGTGAAACAAAAGAATTAAGTCCTTACACTTTCCAGATCATTAATGGTAAAAAAGAAGAAATTGGCTGCCAGTACCAGGTAAAAGGAAACCAGGTTTCTTTTTCTGTTAAGAATTACAACCGGAATGAGATGTTGGTGATTGATCCAACCCTGGTTTTTGGAACCTTTACAGGAAGCCGCACCAGCAACTGGGGATTCACGGCAACACCGGGTCCTGACGGCAGTTTTTTTGCCGGGGGAATTGTTTTTGGTACAGGGTACCCTATATCTGTAGGAGCTTTTCAAAGTAATTTTGGCGGTGGAAGCGGTTCCATTGATATGGGGATTACCCGTTTCAGTCCTACCGGTAATAGTCGCATATATTCAACTTATCTGGGGGGAACCGGTGAAGATCTGCCCCATAGCCTTATTTCCGACGCACAGGGAAACCTGGTTGTACTGGGAAGGACCACTTCTCCTGATTATCCCACTACCGGTTCAAATTTTGGTGACCGGGGAGCTACAGATATAGTTGTAACCAAGTTAAATGCAACCGGTACGGCACTGATAGGATCCGTTGTTATGGGAGGTGAAGGTATGGATGGTGCTAATATTAACGCAGATATCAGTCCTACCTGTAATTCATTGTTATATAATTATGGCGATAATGCAAGGAGTGAAGTTATCCTTGATGCCGCCAACAATATTTATATAGCTTCAAGTACACAATCCTCAGATTTTCCGGTGGTAGGTGGCGTTCAGGCTACCCGCGGTGGTGCACAGGATGCTGTAGTGGTAAAACTGACGCCGAATCTCAATGCGGTATTGTTCAGCACATATCTTGGTGGCAATGCAGATGATGCAGGTTTCGTTTTGAAAATCAATCCTGTAAATGGTAATATTTATGTAGCCGGCGCCACATCCAGCCCTAATTTTCCAGGCAATAAAGTTGGTAGTATCCAGCCCAATTTCCAGGGTGGAGCTGGGGATATTGATGGATACATTGCGATTCTCAGTAATGATGGCTCTACCCTGATCCGTTCAACATTTCTTGGCACACCAGCTATTGATATCATATACGGTATCCAGTTTGATCGCAACGGTTTCCCCTATGTTATGGGAATAACATTAGGCAACTGGCCTGTGGTAAATGCTGCCTATGTAAATACAGGCTCCAAACAATTTATATCAAAACTGCAAGCAAATTTGTCGGCCTATGTTTATTCTACTGTTTATGGCGCTGCCAATAGTGTTCCCAATATCTCTCCGGTGGCTTTCCTGGTTGACAGATGCGAAAACGTTTATGTTTCCGGCTGGGGAGGCAGGCTTAACCCTTGTTCAAGTACCAGTTGCTTTGATTCAAAAACTTCAGGTACACAAGGTATGCCTGTTACCCCTGATGCAATAAAAACAGCTACAGATAATAGGGATTTCTATTTCTTTGTCATGCAAAGAGATGCAGTATCTCAGCTATATGGTTCTTTCATTGGCCAGAGCGGGGGCGAGGGCGATCACGTGGATGGCGGTACCAGCAGGTTCGATACCAGGGGCGCCATATATCAGGCTGTATGTGCAAATTGCGGCGGTAACAATGCCTGCGCAAGTTCTCCGATAACAGTACCCTTTCCCGTTACTCCGGGTGTTGTGGCGCCGGTGAACGGTGCACTTAATTCAGGAACCAGCGGAGAATGCAACCTGGCAGCTCTAAAAATCGCCTTTGATTTTGATGGTGTGAGTACAGATATTCAATCTTCTATAAATGGGGTGGTTGACGATTCTTCCGGATGCGTTCCGCTTAAAGTAGATTTTGAAGATATTCTTGCCACAGCCCAAACCTATACATGGGATTTTGGTGACGGGTCTCCAAGGGTAACAACAACAACAGCTACTGTCAGTCATACTTATACTATAGTAGGTACTTACCAGGTCAAATTAATTGCAACAGACAATACCAAGTGCATCCCTACGGATTCTTCCTTTATCCAAATTGCTGTTCGTAACGATCAGGCTGTGATGGATCTGGCATCTATAAAACTGCCCCCCTGTGAAAGCCTGGCGTATCGTTTTGATAATCTTTCAACAGCTCCTCCGGGTAAGCCTTTCGTGGGAAATATTTTCACCTGGGATTTTGGTGATAATACACCGCGGGTAGTAACCGGCAGTGGTCCGGTCAATCATACTTATGCGGCCCCCGGAACCTATAATGTTAAACTGATCTTATCGGATACCAGCTATTGTAATGGTCCGGATTCCATTGTCAGAACAGTACGTTTATCACCCCTTGTGGAGGCTCAGTTCGAAACACCTCCTACAGGTTGTGTGCCCTATACGGCAGTGATTGAAAATACTTCGCTGGCGGGTCAGACTTTTCGGTGGGATTTTGGCGACGGAACAACATTTACCGGAGCCAATCCTCCGCCAAAGCTTTATCCCAATGCCGGAACCTACACGATCACGCTAATAGCAGATGATCCAACTACCTGTAACCTTTCAGATACGACCCGCAAAACGATTACGGTAAATCCTAACCCAACGGCAGGTTTCAATTTTTCGCCGAATCCGCCAGAAGAAAATACCCCTACTTCATTTACCAATGCA
The DNA here is from genome assembly GCA_041752135.1 of Chitinophagaceae bacterium. GTDB lineage: Bacteria > Bacteroidota > Bacteroidia > Chitinophagales > Chitinophagaceae > Pollutibacter. Next base: position 137,506 of record JBGSHT010000017.1, on the reverse strand, counting down.
TCTTTTGGTGCAGTCAGGTATCTCTGGTCATTTGGTGATGGTGACACATCAAACTTAATTAATCCGGTTCACCAGTTCAATGCCACCGGTAATTTCCAGACCTGCCTGGTTGCCTATAATCAGTTTGGGTGCGCAGATACAGTTTGCCAGGAGGTTTCAACAATCGTTGTCCCGCTGCTTGATGTTCCCAATGCATTTACCCCCAATGGTGATGGTATAAACGATAAAGTTTTTGTGCGCGGTTTTGGTATAGCCAGAATTACCTTTAAGATTTATAACCGCTGGGGTCAGCTCGTATTTCAGTCTGCCGATCCACTTAATGGCTGGGATGGACGATTTAAGGGCGTATTGCAGCCAATGGATTCATACGGATATACCCTTGAAGTGGAGTTCAGTACCGGAGCCAGATCAACAAAAAAAGGTGATATTACCCTGGTGCGGTAGAACAAGTATAACAAAAAGCGTGTTTAAGATAATATTAATAAAGGCAATAGCAGCATGACAAATTCCGGCCAAAATGTGCACAAGCTATGTAAACTGAACCCACCAAGGTTTAGCATGGTTGCCTTTTTATTTGTTGCCTTTTTGTTTTCTTTAATGCGTCAGGTCTCGGCGCAGGACCTCCATTTTTCACAATTTTTCAATTCTCCTTTAACAACCAATCCGGCAAACACGGGTTTTATACCTGATGCTGACTACCGGGTTGGCGCACACTACAGAAGCCAGTGGGCAAGCATCCCGGTACCTTTTAAAACGATGAGTATTTTTGGTGATGCACAGGTATTCAGGGATCGTTTTGAAACAGGATGGATTGGCCTGGGCGGTGTAATCCTGCATGACGTGGCAGGGTCAGGCAATCTTACTTCAACAAAAATTTATGGCTCTGCTGCTTACCACCAGATGCTGGGTAATACCGGGTTATTGTCTGCCGGATTTAATATCGGCGTTGCCAATAAAAGAATTGATGTTACCCGGTTCACTTTTGATAATCAGTGGAACGGTAAATTCTTTGATGTGGGGGCACCCAGTGGTGAATTATTTTCAAGCAACAGCATCAGTTATGTTGATATACAGATAGGCCTGAATTATGCCTACTTCCCAACGGATGATATTTATATGCACACCGGATTTTCTGTCCAACATGTTAACCGCCCGAGAGAAACTTTTTTCACGGAGAAACCGGGTTATGATAACCGGCTTTCTCCAAGGTATATAGCCTTTGCGGATGCGGTTATGAAATTGAATGATCAATGGATCCTCAGTCCGGCTGCCTATTTCTCAACCCAGGCAAAAGCTACAGAACTTGCACTTGGACTTCATGCAAACTATAACCTTACAGGTGACGGGGAGCAACAACTGATCGCGGGTGTATATTACAGGGCCGGTGATGCAGCGATACCCATGATCGGATATCAATGGAAAAATCTTCGTTTCATGTTTAGTTTTGACGCCACCACTTCGGCTCTCAAAAATTATAACAATATGAACGGGGCAACTGAATTTGCATTACAGTACAGTGGGTTTTATTCAGAATATAAAGGCGACCAAAGGCAAAGTCTTTGTCCGAGTTTTCGCTATTAAGTACGCTTATTTCCCTTCGTTTCTATCCTGTATGTAAACAAATAAACTATTGAATTATTCAGTTACTGGCCTTTTATTGTGAATTTTACCAAAAAACCGGAATGGCGCTAAGCATTTTAAATGGAAAGCTGACTGCTGAAATCATAAGTCAATTCACTGAAATTGTAGGAGCAGATTTTATCCGGATGGACGAAGAGACGATGAAAGATTATGGACATGATGAAACAGAAAACCTTCTTTTTCTCCCGGATGTGGTTCTAAGGCCAGGTTCAACGGAAGAAATCAGCGCAATCATGAAAATTTGCAACAGGGAACTCATCCCGGTAACCCCAAGGGGTGCCGGAACCGGGTTAAGCGGAGGCGCCCTGCCTCATTTAGGGGGCGTATTATTATCTACAGACCGGCTTAAACGCATCATCCATATCGACGAAAGAAACCTGCAGGTAACAACCGAGCCAGGTGTGATCACAGAAGTTTTACAGGATGCTGTTAAGGCAAAAGGGCTCTTCTACCCACCAGATCCCAGCAGCAGGGGGTCATGTTTTATCGGCGGTAATATTGCAGAAAACAGCGGCGGCCCTAAAGCTGTTAAATATGGCGTTGTAAGAGATTATGTGCTGAACCTCGAAGTGGTATTACCCAGCGGTGAAGTGATCATGACGGGGTCGAATGTGTTGAAAAATTCAACCGGCTATAGCCTTACTCACTTATTGATTGGCAGCGAAGGAACCCTGGGAATAGTTACAAAGATTGTACTGAAACTCATCCCATTGCCTAAGTACGACCTGCTGATGCTGGTGCCATTCCGATCTCTGGAGAAAGCCGGCGAAGCAGTGAGCGCCATATTCCGCGCAGGCTTTACACCCAGCGCGCTGGAACTGGTGGAGATTGATGCCCTGCGGATCGTAAGCAGTTTTGTAGGCAGTACTGCAGTGCCTGTAACAGACGATACGGAGGCTCACCTCATCATTGAAGTGGATGGTAACCACCTCGAAACATTGATGGCTGAAATGGAGGCGATTGGTGAATTGCTCACTACTTTTGATTGCGGCGAGATCTTTTTTGCAGACGACGCACAACAAAAGGCCGAACTGTGGAAGTTACGCAGAAGGGTAGCCGAAGCGGTCAAGATAAGCGGTTACAGCATCGAAGAAGACACAGTGGTGCCGAGGGCAGAACTGCCGGCATTGATCAGGGGTGTAAAGGAACTGGGTAAGATCCGTGGATTTCATGCCGTTTGTTACGGTCATGCCGGGGATGGCAACCTGCACATCAGGATCAAAAAACCCGGGACTGTGAGCACAATGGAAGACCCTCAGATGATCGCCAGCCTGCGTTCACTGTTTGAGCTCGTAAAAAGCCTGGGGGGCACCATCAGTGGCGAACATGGTGTAGGACTGGTGCAGAAAGGATTCATGGACATTATTTTTGATGATACACAACTGAGACTGATGCGTGATATCAAGCGTATTTTTGATCCAAATCAAATTTTAAACAAGGGTAAAATTTTTGATGTATGAAAAAAATTAAGCATTTATTGTTAGCCGGAATGGTAATGGCCATTGGTTTCTCGGCCCAGGCGCAGGAAGAAAAGGAAATTGAAAAAGAGAAGAAAGAGTCCAAATTTGATAAGAGCAGGTTGTTTTTCGGCGGGAACCTGGGTATGAGTTTTGGCGACATGACCTTCATCAATATCTCACCGCAGGTTGGATACCAGTTCAGCCAATACTTCGCTGCCGGTGCCGGTATCAATTTTATCAGTTCTTCGTTTACGATCCGAGACTTTAATAACGATAAGCTTTACAAGGATTCATACAGTTACGCCGGCCTGAACGTATTTGGCCGCGTATATCCGATTCCGTTTTTGTTTGCCCAGGTACAGCCGGAATACAACTATTCATGGGGCAAGACAAAGTTTTATAATGGCCAGCCCGAGATAAAACAGGATGGTTCATTTGTGCCGGTTTTATTGCTTGGTGCAGGCGCAGCAATTCCTGCCGGCAGGGGAAGGATGATTGCCATGATGCAATACGATGTGATTGGTGATGTGCGTTCTCCTTATGGAAGAAACATCTTTTTCACATTTGGTTATAATTTCTGATCCAGTTCCTTAAGTAAATCTTCCGGGCTTTTAAAAACACTGATCCTCGAGGCCAGGTCGCCATACAGGAATCCTGTATCCTGAAGGTGTTGCATATGTACGATCAGGTGGGTATAAAATCCTGCTGAATTTAAAATATAGATTCTTTTATTATGGATGTTCAGCTGGTTCCAGGTGAGCATTTCAAACATTTCATCGAGGGTTCCAAATCCGCCGGGTAATATTACTGCAGCCTCACAGCGTTCGTACATGATCTTTTTTCGCTGGTGCATATCTTCCGTAATGATCAGTTCTGTGAGCCCTTCGTGCTGGTGTTCCCATTCAAGCAGCACCTTTGGGATCACTCCTGTGATTTTTCCACCACCTTCGAGCATTGCATTTGCAACAGCGCCCATCAATCCTTTATTACCTCCGCCATAAATGATACTCATACCTGCAGCTGCAAGCCCGCTGCCAAGGGCTTGAGCGTGTTGGATATATATCGGGTCAAGTCCGTTTTTAGACCCGCAAAAAACAGCTACTGCGGGTGTTGATTCAACATGCATCATATAAAATTTATCAGGTGGAAAGGTTTGTAAAGGTATCCTTCAAAAATAGAAAGCACATTTTACATTTGTACTTTATCCCGGAATATTAATATACACATATCATTCAGTCGGAATAAGGAATAAGAAATAAGGAATAAGGAAGTAGGGATAATTCACCTGATAATTATTGGTGTGTTTGCCTTTACCTCGCACCTCGCACCTCGCACCTCGCACCTCGCACCTCGCACTTTTTCCCTATCTTCCCCGGATTAATCTGTTAAGCTATGTCGTCAACCTTGCTGTTTGGATTCGTTATTGGTTATTTTGTTCTCCTGTTGGGTGTGGCCTATATCACCTCGCGCAATGCAACCAATGATTCTTTTTTTATCGGCAATAAAAGCTCCAACTGGATGCTGGTTGCTTTTGGCATGATCGGCACATCCTTATCCGGCGTAACCTTTGTTTCCGTGCCCGGAACCGTAGGAGATTTCGCCAAAGAAGGCTTTAAGGCATTTACCTATTTCCAGGTGGTGATTGGTTACCTCTTCGGTTATCTCGTGATCGCTTTTGTGCTGATCCCGTTGTATTATAAGTTAAACCTCACGTCTATTTATAACTACCTGGAACAAAGGTTTGGCAGGTTCTCATACAAGACCGGGGCGCTTTTTTTCATCATTTCAAGAACCGTAGGGGCAACTGCAAGGCTATTCCTGGTGATCAATGTTTTGCAGTTGTTCATCCTCGATAAAATGGGGGTACCCTTTATCGTTACCGCCATTGTGATCTTGCTGATGATCCTTTTATACACGTTTGAAGGCGGTGTAAAAACGATCGTTTATACCGATACCCTGCAAACAACATTTATGTTACTGGGCCTCATTGTTTGTATTGTATATATCATGGGACAAATGGATTATTCCCTGGGAACAGCCATGGGTGCGCTGACGGAAAAAGGGTATACCCGCATTTTTGATACCGATCCCAACAGCCGGTCGTTCTTTCTCAAAAATATTATTGGCGGTGCATTCATTGCCATCGCCATGACCGGCCTCGACCAGGAAATGATGCAGAAGAATATCAGTGTAAGAACCCTTAGGGATTCGCAAAAAAATATCCTAAGTTTTACGGCTGTGCTGATGGTAGTGAATTTTCTTTTCCTCCTGCTCGGTGGCCTCCTGTATATGTTCATGCTTGATAAGGGAGCGGCTTATGATGGCAAACAGTTCATCAGCCAGGGGGTCAATATTATAGGTGATGATCTTTTCCCCACCGTTGCCATGGGTTATTTACCTACTGCGGTAGGGATCATTTTTATCATCGGGCTGATCTCTGCCCTGTTCCCAAGTGCTGACGGAGCTTTAACCGCATTGACCTCATCTTTTTGTATCGATATGCTCGGATTGAAGAGAAAAGAAGGGATCAGCGAGAAAGCACAGAAAAGAACCCGCATGATCGTGCACCTGAGCTTTACCGTTATATTTATGATCTGCATACTAATATTCAAATGGATCAACAATAAATCGATCATCAATATTATCCTTGACCTTGCCGGCTATACCTATGGTCCGCTCCTTGGCCTTTTTTCATTTGGCATCCTGACCCGGCGAAAACTTCGTGATGGGATTTCGGTAACTATTGTCTGTCTGCTGGCGCCTCTTGCCTGTTATATCCTCAGCCGGAATTCTGCCAACTGGTTTGGCGGCTACCAGATTGGTTTTGAACTCCTTTTGATCAATGGTTTTCTTACATTTATGGGACTCTGGTTTTTGTCTGAAAGAACCCCTGTTGTACAAACTAAATAAACAATCCTCACGTTATATATTCAGAATCAGGCCACTGCAACAGGCGGTGGCTTTATTGTCTGCAACGAAGACAATGATTACCCTTTCAACTTAAAACCCAAGCATATGAATGACACAATCCAGGTTTTAAAAGAGCGTCATTGGAAAGAAAGTATGGCGCACAGCAGCTGGCAAATCTTTAAGATCATGGCAGAATTTGTGGATGGTTTTGAAGCCCTGGCTAAAATAGGCCCATGTATCTCCATTTTTGGTTCGGCCCGGACACAACCTGGAACAAAGTATTATGACCTTACCGTAGAAATCGCGGAAAAGCTTGCCGCAGAAGGCTTTGGGATAATAACAGGCGGTGGCCCCGGTATAATGGAAGCTGCCAATAAAGGCGCTGAACTGGCGGGAGGTAAGAGTGTGGGACTGAATATCGACCTTCCTTTTGAGCAGCGTCCAAACGAATTCATTGATAAAGACAAACTCCTCAACTTTGAATATTTCTTTGTGCGTAAAGTGATGTTCACAAAATATTCCCAGGGTTTTATCATGATGCCGGGGGGATTTGGAACCATGGACGAATTTTTTGAAGTAGCTACTCTGATCCAGACCGAAAAGTTCAAACAGATGCCCATGGTTCTTGTGGGGTCAGCTTATTGGAAAGGTTTGCTCGACTGGCTGGAATCATCCATGCTTGAAGAAGGAAATATAAAAAATGAAGATCTGGGCTTGTTTAAAATTGCCGATACAGCTGATGAGGTAGTGCACCATACACTGGAATATTACCGCACGAGGCCCCTGGCGCCAAATTTCTAAAACTGATATTGGTCATTTTGGTTTTTACCTTTTGCAAAATCGAAGTATTTTTGATAAAATAAGGCTAATTGGAAATTATCCAGGAGAAGGTGACCAGCTATGCGGAGCATTACACAACGCCTGATGAGCCATTGCTGAAGGAGATCGCAGATCACACTTTTGCCAATCATCCCCAGGCACATATGCTCAGCGGGCACTTGCAGGGACAATTCCTGGGCCAGTTGAGCCGGATGATCAGGCCGGAGCGGATACTTGAAATAGGGACCTTTGTGGGGTATAGTGCTTTGTGCCTGGCTAAAGGTTTAAGTGAGGATGGGGTGCTCCATACCTTAGAACTCAGGGAAGCAGATGCCCAACTGGCACAGTCGTATTTTAACAGAAGCGCTTTTAAAAACCAGATCCGGCAGCACATAGGCGAAGCCCTCGTTGTTATAGAACAGTTAAAGGAAAGCTGGGACCTGGTTTTTATTGATGCTGATAAGATAAATTACATCCGGTATTATGAGGCTGTTCTTCCTGCTGTAAAAAAAGGAGGGTGGATAATTGCGGATAATGTGCTGTTTCATGGTGAAGTGCTGGAAACACCGCTAAAGGGGAAAAATGCCAAAGCCATAGATTCATTTAACCGGCATATTTTAGCTGATGACAGGGTAGAGCATGTACTTTTAACTGTCAGGGATGGCCTGATGGTCATCCGGAAAAAATAGATTTTGCTTTATGACCACAACAAGAAAACTATCTTTAATTGCCCTGCTGGTACTGGTGCGGTTAACTTCTGCATTTTCACAGGATGAACCGCTGAATCCAGGCGTAGTTGCTTATATTCAGTCATACCAGGATATGGCTATCCGTGAGATGCAGCGTACAGGTGTTCCCGCATCCATTACACTTGCGCAGGGTATCCTGGAGACGGAAGCCGGAAAAAGCGACCTGGTGATCAGGTCAAACAATCATTTCGGCATTAAATGCAAATCCTCCTGGACCGGCGAAAAAGTTTATCATGATGATGATGCGCGGGGAGAGTGTTTCAGAAAATATTCCGATGCGGAAGATTCTTATAAGGATCATTCAGATTACTTAAGGACACAACCCCGGTATGCCTCTTTATTCAGCCTGGATCCTTTGGATTATAAAGGTTGGGCAACCGGACTGAAAAAGGCTGGGTATGCAACCAACCCGCGTTACGCGCAGATCCTCATTAAATATATTGAGAACTACCGGCTCGACGAATATACCCTTGTTGCCATGGGAAAGAAGGTTGATGGCCCTTTTAATTCCATAGCGAAAGAAAAATCTGCCGCCACTCAGCAAAATGGAGCCCTGGATAATTTGGCCATCTCAACCCAACCCGTAGCAGTACACGAAGACGTCGTAAAGCCTGACTTAGCTGCCATCACAGTGTATAATAAACCTGTTTACCCTGCCGGTGAATTCACACTGAATAATACCAGGGTGATTTTTGCCCAAGAAGGGAGTTCGCTTCTGGCATTAGCGGAAAAGTATAATATTAAACTCAGGCATTTACTGGACTTCAACGATCTGCCAGATGGCTCAGAGTTATTGGAGAAAGATCAGTTGGTTTTTCTGCAGCGCAAAAGGCGCCAGGGCCATAACGAATTTCATACGGTTGCTCCGGGAGAAACCCTGTATGACATTGCGCAGTCGGAAGCATTGCGCATGGAAAGTATGCTTGTATTCAATCAATTGCAGAAGACCATGATACCGGCACCGGGTGAAAAGTTATATCTCCAGCGTGAAGCGCCATCCCGGCCTGCTCTTGCTGAAGCAAAGCAACCTGCTGAAAGTATTTTGGAAAAGCCAGGGGCGGAGCAAAATGCTGTTGAAATTCCCATCTCAAAAACAGATAACGCCAGTGTTCTTTTACATAAGGTACAGCCAAAAGAAACACTCTTTAGCCTGGCTAAAAAATACCAGGTTGAAATGGATAAGATAAAGGAATGGAATAATTTGGGAACCACGGACCTGAAGACAGGGCAGGAATTAATGATTTATAAAAACCAGTAGATGGACACGATTCAGGTACATGATAAATTTTTCAAGCCTTATATTACAGCTAATGAAATTGAAGCAGCTATAGAGAAACTGGCAACAGAACTCGAGCACGACTATGCAAATGCCAATCCTCTGTTTATTGCCATCCTTAATGGTTCGTTCATCTTTGCAGCAGATCTGTTCAAGCGATTGAAATTTCCTGCAGAAATATGTTTTATAAAACTCGCTTCCTATAAAGGTACAAAGTCAAGCGGCCAGGTTATCACTTCCATTGGATTGGATGCAGATGTATTTGGCCGGGATGTTATCATTCTCGAAGATATTATTGACACCGGGAAAACACTCAGCCAGTTCCTGCCACAACTGGAACACCAGCAGCCCAAATCCCTGCGTATATGTGCATTGCTGCATAAGAAGGAAACTACGGTTTATCCTATCGATATCGCATACCTGGGATTTGTAATTCCCGACAGGTTTGTGGTTGGATATGGATTGGATTATGACGGGTTTGGAAGAAATTATGGTGAAATATATCAATTGGTTGAGCAGTAGGGCTGGAAATTTCAAGTTTATTTTTAAACGATCAGGTGTGATGCAAATACCCTGGCTGTTCAACTTCCGGTTTACCAGTTGGTTTACCAGAAAACTAAAATAATTTAAGCACCACTTTGAGCAGATTTTTACTCATATTGTTTTTTTGCTTGTCAACTTCATCAGTCATCGCTCAATACTATATAAGGGGTGAAGTCCATGATGACAAAAATGTTGCCTTGCAGAATGTTCGCATCATCCTTCATTCTACGGGTATACCATATTCCACCGGAATAGGCGGTGCTTTTGGCATTCTCTCTTCACGTGAGAAAGACAGCCTTACTTTTTCACTTGATGGTTATGAAACAATTTCTGTTTCCGTCAATTCAGCCAGGTACCAGCGCATCACTTTAAAAATGCTGCCCTTTACTGCCAGTTTGCATAAACATTCCTTAGTATCTATTACACCAAACCTTGAAATGAAAGCAGAGCGGAACCGGGTGATGGGAGATGAAACATATAATTCGCTTATTGAAAATGAGTTTATCATAACGGAAAAGAATCCACAGACGGCCATGGTGCTAAATGTGGACCGTGCATCGTACAGTAATATCCGGCGGTTCATCAATATGGAAAGTGAAGTGCCGCCTGACGCTGTGAGGATAGAGGAGATGCTGAATTATTTCAGCATTAATTTTTCAGAGCCACCTAAAGACAGTCTGTTCAGGGTTTCTTCCAACCTGAGTTCATGCCCCTGGAACGAAAAGAACCAGTTGCTCTATTTGCAGGTCAATACCCGAAAGATCAATCTGGATAAAATTCCTCCCAGCAATCTTGTTTTTCTGATTGATGTTTCCGGTTCAATGGATATGCCCAATCGCCTGCCGCTTTTAAAAGTGGCTTTTCGTAAACTGGTAGCCAATCTCCGGCAGATGGATACTGTCTCAATTGTAGTATATGGCAGTGTAGTGGGTGTAATGCTTCAACCAACCAGTGGTGATAATAAAAAGAAAATCATGGACGCCATTGAGGAACTTGAACCGGGAGGCTTTACGCCCGGTGAGGCAGGCATCCTCCAGGCGTATCGACTTGCCAAGAGCCAGTACATTAAGGGTGGAAATAATCGTGTAATACTGGCTACAGATGGTGATTTTAACATAGGGCATTTTGCCGAGAAGGAACTGGAAGAGCTTATCACAAAACAAAAACAAGGCGGGGTTTACCTTACTTGCTTAGGCGTTGGCATGGGAAATTATAAAGACTCCAAAATTGAGGTACTTGCCAAAAAGGGGAATGGTAATTTCGCTTATCTCGACAATGAGCAAGAGGCAGAGAAAGTACTTGTGAAAGAACTTACTCAAACGCTATACACTGTTGCTGATGATGTGTATATGAATGTAGATTTTAATCCTTCACTGGTAGGATCTTATCGGCTCATTGGATTTGACAACAGGGTCGCCGCACTTTCTGACTCTAATAATTTACTGGAAGGTGGCGAAGTTGGATCGGGCCATGCCATGCTGGCTATTTTCGAAATTACGCCAACAGAGAAAAATACATTGGCCGTATCAGAAGGTGTTATGAAGGAAAATATTGCCCAGGTGGATATTCACTACAAGCTACCGGGTAAGAAAGAAGTGAAAAATTTCATTTACAAATGCCCTTATAATTTTCTTGAGTTTAAAGAATCAGAGCAGTACCTGCGTTTTGCGGCATCAGTTGTTTTGTATGGATCTTTGCTGCGTTCGTCGCAATATGTAAAAAACGGCAGCTGGGAACAATTGCTGTTAATGGTAAAAGAAAATATGGATCCAACCAATCCTTTTCACAGGGAGTTTTATGACCTGGTTGCAAAATCTCAAAAAATTTATATTCCGTTACGGAAAAAAAAGAAGGGTGATCTGTAATGATCACCCTTTAAATATCTATCCAAACATTTCCTTCACCTTATCAAAAAAGCTTTTGTCGCTTTTCTCCGGCTTGGGTTGGAAATTTGTTGATCCCTGCATTTTTTCCATCATCGATTTTTCTTCGCTGCTCAGATGTTGCGGGGTCCATATATTAACATGGATCAGTTGGTCGCCTTTTTCGTAAGAATTGATGGCCGGGAATCCTTTTCCTTTTAAGCGAAATATTTTTCCGCCTTGCGTTCCTGCGGGTATTTTGATTTTTGCTTTTCCATCAATGGTGGGTACCTCCAGATTTGTACCGAAAACAGCTTCAGGAAAAGAGATATGCAAATCGTATACTACATTCAATCCATCACGTTGCAATTGGGGATGTTGTTCTTCTTCGATGAGCACGATCAGATCGCCCGAAGGGCCGCCTCTTTCGCCGGCATTTCCTTTTCCGCTGAGGCTTAGTTGCATGCCTTCCTGCACACCTGCAGGTATATCAATGGAAACTGTTTCTTCTGCATAAACTCTGCCTTCACCTTTGCAGGCGGTACATTTACTGGTGATCACGCTGCCTTCGCCATTACAGGTGGGGCAGGTTGCTACCGTTTGCATCTGGCCAAGGAAAGTATTGGTTACTTTTCTTACCTGGCCGCTGCCTCCGCAGGCGCTGCAGTTTTGTACGGAACCTTTATCCTTGGCACCTGAACCACTGCAGGTAGTACAGTGTACGTATTTTTTTACTTTGACGGTCTTGTTGGCGCCCTTTGCAATTTCTTCAAAGGTCATTTTCAGTTTTATGCGCAGGTTGCTGCCGCGGCTTCCTCTTCCCCTGCCTCCGGGCCTTCCGCCCCTGCCGCCGCCTCCGAAGAAACTGCCAAATACATCCTCCCCGAAAATATCTCCAAACTGGCTGAAGATATCATCCATATTCATATGGCCCCCAGCACCAAATCCGCCGCCGTTTCCGCTTACCCCGGCATGGCCAAAGCGATCGTACTGCGCGCGCTTGTCCTGATCGCTGAGTATTTCATATGCTTCTGCTGCTTCCTTGAATTTTTCTTCCGCTGCTTTATCTCCGGGGTTTCGGTCGGGGTGAAACTGCATGGCCACTTTTCGGTATGCTTTTTTTATCTCATCCGCTGTGGAACTTTTTGTTACGCCCAGTATTTCGTAAAAATCTCTTTTTGCCATGTTATTTTTGAATCGGGATGGTCAATTCATCCCTCTGTTTGAGTCTTATTTTCCTACCACTACCTTGGAGAAGCGGATGATTTTTTCATTGAGAAGATATCCTTTTTCCAATTCGTCAACCACTTTGCCTGCCATGGCAGGGTCCTTGACCGGAATTTCGGTAATGGCTTCATGGATATCCGGGTTAAAAGATTCCCCGATACTTTTCATTTCTTTCAGTCCACGGCTTTGGAGACTGTTTCGTAATTTGCTGAAAACCAATTGGATACCTGATTTTATCTGGTTGATATCCTCACTTGTCTGCATCTGCTTTTCTGCCCTGTCGCAATCATCCAAAACCTCCAGCAGGGATTGTATGACATCTTTACCAGCTGTTTGGATAAGTTCAACCCGCTCTTTGGCATTCCTTCTCTTGAAATTGTCAAATTCTGCATAGAGGCGGATAAATTTGTCCTTTTGCTCCTGTAATTCTATCCTGAGTTCTTCATATTCATTTTCTTCCGCAATCTCGTCCTGTAAACTGGCGGTTCCGGCTATATTTTCATCTGAATTCAGGTTTATTGCCGATTCTGCATTTGCCGCTGCGTTTTTTTCATTCTGTGTCATCTCTTTTTCTTCCATTATGCCTTTTTTAAGATAATATGTTCTGCTCAAATGGCTTGCCAGCCTGTTGATTCAAGCCAAAATGTCGGATACTATTTGTTGTCTACAACCAGCTTGAAATAAAGCCATATGCCTGCAAAAACAATGAAGACGAACCAGCCAAAGGAAACCCCTACAATTCCCAGGACCAGTCCGGCGATCGCCATGATCATAAAGAAAAGTTCCAGAGGGGTATTATTTCGCCAATCGATCTCGTTTCCCTGTTTTTTAAGCTTTTTATCCATTTTGGCGGCTGCACGGTCCAGTTTTTTCTCTTCCCGCGATGTAAGGCTGCTTATCTGGCCAGATTCCACCATACGTTTAGTGACATTTTTCATCATTTCCCGGTTTGTAGTTTTTTCCGGGGCATCCTGTTGAAGAATCATTTCTTCTTTAAAAGCCTGCACCACCTGCAGCATTTTTTGTGAATTTTCAGGAGTCAGTTGATGGGATGCTGTATTTTCTTTCTCTTGATATACCGGAGTTTCAGATATGACAGTTTTCGCTTTTTCAGGTGCCTTCTCCGATGATATTTCTTCAGTACCACTAACATCCGGCGCTTGTTCACGTGGCGTATATTGATAGTCTTTATAAAACCGTGAACTGCTGCAGGAAATAAACATCATGATCATAATCACTATAAAAAGAGGCAGGAAAAAGGAGCTTTTTTTCATATCATGAATTTTTTTTTAAAAATAAGCAAAGTCAGGTTACTGCCATTGGATCATTGTTAAATTGTGTGCTAATGTTTTAAAGATATGATCCTGCCATTGCTTTTGTTGTAAGCACCCTATCTGGGAAAGGGTAATACTTATTAGTATTTCGGGTGAAAACCAAGAACTGTATACCAGCATCCATGATATAAAGAATCATCCATCATCAGAAAAAGATAGACATTGCGGAAAACCAGCCGTTCAATCCTGGCTATTTTAGCTTTAACCGGCATCAATTATTTCCCGGAGGTACAAGAAAAGTTACCTTTGCCGCTATGAACAAAGTGGTCCTGAAAAAAAGAATCGGTAACCGGGTGATAAACGGCCACCCATGGATATTTTCCAATGAGATCAACCTGATGGAAGATACCATGGAAGCCGGTGATGTGGCCGAAGTATTTACAGACGACGGTAAATTCATCGGCAGGGGATATGTAAATCCCCGGTCTACCATTACCGTTAGGTTGCTGACCCGTAAAAAAGATGAACTGGTCAATGAGGATTTCTTTTATCATCGCCTGAAAGAGGCATGGGCTTACCGGCAAAAATTAGGATATGTTGAAAATTGCAGGCTGATATTTGGCGAGGCAGACGATTTGCCTCAACTCATCATTGATAAATTCAACGACTATTTTGTGATCCAGACTCTGGCATTGGGTATTGATGTCTGGAAGCCCGCCATTGTCAAGGCTTTAGAGAAAATATTTTCACCCAAGGGTATTTATGAACGCAATGATGTTCCCGTAAGGGAGTTGGAAGGTCTTGAACAGCAAAAGGGTTTTTTATCTGCACCCTTTGATACCCGTGTTGAGATCAGGGAAAACGGACTTCGGTTCATTGTTGATGTTGAGAAAGGGCAGAAGACCGGTTATTTTCTCGACCAGCAGGATAACCGCCGCGCCATTCAGCATATTGTAAAGGGTGCAGATGTGCTGGGTGCTTTTTGTTATACAGGCACATTTGAAATTCACGCAGCTCACTATGGTGCGAAATCTGTATTGGGGCTTGATATTTCCCGATCAGCCGTTGAACAGGCAACCGAGAATGCAGCCTTGAATGGTTTACAGGATATTTGCCGGTTCCAGGAGATCAATGCTTTTGATGCATTGAAGCAATGGACCAAAGAAGAAAAAAAATGGGATGTGGTGATGCTGGATCCGCCTTCTTTTGCCAAAACAAGGGATAACATTCAAAAGGCCATCAGTGGCTATAAAGAGATCAATCTGCGTGGTATGAAACTGGTGAAACCTGGCGGATTCCTGGTTACATCATCCTGTACAAACCTTGTACAACCTGATTTATTCCTGGAAATTATTGATATGGCGGCAAAGGATGCACGAAGAAGATTAAGGCAGGTGGAGTTCAGGACACAATCTGCGGACCATCCAATTATCAGGGGAATGGAAAATACCAATTACCTGAAATTCCTTATCGTTCAGGTTCTCTAACGTGGAATGTTTTTGTTGGGAATGTGTTTAAATCCTGCTCAGGTTATTTTTCAACCTGGAATTTTCCGCTTTCAATAACCTTTCCGTTCCTGTCTTTAAGCTGGAAAATATAAAAACCGCGGGTATAATTAGTGAGATCAACCTGTGTCCTGGTGTTAATCTTTGTTAGGTCCGCCACTTTCTTTCCAAGGAAATTAAATACCTGGAAAGTATAAGTATCGTCTGACGTATTTTGAAATTCGAAATTAATAAGGCTTGTTGCAGGATTGGGGAAAAAGCGTACCATTTTAACAGGTGCCTGTGAGGGCCTGCCGGTTCCTGTCTGCGCATAACCTGCAACAGAACTAAATACAACCAGTAAAATGATCAACGTAAAGTTTTTCATCCAATATAAAGGTAGATATATTGATGTAAAATAATACCTAAATTTTCAAATTGCAAGTTCCTGTTTTTGTTTTTCAGAAAAAAGCAAAGCTGAAAGCCAACTTTCCTGAAAAAGACTGGCTTTCAGTATTTTACAGGTTATGATAACGAAGCAAGTAAAGTTTGTATTGCGTTGAAATCTGGCATTTCTCCGGCATTTTCCAAAACTTCAGCATACCTGACTATGCCATCCTTGTCTATGACGAAGGCGGAGCGTTTCGAAACACCTTTCATGTCAAAAGCAAAATTTTCATAGAGAGATCCATACAAAAGGCTGACATCTTTATTGAAATCGGAGAGTAAAGGAAAATTATATCCCTGCTCTTCCTTGTATTTTGCCAATGTAAATACAGAATCAACAGATATGCCCAGCACTACGGCATTCATATGGGCATATTGGCCAATATTATCACGGACAGCGCATAATTCTTTGGTGCAAACACCTGTAAATGCCTGGGGGTAGAATAGCAAAAGGACATTCTGTCCGGCAAAATTGCTCAAACTGACATGATTTTTATCGCTGTCAAATAAAGTGAAACCGGGGGCATGCATTCCTATCTCAATTTTCATACTTCTGTGCTGTTTTTTTGATTATAAATGAAGTAAGTGTAAACAACTTTTGTTACTAAAAGTTTAGCGATCTGTTCATAAAAATAACATTGGTCTTTTTCATTTAATTATGAAAAAGTTGCTTTTGTTCAACGTACCTGTGAGGTGAAAATAGGCTTAAGACAAGAGGGCGCTTAGAATTTGGGGCACTTCAGGGCTTCCTTTGTAGAGTTGTCTTTATTAACGTAAGCTATATAGGATAAAGAAACTTCGACGCCACCACGACTGCTGCTGGCAGTTGCAAGTTTAGATATGTTGATATCGTAGCTGAAAGCCATCGAGAAAGGATAGTAGTCCATTTTTACGACTGGAATAACGGCGTCATTATAACGCAGGTACATGCCTCCGTGAATGGTATAGGTAGGTACATCTTCATCACCGATCTTTCGGGAATACATGGCACCACCGATAAGTTCTTCGTATGGCCATTGCCTGGTATAATCACCATGAAAAGTGATGTAAGAATATAAATCGAGGTTTAATTTCAATCCGCCGGACAATACCCATTTGGGAAGGTGATTGATGTTCCTATAGAAAGAATTCGTGGGCTTGTTGAAATGATGATAAGCCAATCCTGCAAAGAAATGATGTTGTTCATCTGCACCTATGGTTGAACTGAAGCTCATGCCAACGCTGGCATCTAAGAAAGCATAATTATTGGCAAATGTTTCTCCATCCGGTAATGAACCATTGTATCCAAACCCATCGAATTGACTATTGGTGGTTACTTTTGATCTGTCGAGCCTACGGGTTACCAGTCCACCCATAAATCCCAGCGACAGGTATGTGTTCCTGTTAGCGCTAAGTGACTTATGGAAATTAACTGCAGGAAGCAGGTGGCTTGTGGTAAGTGCAACAGTTCCTGCTTTATCATAGAGCATCTGGAGACCAACGCTCATGAAGTCTTCCCCTTTGCCTACCGGGAATTTGTAATCACCATTGAAGGATCCTGTTTGATACGGAAAAGCGATACTGTTCCACTGGTTTCTGTAAACACCCTGTAGGCGAATATCTCCTTCATACAATCCGGCCAGGGATGGATTACGCAGCAGGGGAGCTTCAAAAAACTGCGAGAAATGCAGATCCTGACTTTTCACCTGCATGGAAAGCAGGGAGAAGCCCGATAAGAGTACTGCGAAAATGATATGTAAAGTCTTCTGTTGCAAAAAAATGTTGTCGTTTTATTTATCTGACTAGAGTTATATCTCCTTTGAGTGATATGATTGTCCGGTTTTCGCAAACCAGTTCAAGGATGTAAACGTATACATCAGCTGCCAGTTTGCTTCCTTTAAAATTCCCATCCCATCCTGAAGTGATCTCATTTGCATTGAAATTCTGTCTCGCATAAACCTGTTGTCCCCAGCGGGTAAAAATCCGTAAAGACCTGATCGTATTGATGCCCCTGCCTCTGGGATAATATACATCATTCACGCCGTCCCCATTTGGTGAGAATGTGTTTGGCATAAAGATGTTCTCATTGTTGCATATAACGAAAACGGTTACAGCGTCATTGGAAGTACATCCGCCATTATTGGTAACAGTAAGCGTATAGGTAGTTGTAATGCCGGGTGATGCAGTCGGCGCCGGACAGGTAGTACAGTTCAGGCCAGTGGGTGGCGACCACAGGAAATTTTGTACATCATTCGAATACTGTGCGCGCAGCTGTATTGAAGTACCGCCGGATATTGTGGAATCCGGGCCCAGATCCACTGTTGGAATAGGGAACACACTGATCAGGACTTCGTCTGTAGTGGTAAAGCAACCAAAAATATCACTGCCGGTTACTGTATAGGTTGTGGTGGTGGTTGGCCTTGCCACCGGGTTGGCAATATTGGGGTTATTGAGCCCGGTTGCAGGTGTCCATGTATACAGATCAGTACCTGTTGCTCTAAGTGTTGTGCTTTGTCCCAGGCATACAGAGTCGTCTGCTGATGCTCTTACTGTGGATGGTTGTATAACAGTAATTGTTACGGAGTCAATATTTTCGCAGCCAAATGCTGTAATACCACGCACAACATAAGTTGTAGTTACAGTTGGCGAGGCAACAGGATTTGCACAATTGGTACAGCTTAGGTTATTTGCCGGTGCAAGCCATTGATACGTTGTGGCGCCTGTGGCGTTGAGTTGTATGGCAGCACCCAGACAAATGGTTGAATCCTGTCCGGCAAAAACATCCGGTATGAGATTGATGGTAACAGGACGGTCAACCGTATCTTTACAACCGCTGCTGTTAGTAACTATCATGCGTACGTTAAAAATCCCCGGGGTAGCATATTGCTGAGCCAGAGGGTTTTGCAAAGTTGATGTTTGTCCGTTTGCAAAATCCCAAAACCAGCTTAATATGGATGTGTCCTGTACTACTTCAATTCCCCGGAAAGTAATATCACCTTGCTGGCAAACCGCTGCAGCACTGGAAACAATATCGGTTACGGGAGATTGTATAACCGTTATATAATTTGCAACCGTTATGCTGTCGAAACATCCGAATTCAGTTCCTACCCTCAGGCTGACCGAATAATTGCCAGGTGTACTATAAAAGTGAGCAGGATTTTGTTCTGTGGATGTATTACCGTCACCGAAGTTCCATAGCCAACTGGTAATTCGCCCGTTTGTTTGTGTTGAATCGGTGAACTGTACATTACCCCTGTCGCAAAGCAACCTTGGAGATGAAACAAAGGCCGGGGTGGTTCCGATAACTTTGATGGTATCCGCGCCACGAAGAGGGACCTTACAGCCATTTATATCCTGTAAAATCACGCGTGGGACATAAAATCCAGGGTTAGCGTATGTATGAGAAATGACAGAGTCTTTAGTGATCACAAATCCATCAGAAAAGTCCCAGACAATGCTATCCACATTAGTTGTATTCAGAGACCTGAAATTAACAGTAAGCGAATCGCAGCCTTCTAATGGATTATAAGCAATAATTGCACTCGGCCCGAGGATGGTGATGGTTTTTTGCATCGTATCCGTGCAACCACCCGGGCTTGTTACAATCAACCTGGTAATATAGGTGCCCGCGAGGTTGTAGGTCTTCTCCGGATTTAAGATATCTGAGGCTCCGCCGTCACCAAATTCCCATCGAATGTTTTTGTAATATCTTCCGGCGAAGGTAAATTGAACATTCAGTGGCGGGCAGGAACTGATACTGTCAGAAATTGTATAGTTGGCAAAGGGAGTATCAATTACAATGAAATTTGTTCTGGTTAAGGAATCTTCGCAGCCAAAACGGTCCCTGATTTTTAACTTAACGGTATAGCTGTCGACCCCTGTATAAATATGAGAAGGACTTCTTAAAACGGAGCGGCTGCCATCACCAAAGGTCCAGTTGAAATTATTGATGGTACCTGCTGTTTCATTTACAAACTGGACCCTTTGGCCAGGGCAGCTAAAGGTATCCACTGAGCTGAATGCGGCTTTTGGCTCTGAGGTTGTTACGAAATTATTGAATGTTATGCTGTCTGTACATCCACCCGCATCAACTATTTTGAGCTTGACGTTGAATGTTCCTGCCCTTGTGTACGTGTGCTGGTACGGCGGCGTATTGATGGTTTGAATTGTACCATCCCCAAAACTCCATATCCTGGACACTATGGCATTTACACCATCTGTTCTGGAAGAATCTAAAAAGTTTACAGTAAGGCCAACACAGCCGGTTGGGTTATCGGCTCCTAAACCCGCTCTGGGCCCGCCTACGGGTAAAACAACTGTGGCAGAGTCCCGGCAACCGTTAACATCGGTGACCCTTAACCTAGTATTGAATAAACCGGTTGTTGAAAAAGTGGTTTGAGTGGTCCTTGGCGCTGTAATATATCTGCCCGTTCCAAAATCCCATTCATACCGCACTAAATTAGTATCAATACTTCCGGTAGCCGTAAACGCTACCCTCTCCCCTTTACATAGAGGATTGGGGTTAATAATAAAGCTTGCAGGCTCATCAACGATTTCAATTATTCTTTCCAGTACAAATGTACATCCACCGTTTGTAACGGTAAGGGTTACAGTATAGTTACCCAGTGCCGGGAATGTATGCGTGGGATTGGGGAGGCTGGTTGTGGGGCTCCCGTCACCAAAGTTCCATAAAATGCTTTGTGCATTTAATGAACTGTCCCGGAAGCTTACCCGTCTTTTATTGGAGCAATCAACGGTGTAATTAAACCTGGCAACAGCACCGAAAATGTTAATAAAGTTGTCTTTGGTCACCGTAGCGCCGCATCCGTTATTAAAAATGGTCAGGCTCACATTGAACCTTCCGGTATCAGCATAGATATATTCCGGGTTACGGTCAGATGATCGGCCATTATCGCCAAAGTCCCATCTCCATCCGGTGATAGAACCAGGATTTGGTGAGAGGTCGGTAAAGAGTATTGGCTGGCCTGCACAGGCACTCAATGGTGCGGCGCTAAAGTCAGCACCAACAGCAGGGTCGGTTCCAACAGTTACAGCGTTTGGTATTGTTACCGAATCTACACATCCTCCATTGGTGACCACTCTGAGCCTGAATGTATAACTGCCCGGTGTATTATATTGATGTGTGGGTGGTGTTGGTGAGGTACTGGTAAAGCCATCACCAAAATCCCAGAAATAAGATTGTATTCCGTCGATAGAGGTAACAGAAATATTTGGCGTAACCCTAAATGGCAGACAGCCACTGTCTGGCAGGTTTAGTATTCTCACCCTCGGCCTGGATATGCGGACATAATTATTAACAAACGAAGTATTCGTGCAGCCGTTGACGGTAGTTACTGTTAGACGAACGGTAAAACTTCCGGTATCCCTGTATGTCCTTGATGGTGAAGGCCCCGATCCCGTTGTGCCATTGCCAAAGTTCCAGGCCCAGTTAACTGCATCCGGAGCTATACTGGTAAAATTAACCGTATGCGGGGTATCGCAACTTATAGGATTTGAACTGCTGAAACTCACCGCCGGCGGAGTAGGTATGAATATGGTTTTCGAAAAGGAATCCACGCAAATGCCAAATTTATTGACCATTTTCACGGTATAGAGCCCTGGTGTATTAAACACTTTTACGGGGTTCAATAACTGGGAAAATGTACCGTCTCCAAAAGACCAGAAACTGGTATCCGGGTCGGGACTGGAAGTATTTTGAAACGATACGGGTCGTCCAATACAGGCAGTATCAGGAGCTGTAAAAGAAGACGAAACAGTTACCGAAGGGATAAATACAGGTTTCCTGACCGTATCAAAACAACCGGCAGTACTGTTTGCAATAAGAGTAATTGTATAGCTTCCCGGATCAGTATAAATAGCGGTTGGATTGGTGGCAGTTGTTGTTGGTGTACCATTACCGAAATCCCAGTTATATGATAATGTTCCTGGTCCGGTAGAAAGATTCTGCAGCGGGAGATTGATTGGCGGTTTACAACCCGCCGGCAAAGGAGTAAAGAAATCTGCAACTACTCCGGGTGTTACTTCAATATAACGGGAGCGGGAAAATGTTGCAGCGCATCCGTTGCTTTGTGTAACAGTAAGATTGACTGTAAAATCCCCCGTCAAGGTATATGTATGATTCGGATTTGCTTGGTTACTGTTTGTGCCATCCCCGAAATCCCAAAAATAACTGCTTATTGTTCCGCCCGATGGAATTGTCTGATCAGTGAATTGTACCCGGTGTTTAAAACAACCTACCGTATCATCTGCTACAAAACTAATCAGTGGCGGGGCAAGTACATTTATAAAGTTTGTTTTTGTTATGGAATCTGCTGTACCCGCTGCATTCCTGATAGTCAGTTTGACAGTATATAAACCGGGTATGAAATAAGTTGCAATTGGATCCTTGCGGTCTATCAATGGACTGCCATTGCCAACATCCCAGGACCAGGAAGTTGGGTTACCCGTTGACTGGTCATAAAAATTTACGATCAATGGGGCACAACCGCTTTGTACATCCGAAGTGAAGTTGGCTGTAAGTTGTGCCTGAACAGAACTTACAGTTAGCATCAACGCAACCAACAGCCCTGTGTATTTCAAGGTGCCAAATGATATAATGGATGATATCTTTTTTTCTCGGCTAATAAGCATAATACTGCGCTGAATCAGGACAATTAATAGTCAGGGAATATAAATAAATTTGAATTTTCAACAAAGACCTAAACCCCATAAAGTGCTTAGTCCTGGATTTTATAATGCTTATAAGAAAAATTTTTTTCCGGGGATGGTGCTGATTTCATGGTTATTTTTTAACAAGTTTTAAATAAGCTGTTCTGCTGTTATTCACGGGTCTTGCTTCAACGAGGCTTAGGGTATTATTGGTTATTTTCCAGGTATCATTGAGCCGCAATATGGTAGTGCTGCCCACCGGAAAATTTGAATAAATAGTGAGCGCATTAGCATCTCCCACCCAACTTCCCGAGGTAACAACTGATCCGTTAATGCCCTGTACCGATCCATTTTCAAAAAACTGAAATTCATAAGTTGAAAATTCCGCTGAAAGATCTGTATTGTTTTCAGAAAAGCTCTGCACTACCCAACGGCCACTGGTCATAACCTGTATAACCAGGTCTTTCTGAATTTCTTCTTTCTTTTTAGCGCAATGTGCAATACTTATGGAAATCATAAGCAGTATCAAAACGAACTGGGGGGAATATAACTTTTTCATCCTGCTATAGGTTGGTTTAATGCAAGTTTAGAAATTTGTTCTCCAGGTACGTCTTGAATTGACCTGTTTCTAACGGATTCCCGGTGCTTATATTGCACAATTCCAAGCTATTAAATAATTTTCCATGTCCATATATGTTTTTGGCCAGCCATTGATAAGCACTCGAAAAATCTCCTGCCTCTACCTCTTTTTCCCAGTCAGGGTGTGCTGCGGAGAAAGAATTCAACATTTGTACCCCATAGAGGCTGCCTAAACTGTAGGTAGGAAAATAACCCAGGCTGCCATGAGCCCAATGCACATCCTGCAGGCACCCATTATTGTCATCCGGGACCGAAAGCCCCAGGTAATTATGGTAATAATCAGCCCATAAAGCTGGTATATCTTTAGTTTTTAATTCATTATTAATTATTTTTTTTTCTAATTCGTACCTTGCTGCTACATGGTAATGGTAAGTAATCTCGTCTGCTTCTGTCCTGATCAGGGAAGGTTGGATCCAGTTTACTGACTGGTAAAGCTTTTCTTCGTTCCATCGGTTAAATGCTTCCGGAAAACTGTTTTTAAGGTAAGGGAATAGAAAATGGCAAAATGCCCGGCTTCTTCCGATACCCATTTCCCAAAACCTGCTTTGAGATTCATGGATACTGTATGAACAAGCTTCACCTAAAGGAAGCCCGTATGCTTCTGCAGGAAGGCCCTGTTCATATAAAGCGTGTCCGCCTTCATGTATACAGGTCCAGATCATTTGGGAAGGGTCCTGTTCATTTATTCGGGTGGTTATACGCACATCCTGTGGATGAAAACTAATGGTAAACGGATGTTCTGATCTGTCCTGCCTGCCTGCTTCAAAATCGAAACCCATTTTTTTCAGGATCATCAGGCCAATCCTCCATTGATCTTCAGCGTCAAATGGGCCATTAAAAACAGGCTGTGGTCCGGTTTGTTTTAGTTGGGCGGCTCGCTGGATCTTTTGCAGTTCAGGAATTAATGCTGCAAAAGTCTGGTCGAGAAACGATACAGTTACACCTTTATCATATTCATTCAGGTGGGCGTCATATGGATTCTTTTCAAAGCCCAGTATATATGATTCTTCCTTCTTTAAGGAAAGAAGACGGTCCAGTTCAGGTTCCCAAACCCTGAAATCGTTTTTCTTTCTTGCATCCAGCCAGGCATGAAAGGTCTTATTCACCTGTTCACTGAGTGCCCTGACAAATGCTGGTTTGTACCTTTTATTTTTTTCATAATCCTCCAGGCTAAGCTGGACATTTTTTCTTTGCTTTTCGTCAAGATGCTTATCTGCATTGAGTTCTATAAGCAAATCACCGAACCATTCCTGGGAAAATAACGTATGTGCCGTTTCAGAAAGGGTAGCTATCTGGCGGCCTCTTGCCATAGCGCCTTTGGTTGGAAGAAATGTTTCCTGGTCCCATTGCAAAACCGCATTGGCAAAGCGTATATCAGCAATTTTCTGCATATGTTGCACATATTGCTGATAATTCAGGCCTGGTGGTGTTTTTTCATTTTTTTTCATACTAACCTCTTGTACAAATATAAATACGGAATCTTGTTATTGGAACAGGCCGCTTAGTATCTGAGGTAAATACCCTTAACAGGCGTGGAAACCGTCTGTTAAATAGTTTTTCCCCTGTTACTTATGGAGCAAAAAACGTTCTTCCGGGAAGATATTTCTAAGTACCTGAAAGCCAATTTTTTATTTAACGAGATATGTCTCCCAGCCATCATATCGTCCCTGGAATTGCCGGGCTCTTTCCCAGAGAGGAATGAGTACCCGCTCAATGAATGTATAATCAGGTACATCATCTTTATATAGATGTACCATATATGGCAGATCGGATTTTGTGTCTGATTCAGGTAATTCACCTATGGTGAAACTTTCCATGCCTAGGGAACGTAAAAAATCTTCCCGTTTGGATTTGGTTTTAAAATAAAAATAATGATCAATGCGTCTTGGCTCTTTCAATGCATCACCCTTCCCTTTAAGTAAATCAACCAGGCGGCGGTTTTGGATTTTTTCCATTTCCACCGGTGGAGGGTAGAGAACATTAAAATAATTTGACCATGGTTTGTCTTCTTTAGCCTGGCCCAGCCACTGATACTCGGTGAACCCGGCCATCGCACTATTCACTGCCAGCGGGTAATCAACCGTATCCAGTGCATAAAAATAAAATTCCCTCAGGCCTCTTTGTGTAAACCTTCCAACATATACAGCCCCGGTTTTACTGCTTAGTTGCTCTGCCAGCAGATTTTCCATCTGGTCCAGTTTTACAGATTCTGATTTTCCTGGTAAACCGTTTGGGTCGGGCGCAAGAATTTTAGTCCGAACAATCACCACAAAGGGCCTTTCTTTCTGGGGCGCTGTTTTTGCCAGTCCAAGGTCAACAATGATGGAAACTGGTTTTTTATTTACTTCAACAACATAAGTATCCCAATCTGAGATGTTTTTTTGTGCTGATACCAGGTAAACTATAAAAAGGAAAATAACGGTAATTAAATATCTCATAAGGAAAAACCTTCAATTTCGGATTTCTCAAAGTAATTTCAATTTCAGCAAACCCTTTCCGGAATATGCAGATTAGTGAGATTATTAACTTTTTGGAAACAATTGCACCGCCTTCCCTGCAGGAGTCTTACGACAATGCCGGGTTGTTAACGGGTATGCCTGAATGGGAATGCAGCGGGGCCCTGGTTAGCCTGGATATTACCGATGAAATTATTGAGGAAGCGATTAAGCTTAAATGTAACCTGTTAATTGCACATCATCCTCTCATTTTCAAGGGATTAAAACGCTTAAATGGGAAAGATCCGGTTAGCCGGAACATCATCCGGGCTATAAAAAACGACCTGGCCATTTATGCCATTCATACCAACCTGGATAATGTTCAGCATGGTGTCAATGGCAGGATTGCCGAAATACTGGGGCTTCAAGATTGCGAAATATTACTTCCTCAGTCCGGCAGGTTAAAAAAACTGATTTGTTTTGTACCAGTTACCCAGGCAGATAAGGTTCGGCAAGCATTATTTATTGCCGGGGCAGGGCAGATTGGCCGGTATGCCGGTTGTAGTTTTAGTACTGATGGAACGGGTACATTTAATGCCGGGCAGGGGGCTGACCCTTTCGTTGGAAAAGTTGGGCAGCCTCATGTGGAAGAAGAATCCCGACTGGAAGTAATTTATCCCGAATATATTGAACGTCAGATACTTAGTGCAATGCGAGAGGCACATCCTTACGAAGAAGCAGCCTTCGATATCCTGAAACTTGATAATGAGCATATGGGCATTGGCTCAGGCATGACCGGATTCCTGCCTAAACCTGTTAATGAAAGTACTTTTTTGGCCCGGGTGAAAGAGGCATTTCAGATTCCTGTTATCCGGCACAGCACATTTACCGGGAAGTTGGTTAATCGTGTTTCCTTATGTGGGGGGGCGGGTAGCTTCTTGATTTCCAGGGCAGTAGCAGCTAATTCTGATGTTTTTTTAACCGCCGATTTTAAATACCATGATTTTTTTGAAGCCGATGGGAGATTACTGCTGGCAGATATTGGCCATTTTGAGAGTGAGCAATTTACAAGTGACTTAGTTTATGACCTATTGAAAGAAAAATTTCCTACCTTTGCCGTCCTTAAAACCGGTGTAATCACCAATCCCGTCAACTACTTTTTTTAATTCATTATGGCTAACGTAAAAGAATATTCAGTGGAGGAAAAGCTTTCTGCTCTTTTGAATCTCCAAAAAATTGAAAGCAAGCTTGATGAGATCCAGATCCTGAAAGGCGAACTTCCCATTGAGGTAAGCGACCTGGAAGATGAGATCCAGGGATTACATGCCCGTGAAACAAGAATTGAAGAAGAAGTGAATGGCATCAATGAATTCATTGAGCAAAAAAAGCAGGCGATCAAAGATGCAGATGAACTGATCAAGAAATATGAGAAGCAGAGTGAGAATGTAAAAAATAACCGTGAGTTTGAGGCCATCAATAAAGAGATCGAAATGCAAACCCTCGAGATGAGGCTTGCGGAGAAGCATATAAAAGATGCCGGCGAAGAGATCTCCGATAAGGCACGTCTCCTGGAAACAGCTAAGAAGAATATTGCTGTAAAAGAAGGAAACCTTAAACATAAGAAAGGCGAACTGGAAAAGATCATCAGTGAAACAGAAAAAGAAGAAAATGAATTTCGTAAACTTTCTACCGAAGCAAGGGAAAAAGTTGACCCACGTTTGCTGACTTCATTTGAAAGGATCCGCAAGAATTATCGCAACGGGCTTGCTGTTGTGTCTATTGTAAGGGATGCCTGCGGTGGTTGCTTCAATGCCATTCCGCCACAGCGCCAGAGCGAAATTCGTCAGCGTAAAAAAATCCTCGTTTGTGAAAACTGCGGAAGAATTTTAGTTGATGATGACCTGGACAATGAGGCTGAAGCTTAAAAACGATATTTTACATAGAAAAAAGGCGCCATAAAGCGCCTTTTTTCATTTTCCACAATTTTCAATACAAACTTCATTCCGCTTAACTTTATGGTATGCTGAGTACTTTGTTTGTTCAGAATTATGCCATCATTGCTGAACTGGAAATTCAATTTTCCGGCAAACTTAATATCATAACTGGTGAAACAGGCGCAGGTAAAAGTATCCTGGTTGGCGCGCTTGGCCTTGTATTGGGCGACCGTGCCGATAGCAATGTGCTTAGGGATGCGTCGAAAAAAGCTATAGTGGAGGCTACTTTTAAGGAAGTGACAACTTCGTCAATAGCAAACCTGCTGGCACAATGGGATATTGACGCAGGTGATGAACTGGTATTGAGAAGGGAAGTAAGTTCAAATGGAAAATCAAGGGCCTTTATTAATGATACGCCTGTAAATCTTTCTCAACTTCAGGCAATGGCCGGTTCACTGGTTGATTTACATCTTCAGTTTGATACACATGCTTTGGGTCAAAATGATTTTCAACGGGAGGTTCTTGACGTTCTCGCAAACCATAATGCCTTATTACAGTCATTCCGGGAAGCTTTCAGTGGATTCATACTTGAAAGAAAAAAACTCGAGGAGTTACGTAAACAGATGGAATCCGGGAATAAGGAATTGGATTATCACAAATACTTACTGGATGAGCTTGTTGAAGCAGATTGGAAAGAAAATGAAATGGAGGATCTGGAAGCAGAACTTAAACTGTTGTCGCACGCAGAGCAGATAAAATCCGTTCTCGGGAAACTGTATTATCAACTGTCCGAAAGCGAACAGCCGATGGTACAGCAGCTTAAATCAATGCTGAATCAATTGCAGGGCTTGAATCAATATCATCCGCAAATGCCTGTTTTATCAGAAAGGATGCAGTCGGTTTTTATTGAATTGCAGGATATATCCGGTGAGCTGGAAGTGATCAATGAAAAAATCCAAATGGATAGCAGCCGGATGGACCTGGTCAGCCAGCGCATTGCCCTTGGACAAAAGCTGATAAAAAAGCACGGTGTAAAAAATTCTGCTGAATTGCTGGAAGTCAGGGCCGGCCTGGAAACAAAGGTGAACCAGGTGGTTCACGCCGGGGATGAACTGGCCAGGCTGGAAAAGAAAGTGCGGGAGATGGAAGAAAACGCCGCCAGGATAGCACTAACGTTAAGCGGTAATCGAAAAAATCAGGTTGCCGCACTTGAACAGAAAACCGCAAAGCTGCTGCAAAGGGTAGGCATGCCCAATGCGGTTTTAAAAGTAGAGATGCAAACCGTTCCTTTATATGAGGGAGGTATTGACCGTATTGTTTTTTTGTTTGATGCCAATAAGTCGGATCGATTTGAGCCATTGCAAAAAGTAGCCAGCGGAGGCGAATTGAGCAGGCTCATGTTAAGCATAAAGTCGCTGGTGGCCAGTTCTGTTGCCATGCCCACTTTGATTTTTGATGAGATAGATAGTGGTATCAGTGGTGAGGCTGCCCGCCAGGTAGGGATATTGATGAAAGAACTTGGAGAGCAGCACCAGGTAATTTCCATAACCCATCAGCCGCAGATTGCCGCCCGTGCCGATACGCATTTTTATGTGTATAAAAAAGAGTTGAATAACAGGATCCATACACAGATCAAAAAACTGGATCCCCAGGAAAGAGTGGAGGCGATTGCTAAAATGATGGGTGGGGAAAAACCATCGCCATTGGTCATTGAAAATGCAAGGGAGATGGTGATGAATAATTAACTGCTAAGAATTAAAGATCGCGAGGATATGAACAGGCAGGTCATCATCTGGCTCTTACTTACAGGCGTAACCGCAGCTATGGCATGGTATCTGCAAAAATTCTTATCGGATCTTATTAAACCAAGGGAATCTGCATTGCGGTTTATTATCTTTCTATTGCTTACTTTCGTTTGTATATTTTTGGTAATAGTATTGTATGGCTACCTGGTCATTAAGGGTGGTCTTATATAAGTCACATAAACCTGCTACATTTACAAAAAAACGTTTAGATATGTCTAACCAACTGCTGAAGGGTAAAAAAGGAATCATATTTGGCGCTCTGGATGAAAAATCAATCGCCTGGAAAACAGCCCAGCATTGTCATGCACATGGAGCACAGCTTGTTTTAACCAATGCCCCTGTTGCCCTTCGGATGGGAGAGATCAACAAACTCGCAGCCGAAACCAACGCGCCGGTAATTGGTGCTGACGTAGTCAACATGGACGACCTTAAAAAACTGTTCGAAGAGAGCATGAATCATTTTGGCGGAAAGATTGATTTTATTCTTCATTCAATAGGGATGAGTTTAAATGTGAGAAAGGGAAAGCATTATACCGAAATGGACTACGGGTTTAATCAGAAGACCCTTGACATATCTGCGATGTCATTACACCGTGTGCTCAGAACTGCCTGGGATATGGACGCATTGAACGAATGGGGCAGTGTGGTTGCGTTAACTTATATAGCCGCCCAGCGAGTGTTCCCTGATTATAATGAAATGGCAGATGCAAAGGCCCTGCTTGAAAGCGTAACCAGAAGTTTTGGGTATCATTATGGTGTGCGCAAAAAAGTACGTGTAAATACCATTTCACAATCACCAACAAGAACTACCGCCGGAAGTGGCGTGAAAGGATTTGATGGTTTCATCAGTTATGCCGAGAAGATGAGTCCTTTGGGAAATGCCAGTGCCGATGACTGTGCTAATTATTGTGTATCGATGTTCTCCGATATGACCAGAATGGTTACTATGCAAAACCTGTTCCATGACGGTGGTTTTTCTTATACCGGTGTAACACAGGCCGTCATTGAGCAAATGGAAAAATAATCATATGCCTGACTTACAATGGATAGATTACCTGGGACTTTTTGGCGCATTTCTTTCTTCCATAACTTTTTTGCCGCAGGTATATAAAGCCTGGAAAACAAAATCCGTGGGAGACCTGTCCATTTGGATGATACTTATCCTGCTGGCCAATGTATCCACCTGGCTAATATACGGACTGGTGAAAAACGATTTCGCCATCATCATTGCCAATTCGATCATTCTGGGGCTGTCCCTGATAATGCTGGCGTTTAAGTTTAGTTTCAAAAAATAACTTTCCCGGACAAATTTGTGATATAAAAAAACCGCCAGCTTGTGGCGGTTCTTTATTCAATTTATTGATTGATCAATACTCGTCTTCATTAAAAAAGAAATCTTCCTGGCTGGGGTAATCAGGCCAGATATCATCGATACCTTCATAAATTTCCCCTTCGTCCTCCAGTTCCTGGAGGTTTTCAATAACTTCTATGGGTGCGCCACTACGAATACCGTAGTCGATGAGTTCATCTTTAGTGGCGGGCCATGGTGCATCTTCCAGGTAGGAAGCTAATTCAAGTGTCCAAAACATCAGGGTCCTCCTTTTTAATTTTCCGCAAATGTAAACGTTAGTGTGGAATTACCAAATCCGTTTATACCCAACCGGGAAAACGAAGTTGGTATATGGTTTATTTTACGGGCCGTATTTTGTTAAGCCCGGTCACAATGCTTAATTTTCACTTTTAACAGACAATGCTCGTGTAATGTTGGTTGCAAAAGGGATTACTAAATTTTACGGTAAATTACAGGTACTCAAAGGCGTGGATATTTCGATTCAGCGGGGCGAAATTGTGAGCATTGCCGGTTCCTCCGGGGCGGGGAAAAGTACTTTGCTGCATATACTGGGTACCCTGGATTATGCAGATGCCGGTGAGATTTTGCTCAATGGTAACCGGATCGACCAGCTCCGCGGTAAGCCCCTGGCGGCTTTCCGTAACCTGCATGCGGGGTTTGTATTCCAGTTTCATCATCTTTTACCCGAATTCACCGCGTTGGAAAATGTCTGTATCCCGGGCTGGATCGCAGGAAAATCCAAAAAAGCAGTAGAGGACAGGGCCAGGGAGCTCCTTAAATGGCTCGGTCTGTCTGAAAGGGTAGAGAATAAACCTTCCGCCTTATCGGGTGGTGAGCAGCAACGTGTGGCTGTTGCCAGGGCACTGATCAACCAGCCGGAGATCGTTTTTGCCGATGAACCCACCGGTAACCTTGACTCGGCCAACGCCAATGAACTCCATCATCTCTTTTTTAAACTACGGGAAGAATTCGGACAGACTTTTCTCATTGTAACACATAATGAAGAATTGGCAGCTATGAGCGACAGGGTCTTGCATATGAAAGACGGGAAAATAGTCGCCAGTCAGCAGTAGCCAGTCAGCAGTCAACAGCCAAAGGCAACAAATACGAGTCGCCAGTCGGCAGTCGGCAGTCGGCAGTCAACAGCCAAAGGCAGCAGGATACGATTTTATGGGGAGAAAAAAATTCAAATAATACAAATCCTGACAGGTAATTATATCCAGTGCCAGGGACAATTTATTCAAATAAATTTGATGCATCCTGCTCTCAGGTTGTTCAAATCCAGTTTTTACCTTTACATCAGACTTTCCTGAATATAATGAGGGCTGTTTTTGGCGACTGCAGACTGGCTACTGGCGACTATTTTTTCCATACATCAGCCTTTACTGATTTTAAAACGGGCTGTTGACTGCCGACTGCCGACTGCCGACTGGCGACTTTTTCACACTCTCGGTTTCCACGGGATTTCCTGCACATTCAATTGATAAGTGGTAAAGCGGGAAAGTATGAACAGGTAGTCGCTTAAGCGGTTAAGGTATTTTAAAAGCAGGGCATCCACTTCAAGGCTTTCCAGTTCCAGCCTGACGCAGCAGCGTTCAGCCCGCCGGGCAACGCATCGGGCGATGTGCAAATGTGATACTGTAGTATGTCCGCCGGGCAATACAAAAGACTTCATGGCAGGAATGGCATCACTCATTCTGTCCATTTCCCTTTCCAGCAACACAACATCTTCTTCTTTTAGATCGGGTATTCGCATCCGTGGTTCTTTGATGGGGTCGCAGGCAAGCGAAGATCCGATCGTAAATAATCTGTCCTGAATCTCGAGCAGCATTTTGCAGGCCTGCGGATCTGCTAAAAGGTCTTTGCACAATCCGATATAAGAATTGAGTTCATCAACCGTTCCATATGCTTCAATGCGTAAATGAGATTTGGGAACTTTTGTTCCGCCGATCAAAGACGTTGTTCCTTTGTCGCCTGTTTTTGTATATATTTTTGAAGACATGTATTTTATTGATGTAAAGTTGAACATTCTACAATAAAAAAAAAGCCTAATTGTTCACCAGGCTTCATTTATAAATGTGGATATTACATTCAGGCCATTACGGGGACCTCTACATTCAGGCGATCGCTTTCCAGCAAACCATCCTTCAATCGGATAATCCGGCGGGCGAATTTTGAAATATCATCTTCGTGTGTAACAAGGACCACGGTGTTTCCGTCGGCATGGATCTTATTAAAAATTTCCATGATCTCATGTGAAGTTTTGGAGTCCAGGTTACCTGTAGGTTCATCCGCAAGGATGATGGATGGATTATTTACCAGGGCACGGGCAATGGCCACACGCTGACACTGGCCGCCCGATAATTCATTAGGTTTATGGTGACTTCTATCGGTAAGATCAACTTTATCTAAAACTTCCCTGGCCATTTCAGTTCTCAGTTTGCGTGAAATGCCTGCATACACAAGCGGGAGGGCCACATTTTCCAACGCAGTTAACCTCGGTAAAAGGTTGAATTGCTGGAAAACAAAGCCGATCTCTTTATTTCTGATCTCAGCGAGGTCGTTGTCTAGCATCGTGCTTACATCATTGCCATTTAAGATATAAGTACCCGAAGTAGGCGAATCAAGGCAACCCAAAATATTCATCAGTGTGCTTTTACCGGAACCGGATGGTCCCATCAGTGCCACATATTCATTTTTCAGGATATCTATGGAAATGCCTTTCAGAACCTGCAATTCCTGTTTACCCATGAAATAACTTTTCTTGATATCCTTCAGATGAATGACTGGGTGCATAGTTTTTTTATTTTTTTGTATCGGGCCTGATGTTTTTTGCCGGTCCGATAGCTTTTACTTACTGATCACTTTGGGTACGGTAAAAAAGGAACCTGTATGATTTGGAGCATTTTTCAAAGCTTCCTCCCGGTTAACTGAACCCCTGATTTCGTCATCACGCAACACATTCACTTCCCGGCTCATATGTATTAAAGGTTCAATTCCTGTCGTTTCCAGGTTATTTAATTGATCCACAAAACCGATCATTTTTTCGAGGTCTTCCCGGATCTCTTTTTTTTCTGCTTCATTGAAGCTGAGTTTAGCCAGGTGGGCAATTTTATCAACAATTGATTCGGTTACCTGCATATCAGTTTTATTATCGGTAACAAAAATAGCGGAATAGTCCGGAATGACTTATTTTTTTGATGAATGGAGACGGTCTTTAATGGCAGGTATTTTTAGTAGTTGAATCAATCTGCCGGGGGATCATTTTTGGTGCTTCTTCAGGGGCCATTCCCTTATCTTTGCCGTCCTATGATCGGAAATAAGTCGATTGTCATGAGCGGTATCCGGCCCACCGGATTTTTGCACCTGGGTAACTATTTTGGGGCTGTCAAAAATTATGTAAAAATGCAGGATCAGTATACCTGCTATTTCATGGTTGCTGATTTGCATTCACTTACCACCCATCCGGATACCAGTACGCTTAAGGGACATGTTCACCGGGTTTTGGCCGAGAATATCGCCTGTGGGCTTGATCCGGAGAAAGTGGCGCTTTATTGCCAGAGCCATATCCATGAAACAGCTGAATTATACCTTTTCCTGAATATGGTGGCCTATAAAGGGGAGTTGGAAAAAACAACCACATTTAAGGACAAAGCCCGACAGCAACCGGAGAATATCAATGCCGGGCTCCTGACTTACCCCGTTTTACAGGCTGCGGATATATTATTACACCGGGCATCCCTTGTGCCTGTTGGTAAAGACCAGGAACAGCACCTTGAAATGGCCAGGAATTTTGCCAACCGTTTCAATCACCGTTATGGAGAAGTTTTCCCGGAACCGGCAGCATTTAATTTTGGCGAAGAACTGGTAAAAGTGCCCAGCCTCGACGGAACGGGAAAAATGAGCAAAAGCGAGAATCAACTGGCCACCCTATACCTGGCTGATGATGATGAACTTATCCGCAAAAAAGTGATGAAAGCCAAAACCGATGCAGGTCCCACAGAGCCGGATACACCCATGCCTGATTATATCGAAAATCTCTTTCTGCTGATGAGACTTGTGAGCACGGATGAGCAGATCCGTTTTTATGAAGAAGCTTACCGCGAATGCAGGATACGGTACGGTGACATGAAAAAACAACTTGCTGAAGATATGGTCAGGTTTATTACCCCGATCCGGGAAAAGGCAGAATCCATCCGTACAGACCATCAGTATCTGCGGAAAGTGATGGATATGGGTGCCGAAAAAGCCAGAGCCAGTGCCGCAGAGACTATGAAAGCGGTGAGGGAGGCCGTTGGGTTGAATTATTATTAAAAAAAAGACCCGCTTGAAACCCTAATTCCAAAATGAATATGTACTTTAAACGCTCAGCCGGCAGAGCAAATCAATAACCGCACGGCACAGGCATATGGCGAAACTGAAAAAACCAAAACACATTGCAGTAGCCGGTAATATCGGCGCCGGAAAGACCACGCTTACAGAAATGCTGAGCAAACATTACCGTTGGATCCCTCATTTTGAAGATGTTGACCAGAACCCATACCTGTTTGATTTTTATGAAGACATGCCGAGGTGGAGTTTTAACCTGCAGATATTCTTCCTGAACAGCCGGCTGACACAATTGCTGGATATTTCAAGGGGAACCGAAACGGTGATCCAGGACAGGACGATCTATGAAGATGCGCATATTTTTGCTCCCAACCTACATGAGATGGGGCTGATGAGCAAGCGCGATTTTGAAAACTATTTTGATTTTTTCCAGACGCTGAAGCAGATGGTTCAGCCACCTGATCTGCTCATATACCTGCAGGCATCCGTACCAACACTTGTTGGCCAGATCCAAAAACGCGGCAGGGAATACGAAGAGAATATCCGTCTCGACTACCTGAAAAGGCTAAACGATTATTACAATAAATGGATCGAAGGCTATAAAGAAGGCCCCTTGCTGGTAGTAAATGTGGATGCCAATAAGTTTGCAGAGAAAGAAGAGGATTTCGGGGAGATCATTAGCAAGATAGATGCGCAGATCTACGGATTGTTCTAGTTTCTTAGCGCCCTCTTTTCTTCGCGGTTAATGTATTTACTTTCCACTTTCGATTTTCCACTTTCCATTTTA
This sequence comes from Chitinophagaceae bacterium, assembly GCA_041752135.1. Lineage (GTDB taxonomy): Bacteria > Bacteroidota > Bacteroidia > Chitinophagales > Chitinophagaceae > Pollutibacter. Next base: position 101,886 of record JBGSHT010000017.1, on the reverse strand, counting down.
AAAAGTGAACCCCGCTAAGATTAGCGGGGTTACAAGCAAACAATCGATTAAGACCGCTCAGATGACAATCGGAGCTGCAGCCTTTATTTCTTCCGAAACTCCGGCTGCATATTTTTGGAAATTTTTAATGAACAATCCTGCCAGTTCCGCAGCCTTTTTCGTGTAGGCGTCCTTGTTATCCCATGTGTTGCCGGGATCCAGCACTTCCGCTGGAACGCCCGGGCAATTTGTCGGGATCTGCAGATTGAATATCGGTAAATTTTTGAAATCAACATTGGATAATTTTCCTTCCAGTGCCGCAGAAATCATGGCACGGGTATAGGACAGTTTGATCCTCGAACCGGTACCATAAGGTCCACCTGTCCATCCTGTATTGATCAGCCAAACCTGTACTTCTTTTTCTTTCAGTTTGGTGCCCAGCATAGCTGCATATTTACCCGGGTGCAAAGGAAGGAAAGGTGCGCCAAAACAGGCACTGAAAGTGGCTTTGGGTTCTGTGACACCTGCTTCGGTACCGGCAACCCTGGCGGTGTAGCCGCTGATGAACTGGTACATGGCCTGTTCCGGACTAAGCCGGGAAATAGGAGGCAGCACACCGTACGCATCGCAGGTAAGGAAAAAGATATGTTCGGGAGTATTGCCTATGGCCTGCGGACAAGCATTGCTGATAAAGTGCAATGGATATGAAACCCTGGTGTTTTCTGTTAAAGAACCATCTTCGAAATTGATATTGTTACTGTCTTCAATGAATGTTACATTTTCCACCAACGCACCGGGGCGTATGGCACGATAAATTTCCGGTTCCTTCTCTTCTGTCAGCTGGATACATTTGGCGTAACAGCCACCTTCGAAATTGAAAATGCCATCATTGGTCCATCCATGTTCATCATCACCGATCAACACACGGTTCGGATCAGCGCTTAATGTTGTTTTGCCCGTTCCGCTTAATCCGAAAAACAGGGCGGTATTTCCGGTATTATCCTTATTGGCGGAACAGTGCATGCTCAGTACATTTTTTTCCAATGGGAGCAGATAGTTCAGCACGGTGAAAATGCCTTTTTTGATCTCGCCGGTATAACCCGTTCCAGCAATAAGGATCATCTTATGCCTGAAACTGATGATCGCAGCATTATGCTGCCGGGTACCACATTCCGCAGGGTCGAGTTTCAGGTCGGATGCCACTAAAACCTGCCACTGTGGTTGAAAATTTTCCAGTTCTTCCTCGTTAGGCCGGAGGAACATATTGTAAGCAAAAAGATTTTCAGCTGGCTTACCGGTAATTACCCGGACATTTACGCGATAGCGGGGATCAGAACAGGCATAACAATCACGGACCCAGATATCTGATGCCTTATTCAGATGATCGGTGATCTTTTTAAATACGATGTCGAAATATTTCTGTTCAATCGGGAGGTTAAAATCGTTCCAATGAATGGTATCGCGGGTATGTTCGTCCTGAACAATGAATTTGTCTTTTGGCGAACGACCTGTAAATTCACCGGTTCTGATCACCAGGGCGCCGGTATCATTAAGGATGCCTTCCCCTCTTTGCAAAACCTGTTCTGACAGTTCTTCAGGCGAAGCCTGGTAATGGATATTTTCAGACAAGCGAAGGCCCAATTGTTTTAATTTCTCTACAGGAAGAAGCATCGTTGTTGGAATCGACATAAGTTGATTTTTTAATGGCAGGGAGCAAAGGTAAAAATTAAAAATTTGTCAATAAAGTGCAATAAAATTTAAAAATATTTATAAATATTATGCATTATCGATTAATCTGCGACTTTTATCTAATTTAACTTACAGATGTTAGTTTTCCCCGAATGAACCTTCCTGCTTGTTGAACAAATTCTAAATTTGCCTATTTTTCTGTGTTTAAACGTTGATTTACAGCATTCCTGGAGATATGGTGCTCTTATCAGTAAACGCAGGCAAAAAGCATTTATTGAATTACAAATTCAAAAGCAAGGAGCAATTTTTACTTTGTGCCATGTGAAATCTTTAAATATCAAATGCCGGGTTTCCTTATTTTTAAAGCCAAATCAACCCAGATATCATGCGACAGGCTTCCGTCAATCCCCAGATTTTTATAGCTAACAGGCAGCGTTTCATCAAAAAGATGCACAAAAACAGCATTGCCATTTTCAATAGTAATGATGAACTCCCAACAAACGGGGATGCCTTATACCCGTTTAAGCAAAATACTGATCTCTATTGGCTCAGCGGCATCATCCAGGAAGACACGATGCTGGTTTTATTTCCTGATAACCCGGATAAGAAATTCCGTGAGGTGCTGGTATTGGTTCGGCCCAATGAACTGAAAGAAAAATGGGATGGCCGCAGGTTGCGCCGGGAGGAAGCCATTGCACAATCCGGGATTCAAACCATTGTTTGGCTTGACAGCCTGGAGGGCCTTTTGCAGCCCTGGATTCACCTGGCTCAAACCATCTATCTCAATACCAACGAGAACGACCGTAAAGGCAGTCTTGTGCCTGTTCGCGACTATCGCTATGCTGCTGAATTACGCATGCGTTATCCGCTGCATAGTTATGAAAGATCTGCAAGGATCATGAAAGAACTCCGCGCCATCAAGTCAAAACATGAAGTTGAAGTGTTGCAGTCCGCCATAAATATTACGGACCAGACCTTCCGCAGGTTACTCCGTTTCATTCGTCCGGGTGTATGGGAGCATGAAATAGAAGCAGAAATTTATCATGAGTTTATCCGGAACCGGTCTGCCGGTCCGGCTTACGGATCGATCATTGCCAGTGGCGACAGAGCCAGGACTTTGCATTATACAGCCAACAACCAGGAATGCAAAGACGGTGAAATGTTACTGATGGATTTTGGTGCGGAATATGGAGGCTATTGTGCAGATCTGACAAGGACCATTCCGGTAAATGGAAAATTCAGTAAGCGTCAGAAACAGGTATACAATGCCTGTCTTGATTTACATAATTATGCTAAGAGTTTGCTTAAACCCGGCATTACCATTCTTGATTATACAGATAAAGTAGGAGATGAGGCCACTAAACTTTTTCAAAAGATCGGGCTGATCACAAAATCAGACGTCAGGAATGAAGATCCGGAAAACAGGGCCTATCGTAAGTATTTATATCACGGCATATCCCATCATCTGGGTATCGATGTACATGACCTTGGAACAAAAACAGAACCCATTGAAGCGGGGATGGTTTTTACAGTTGAACCGGGAATCTATATTGAGGAAGAACAGATGGGGGTGCGGATTGAAAATAATCTATGGATCACCAAGAACGGCCATACAGACCTGATGAAAAATATACCAATTACAGTGGAGGACATTGAGCGACTTATGAAATCCTGACCAATGCATATTCTTATGCTGCCTATATTTGCCGATCAACAATAACCAAACGGTCCTTAAGGAACCAGACATGAAACAAATACCCAACCTGTTTACCCTGCTTAACCTGATTTTTGGATGCCTGGCCATTGTATTTATTTTACAAACCGGTGAGACCCTGCTCAATTTTAATGGAGAAGAGTGGAAAGTGTACCTGCCTGAAAAGATCTGGTGGGGAGCTGTATGTATCGGTATTGCCGCTATTGTTGATTTCCTGGATGGTTTTGTTGCCCGCTTGTTCTCTGCATCATCAGAAATGGGCAAGCAGCTTGATTCTCTGGCCGATGTGGTTAGTTTTGGTGTTGCTCCGGGCATGATATTTTATCAGCTGCTCAGGATTTCCTATGCGTATGAGCCGGATGGCATAGAAGTATCCATGGCATACCTTGTTCCGGCTTTCATTTTTCCTGCAGCAGCTGCATACAGGCTGGCTAAATTCAACCTGGACGCAAGCCAGGCATATGGATTTAAAGGCGTTCCTTCACCGGCAGCCGGATTGCTGGTTGCCTCATTTCCCTTGATACTGTTGTATAATTATTTTAATGTGCAGTCGGTTTTATTGAATAAATGGGTTTTATACGGATTGATAATTCTGCTTAGTTACCTGATGGTGTCCAATATTCCTTTACTTGGACTTAAATTTCAGGATTACAGTTTCCGCAGGAATATGCCTAAATGGATACTGTTGGTTGTTGCGGTATTGAGTGCGGTATTGTTCAAATGGCTGGCTGTTCCATTGGTATTCATTGCCTATATTCTGTTATCTTTGCTCTTCAAAAAACAGCCCGCATGAATTATACGGTAGAAATAAAAGTGATGCCCCTTAAGGAATTACTTGATCCGCAAGGTAAAGCCGTTTTAGGCGGCCTGAGCAATCTTGGAATGAATGCCATAGATGATGTTCGTATTGGCAAACATATCAATCTCCAGGTTGAAGCCGGCTCTCCCGAAGAAGCTAAAAGTATAGCCGAGGAAGCAAGCCGGAAATTGCTGGCAAACCCGGTAATGGAATATTTTGAGATCTCTGTTTCCTGATACGATTAATTTTAAAATGCGGGAAACTCCGGAGCGATACTTTATTTCATAGATGCCGGCTGATGTAATACAGCCCGCCTCACTTTAATTTTCTCCATGCTTTATATTATTCCCACACCCATCGGCAATCTTGCAGATTTCACTTTCAGGGCAGTGGAGATTTTGAAAAATGTGGACCTGATACTGGCTGAGGATACCAGGACATCTTCTGTTTTGCTGAACCATTACCAGATCCGAAAACCCATTACGCCATTTCATCAGCATAATGAACATAAGGTTACAGCCCACCTTGTTGAGCAACTGGAGCAGGGCAAGGAAATGGCATTGCTAACGGATGCGGGTACACCGGGAATTTCTGATCCGGCCTTTTTCCTGGTGCGTGCCTGTATACAACAGGGTATCGCAGTGGAGTGTCTTCCAGGTGCAACGGCATTTGTGCCTGCACTGGTTAACAGCGGGTTGCCCATCAATCGTTTTTGTTTTGAAGGGTTTCTTCCGCTGAAAAAAGGGAGGCATACATTGCTGACCCAATTGGCAGCAGAACCACGCACAATGGTGTTTTATGAATCTCCCATGAGATTGGTGAAAACACTGGAAAACTTTATGCAGTATTTCGGGGAAGACAGGCCATGTTCTGTAAGCCGCGAACTCACTAAGAAGTTTGAAGAAAATAAAAGAGGATCCTTGAAAGAAGTACATGATTACTTTCTGGCCAAAGGGGTGAAAGGGGAGATCGTGATAGTGGTTGAAGGGAAGGAATAGTCGGCAGTCGCCAGTCTCCAGTCGGCAGTCAACAGCCCTTATTCACATACTTGTTTTAAAAGATGGAATGAGCTTTATATTGCCAATAAAAATGAGGGGTATTTTCCAATTATTTTTTAGGAAATGAAAACCTTAAGATCTTTCAAATTTATTCCAAAGTTTGAAAGGCTGTTGACTGCCGACTGCTGACTGCTGACTATTTATTCTTGCCACACAGTAATTTCCTTTAATTAAGATCGTACAAATCCTTTCCAAAGTTTGAAAGGCTGTTGACTGCCGACTGCCGACTGGCGACTGGCTACTTTTTATTCTTTCCAGACGGCAATTTCTTTAAGTTCCTTTCGACTCAAGTCAGGCACCCAACATTCATCAGCGGGATATCCAACCGGAATCAGCAGAAAGGGTTTTTCGTTTTGCGGGCGCTTCAACAGTTCACTTAAGAAATTCATTGGTGAAGGCGTATGTGTCAGGGCTACCAGACCGGCATGGTGAATGGCCGCCAGCAGGAATCCGCAGGCAATCCCCGTACTTTCTTTGACGTAATAATTCTGGTGCTTTTTACCATTCTCTGAAATTTCATAGCTGCGGGAAAAAACGATAATCAGGTACGGTGCAATTTCCAGGAAAGGTTTCTGCCAGTCGGTACCTAAAGGCCGAAGATCATCTAGCCATTCATCACTCATCCGGTTTTCATAACTTTCCCGCTCTTCTTTTTCTGCTGCCAGCCTGATCTCTTTTTTGATTTGAGCGTTGCTGACAATGCAAAAGGTCCATGGTTGTTTATGGGCGCCACTGGGTGCCGATGAGGCTGTCAGGATAATATTTTCTATCACTTCACGCGGAACGGGTCTGCTACTGAAATCGCGGGCTGTTCTTCGTTGGTCCATCCACGTATAAAAATCCTGGCTCCTCTTTTGCATCTCATCGGGGGCATAGGTTTCTTTTTTGTAACGGATAAAGGGATAACCATCAATGATTTTTGTATTTTGCATTTTATACCCTGTTTTTGTCAGATGAATGTAAATCAGAACCAGATGAAAAAATCATTTTCAATTCTTTTCTTTTCATTGTTAGTTTCCTCTTTGATCCTGCAGGCACAGCCTGATCGCTGGCAGCAGAAAGTAAAATATAAAATGGACATCAACATGGATGTTCAGACAAACCGCTTTACCGGCAGGCAGTCACTTGAATACTGGAATAATTCACCAGATACCTTAAGGGTGTTGTATTATCATTTGTACTGGAATGCTTTTCAGCCCGGAAGCATGATGGATGCCAGGAGTATCGAACTGGGAAATAAAGTTGTTTTTGGCCGTAACGATTGGGACTCAAGGGTTCGTGACAGGATATCTAAGCTTAATCCTGATGAGATAGGGTACCAAAAAGTATTGAAACTTAAAATGAATGGTCGCCCGCAGGAAACAAAAATGTACGAAACGATTCTGAAAGTGACCCTGGATAAGCCCATCCTTCCGAAAACAAAAGTTTTACTCGAGATGGAATTTGAGGCACAGGTTCCGGTGCAGGTAAGAAGAAGCGGCCGGGATAATGCAGAGGGTGTAAGGTTGAGTATGGCTCAATGGTATCCAAAGCTCTGCGAATATGATTATGAAGGTTGGCATCCCACTCCTTATGTGGCCAGGGAGTTTTATGGTGTATGGGGCGATTATGAAGTGAATATTCAAATAGACCGGGATTATATCATTGGCGGTACAGGATACCTTCAGAATCCGCAAGAGATAGGACATGGCTATGAAACTGCCGGTATGGTCGTAAAGCGTCCGGCAGGCAAGACCCTTACCTGGAAATTTACAGCACCAAATGTACACGACTTTGTATGGGCCGCTGATCCGGAATATAAACACCTCACAAAATCAGTGCGCGATGGAATGGTGTTACATGCTTTTTATAAAATCAGTCCTGAGCATTTGCGCCGGCAATATGCAGCTTACCCGGAGCGGGTGAAACAGCGCATGACAGAGGCCCAGTTTATCGGCGATTACAAGGAAGAATGGGAGACTGTACTCGACCTGGCAGAAAAGGCTTTGCCCTATATCGACAAGACCTTTGGTAAATATCCCTACAAGCAATATTCGTTTATACAAGGGGGTGATGGTGGTATGGAATATCCCATGGCTACCTTGCTGAAAGGAGCAGGGCAGGGTGTCGTCATACATGAATGGATGCACAGCTGGTACCAGATGATCATGGGTACTAACGAATCTTTATATGCCTGGATGGACGAAGGTTTTACCAGTTATGCCGAATCAAGGGTTAACAATTACCTGTCAGGAATGCAGGATAAGTTCCCGCACAAGGGAGCATTTGACTCATATATCGGTCTCGCAAAAAGTGATTTTAATGAGCCGCTTACCACGCATTCCGATCAGTATAATACCAATATGGCTTATTCCATTAATGCCTATTCCAAAGGAGAGGTATTTATGGAACAGCTTGGCTATATTACCGGTGCAGGTGTCAGGGATCAGATATTGCTGGAATATTACAGGAGGTGGCGCTACAGGCATCCTAACCCGACCGACTTTATTCGGGTAGCCGAGGATGTTAGTGGGCTGCAGCTCGACTGGTACCGTACTTTTTTTGTGAATACCAGCAAGACCATTGACTATGCCATAGACAGTCTTTGGGATGAGAAAGGTAAAATGAAAGTCAGGCTTAAGAATAACGGTACAATGCCGATGCCCCTTGATATTGAATTTCAGTTTAAGGACGGAAGCCGGGAAATTGGCTATGTTCCGCAATACCTCATGTTTGGCGAAAAGCAAAATGAAGAGCCTGCCATTAAAAGAACTGTTGGGGAGCCCTGGAAATGGACACACCCTTATTATACTTTTGAAATTGACAGGAAGCTTACTGACCTGAAGAAAGTTGAAATTGATCCAGGGCAGCGTATGGCGGATATGGAGCGCAGGAATAACAAACTTGAACTGAACTGGTAATTGACCAGTTTGAGATTTTCAGTGGATGTATTCCATTTGAAAATTTGAAAAGGCAACCTGAAAAAACAGGTTGCCTTTAGTTTGAATGGGTTTGGGATCGGGACGAAAGCGATGCTACCGTCCGAAGAATTTATTCACGGCTTCAACGCGGTTATTGACATGGAGTTTTTCGTAAATGTGATACACATGTTTGCGCACCGTTTCCTGAGCAATATTAAGGTGATTGGCAATTTCTTTGTACAACAGACCCTTAGCCAGCAGTTGCAGTATTTCTGCTTCGCGGTTTGAGAGCGTGTCCAGCGACTGGTTTGAAACTTGGGGGACCTTGCTGAATGCTGCCACTACTTTACGGGCTATCTGGCTGCTCATGGGCGCGCCGCCTTCGTAAAGTTCCCTTATGGCATCCAGCAGCCTTGAGGGAGTGGTTTTTTTTAGAATATAGGCATTGGCCCCTGCAGCCAGTGCTTCGAAGATCTTTTCATCTTCTTCATACACCGTACACATCATAAAAAGAATTTCCGGAAATTTCGGTTTCAGTAAACGGACACATTCAATGCCGCTCATGCCGCCCAGGTTGATGTCCATTAAAACCACTTGCGGATGTAAAATGGGTAAACCTGTAAGCGCTTCTTCCGCACTTGGAAAGGAGCCGAGCATTCTGAATCCTTCGGCCATCATGACTATTTGTTCCAAAGCCAGGCGAATATCTTTATTATCTTCTACAATGCAAACCGAAATTTCTGTCATGAAACATTATATTAAAAATGGCAAATTCATTGCATAAGCATGAACTATTCCGGCGATGTTATATTCAAAAAGGCTGATGTTAAATAAGCTTATGAAATATACATCAGGGATACTTGCAAATTAAAGAAATCCGGGAACTAAAAAGGATATGTTTCCGGTATATCTAGAGCGGCACATACAGTATATATTTTTCATGGAAATAAGGTTCCGGAAAAAACTGCTGTATATCCCTGATGTGCGGTCGCAAAGCACTCTCTGCTATTTCAGTTGCCAGGTCGCCGCCTTTAAGACAGATCAATCCGTTTTTGAAAGTTTCCATCTTTCTTTCGTTTCTCAGGAGTGGTTTGCTCCATCGCCAGAGATCTTTCAATGGAGCCACAGCCCGGCTTACGGCGAAATCGAATTTTCTTGATTTTATTTCTTCTGCCCTTCCGTGAAATGTGGTTACATTTTTCAGGCCTATGGCATCTGCAACAGCGTTAACCACTTTCAGTTTTTTCCTAACAGAGTCAACCAGGTGAAACTGTACATCAGGGAAGAAAATAGCCAGCGGGATACCGGGAAACCCGCCACCCGTGCCGATATCTATTATTTCGATCCCGGGTGAAAAATCAAACCATGCGGCAATGGCCAGAGAATGCAGTACATGTTTTTCATATAATGAATCAATATCCTTCCGGGAGATTACATTAATACCTGCATTCCATTCATTGTACAATCCATCCAGCATCTCCAGTTGTTTTATCTGGGCCGGTGTGAATTCACTGAAATATTTAAGGATTATCTCCAGCTTGATTTCGGTCTTTTCCATATCGAAGGCATGAAAATCAGGTAATAAAAGAACATCCAGATATCCAGGAGCCAGTACCAGGGCCAAAGGCTCTTTTCGTCAAGTTTGTCCATGCATTTATAAAAAATATAGCCCTGCACGATAAGCCTCACAGTAAATATGGCCAATGCAATTCGCCAGTCTGCAAATATCAGGCTTAAAATAAAAAGCGGATAGAAAAGAAAATGTGTGCCGGCATAAAGTCCGAGTAAAAAACGATGTACGGGTTTGTAATATTTTCCGGTTGAATAGTGCCTGTATTTCTGTGAGATCCAGTTTCCAAGGGTGGATTGAGGTTTAGATAATGTGAAAGCATCTTGATCTACTACTATAGCCGTATTATCTGCAGTTGAGGCCATATTTACAAATAGGTCATCATCTCCGCTGGGGATATGGTTATGGGAAGCAAAACCTTTATGACGGAAGAACACCTGCTTTTTATAGGAAAGATTACGTCCTACTCCCATATATGGAAGGCCGGCGAGTGCGTAAGAAAAGTATTGTAATGCGGCATGAAAGGTTTCAAAGCGTATCAGTTTATTCAGCAGTCCTTTTTCTTTTAAATAGGCACCGTATCCAAGTACGATTTCGATGCCTTCTGAATAAGCGTCCTGCATTTTCTGCAACCAGAATTCAGATGCGGGTACACAATCTGCATCGGTTAACAGGAGTATTTCATGTTTGGCTGTTTTAATGCCTACAGACAGGGGAAATTTTTTGCCAGGTATCAATTTAGCTTCCTGTTTAAGCTCAACGATATTAAGCCTGCGAAACTGTTTGTGCAACCCTTCCAGCAGGTAGCGTGTCTCGTCCTGTGAATTGTCGTTTACCACTACAACTTCATGTGTACTTCTGTAGTTTTGAACAAGTAAGCCGGGAAGGTTATTGGCAAGGTTCTCTGCATCATCCCTGGCGCATACAATTATACTCACCGCATTTTCCCTGGTGATCTCTTTTTCAGCAGGTTGATAAACGGCAAGTCTCCTGAAAAACCACAGATAATAGAAAAGTTGAATGCATGCCACCAGAGAAAATAAAATAAGCAGCAAAACCCACCAATTAATCAACATAGCCGCGAATATACTTAACCCATGATTAACCGATCCTGAAGGGTTTTCACATATGTGGAAAAGATGGTATCCTTTCTGTTTTGCAATAACAGCATGATATAATTCTTTTGCCAGGCCAGTTCTTTCAATCGACCACCCGGAAGAGCCGAAACCGGATTGTTTACGACCCGTTGATTCTTCTTATCTTGCATTTTCAATGCCCGGATTAACTTTTCAACTTCAACATCAGGATTCCCTTAGCCGTGCCCGTGCCGGACTGATAGAGACCGATCATGGGCAGATACCGACGCCTATTTTCATGCCTGTTGGGACAGCTGGCAGCGTCAAAGCAGTTTCACAGCAACAACTGAAAGAGGATGCAGGCGCCAAAATCATTCTTGGTAATACCTATCATCTATATCTGCGACCAGGCCTGCAGGTGCTGGAGGCGGCAGGTGGCTTGCACCGGTTCAATCATTGGGATGGCCCGATCCTTACAGACAGCGGCGGATACCAGGTCTTTTCGCTGGCATCCAGCAGGAAGATCACGGAAGAAGGTGTTGTGTTCCAAAGTCATATCGACGGATCCAAACACCTTTTTACACCAGAATCGGTTATGGATATTCAGCGTTCGATAGGTGCCGATATCATTATGGCATTTGATGAATGCCCGCCTTACCCAAGTGAATATGCTTATGTACAAAAATCAATGGAACTGACCCATCGCTGGCTTGACAGGTGCTTCACACGTTTCGATGAAAAAGATAACTTATATGGCTATACGCAAAATCTGTTCCCTATTGTACAGGGCGGAACCTTTGCAGATTTGCGTAAAGCTTCCTGTGAATATATCAGTTCAAAAAATGCTGTTGGTAATGCCATCGGCGGATTGAGTGTAGGTGAGCCAACGGAAATGATCTATGAATACTGTGGTTTGTGTTGTTCCCTATTACCCGCTGATAAACCCCGTTATCTGATGGGGGTTGGTACTCCCTGGGATATCCTGGAATGCATTTCACTTGGGGTTGATATGTTTGATTGCGTGATGCCGACCCGCAACGGCCGCAATGCCATGTTGTTCACTTCGGAAGGCGTCATTAATATCGACAATAAAAAATGGGAATTTGATTTTTCTCCCATAGACACAGGGATACCTTGCGAAACCAGCCAGTATTATTCCAAATCATATCTGAGGCACCTGATAAAAGCAAAAGAAATACTGGGACTTACCATTGCCAGTATCCATAATCTGGCATTTTACCTTTGGCTTGTTACTGAAGCAAGAAAGCATATACTGCAAGGTGATTTTAATTCATGGCGGCTTGATATAACAGAGCGAATCAAGCGAAGGCTATAATAAAATGATCAACTGAGCCTGTAAAACAAGATCTATAAGCGAGGCTTTTATTTTCCTTTTTTCTTCTGGCTGAAAATCCAATCCATCAGTTTAGGTTCTGCAAATGCATTCTTCCAGCTATCGTGATTTACACCCGGGTATTCTGTATAAGTGACAGACATTTTTGCTGATTCGAGAGCCGTAACCATGATCCTTGAATTGCTTACAGGAACAACGGCATCTGCGTCGCCATGAAAAATCCAGATGGGAAGTTTTGGGGCATAGCTGCTTACTTTTTCCGGGGTTCCGCCGCCACATATGACGATAGCCGCAGCAAAAAGATCCGGCCTGCGCCAGAGGATTTCAAAGGTACCGAACCCGCCCATGGAAAGGCCGCCTATATAAATTCGCTGTTTATCAATGCCTCCGCTGGCAGTAAGGGTATCAATAAAATTCAATAAAAGTTGCGTTGTTTTTTTAGGCCTGGCAAGGGTATCCAATCTGAAGCCTCCAAGGCTATCTTTGATTTCTGTGCGGATGGAATTTGCCCAGGTTTCATTTAGCGGGCATTGCGGGAAAAGAATGATGGCGGGATATCGGCTACGGTTAAGCGAATCGAGGAAAATATCAGCGCCCCAGGTAAGTTGTTTTTCATTATCATTTCCTTTTTCCCCTGATCCGTGCAGAAAAACCACCAACGGGTATTTCTTTGATGGTGAATAATTAACAGGTGTGAGTATCCTGCACCGAAGTGTATCTTCTCCCTGTATGAACAACTGTTTTTCAAACAGGTCTTTATCCTGGGCATTAACAACAAAAAAGTAACATAACAGAATGCTGAAAGCAGTCATTTTTTTCATACCGTTAAGGTACGAATTCCCATAAACCGATTAATATCTTACCCACTTACCCGAAAAGATTAAAATGATCAGTCAAATCCGGGTTCCGGGTACATGGTTAGGGAAGCTCATGAGTGATAATTTTAAGTGAAAAAGCCCGGGCTCCCGGGGTTTATAGCCTGTCTGGATTCTTTTATGTTATTTTTGCTCCCGGTTAATTGGATCCATTGCGGATTCCATTCAATCAGTATCCTTAGTTTGGGCCGTTTATGAAGAAAATCGACTGGTACATATTTAAGAAATTCATTTCCACTTTTGTCTTTTCCGTAATCCTTCTTACGGTTATATCCACGGTTATTGACATGAGTGAAAAGACAGACGATTTTGTCAAATCCGGATTAAGTACAAGTGATATTTTCATGCAATATTATATGGGTTTTATCCCGTATATCATTTCCATGCTTTTCCCGCTGTTTGTTTTTATCTCCGTCATTTTTTTCACATCCAAGATGGCTAACCGATCGGAGTTTATTGCTATACTGGCCAGTGGAGTGAGCCTCGCGAGGATTTTAAGGCCTTACCTTGTTGGGGGAATCCTGTTAGGCCTCCTATTATGGTATGGTAATCAATATATTATTCCACGTGCAAATGAAAAAAGGACTCATTTTGAGGCAAAATATGTAAAAAGCCCCATTATGCAGGTCGTTTCCAGGAGCATTTATATGCGAGTGGATTCTTTTAGTTACTGCGGTATCAGGTATTACGATACGACCAGCAGGTCCGGGGGTAGTTTTTTTTTGGAAGAAGTCCGTGATCATAATGTTACGTATAACCTGAGGGCCGATAATATGGCATGGGACACAGCTAAAAAAGAATGGCGGCTTACAGGTGTGCTGGAAAGATCAATTGACAGTTTAAGGGAAAAAGTTTCATATTACCCGGAAATGCATAAAAAATTTCCATTTGGCCCTAAGGACCTCCAGCGCGATGAATATATGCATTCAAGATTGACTACACCGGAACTAAACCGGATGATCTCAATGGAAAAGTTAAGAGGCTCCGAAACAGTTAAGGAACTGATGATGGAGAATGCACACCGCAATGCTACACCGGTTGCTGTGGTTATACTGGCCCTGATCGGGGCTATACTGGCCTCCAGGAGAATTAGGGGTGGGAGTGGCGTCCACCTGGCACTGGGGATAATCATCTGTGCCGTTTTTATTTTAACCGACAGGTTTTCAACCATATTTTCTACCAAGGGCGACCTTAATCCCTATGTTGCCGCCTGGATCCCCAATGTACTCTTTGGACTACTGACTATTTACTTATATAAAAAAGCGCCAAAGTAAGTTAGAATCAACAACTTTCAGGTAAATCATTTGTTGGGCAGATAACGATTTTCTACCTTTATAGGGTATATATCACGCCTAAACGAAATTCAAATCTCCGTCTATATGGAACACATCAAAGAGCGGTTCAAGTTGAAAGCTGACCAGGTATCTGCAGAAATCAAAGGTATTCTGAAGACCCATGGCAATAAAAAAATCGGGGAAGTGACCCTGTCGCAGATTTACCAGGGTATGCGGGGTATAACCGGGCTTGTTACAGAAACATCTTTGCTTGATTCCGCAGAGGGCATTCGTTTTCGTGGCTATTCGATTCCTGAGCTACAAAAGAAATTGCCCAAAGCGAAGGCTGGAGATGAACCATTGCCCGAGGGCCTTTTCTATCTCATGCTGATGGGCGAACTTCCGTCTGTTGATGATGTCAACCAGGTAACTTCAATCTGGCAGCGCCGGTCTCACGTTCCAAACTATGTTTTTGACACCATTGAATCTTTGCCCGTTGGGTCGCATCCAATGACACAGTTTGTGGTAGGCATCATGGCATTACAAACAGAAAGCATTTTTGCCAAGCAGTATGCTGCCGGCATGAACAAGAAAGACTATTGGGATGCCACTTTTGACGATACAATGGACCTGATCGCCAGGCTTCCCAGGATTGCTGCCTATATTTATCGCCGTAAATATCGTAACGGGGATCATATTCAGCCAAACGGACTACTTGACTGGGCAGGGAATTTCGCACATATGATGGGTTTTGAAGATGATAGTTTCAAAGAATTGATGCGACTGTATATGACTATCCATGCGGATCATGAGGGTGGTAATGTATCTGCGCATACAACTCATCTTGTTGGATCGGCACTAAGTGATCCGTTCCTCAGTTTTGCAGCCGGCATGAATGGATTGGCTGGCCCATTACATGGTTTGGCCAACCAGGAAGTGATCAAGTGGATCTACGAAATGCGGGAGGAACTGGGCGTTGATCTCCCTACTAAAAAGCAGATCGAAACTTATGTTAAGAAGACCCTGAGTGAAGGTAAAGTGGTGCCGGGTTACGGGCATGCTGTATTACGTAAAACCGACCCGCGTTTTACCGCTCAAATGGAATTCGGAAAGAAGCATATGGCCAGCGACCCTTTGGTAAAAACGGTATGGCGTGTATACGAGACCGTTCCCCCCATCCTGGAGTCACTCGGAAAAATTAAAAATCCATGGCCCAATGTGGATGCACACAGCGGTGCACTGCTTGTTCATTATGGCATGATCGAGTATGAATTCTATACCGTATTATTTGGGGTGAGCCGGGCACTGGGTGTATTGGCAAGCCTTTGCTGGGACAGGGCCCTTGGCTTCCCGCTGGAAAGACCAAAGTCTGTGACCACAGAGCAGGTGAAATTGTGGATGGAGGGGAAGGATGAGATTTGGGGAGAATAGGAGGGAGTCGGGAGTCAAGAGTCAGGAGTCAGGAACAGCCAATACATTTTTAAATACAAAACGGCCAAATTCATTTTGATGATGAATTTGGCCGTTTTATGGTAAATTGCTTCAGGTCTTTGGCTGTTGACTGCGGCTGTTTTTGGCGACTGGCGACTGGCGACTGGCGACTGCTACTCCGGTTTCTGTATTTCAATCAGCCTGTCGTTGTTTCCTCCATTACTGGTGCACAAATAAACCCTTCCTTCTGGTGAAATAGCTATATCCCTCAGGCGGCCCCAGTTTCCCCTGAAATATTCTTTACTGCTGATAATTGATTGTCCATTGGTACTAAGTTTAAGTTGGTATAAGGTTGCATCTTTTAAGGTGGCCAGCAGGAGTGAATTTTTCCATTGAGGTATCCGGTCACCATTATAGTAGTCCAGGCCGCATGTGGCGATGGTTACGTTTCCGCTTGACCACATGGGTATTTTTACATTATTGGCATTGCAGTAGTTATTTTCATCCTGGGTGTTACAAGGCCCGCTAACACTGGGCCAGCCATAATTCCTGCCCTTTTCAATAATGTTGATTTCATCTTCTATACTCGCTCCATGTTCTGAACTGTACAGAATATTATTTGCCATGACAAGTCCCTGTGGATTTCTGTGTCCAAGGCTCCAATAAGGATTGCCTGTAACGGGATTGTCAGCAGGGATACTTCCGTCCAGGTTTACTCTTAGGATTTTTCCTGCCTTTGAGGATGGATCTACAGCATTGGCCGGATTGGCAGCGGCATCCCCTGTAGATATATATAGTTTGGGAGTGGGCTCATTGGAGATTAACAGCCTTGAACCATTATGTATACTTGAAGAAGGAATATTATCAACTATGATAACGGGATTTGATACTGCATTATTACTAAAAGTTAACCGCACAACCTTTTCGGTATACTGTCCATTTTTGTTGTAATTGTACACAACATAAAATTGACCGTTCGTAAGAAAATCCGGATGTTGCACCATGCCGAGTAATCCTCCTTCGCCATTAGCCACAACTTCAGAAATGGTATGTGTAAAAACAGTGTTACCATTAAGTGGATCTATTTTAGTGATCCGTCCATTACGTTCCGTCATCCAGATATGATCATCCTTTCCCCACAAAATTTCCCAGGGGAAGTTCAGGCCTGACTTTACAACCCTGGTGTCATCACTTGGCCAGTTTGTATCTGGTGGAGTCACATTGTTTTCTGACTCCTCTTTTTTACATGCCAGAAACTGCATAAAAAAAATGAATATGACTGTAATGAGGTATGGGATGCGTTTAGACATAATTCAGAATTTTTCTTCATACAAGCAAATATCCTGCCTTGTTGATTTCAAACAGTTAAATAAAGCCAAATATTCCTCAAAGTTTTAAGGTATAACTCGTCTGTTACAGATCATAGATTTAAATTAAATTGCCAAAATGGAAGACAAGAAAACTATCATCGGTGAGGTTTATGCTCAGAGCAGAAATGAGTGGAGGCTTTGGCTGGAAGCAAATCATCATATAATCAGTCAAATATGGTTGGTCCTGTTCAAAAAAGGCAGCTCTTTGCCCTGTGTTAATTATGAAGAATCGGTTGAAGAAGCATTGTGTTTTGGGTGGATAGACAGCAAACCCCAAAAGAGGGATAAAAACTGCTATCTCCTCTTTTTTTCCCGCCGAAAGCCTAAAAGTGTATGGAGTGCGATCAATAAAAAGAGAATCTTAAAATTGTCAGAAGCAGGATTGATGAAACCGGCAGGGATAGCTGCAGTTGAAACGGCAAAGGCAAATGGAAGCTGGACTTCCATTGATAACGTGGAAGCTATGATCATGCCTGAAGAACTGGAATATGTTTTGAATACCAATACAACTGCCAGGCTTTTTTTTGATGCATTTCCTGCTTCCGCAAAAAAAGGTATCTATCAGTGGATTGCCAGTGCCAAAACAGAAACAACCAGGATGAAGCGCATACGCGAAACCGTTGATCTTGCAGAAAAAAATATCAGGGCGAATCAATGGAAAAGAAAATGAACTGATATAGATGATCAGGTCTGTATTTATTTTTTGCTGAACATAAAATAAACTGCTGCAATCAGGAATACAAAACTCACCAGGTATTTCCAATGAAAGGGTTCCCGCAGATAATAAACCGCAAAGAAACTGAAAACAACCAGTGTGATTACTTCCTGTGTCATTTTGAGCTGAAAGCCGTTCAGTCCATTCGCATAGCCAATCCTGTTTGCCGGAACCATCAGGCAATATTCCAGGAAAGCAACACCCCAACTGATGAGTATGGCTTTCCAAAGCGGAAGTTCTTTAAATTTCAAATGACCGTACCAGGCAAATGTCATAAATACATTGGAAATTGTAAGCAGTGCAATGGTTTTTAGCATTGGACTGAGTTTAATACTGTAAAGAAAAATTATTTTTAGGGAATTGTGTAGTTTTGGTTTGCCGTCAGAATGCCGGTTTGTTTTCGGGGTTTCACAGATCAACAACTTATGGATAATAATACAGCAAGAATTAACAAAGACCTTATCCTGCGCGAAAAACTGGCCATTGAAAGAACTGCCATGGCTATAGACAGGACCTTATTATCGTTTGTGCGGACATCATTATATTTTGCCATCGCAGGACTGTCTGTAAACGGTTTACTTAAAGTTGATAAGGCCCTTTTGGTCGAAATAATATTTTGGGTGTTATCAGTATTGATCCTGGTTGCCGGATTGATCAGTTTTTTCCGGCAGAAGAAAAAATTGCAGGAAAGCAAGAGGCATATTGGTAATTATGTACTGGAGTGGGAAGATGATATGGATTAACATTTTGTGCTATTGGATGAATCAGTAAATTAAGTTTATCAATTGCTTTAAGAGTATATTATACGAAACGTTTAGAAGTTTACGAAAATAGATCCTTCACCCTTTCATCCTAAGGGAATGAATTTCACCCGCCACCCGGGTTCAGGATGACAGGTTTAGGGAAGATCAGTCTTTTGGTAAAGGAATTATTTGTCGACCTCTCTCTTGTCATCCTGAACCCGGAGAATCTCTAAAAGAGTTGCTTAATCAAGATGCCAGGGTGAAGGATATAATGTATAATCAGCAAAATTGTAATTATTCGTTTAATAGCACAATTCATTATGGATTAAATAAAAAAGCGACTGGAAAAGTAAGTTGTACTTCTGCCAGTCGCATGTTTTGCAGATTATTAATTATGCTTCATCTGTTGAATCAACAGGGCTCAAAAGTTTTTCTTCTATTACTTCTTTGAATACCTTTTTGGGGAATGCCCCGGGTTGCATCATGGGCATACCAATCTGTGGAATGAACAGAAACGTTGGAATACTTTGTATGCCGAATACGGCGGATAATTCCATTTCTGCTTCGGTATCAACCTTATAAATGATCAATTTATCTTCATATTCCTTCGCCAGTTCTTCCAAAACAGGTGCTACCATTTTGCAGGGGCCGCACCAGTCTGCATAAAAATCAATGATCGCAGGTAAAGTACCTTTATACTTCCATTCCTTTTCGTTTTCGTAGTCGAATACTTTTTCTTTGAAGTCGGCTGTTGTTAATTTTACAGTGTGCATTATTAGGTTCTTTTAGACTGCAAAATTCTGATTTTTTGCGCTCTGGTTTTGTGATAAATATTACATAAACCGCTAATTGATTAAGACGCTATGGCTTTTTCGCAAAGAGTGATTGAAAACGATAATCTCCTGATCCTAATTCAACCACAACCTCATCATTATTGCTTTTAAGGATTTTGATATCCGGAATCGATGAAATCAGCTTATCCATTTCTTTTACCGAAGATGCTGAAGTGGTTGGAATGTGAACGGTTGCTTTTGTATTTGCGGCAATGGTAATTGTCATTTCAAGGTTTTCACCGGTCATTTTCCAGGCGCTGCTGACCTTTCCATAATAAGTTTCCAGACTGGCCGCAGCATGTGTAAGATTGCCACCGATATGGGGATTGATGACAATTCTTTTATAACCGGGTCCTTCGATATCTGTATCCAGACCGGCCACAACTCGGTACATCCAGTCGCCAATGGCGCCATAGGCATAGTGGTTGAAAGAATTCATGGACGGCACTTCAAAGCTGCCATCGGGTTTGATACCGTTCCATCTTTCCCAAATGGTGGTGGCGCCCATCTTTACCGGGTAAAGCCAGGATGGATATGATTCCTGTAATAACAATTGATATGCAATATCGGTGTGGCCAAAACGAGAAAGCACATGGCAGAGATAAGGTGTGCCCAGAAAACCTGTTGTAAGATGTGTGCTGTATTGTTTGATATTTGCAACAAGCCTGTCCGCAGCCTGAGCTCTCATGGTTTCCGGTAACATGTCAAATTGAAGCGCAAGCACATAAGCCGTCTGCGTGTTTGAAGCGAGCCTGCCATTGGGTGAAACATATTCTTTCAGGAATGCATCTTTGACCCTTTTGAGTAAAGCTTCATATTTTTTTACATCTTCGGATTTGCCTAAAACATTTGCAGTATTGATAAGAAGCTGTGTTGAATAGGCATAAAAACATTGTGCGATCAGGTAGCGGTCTGTGACGGCTGCATTGCCTGCATTGTCATCACCCATTGTGTAAAACAGCCAGTCACCGAAATGGAAACCTGTATTCCACAAATCATTTTTGCTGACAGATTCAATATAGCCCAGCCAGGCCTTCATGCTTGGATACTGATCTTCAAGAATACGTTTGTCGCCATAAGCCTGGTACATGGTCCAGGGTATGATGGTAGCTGCATCAGCCCAGCCACAGGCAGCGCCTGCGCCCGCACCCAGCACATTGGGCACTACAAAAGGCACACTGCCATTGGGCTGCTGATCGGCTGCAAGATCTTTCATCCATTTGGAGAAAAAATTATTCACCTGCATATTAAATGTTGCGGTGCGTGCAAATGCCTGCGCATCGCCGGTCCAGCCAAGGCGTTCATCCCGTTGGGGACAATCGGTAGGTACATCCAGGAAGTTTCCTTTTTGACCCCATTGAATATTATGCTGCAACTGATTGAGCAGTGGATTTGAACTGGTGAACGTACCTGTTGGCTTCATATCTGAATAAAGTGCCACGGCAGTGAAATTTTCCGGTTTGATCTCGCCGGGGTAGCCCTCTATTTTTATATACCTGAACCCCTGGAATGTAAAATGGGGTTCAAAAAATTCTTCACCATCACCTTTAAGGATATATGTGTTTGTTTGTTTGGCCGCACGCAGGTTATCTGTATAAAAATTTCCAGCCTTATCCAATACTTCTGCGTGATACAGGGTGATCTTATCTCCGGCTTTACCGCTTGCTTTTATTTGTACCCAGCCTACAAGGTTTTGCCCAAAATCAATCACCTGTTCTCCTTTGGGTGTTTTGATGATAGTAAGGGCTTTGAAAGTTTCCTTTTTTCTGACAGGTTCATTATACGTGGCTATAAGCGGTGGGAAATTACCGGACCTGATCTTCACGCCTGACCAGTCAGCATCATTAAAAGTTGGTGATGACCAGCCTGTTTTTTCTTTTCGCGCATCAATGGTCTCTCCGTTATATATTTCAGAACTGATGATGCTGCCGGTTGCAGACTTCCAGTTATCGTCAGACAAGATGAGTTCCTGGCTGTTGTCAGTATATTCTATTGCCAGTTGACAAAGCAGGGCAAGTTTTTTGCCATAAAAATTCTGTTGACCGGAGAACCCTATAAAGCCACGGTACCAGCCGCTTCCCAAAACAACACCAAGGGCATTTGTACCGGTACCAAGCATGTTGGTTACATCATATTGCTGGTACTGCAGCCTCTTATTATAACTTGTCCAACCTGGGGTAAGGTAATCATTGCCTACGCGTTTCCCATTGAGCCAGGCTTCATACATGCCTTGTGCAGTTATATACAGCGTTGCTGATTTTATTTTTTTTGCTGTATTGAATTGCCTGCGAAATAAAGGACTGGGCCTTACTATGGAATCTTCTGCAAACCCGGCCTCTATCCACTTCGCTTTCCAGTCGGCAGTGTTGAGCAATCCCATCTGCCACCAGGCAGGTGTACTCCATGCGGAAGCTTTTTCTGATTGGTCCCATACCCGTACTTGCCAGAAATATTTTTTACCGGATTCAAGCGGCTTGCCATTGAATGCAACATGAACAGATTCATCAGACACCACCTTCCCGCTGTTCCATAAAATATTTTTTCCCTTCGATAAAGATTCTTTTGAATCGCTGACCCTGATCTCATAAGCTGTTTGCAGGATATTCCTTTTATCTGATTGCAGTTGCCAGGAGAACCTGGGTGATTTTGTATCCAGGCTGCCAGGATTTTCGAGGTTTTCACAAAGCGGGTTAATAACCTTCACCTGGGATTGTACAATGGATAAAAAGAAAATGAGCGCGATGGAAAGCAGCAATTGTTTTTTCATGGCGATGGTTTGAAGTTGGGGCCCGGTTAAAGTACTGAAAATTTTACATATATCTTTTTAATCTGATCAGATCAGCCGGTAAAGGTTTTTTATTCCAGTGCCTGTGTATTGAAATTGCCGCGCCGAAAGCAGATGCCTGGGCTATCTCTGCCGCGAACACGGCTTTGTCGGGATATGCTTTTGCAAGCAGTTGCATGTAAAGCTGATTGCTACTGAATCCGCCGTCTACATAGATATTTGTGATGTCTGTATCTTGTAAAATAAGATTGCTTGAATGTACCTGTAGCTGAATGAGATATTTTATCAGCCATGCGTATGCCATTTCTGCTGAGGGAAATAAACTCATTTCCGGAAAAGAAATTCCCGCGTTTGTGGGATCTGCAGTGGATGGGTCATCAACATTTAATTTTTCCCGAAGCGTTTCCAATTGTTCTTGTATTCCTGGATCATAAGGAATAGCCGAGAAGAAATTTTTGTCCAGGTGAAAATGTGCTGCCATTTGCAAAACCTTTTCTTCGTGCCACCTGCCTGCAAAGAGACGGGATGCTTTTACCGGATTTCCGCCTGTCGTCAGGTAACATAAGCAATCCTGTTTTAATTCTGATTCGGTAAGCGGGTGGTTGTTGAATGGATTCAGGCTGATACACCAGGTTCCGGTTGAGATAAGCAGGAAGGGTTCTTTTGTCAATTGAAGATAAGGGATAAGCGCAGCTGAACTGTCGTGTAATCCAATGCCAGCCTGTATGTCTGTATCATTGATCTTTGTATTGAATACCTGGTCACTGGGTTGCACAAGGGCCAGCTTTGAAAATATTCCATTTTCGGCTACCCATTTATGGTAGTCTTTGCTGCTAAAATCCCAAAGGGCAGTATGGCAACCTATACTGGTGAGGTCTGAGCATGCCTGCCGGCTGAAAATACTGCTGATATACTGCGGAAGGTGAAGGCTGTACTTTATTTTTTCAAACAAAGCGGGTTGTTCCATTTTCAGCCTGTACAGCTGAAGTCCTGAATTTAAACTTCCTAATGAGGGAGAAGATGTGCCCAGGGAAAAAGCTTCTTCGCCGCCATAGTCGCTGTAAAGTTTTTCCTGCAGCTCAACCGGGAAAGGTTTCAGGTAGTTATATAAAGGTGCGATGGGGTTGAGGCCTGTATCAACATGTACAAGACTTGCGCCATAGGCAGAGCAGTTAACCGTTTTTATTTTCTTGCCAAATACGGTATTAGCATCCTTATAAGCTGATTGCACCCAAAGGGTCAATGCATGTATATCCTCACAGGGGAAATCGTCTTCATCCGTTGTTTCTTCAAGTTGTGCAGAGTGCTCATACTGCACCTTGTATGATTCATCCAGTACAAAGACCTTTTTATTTGTCTTGCCAATGTCAAAGATTAATATGCAGCTTGCAGGTTCCATGATATTTATAAGCCGGTAGCGATTGTCTTTTTCCCTCTTTCAGTGATCAGTTTTTCGCGGACTTTTGCCTGCCTGAATGTATCAATCGGTGATAAGGCACCACCGCTGCGTAGCCTTGCTTCGGCAACAAGCGGGCGGGCATCTGTGCGAAAAGCACCCTGAAGGATCTCCTGTGCCCGCACAACATCATTTTGCTCCTGTGCGGTTGCCAATGCATGCTGATCTATTAACAATGCCTGTGCATAGCTGATCAGTATGGCTTCTACGGATTGCAGCAGGTCTTCCAACGGGTCTTTTACATTATGCGAAGCATCGATCATCCAGGCCAGCCCGGATGCATGATCCATATTACGGGCATCCATACCTTCCACGAGTTCTTTAAAGATCAAAAAGAGCTGGTATGGTTTTATGCTGCCGGTTGTAAGGTCGTCATCTCCGTATTTGGAATCATTAAAATGAAAACCACCAAGTTTTTCTTCCATCAGTAAGAGTGAAACGATCTGTTCGATATTGGCATTGGGAAGATGATGACCCAGGTCAACCAACGTATAGGCTTTGGGCCCAAGCTTGGAAGCGTATAATAGTGATTGGCCCCAGTCGCCAACGGTCATGGAATAAAAATTGGGTTCAAATGCTTTGTATTCCACAAACATTTTCCAATCTGCAGGAAGGGCGGTATATATTTCTTTTAATCCCTGCAGTAGATGCTGAAATGCTTTTCGGAAATTCAACTGGCCTGGAAATGATGAGCCGTCTGATAACCAAACGGTCAGCGACTTCGAGCCAAGTGCCACACCTTGCCTGATGACTTCAATATTATGGTCGATTGCCAGTTGCCGAACGGCTTTATCGGTATGCTGCAGCGATCCGAATTTATAACTCAAGGCCTGCCCGGGCTGATCCTGGAAAGTGTTGGAATTCATGGCATCAAACCGAATGCCTAATGATGCAGCAAGAGATTTTACAGCGGTATGATCTTTTGGAATGTCCCAGGGGATATGCAGCGAGATGGCATTGCTGGAACGGTTCAGTGAATGGATCAAACCTATATCAGCAATTTTTTCTTCCAGGTTCCTGGGTTCACCGCCTTCGGGGAACCTCCCAAATCTCGTTCCGCCGGTTCCTAATGCCCAGCTGGGAATGGCAACCTGGAAAGCCATTATCTTCTCTACGATATCTTCAGCTCTTTCAATCTGATCAGCCAGGTAAGTAAATGAGCGCTGGTGTGCGGATAATTTTTCCTGGTTCAGATCTTTGATTATTGACTCCTGTATTTGCATCTTTATATTATTCAGTTCAGGTAAAAAACTTCTTTCAGCGGAATATTTACCGGGCTGTTGTCTGCATTGGTTTGCATGATATCTTTCATATAGGCCCACCATTTTTGCATGACATCTTTCAGTGGCAGTTGGTTCATGGCCTCCGTGTTGGATGTTTTTAATACCGCAAACAGTGTGGAGGTTTCTTCATCTAAAAAAATGGAGTAATCTTCTATGTCTGCTTCTTTGAGCAGCGCAACCAATTCGGG
Organism: Chitinophagaceae bacterium; assembly: GCA_041752135.1. GTDB lineage: Bacteria > Bacteroidota > Bacteroidia > Chitinophagales > Chitinophagaceae > Pollutibacter. The sequence goes on along the minus strand of JBGSHT010000017.1, from coordinate 76,794 downwards.
CCAGATGGCATCATGCCGTTTTTTGTATTCATCTTCTGCGCCTTTGTTCAGGTACATTTTAAATGCGATCCTGTGCATCTTAATGATTTGGTTTTAGTTTGAAAAAATAGATTAGCCGCAAAGAATACAAAAAGAAAAAGGACTATCTCAGACACTGTCCAGCTCCCTTCTGATATTTTGAACTTACAGGCCTATTCACTTCATCCCCATAATACCGGGTTTAGCTTTGATATTTAAAATGCTATACGTTCCATGATTTAAGTATTTCAATTTACTTCATATCACCAACAAAAAATATATTCATTATATTAGCCATTGTCAATGCTGCCGGATCAATAACTGGCGATAATTGCAGGCATCAGAACATCAGCATTTCCTGGTTTCTCATTGGCTGTTTTAAGGAACCTTTGATAAATGAAAGTATTGGCTTTTCTGTAGTTTATCTAAATTATTTCATCTTCATAAAATATTTTATAAACGATTATGAAAAAGAATGCGTTTCGATATTTAATCCCTGGAATTTTTATACTCACCTTTTTATGGGCGTGTAAAACAGGCAACCCTGAAACCTGGGAGCTGTTATCTCCGGATCAGTCAATCGGTTTTAAAGTTTTCGTAGTCAATGAAAAAGATAAGCCATCAGGTCTTGTATATACAGTTGAAAAAATACATCCTGAAGGACGGTCTGTGATTATTGAAAATTCTCCGCTTGGTTTGATAAGAAAAGATGAGCAATTTGGAACTAATCTCTCATTTACATCAAAAAGCGAGGTCATAAAAATTGATGAAACCTATGCGATGAAAATTGGCCGTCAAAAAGTGATCAGGAACATTGCCAATGAACTGGAGTTGACCTTTACCAATGATAAGGGTTCATTGGTAAAGGTCATAATGCGTGCATATGATGATGGTGTTGCCTTTAAATATGTTTTTCCGGGAAGTACGGACAGTAGTTTAACGGTTACAGAAGAGCTGACAGGATTCAATATACCGGATAGTGGAAAGGCATGGATAGAGCCATATGATGTACCCTCTAAATGGACACCTGCGTATGAGAAATTTTATGAAAACGGAATTCCCATCGGTACTTCATCGCCAAATAAAGAAGGTTGGGCATTCCCGGCTTTATTTCAATCGAACGGGAATTGGATTTTGATCTCCGAAGCAAATTTGTCTCCATCGTATTGTGGTATTCGTTTAAAGCAGGATGCTCCAAATGGTTTGTATTCGGTAAGGTTTCCTGATGCAAGGGATGCAGAAGGGACCGGTAATGTGGAGCCTTCAGCTTTTTTACCATGGACAATGCCGTGGAGGGCTATTGTAATCGGCAAAACGCCCGCAGCAATTATTGAATCTCAAATGATCAATAACCTAAGTGATAAATCTGTTCCTGGTGATTTTTCCTGGGTTAAACCAGGCCGTTCTTCCTGGAGCTGGTTGTCAGATAATGGGAGCCCTAAAAATTTTGCTGCATTGAAATCTTTTGTTGATTTGTCAGCTCAAATGGGCTGGGAATATTCTTTAGTTGATGCAAACTGGGATCTGATGGAAGGGGGTAATATTGAGCAATTGGTAAAATATGCACAAACAAAAGGAGTGGGGATATTGATGTGGTATAATTCCGGAGGCCCGCACAATATAGTTACAGAAAGGCCAAGGGATATTATTTCTAATCCTGCATTAAGAAAAGCCGAATTTAAAAAATTGCATCAATGGGGCGTAAAGGGAATCAAAGTTGATTTCTGGCATAGTGATAAACAAAACCTGATTACTTTATATCACGATGTGTTGAAAGATGCTGCCGAAGAAAAAATTATGGTAAATTTTCATGGTTGCACCATCCCACGTGGTTGGTCAAGAACCTATCCTAACCTGGTTTCCATGGAATCTGTAAAAGGGGAGGAGTGTTATCTTTTTGATTCAGTTTATACGTATGAGGCTCCTGTTCAGAATAGTATACTTCCTTTTACCAGGAATGCAATTGGTCCTATGGATTATACGCCTTTGGGGCTTACTAATTTTAAATTTCCACATAACACAACCTATGCACATGAACTTGCTTTAACCTTGATTTTTAATACCGGGATCATTCATTTTGCAGATAATGTTAAGACGTATTCATCATTACCGGATTTTGTACAAGATTTCCTGCGTAAGCTACCCGTGGTTTTTGATGAAACAAAATATATTTCTGGTGAACCGGGGAAGTCAATTATACTGGCAGCAAGAAATGGTAAAACCTGGTATGTTTCAGGGATAAATAGTGAAGGTAAAAATGTGACCCACAGTTTTGCACTTCCTTTTTTGGATAAAGGAACATATACTATCCACCTGATAACAGACTGGGCAGTTAAAAATAAGTTTGATTATGCGCTTAAAGAATTTTCATCGGGAGATAAATTTAACATTAGTATGTTGCCTTTTGGTGGGTTTACGGCTGTAATAGAAAAGAAATAATGCTATTGACCCTGCATAAGAAAGAACCAATTTTTTCCGGGACCAGGGTTCAGAATGACAGATGGGTGGTAGAGAAATAGAAGTTACTTTAACATAGCAACTATTACGTACCATCTCACCTGTCATCCCGACGAAGGAGGGATCTCATCGAAATTTCCCATAAGATCCTTCACCCTGATAACATGAGGATGTAAATTTTTAATATAACCCGGGTTCAGGATGAACAGGTGGGTGGTGGAGAAATAGCAGTTACTTTAACATAGCAACTATTACGTACCCTCTCACCTGTTATCCCGACGAAGGAGGGATCTAATCGAAACATCACATGAGATCCTTCTCTCGCATGTGCGGGATCAGGATGACAGGTAAGTGGTGGACTAATAGCAGCTCCTTCAACTTGCAACTGCTTCAACAAGGCAGCTATTACTCATCCTCTCACCAGTCATCCTGGGTTATTCAAACTTTTTAGCAGGTTTTGAATCATACACCAACGCTTCCCATCCGCGCAGTGTATAGCCTTCCTGCGGGTTAAGTATTTTTACTTTTACTTTATGATGACCTGATGGAAGATTATATTTCCAGGAAAGTTCATGCCGACGGAGTATTTCTGAAACAGGCAATGATATTTTTTCGAAAAGGGCACCATCTATATACACTTCAGCATTATAGGAAAAAGAACTGTTCCTGTTGTTCCTGTCTGTTGCTTCAGCTGCGCCACGTAATACATATCCTATGCCATCAAATTCAATATTCATCTCATTTTTATCCTGTTTTACAACAGCTCTTTTTATGGGATAGTGACCCTCAAAAGATTTTTCAAACCGGGTTGTAACCGGAGACTGAACAGCAATAGTGATGTTATCACCTTTAATGGTGCCGCCATTATTTTTTATCGTTACTAAAGCATGTTTATATCCTATTGCATATGTTTCATTAAGCGACATGGAAGTATATTTAAAATCCATATCCTCAATTTCAGCAAGCCCCATTTTCCAGTAGTCGGGTATTTTATCATAGCCTAAAACAGTACCCAGAATACCGGCTGCGGACGAAGGATTGCAATCGGCATCCTGTCCGCACCGTGCAGCTATCTCAACTGTTTTGGTAAAATCCCCGTTGCCATATAACAGACCAATTACTACATAGGCCGAATTGATTTTAGCGTCGATGTTAAATGCGTTGAATACACCATCGGGGCAACCAACTTCTTCGGACCATTTTTTTTGTACTTCGAACCAGGTTTGTTTCCAGTCGTTTGGATATTTTTTGTGCCAGTTGATCACATCACGGATGCATTTATAGAATTCACTTTGCACTGGTATTGTTTTTAATCCGGCCTCAACAATGGCAGGGATATTATCAGATACGAATGCCATGGAATACATCGCGCCCATGAATACGCCGCCATACCAGCCATCACCGTAATTCATGATATGGCCGATCTTGTCACTGATAGCGGTGGCTGTGTTTGGCATTCCCGGGCTCATTAGTCCAGCAAAGTCCGCTTCGATCTGGTAGTCGATATCATCGGCATGAGGATTATTCAACCAATGGCCGGAGGCAGGTGACTTTATCCCATTGAGGATATTATAACGCCCTGCCTGGTTTGCGTGCCAGAGCATATAGCCTGCTTTTGCATAAGCATTGGCAAAGGAATCCAAAGGTGCATCGATGCCATATTTTTCCATGACCTCCACAAAGGTCAGGTCCATGTATAAGTCATCATAGAGTCCCGGGTTTTCTGTCATGGTTTTTTTCAGGTAACCATCATACCATTCCAGTCTTTGCTGATCACCGATCATGGTGCCATTGAAGCGAAACTCAACCGGTCCGCCAAATGTTACGCCAATGGTTTGACCGGCCCAGCCGCCTTTAATCTTATTTTTTAATTCCGTACTTTGAATGGAAAATTGTCTTGCAGCTATCGCTTTGTCAGACTGGGCCTGCAGGACTGGCGTGAAATACAAGTACCCGGAATAAATAAATAAAAGTACTACCCAAGTGCGCATATAAAAATGTTGATGAATTTGAGAAACCTATATACCTTATAGCCCGGAATCACTAATTCCCTTGAATGTACATTAATTTTCGAACCATTTTTCTAAATCAATCAATATGAAACTGAAACTTTTTTTGATCCTTATGCTATTCATCATACCGATGCATGTCATCAGCCAGACGAAATCGGCAAAAAAATCAGCTGTTTTAACGGAAGCTCCTCCGGAAACGGTGGGTGTTTCATCTGCACGACTCTCGCGTATTGACCAGGTTTGTACTGATGCCATTCAAAATGGAGAAGTTCCTGGTGTGGTTGCGCTGATGGTCAGGAACGGAAAAATCATTCACTGGAAGGCATACGGAATGGCTGATAACCAGGCCGGCAAAGTGTTAAAGCGTGATGATATCTTTCGCATTGCTTCTCAATCCAAGGCCATCACTGCAACCGCCGTGATGATGTTATGGGAGGAGGGAAAATTCAGGCTCGATGACCCGATATCCAAATACATTCCGGAATTTAAAAATGCCCAGGTGTTGAAGTCGTTTAATTATTCAGATACAACATGGACGGGAGAGCAGGTAAAAACAGAAATCACCATACGGCATCTCCTCACACATACTTCGGGTATTGGTTATGGTGTGATTGATGGAGATGAACGGTTCAGGCTAATGTATAAAAAGGCCGGCGTTACGGATCTGTTTACAACTGAAAAAATAACCATTGAAGAAAGTGTGAAAAAGCTGGCGAAGCTGCCCCTGCACCATCAACCCGGAGAGAAGTTTACGTACAGCGAAGGGCTTGATGTGCTGGGTTATTTTATTGAAGTGGTTTCCGGGATGTCTTTTGATGCGTTTTTGCGATCACGTATTTTTGACCCACTCGGAATGAGCGATACGCGTTTTTATCTGCCGGACGAAAAGGCCGGACGATTAGTGACTGTGCAGCAAAAAGTGGACGGCAAATGGACAAAATACCCGGTGACATTTTATGATACTGATTATCCGGTAAAAGGCGCGAAATCATTTTATTCAGGTGGGGCAGGATTATCAAGTACGGCAAAAGACTATGCCACCTTTCTTCAAATGTACCTGAATGGGGGTGAGTATAACGGAATCAGGTTGTTGAGCCGTACCACTATCGACGTTATCATGTCGAATCAGATTGGAAATATTTGGGGCGAAAATCCGGATAATGTGTATGGACTGGCATTTGGGGTACTTACGGACAAAGGTGCCGCAAAGGGTGGTTCCGGAAGTGATGGAACATTTGACTGGGGCGGTTATTTCAATACACAATATTTTGCCGATCCCAAAGAGAAAATAATTGGAATCCTGATGAAGCAAACACAAGGGAATGTGAAAGATGAGACAGGCTGGAAATTTCGTCAGTTGACGGGCCAAACCATTGATGACTGATCTTCATTTTATTTATGTGCTATTGACAGATCAGTAAACCCAAAATATTTTTTCTGCATTTCTAATGATCCCTGCTTTTCAAAATAGTAAATTCATTTTTAAATGAATTTTGTAATGATACGCGTGTTGTGCTATTTAAACGAGAGATTACCATTTCGCTGATTATACAAAAGATCCTTCACCCTGGTAACTTAAGTTAGCAACTGTTTTTTAGCAGCCCGGGTTCAGGATGACAATAAGCTCTTTTTGTCATGCCGACGCAGGAGGCATCTTCCTGGTGAGCATTGATAAGATCCCTCCTTCGTCAGAGATGACAAACATAGGAAGAAAAGAGCGAGGTCGACTATTCGTTGTTATGTTAAATGACTGATCTTCCCCCATCTGTCATCCAATGTTTGTTTGTCATCTCTGACGAAGGAGGGATCTTCGATATCACAATAAGATGCCTCGTTCCTCGGCATGACAGGTAGATATTTGTCCTGAGCCCGGGCGGCTGATGAATTTCATTCACTTCGGATGACAGGGTGAAGGATCTATTTTCCCCAACATCTAAACGTTTGCCTCAGGTATTCGTTCACAGTTAATGGCAACCTTAATTTACTGAATCGTTTACTAGCTCAACACGCTGAAGATAAATTTATTGAAAGCCGCTATCAATTCCTGTTAAGGAGCACTTTTCTGAATGCCACCTCTGCGCCTTCTGCCTGCAGGGCTATTTGCCCTTCTGAGGCAGTGCAATTGAAGCCTTCATTTACCAGTATGTCATTCACCCAGACTTTTACCATATTCCCCTTGCAGGTTATTTTCATTTTGTTCCATTGGCCCAAAGGATTTTCTGAGCCATCGGTCAGGTTTAAGATCCTGCGTTCTTTTCCCTCCGTAACACCCCAGTTCTCTTTTTTCCCTCTTCTTTTTTCCATATCGTCCACCATGATATCTTCACCGATGCACCAAAAATCTCCCGCGTTTTGATGCATCATCTGCACTTCAATGGATTTAGGGAACATTTTATACAATATGCGGGGAGTAGATGCATGAACCAGTACGCCGCAGTTTCCGGGTTTTCCCACGAAGCGATATTCAACTTCCAGGGTGTAGTCTTTGTAACGGGCATCCGTTATTATATGTCCGTTTGGAACCCCCATGCTGATCAGTTCATGATCGCGCACGAGAAACGGGCTTCTGGCATTTTTGTTGGTGTCCATTTCAGGCACATCGATATGCCAGCCATTCAAATCATTTCCGTTGAAAAGGTTGATAGATGAATTTGCAGATGTTGGCGGCCGATGGCAATTCACCAATGTAATAGAAAGTATACATACAAACAGAAAAGACCTCATGATGAAGAATTATCTATGTAAGTTATGTGTTTGGCATAAAAAAGTCTGCCATTTGCGGACTTTTGTGGAAGCAAGCGGGGAAAATTCGAACTTAAGAATAGAGGACGTGGAATTGATCAGAGCTTATTGTACCCAATTAAAAAAAGTTTAAAGCAAATCCCAACTTTTCGATCTGAAATTGTTTTTTGTTAAGCTTTTACTTGATAATTCTAAACGCCCTAGCAATTAATTTGCTAGTAATTTATTGAGCTTCACTACCTCTGTGCAAGTTCTTATGCCGTCACTCTTCAAATAAATGCGCTGCTAACCTTTGATCATGACCATAAATATCCTCAGCAAAATGGGGAATATTCCAAAATGGACTGAATACAACATACTTCAGCTCATCAGAAAATATAACAGAGCGGTTTGCCGCCTTACCTACAACAATGTTCATCCCCAAAACTTCTTTATTGTTTTCAATCACATGAAGCCTGTATTCTGGTATGTTGGCTAACAAAAATCTTGATGGGGCTTCGGGCATCCATTTCATTCTCTCCAGGTTGACAAGCATTTGTTTTATACGGTCTTCAACCGGTACATTCAGTTGCTTTATTAAGGCATCATCTGTTATACCATCTGCTTTTAACCCATAACCGGTTTCTATTTTTTTTACGGCATCTTCAAGAGCTTCTGTAAATAAAGATGATGTATCAGTTTTATCATAATCATCAGAAGCTTGCAACCGCTTTTTTATAGCTGCGATAATTTTATCTTTATCTCCCTTTTTAAATTTTCGCTTACTTTCTTCTATAGCTGTCCAGCCTCCAATTTGGTGAATGGTTCTATACCTGAAAACTTCTTTTTGCAACAGTTGAAACGGTTTGCCAAATGGCTGAGACTTTGCAGAGCCAGCCATTAAGCTATCGAGTAAATCAAGGGGTTGAAGTTTTCTCCCGGGTATATGCTACTGAACTGCTTTGGGGTCAACCTTGTTGCCGTAAGCATATTGCACATAATCAAGAAAATGCTTTGTCATCCTTAACTCGGTATTAATAAGGGTTTCTTTATTTAAAGTGTATAAGCTGTCACCATTGAGTAAAGTATCCATCTGAATGTGTAATTGTACATCGTAAATACTGCTGTCGCCTGATTGTTTTAAAAACCATGTTATGTGCATTCCAAAAACCTTCAGCCAGAAGTGTCGGTCCGTTTTCATCGAACCACGCAAAACCGTAGTTACGGGCATTGTAAAAGTGGCGTAACTGTAATGCAAGGCTGTCAGATGTAACTTCTGCACTCTGTATCTGTCAAATTAATATCGCTGGGAAAACCATAGCTTTCAACCTCCTTATATTCGAGGCTTGCAACAAACTGTCCATACAAAGAAGCATTCTCACTGACGGCAATTTCAAACGCAAACTTTAAAGCATTTTGCGAGACCCTATGATCGTTATTTATTACTAAAATCTTTTTCATCACTGCTAATTAATTTGTATAACACTTTGAGTAGCGGTCTTCAAATGTTTCCACCGAATTATTGCTGATAATTTCGCTCTTTTCCAAGAATAGTTTCCTGAGAAGCTTTTAGTTTATCTATTGCGCCATCAACTGCCTGCTCGTGTGTATCTGCCATATTGGTGACTGCAATAGGTTGTTTGCCTTCCATCCGGTCTTCTAACAGGCATCGCTTATCTGCCTTACCTTCTTTGTTTCATTTTTCATCTGAAAGATGTAATTCGATACGGGTAATTTTATCGTACCTGCCCGATTCATCTTCAATTAGTATAGTGAAGTATTCTGTAAATCTTTCGCTGCCTTCAATGTTTTTATCGGTGTTGATCTGGAAAGTCATGTTGTTGATTTTTAATTGATAATAGTTGTTTCGATGTTTACTTAATAATAGCTTAACGCTTTTATAAAAGCTCGACATTGGTTTGCCGATGAAAGGATTGCGACGCAACGATGATGCCATGGAAAACTAAAGCCGGTATCCTAAAAAATAAATCCTTTTAAGTACCCAGCGAAAAATCAAAAACCACTTTAGAACCATCGGGGGCAATGGCAAGTATTTGTATCATGCCTTGTTGCGCTGAAAGAAACGCCTCGTCAATATCTTTTGGATTATTGATGGGTTTACCGTTAATAAATGCAATTATAGTTCCCGGCGGAATGCCCACCTTGTCGAAGAAGCCGCCCGTACGCACCGCTTTTACCAATACGCCTGCATCAATATTAAAATGTTGTTTAGCTTCAGCAGTAAGCGGCGCAAAGTTGGCTCCAAGCCTGTTATAAATCTCGGCGAGTTCGTTTGTTTTTACGGTGACTTTTGCCGGCGCTTCACCTTTTAAAGTAACCGATACTGTTGCTGCATTACCGTTACGCAAATAAGTTAGCTTTATTAAATCGCCTGGTTTACGGCGTGCAATGCGTTCAGAAAATTCTGTTGAAGAACTTAACTGAATGCCATCTATACTTTGAATAATATCGCCTTCTTTTAGCCCCGCCGCTGCGGCGGCGCTTTCGGGTTGCACACCGGTTATATACACTCCTTTTACCTCGGCAGGATTAAGCCCCTGCTGAGACATAAACTGGTCTTCGGCTAAAGGCGAAGGAAAGGAAACACCAAGCACGCCACGCTTTACGGTGCCGTACTGCTTTAAATCGTCCAGAATTTTTTTTGCAAGGTTTACGGGTATAGCAAAAGCATAACCCGCATAGCTGCCTGTTTGCGAGGCAATGGCTGAATTAATGCCCACTAATTTTCCGTTTGTATTTACAAGCGCACCGCCACTGTTGCCGGGGTTTATGGCTGCATCTGTTTGAATAAAAGACTCAACAGCCATGTTGGCTTGCGCTTCATTACCATTTATGTTGTTGCCTTGCCGATTTATTATTCCTATGCTTCGTGCTTTGGCGCTTACTATGCCGGCGGTAACAGTGGTATTAAGCGAAAGCGGATAACCTACAGCCAGTACCCATTCGCCTATCTGTAAATTATCCGAATTGCCTAATTGCACTACAGGCAAACTGTCTGCTTCTATTTTTAAAAGCGCCAAATCAGTATTGGGGTCTCTGCCAACAAGCTTTGCAATATAGGTTTGTTTATCAGGCAATATCACCTGCACTTCTGTAGCGTTTTCTACCACATGATTATTGGTTGCTATGTATCCGTCAGCGGAAATGATTACGCCGGAACCTGATGCCATGCCAGTTCTTTGCCCCGATGGTGCACCGTAAGATTGATACATATTTCTATCACCTGCAGGGATATTAATAAGCGCTTTTATATGCACTACCGCAGGCATTACGGCTTTGGATGCCGCCACAAAATCTCCCACTCCGGTGGAAGAAGATATGCTGATGGAATCGTTTGTCGATGAGAATGTTTTGGTAGTATCGTTTTTATCGCCAGTAGTGACTGTCCCTTTCTTGCCGGTACAACTAATAGCTGTGACAAGCACGAACCAAAGAAAAATGGGGAAAAAGCATTTGTGTGATTTTTTCATTTATACTCTGTATTAATGCGAAATAAAACTTCCATAATAGTTTTGAAGATTTGTCTCATAATCGTCAGTCATATATTTGGCCGCATCGTATTCGGGGCTGTTTTTTACCTGCTCTTCCGAAGCATTAACCATAACAGTAGACTTTTCCCAGCTTATCTCCTTTATCCATTTTGGCGATATGAGCACCTTTTTACCGGGAAACCAATTACCGGTATCTACCAACATAAATTCAATATTCCAGTTGCTATCATTGATTATAAAGTCTTCTACATCACCAATGTTGCCATCAGATGCTCTAATATTATAGCCCGTTACCTTATCAGTGCTTTTTAAATGAGGGTCATCATCTGACTTGTCTTCAACAGCTATTTCCTCTTCTTTTTGCGCTGCATGCTGAATAGCAAGAGGATATGACATACCGATTCCTAAACCTCCCATGCCACCGCCCCAATAGTATCCTCCCCAGGGATAATATCCATATAAATCCCGCTCATGCTGACGGGAAACTGGTTTATCAGTATCTATTGGAGGGCTGTTTTTTATTTGTTCCGTTGTAAGATTTACGCTGAACAGCTCCTGCTCCCAATCAGTTTTCACAACTGCCTGGGGTGACAGAAGTACTTTGCGACCGGAAAGCCAGCTTCCAGTTTCAACAATTAAATACCGTATTGTCCAGCTCTTATCATCAAAGTAAAATTCCTTTACTTTTCCAATTTCACCATCAGTACCACCAATGGTAAAACCAATTAAACTTTCAATTCGACGTTTCATAATATTTATTTTTTAGGGATTTAATATTTTTTTATTCTTGAAAGCGACAGCATCAATATTTAATTGAAGCACTGAACTTTCTCTGCTGTTAAAAATTTGATGTTTAGAACTTATTGAAATTTCTTGATTCCGCTCTTCCTTTTCTTTAGCCACTGCTATAGGGTTCCCACACAAATAAAAAAGTTTTAATCTCCACGTTTTAGCTCTTCTGACGTCATTCCATATATCAGCCAGTTCGTGAAAATTGATGTAAAGTGGATTGGCTTTGTTTTCAATATTATGTGTAACACCATACTTTACTTTTTCTTCCTCTTTTTGGTAAGTATCAAACATGCGGTCCCATAAAATGAAAGTAGGAGCATAGTTTTTATTCATATATTTTTCCTGAGAGCCATGGTGTACACGGTGGTTAGACGATGTAGCAAATATGTATTCGATAACAGGGTGTAAACGACCAATATATTCAGTATGTACCCAAAATTTAAAAAGCACGGCTACCTGGTTTACTATAAAGAAAATAACGGGATGAAATCCCATAAGGGCTACCGGTATGAAGAACACTAATTTTAAATGTTGTATCCAGCTAAGCCTGAAAGATACAGTGAGTTTATAATGCTCGCTGCTATGATGCACTACATGCGTGGCCCACCAGATCCTCTGCTGATGCGCTATTCTGTGCGCCCAATAACTGCAAAAATCGAAAAAGATATTGCAAGGTAAAAACAGCCACCAGATAAAGTACATTCTCCAGGGTACAAGATTATAAACCCAAATAACCAGGTAAAGCAAAATAAACTTGAGCGCAAAAGCAATGGCTACATTCCCAACTCCTACTAATATGGATCCGATTGTTTCAGCTTTTTTATAGAGTCCCTTGTTTTGCCTGTATGAAATAAACCATTCCAGTAAAACAAAAAAGAATAGGAAGGGGGCTGCCCACACAATAAGCTCAGGTGACTTACTGCTAACATCTTTAATTTGCGAATAAAGTATTTTGGGAGCGCCAAACCATGAATCAATGTCCATAAATGCCTTTGATTAAATAATTTATAAATCTGGTTTCATCATTAGTCTTTTCAATCTGAAAGGAAGATTAGAAAGCTATTCATTTTGGGATACCTATTTTTTTGCAGAGGCTTTTACAGGGTAATCATTTAGCAAAGAATGAACCGCCGGATGAAGTTCCCGCTTCATCGCTGACGGTTCATATAAATTGGCTTCTACAGTTGCAGTATAGATAAACTTGTTTTGCCTTCTATCCAATACATTCAACGTTAAAGCACTTTTGGTGTAGTCATAAACTTTAGTCGTGTAGCCATACGTATAACCATTATAGGCATTATCAAAAGGTCCGGTATAAAAATAGGAACGCGGAGTAAGATTATAATACCGGTTATAGGGAGAAAGTGCCCGATAGCGCCGATTGTTGTAGTAGTTTGGATTTACTGTGGGTATTGTTTCCCTTATTCTTTGCGACCGTTGTTCTTTACTTTCTGTAACCTGTAATTGAAATAGCAAATCAGGGTTTTCATTGTCCAAAGTCATGTTCCGGGCAGCAAGCTCATGGGCAAAATAATTGATTGTATTATTTACAATGATCTCTTCCTGCGCAGTCATACTGTCACTTCCATTTGGAGGTATCCACGAGAAGGTTTTATATTTTATAAAATCTGTACTTCTATCATAATCTGCATTAGATAAAATATAGGGGGTGCCACACGCCTGCAAAATGATAAGAGCCAATACGCCTGCTCCTATTTTAAATTTCATTTTTGTATGTTTCATTTTAATCGGTTCATTGGATCTTTTAAAAAGGTAAATCTATCCAACAGGTTATATCTTCTTCCGGCTTAATGTATTTTCAAACTCTTTACCATCATAAAAGTTACTGCTGAGAGAAGAAGGTTTGTCAACTGTAGTTGATGGAATATAATTGCGCATTAAGGTTATTTCATACTCCCGGTTTATAACAGCTCCTTTACTGAAACGATTGGTTTTTGCGAAGGTGGAGTGATTAATTTCATTAGTTAAGACCGTTTCGCTTTTTTCATCCAACGAAATCATACCTACAGGGATGATGATATGATTATCACCATCTTTGTTAAGAAATTCATGCACACCTTCGCTTGCCGGTGATGAGTACGTTTCATGACCGGCTTCTATAATGCCTTCGTCCACTTCTACATCCAGATACACCACCCGCTCGGCTTTTTTATTTACCATTAAATCATCCACTTTGCCGATGGTGCGATTGTCAGCATCTTTTACTTCCCAGCCCCTTACATCACAGTAATCTTCGGCTACTTTATAGTCCGACAACTCATCCAGGTAATACAAATTATTTTCGTTTGTCATAACAATGTTTTTACGATGATTAATTCATTTTTTCAAGCAGGCATGAAGACCTTCTAAAGAAAGCTACTATTTCTGCCTTTCATTATCCGTTAACATTCCCGGCTTAATTGCCTTAGAAGCATTGGTTAATTCTGAACCCGCAGTTGACAGAGAAGGATACTTAGCCTGTTGCATGTTTTGCAATGCACTGCTTAAAATATCGGTTGACTTTCGTATGTTGTCTGAATGGGTAGCTTCATTGGCATCCTGGGTTATTTGATTTGCAACCTCTTTTGCTATGTTTACATCTCCCATAACTGTGTATCCTATTTCTCCTGCCATTGCGCTTCTTGCATCAGCTAACTTCACTAATGCATTTTTTATGTACTCATGGTCGGGAACCTTATTGTTATTGGCGTCAGCAAAGGTTATATAAGTTGCTACTGTACTGTTGTTTTCGCGAATGCCCATCAGGTCACTATCCTTCATCATCTTCTTGTTAGAGCTGCAGTTTGCAAAAATCATGAGCAGGCAAATATGCCAATACCTGTAAATATTTCCCTTACCGGCATTTTCTTTTGAATGGTAATTCTTTTCATTTTGTTTGTTTTTAGTTTGTTATGCTATAATAGCAGATGATTACAATTTTTCAATATGCTAATTCATTCTTTCAAGCAGTTTAGCAGTTTTTGCAAAGAAAGTTTTAACTGCATCTTTCTGTTCGAGGATGAGGGTTTCAGGTTTAATGCCCTCAGTAGCACTTTGTACTTCCGCCGCTTCATTTGTTAATGATGGATATTTGGCTTTCTGCAGGTTTTGCAAAGAGCCTGATATAATATCCGCTGACTTTCTTAAGTTATCTGCATGAGAAGTTTCAAAAGGGTCGGTTGTAATTCTATTTGCCAATTCCTTTGCCTTATCCAAATCTGCTTTTACACTGTAACCCACTTCATCGGCCATGGCATTGGTTGCATCGGTTAGTTTTAACAGCGCTTCGTTGGTAAATGAGTGGTCAAGGGACATCTTATTTGTGTCGGAATTTATGAAGTTTACATACGCTGCAACTGTGCTGTTATTTTCGCGTATGTCTATCAGGGATGCCGGCGCTTCCGCCACTTCATCCATTTCATCTTCTTTATTAAATACAAAAAAATAAAGAAGCAGTGCAAGTATGACGGCACCTAATAATAGCCAGGGCCAAACCGGTTTTTTCTTTTCAATTTTAATTTCAGTCATGGTAAAAGATTTTTAGTTATAAATAATATTGTCGTATTTCAAAAAAGGAATTTCTAAAAGTTGAAAGCAGCTCTATTAAATTTTAGTTTGTTTGAAGCACCTTTTCCCCGCCCGGGTATTGAACATTGGCATCGTCTTCGGCAGTAATAAAAAAACCGGTGGGTTTAAACGACGATACAGTATTTAAGGAACTTTTTAACGTCTTTGAAAGCAAACCGCTGGAAGTTTTTAATTGCCCTATATTTTTTCTGCCATGTTGCTCAGTTTCTATCCAAACGATGTACATCTCCCTCGGGCGGTTAAGCCTTTTTGCCTCTGCCAGCCGCATCACGTTCAAATCAATTTTATAATTGCTGTTACCATCTTTCTTCACTTTTACCGAACCCTCAGCGGCAGGTACCACGAAAGAAGTAGAAAAGTTGTATTTACTTGTGCCGCATGACTGCAGGACTACGATAGTAAAAAGAAGTGCAGCAAACGTGAGCATCATACTACCTAACATGGTTGATTTTATTGATTTATAATTATACAATTATTAGTTTTTAATTATTATGATTTTGAAGGAGTAAGGACCAATGATTTTCCATCTCCGTTCATGTTTTTCTTTAGCGGAACCGGTAGTACGCCAGCCATTTCGCCAATAATGTTTATTAGCTCTGAGCCGGACGGAATCACGATTTTGGCGTTAGGCATCAGGGAGTTTTCAACTGCTTCCAACTTTCTCAATAACTGGGCATTTCCTGTAAAAAATTCATCAGCTGCAACGTTTACCAGTTTAATGGCTTCAGCTTCGCCTTCAGCATGTAAAATATTTGCACGCTTGTACCCTTCAGCTTCTTTTATTTTAGCCCGCTTTACGCCATCGGCTACCGTCTCTGCAGCAGTTGCATAATCAATAGCGGCAATTTTTCATTTTCAGCTTTTACCACTTTGTTCATGGTTTCCTGCACATCGGATGGCGGGTCAATTTGCTTTAACTCTGTGCGTACAATCACAATTCCCCAGCTCGCTGTTTCGTTTTTGAGTGTAGTGTGCAGTTCGGCATTTATTTTACCCCTCTCGTTATTGGCAGACCGTAATGTTAGGGTGCCGATAATGTTTCGTAACGTAGTACGTGCAAGATTGACAATCTGCAATTTGTAATCGTTAACGTTAATTAATGAGAATTTTACATTTCCTTCTTCTTCCAGCACCCTGAAATATATCTGAGCATCAACACTGGCGTTCAGGTTGTCGTTGGTGATGATTTCCTGTGGCTGTGCATCCACCATTTGTTCAGTAATATTTACGACATACATCTTATCTATAAAAGGAATAATCCAATGGAAACCGGGGTTTGCAAACCCGGTATATTTACCCAGCCTTTCAATTAATCCCCTGTGGGTGGGTCGTACAATATTTACCCCCGAAAAGAATAACAATACGATTGCCCCAATTACGAGTAATAAAATTTGTGCGTTCATTATTGGTGTTTAGATGTTGAAGAGCACCATTAATTTAGGGCGGTTGATACACTTTTTATGTTGTACAAAGGTGACCCAACTTGTACAGAGAAACCTTACACTATTCTGGCAATAAGTTGCATAATTTACATATTTTTTACTTATTTCGGCATGATGACCCCCTGCGAAATTATTTCATTATCAATCTTCATGCTGACATTCCGGCATGTTGACCCCCTGTAGGCAATTTACTGTAACGCGCTTTATGACGTCTTTTGCTCCCTTAAACCAAAGGAGCTATGTCACAAAAGCCAATTACAATGGATCATGTAAAACAAATTGTTCAGCTTAAGCAAGACGGAGTTGCGATTAAGGAGATTGTTCGTCGGGTGGGCATATGCCGCAACAGCGTTCGTAAATACCTGGGCCTGGTAGATGCCGATGCATCGGATCTTAGTTCAAAAGAACTGGCTGATAAGGTTTATAATAATGACGCGCTGGAGTATAATACAAACCGCCTCCAGCAACTATTTATTTTTTTTGAATACGCTTCCACTGAGCAACCAAAAACAGGCGTAACCCGTAAACTGCTTTTGCATGAATACCTGCAAAAGCATCCTGACGGCTACGCATACAGCCAGTTTTGTTATCACCTCAAACAGCATCAGAAGCAGGGAGATCTGGCCATGCACCTGGAATACACCAGTGGTGATGTGAGCATGATTGATTATGCAGGCAAGCTTCTCTATTACACCGATGAGCAAACCGGTGAACAGATCGCCTGCCAGATATTTATATCCGTTTTACCTTTTAGAGGATTAATTTATAGTGAAGCAGCTCATACACAGAAGACGGCAGATTTTATACACTGTATAAACGGGATGCTTTCCTTTTTTGGGGGAGCCCCTTCAACTATCCTGTGCGGTAACCTTAAAACAGCCGTGATCCGCCCAAGCCGTTATGAACCTGTTTTTACGGTCGTATTCAGAACTGGCCTATAATTGTTTTAGCCGGTTGGAACAAAAAGGAAAAGTCATTCATGTAGATTTTAATCAAGAACAAGCCAAAGCCGCTTAATAAAAGATACCCATATGAACGATTTAGTCCTGTTTGAACAATTTGCCAGAGGCAAGAAAACACAAACAGTCCGTAGCTCCAATTGTTTTATTTACACCCGTGTTTCCACCAAAGAGCAAGCAGACAACAACATGAGCCTCGAAACGCAGAAACGGGCTTGCGAACAGTTTTCGCAAGAGCAAGGTTATAACATCCTTGGTTACTTTGGCGGCACCTATGAAAGCGCCAAAACCGATGAGCGCAAGGCTTTCAACAACATGCTTACGTATGCTAAGAAAGTAAATGAGAAAGTCTCCTACATTATCGTCTATAGCGTTGACCGGTTTAGTCGCTCGGGAGCCAACGCTATTTGCATTACAGAGCAATTAAAAAGAGTCGGCATTACGGTTCAATGCGTCACGCAACCCACCGATGCCACCACCGCCAGCGGCAGCCTGCAACAAAACATTCAGTTCATCTTCAGCGAGTACGATAATCAACTCAGACGGGAAAAATGTATGGCCGGTGTACGGGATGCACTGTTACGCGGGGAATGGGTGTCCAAACCACCTATTGGTTACAGTACCATCAAAGAGAACGGCAAACGAAAGATCGTGGTCAATCAAACCGGCATGCTGCTTCGCAAAGCATTTCTATGGAAGGCCAATGAGAAGATATCGAATGAGGAAGCAAGAATACTATTGAACGCTCATGGTGTCCGTATGAACGATAAAAGAATATCCGACCTATTTAAAAACCCTTTTTATTGCGGGCTGCTTGTACATAATTCGTTGGAAGGAACAATCTTGGAAGGAGTACATGAAAAGCTTATATCAAAAGAAGTCTTTCTAAAAGTCAACGAAGTGCAATCGGCCAATCCGAACGGCTACAAGATGACGGTAGAAAACGAAGCCATTTCACTCAAACGCTTTATGCGTTGTGACAAATGTGGTAAGCACATGACTGGTTACATTGCACCCAAGAACCGAAAGTTTTATTACAAGTGCCGCACAAAAGGATGTGGCGTAAATAAAAGGGCTGACGACCTGCATCCACAGTTTACCAAGCTGCTTGAGGATTATACCATTTCTGCCACAGAAGGGCTAAAGCACTTTATCAAGAAATACACAGGTGCTGCTTTTAAAAACCTGAACGAGCAAAAAGTGGTAGACGCAGAGCAGATGCAAAAGCAAATGGAAGAGTTGGACAAGAAGCTTAACCGATTGAAAGAACGTTTTATTGTAGAGGAAATCACGAAAGAAATGTACCTCAGATACACAGAGAAAACAAAGGAAGAAAAGCGTGAAATTGAGCAACAAATTGCAAAGTCCAAAACCGGGTGTTCGAACCTTGAAAACGTCATTGAATGTGCCGTTGATTTTGCTTCCAAATTCAAGCCCCTGTGGGATTTGGGCGACTACTGGGACAAACAAAAGCTTCAGTTTATGCTCTTTCCGGAAGGAATCTACTATGATAAGAAAAAAGACGCTGTTCGAACCGCAAGAGTAAATTCTGTTTTCAGCTACTTTCTAAGGCTGGCAAGGCTTTCCGTAAAAAAGAAAAGCGGGAAAGGCAAATTAAAATTGCACTTCCCCGCTTTGGTGGAGAATATCGGAGTCGAACCGACGACCTCTTGCATGCCATGCAAGCGCTCTAGCCAGCTGAGCTAATTCCCCAAACGGGACGCAAATATACCACGCTGCTTTCTTATATCAAAATCCATTTAAAACACCTGCTATTACATCAATATCCTTGCGTCCCATTTCAAACTTACCCACTTTGCGGTTAGATAAACTCAATTCCCCGGCCTTTTATACCTAACCGGCGGGGCAGGTTCTTTTTTCAACTCGATACCCTTTATTGGTAAAAGCTTAAGTGTTTCTTCAACCGCTTTTTCAAGTTGCGGATCCCTTCCCTGGATAACGGCTTTGGGATCCATGAAGACTTCCACATCCGGCGCAATGCCTTTCCCTTCCACGTCCCATTCACCATCAGTATTAAAGAACCCGCCACGCGGAGCAACCATTCGCCCACCATCAATGAACGGAGGTGTATCCCAGGTGCCTACCAGTCCGCCCCAGGTCCTTGTACCTACAAGCGGACCGATCTTCATTTTGTGGAACATATAGGGTAAAAGGTCTCCGCCGGAACCTGCATTTTCATTAATGATCATCACTTTGGGTCCCCAGATACCAGCCATTGGAGTGGTGGAAACCTTATGTTCTTCCACCCGGTTGTTGAAATATCCCTGTAATTGCCTGCTCATAATGTCGATCATATAATCAGCAGCTGAACCACCGCCATTATTACGTTCATCTATAACCGCACCTTTTTTATCCTGCTGTGCAAAATAATAGCGGTTAAAATAAGTGTATCCGGCACCTGATGTATTGGGTACGTATACATAAGCTAGTTTTCCACCGGATAGTTCTGCTACTTTTCGGCGGTTATTTTCCACCCAATTCCGGGAACGTAAACCGGCTTCATTTGCAATCGGAACCACAGTTACCTGCCTGGCGCCTTCCTTAACAGGTTTATTATTTACCAGCAATTTCACCTGCTTATTGGCCGTTCCTTCAAACAGGCTGTAGAAATTGCTGGTTGTATTTACCGCTTTTCCATCTACTTCAAGGATATAGTCGCCTGTTTTGACATCCAATCCCGGGCCGCTCAATGGCGAAACGAGTTCAGGGTTCCAGTTCTCACCGGTATAGATTTTCTTAATGCGCGCATAGCCATTCTCGAAAGTATAATCAGCGCCTAACAATCCTCCGGGTATTTGCGGAATGGTTGGAAAATCACCTCCTGAAGTATAGGAATGTCCAACAGAAATCTCACCGCCGAGTATGTCAATAATGTAATTAAGATCGGAGCGATGTTTCACATGACCCACCCAGGGTTTGTACCATTCAAAGATCTTATTCCAGGGTGCACCATGGGCATTGTCAACATACAGGAAATCGCGCTGATAGCGCCAGCCTTCACGGAAGATTTGTGCAGCCTCTTTTGAAGGATCAACATATACGCGCATGCTTTCTGTTGCGATCTTTCCATCTCCCGGTTTGGGAGCCGGACCTGCGGTATTTACAATGAACCATCCGCCTGCATTCCTGTACAGGAGATTTTTACGGTCAGCGCTGGTTGCCCCGTCAAGGCTGCCTTTCACAAATTCAATGGATTTCCGGTCTTTAATACTGAACCGATGAATGACAGATCCTGTTTCATTGGGAATGCTCTCCAGGATAAACACATGGCCATCCGGGCCTGCATATAAGCCTGCATAATTCCGTGGCGGCATATTGGTTGCGATGATGCGGTTTTGAATTCCATCAAAATCGATCTTAACCGCTTTGCTGTTTGCAGCATCTTTTTTTGCTGTATCCGCAGCGGGTTTTTTATTTTCAGGCGCATTTGATTTAACAGCTTCTTCATCGCTTTTGGGTTCAAAAGGACTGGCAGACTCTTTGCCAAGGACGGCAATATAAAGCGCCCTTGTAACAGGATAATTAAAACTGCTCATATCCAGCCAGCCAGTGCCTAATGCATAATCGGTGCTTGCCAGAAAATAGAGATACTTTCCTGATTCATCCCACTGCGGGTCGATCACATCAGACATGCCATCTGTAAGCTGAGTGTTTTTCCCGGTTTCAAGATTATACAGCATGACTGCTTTAAACTGGTTCTCCATGATCTGCGCATAGGCGATCCACTTGCTGTCTGGCGACCATGAAGGCTGAAGTGTACGGTTTGGATGTGCGAGCCTGTCGGTAGCAGCTTTGGTTAATTTTCCTGTTGCCAGGTCGATTACCCAAAGGTTATAATCGGTATCGGTGAAAGCAATGTATTTGTTGTCTGGCGACCAGGCCGGATTGTAGTAAAATTTTTTATTGGGTATATCATAAGCTTTAGGTGCCTGCAAACCTGATTGATCTGCTATCATCAGCTGGTACTCGCCACTGGCATCGGAGAACCAGGCAATTTTTTGTCCATCTGGCGACCAGGCGGGGTACCTGTCTGCTGCATCAGTAGATTTGGAGATATTGCGCCACTCGCCATTTTCTTTTGGTACGGTGAATATCTCCCCGCGATGTTCAAATACAGCACGTTTACCCGTAGGCGAAAGTCCGGCGTTGATCAGTCCGGCTGCGCTGATATTGTTCCACCTGGCACGTATCCAGTTGAAATCGCCTTTGACCAGGATATCCAGTTGTTTGCTTTTCCCGGTTGCTATATCCAGGTTATGGAGATAGCCGCCTTGTTCATAAATTACTTTTCCGTTTTTGGCGGAAAGATTTTTTGCATCAAAATCTTTATGAAAGGTGAGTTGTTTTTGCTGTTTAGTTTTTGGATTGAAACTCCACACATTGTTGATATAGTCCTGTTCTGACAGGAAAAAGACGATACCATTATCCCATGCAGGTGCAGTATGCCTTTCTTTGTTACCCTGAACTGTTTTAATGGTTTCCTGTGTTTTCAGATTAAAGATCCAGATTGGCTGAGCCTGCCCGCCCCTGTAGTTTCGCCACTCGGGATCCCAGAACGAATAAGGTTGATAGGCCATGTATTGTCCGTCATCGGATAAACTGCCGATAAATCCAAAGGGCAGGATCATTGCTTCCGAATTGCCGCCATTTACATCTATCGTAAAGAATTTGGTATTGGCAGTTGGATAGCCTTCCATTGCTGAGGTGAAAATTATTTTCTTGCTGTCGGGGTACCATCCCTGTACAAGATCTGCTCCTGGGTGCCAGGTCAGCCTGGCCGGTATGCCGCCCTGCACGGGTACAACATATACATCGGTATTCCCATCATACTGACCGGTGAAAGCCACCCAGTTCCCATCCGGACTGATTTTTGGACTTGTTTCAGTGCCCAAAGCACTGGTAAGCCTGCGGGCTTCGCCACCATTGATGCCGGTTATCCAAAGGTCGTCTCCATGTACAAAAACAATATGTTCCTTGCTGGCGGAGGGCTGACGTAACAGCCTCGTTCCTTGTGCCTGACAGAATGTAGAGAGATTCATGAGTATGATAAATACGGCCGGAAACTGCAGAATCATTTTGACTTTGCCCATATAAGAATATTTGTACAGGCAATTTAGCTAAAAGATGATCAACAGCCACATCCGTTAAAATAAAGAAGCCGCTGTGGATACAGCGGCCGCTTTCTACTATTTTACAAAAACCATTTACCAGAATCTCACATACAGCGCAGCAAGGATCATCAGCATGGCTACAATCATGGCCACGGTTTGAGGTTTTAATTTCATCATGGATCTGTCTGCAACAAAAGCTTTTGGATTTACTTTGGGTCCGGCAAAACTGATCAGGATCATAGTTGCAACCGTGAAGAAGAACGACCAGCCCATATTGATCAGGAAAGGGATTTCGGTTACCGTTTTAACCCCACCATCTTCCATTTTCTGATATTCATAGGCCGTATATAAAAGCGTTTCCCTTCCAAAAATATTCACTGCATAATTATTAAAGAAAACAGCCAGTACAAAACCTAATATAACCCCTACTAAGGCTGCTGTGCCTGTTGTCCGTTTCCAGAACATGCCGAGTATGAACATGGCAAATACACCCGGGCTTATAAAACCGGTATATTTTTGGATAAAAGTGAAACCACCTTCGCCACCAATGCCCAATGTATCTTTCCAGGTAAATATCAATGCGATGATCATGGCTGCTATGATGGCCATTCTGCCTGTCCATACCAGTTTTTTTTCGTCTGCATCTTTTTTGATATACTTTTTGAAGATATCCAGGGTGAAAATCGTAGAGATACTGTTTGCTTTTCCTGCTAATGAGGCAACAATGGCGGCTGTTAATGCTGCAATGGATAAGCCTTTTAAGCCTGCAGGCAGGAAACTCAGTATCGCAGAGTAAGCGCCATCTTTGCTGCCACCTTCCAGTTGCGGAAGATGGCCGTTTTTATATAACACAAATGCTGCAATGCCTGGCAGCATAACAATCACCGGCATCATTAATTTGATAAATCCGGCGAATAAAATCCCGGTGCGGGCTGTATTGAGATCCGCTCCCAGCGCCCTTTGTGTGATATATTGGTTACAGCCCCAATAATTGAGGTTAACGATCCACTGGCCGGCAAAATACATGGCAATGCCGGGCAGTACCACATATTTCTGTATATCAAGATTAACGGGCTGATCAATAGTGGCAGATGTTACGGCCGGCTTGGGTATGATCATGTGAAAATGTTCAGGCGCCTGTTTCATCAGGTCATTAAGTCCCGCAAGCGCGCCTCCGCCACTGCCAAATTTATCGCTGACTATAGTTAATGCCATATAAGTAGTGGCAAGTCCGCCGATGATTAAAACAGCCACCTGAATCACATCTGTATAGCCAATGACTTTCATGCCACCCAACGTAATGATCAATGCAAAAAGCATAAGCATAATCATGATGATGTGCAGGTACTGGCCTCCGAGTAATCCATTTATCGCTACTGCACCGAGGTACAAAATTGATGTAAGGTTAACGAATATGTACAGGAATAGCCAGAATACAGCCATGATCAAAGCCACAGATTCGTTATACCTTGTCTTTAAAAACTGCGGCATCGTGAAGATCTTATTCTTCAGGTATATCGGCATGAACCACACGGCAATGATGATAAGCGAAAATGCCGCGATCCATTCGTAAGCAGATACTGCAATACCCGCAAAAAATCCTTCACCGCTCATGCCAATAAATTGTTCAGCGGAAATATTGGATGCAATTAAGGAAGCCCCGATGGCCCACCAGGTTAACGAGCCTTCAGCCAGGAAAAAATCTTTTGTATCTGCCGTTGTTTTTTTCTTCTTATTATAGATCCAATATCCATAAGAAGCCACAATGACAAAATAAATGAAGAAGACAACAAGGTCAATCGTTTGTAAAGAACCCATAATAGTTAGTGTTGATTAGTTTGGTATGGCATTTCATTTATAATAAATCTCACTCCAGCGCAATTCATTTTTCAACTGGTAGAGCGTGGTATTTTTATTGATAAGCACCAATTCTATTTTGGCCATTTCGGCAAAATCCTGCAAACATTCGCTGCTTAGATTCTGACTAAAAACAGTGTGGTGTGCCCCGCCGGCCAATATCCAGGCGGCACATGCTGTTTGCATATCCGGCAGTGGCTTCCATAGTACCCTGGCAACAGGTAATTTGGGTAATGCCTGCTTTGCTTTTACAGCTTGTACCTCATTGATCAATAAACGGAACCGGTTTCCCATATCAATGATGGATGCATTTAATGCTGCGCCTCCATTTACATTAAATACCAGCCTTACGGGATCGGCTTTGCCGCCAATACCCAATGGGTGAATTTCACAGGTTGGTTTTACATTGGCAATGCTTGGACATATTTCCAGCATATGGGATCCAAGTACCATGCTATTGCCAGGTTCAAAATGATAGGTGTAGTCTTCCATAAAGGAATTGCCGCCAGGTAACCCATGGCCCATCACTTTCATAGCCCGTACAAGTGCCGCGGTTTTCCAATCGCCTTCCGCGCCAAAGCCATAGCCATCTGCCATCAGGCGCTGAGTGGCTATACCAGGCAACTGCAGCAAACCATGCAAATCTTCAAATGTATCAGTATAACCTTTAAAGTTCCCCTCTTCTAAAAATTTTCGCAGGCCCAGTTCAATCTTGGCTGCATCTTTTAAAGATTGATATCTGGCCCCGTTTTTTTTCAGTGAAGGAACCAGTTTGTATTCTTTGCTGTATGTTTCACAGAGCTCATTTATTTGTGCATCTTTGATTTTATTGATTACTGCCACCAGGTCGCCAACACCATAGGTATTTACGCTATAACCGAATTTTATCTGGGCCTCAACTTTATCTCCTTCAGTAACAGCAACATGCCGCATATTATCGCCAAATCGTACAAAACTTGCCCCTTGTAAATCATTCCAGCCTGCTGCTGCGCGGCACCACATATTGAGTTGCTGGTGTACCGATGTATCCTGCCAGTGGCCCGCAATCACTTTACGTTCTATCCGCATTCGACTCATTATGAATCCAAATTCCCTGTCGCCATGTGCCGATTGGTTCAGGTTCATGAAATCCATGTCGATGCTGTTCCATGGTATATCCCGGTTGAACTGTGTGTGTAAATGGCAAAGGGGCTTTTGTAAAATCTTTAATCCATTGATCCACATTTTGGCGGGAGAGAATGTATGCATCCAGGCAACTATGCCAATACAGTCTTTGGATGTATTGGCTGCCGAGCAGATGGAATAAATTTCATCAGGTGTTTTTACTACAGGTTTAAAAATTATCCTGACGGGGATGCTTTTAGCTTTATTAAGTGCATCTGCAATTTTTTGTGAATGGTCTGCAACCTGTTCTAAGGTCTCAGAGCCATACAAATGCTGACTTCCGGTGACGAGCCATACTTCAAAAGCTTTAAGGTCTGGTAAATGCATGATTTAATATTTTTTCAAAAGTGTAAATTAGAAATGGATTTTTCTTTAGCATGTTGTGATATTAAACTTTACTCTAAATCAGATCAAAGCTCTAAAGAATAGCATCCTGGCCGCTCCTGGTTAATGATATTTTAGCCCACAGAGAGCCTCAGAGAGAAAAAATGGAGGGCCACAGAGTACAACCTGTATTGCTCTGTGGCCCTCTTTTATCTCTGAGGCTCTCTGTGGGCTTGTATTTTGTTTCATTCTATTCGCTCTTTCAATTAAAATTCCAAATCTATATCTTAATTAAATATATCCTAGTCTGTATAATACATGTTCTGTTTTGATTAGCCAGAATAACACCGGCGGGATATATTTTAATTTGTTTATTTTGACTTTTTAATGTTATTTAATTGCACAACACTTTATACTTTAATAAATGTTCTGGCAAATTGTACTTAATTTGAAAGTTAACCGAAGTCAAATTATCTACTGGCCGTAATAGCTGTCGGGGCCATGTTTTCGTTCAAAATGTTTTTTAATGAGTGCCTCTTTTAGCCTTGGTGCTTGTGGGTTAATTTGTTCAGTAAGCCAGGCCATTTTGGCTACCTGTTCCAGGACCGCTGCATTATACACTGCTTTATCGCCATTTTTACTCCATGTGAAAGGGGCGTGGTTGCCAACGATCATCATTTCCACTTCTTCATAATTCAGCCCTTTTTCTTTGAAGCAGTTCATTATCTGAAACCCGGTCTCATATTCGTAATTGCCCAGTATCATTTTGTCGCTCATGGGCGGTGCACAGGGAATATCAACCGTGTTGTGGTCTGCATGGGTGGTTCCATAAATGGGGATGTCACGTAATGATTGTGCCCAGGCGGTAGCATAGGTAGAATGTGTATGCACAATGGCACCGATATTTTCCCAGTGCTTATACAGTACGGCATGTGTTTGTGTATCAGAAGAAGGTCGAAGATCACCTTCTATGGTATGGCCATCAAAATCAACAATGACCATTTTTTCGGAAGACAGTTCTTCGTATGGTACTCCGCTGGGTTTTATGGCAAATACATTATGGTTTCGGTCTGCCACACTCACATTGCCAAAAGTGAATAACACCAGGCCAAGTTTTGGCAGTTGCATATTGGCATCATATGCTTCCTGCTTTAGGTGTGTGTAATTACTCATTTGCACTAATTTATTAAATCTTATGCAGCTTTCAATTTATGTTATGATTAGATATGAAATGCTTTCATCAATCATATGTTTATTTTCCTGGCGGATCATTTCTGGTTTTCCAAAAACGCTCCAAGCATTTTGTACCTGGCATACCTTTTTTCAAAGACGTTTACTCGTTTTCCGTCAGGGAAATAAGTAGTATCGAAACCGCTGCCCATGGCTTCCATGGCATCTTCCACAGTGGGGTAAATACCCGCTGCCGTTGCAGCAAACATGGAAGCGCCAAGGGCACAGGTTTGTTCGCTGCTGTGAATGCGAATGGGCATATTGATAACATCTGCCATCATTTGCATAATGAACGGAGATTTTTTAGCCACCCCGCCTAAACCGATCAACCCTATAACCGGGATTCCTTCCTGTATGAACCTGTCAACGATCGCCTTTGCACCAAAGCAGGTTGCTTCCACCAGGGCGTAGAAAATTTTGGGTGCATCTGACCCAAGGCTCAGGTTGAAAATGGCGCCTTCCAGTAAATGATTTGCATCCGGAGTGCGTCTGCCATTCATCCAGTCAATAGCCAGTACACCATCTTCATCTTCCGGTAAAGCGGCAGCCTGTGCTGAAAGTGTTGCGATTAGTTTATCGCTCATTTCCTGTAGTAATTTATCTGCAGTGGTCTTGTCGATGATAGCTGAATCCTGCATTACATTTTTCAGGGGCCATTCCAGTACAGATTTAAACCAGGCATAAATATCTCCAAAAGCGGATTGACCTGCTTCCAGCCCGATCATGCCCGGTATGATGGAACCATTTACCTGGCCGCAAATGCCACTTACGCATCGATCCCTGATATCTGCCGAAGGTGCCACCAGCATGTCGCAGGTTGAAGTGCCCATCACTTTACTCAGGTGGTATGGTTCTATTTGTCCGCCTACTGCGCCCATATGCGCATCAAAAGCGCCAACACCAATAACTACTGATGTATTTAAGCCTAAGCGACCTGCCCATTCCTGAGAAAGTTTACCGGCTTCCTTATCCGCTGTAAAAGTTTCTGTAAATAATTTATGGGTGAAGCCATCCAGCAGCGGATCAAGTGATGCAAAAAAATCATTGGGGGGGAAGCCGCCAAATTCCGGAGCCCACAAAGCTTTGTGGCCGGCACTGCAAACACTTCGTTTCATTTGCCTGATATCATTTCCGCCGGTTAACAGGAATGGGATCCAGTCGCAATGTTCAACCCATGAAGCTGTTTGATTTCTTACTGCTTCGTCTTCTCTTAGTATGTGCAGCAGTTTTGCCCAGAACCATTCTGATGAATAAATTCCCCCGACATATTGCAGGTAATTGGTAGTAAACTTTTTGGCATGAAGATTAATTTCTGCTGCCTCTCCAACACTTGTATGATCTTTCCAAAGCATGAACATGGCATTGGGGTTATTTTCAAACTCCGGCAATAAGGCCAAAGGCAAGCCCTGTGCATTGACAGCTACGGGTGTTGATCCGGTTGTATCTATGGATATGGCTTTAACTGCAGCGGATATCTCCTGACCTGCTGATTGCAGACAGTTCCTGATAGTGTATTCTAACCCTTCGATATAATCAAGCGGGTGCTGTCTGAATTGGTTTTTAGACGGATTGCAGTAAAGGCCATCTTTCCACCTCGGATAAAAGAATACCGACGTGGCAATTTCTTTACCATTTAATGCATTGACAAGGATGGAACGTACAGAATCAGTTCCATAATCTACACCGATCACATACGGTTCTTTTGTCATGGCAGGCGATCTATTTAGGTGTCAAAATAACACTTAAAGTCATGGGTGCAAAAAAAATTAAAGGAATTCGTTTGGGTTGGGGATAAAGTGAAGTATCCGGTGGAAGTTGGCTTTATAATGTTTCTTGTCCAGTTTATAGTAGAATGCCCCTCTTTTGGAGTTTGTCTTATCTTTTTCATTGAGCTTTAGCAGCAGGCCTGTTGAGAGTATTTTTCTGCTGAAATTGCGCTTATCAAAGTTGGTATTATAGACTTCCTCGAAAAGGTTCTGCAATTGGGGTAAGGTAAATTTATCAGGCAGCAGTTCAAATAATATTGGGTGGAGTGATGCTTTGTATCTCAATTTAGCCCTTGCCATCTGCACCATCTGATTATGGTCAAAAATAAGCTGCGGGAATTTTTTTAACGGGAACCATTCGGCATTAAACTCAGTGCTGAGCTGTTTTTTATATTTGGTCAGATCCAGCAGTGAAAAATAGGTAACGGAAATGGTCCTTTCGATGGGGTCGCGGCCGGGATCGCCAAATGTGTGCAATTGCTCAAGGTAAACTTTATCCAGGCCGGTTAATTTTAATAATACCCTGTTGGCGGCTGCATTCATGCTTTCGTTTGCCCCGACAAAACCACCCATCAGGCTCCATTTTCCTGATTCCGGCTCAAGGCTTCGTTTGATCAGTAAAATTTTTAAATCAGCTCCATCAAAACCAAAAATGATACAATCCACTGCTACAAGCAACCTCGTTTGTTTGGAATATTTATTCATTTTTCAAAGCAGGTTTTTCGGCTTTAATCCCGGAAAAGTCAGGAAGTTGGAAAGATAAATAAAAAAAGGTTGAGGTTTGTTTACAACATTAAATGTGCAAAGTACTTTTAATTATAGGATTATCAATTTAAGTCTCATTTGTAATGTGGCTCAAGGTTTGGCGTTTATACATGAGATCTATTATG
Organism: Chitinophagaceae bacterium; assembly: GCA_041752135.1. Taxonomy (GTDB): domain Bacteria; phylum Bacteroidota; class Bacteroidia; order Chitinophagales; family Chitinophagaceae; genus Pollutibacter. Next base: position 46,930 of record JBGSHT010000017.1, on the reverse strand, counting down.
TGATTTAAATAAGGATTGTCCTCCCCCTAAAGCACTAAAGTAAAATGCCTCCGAGGTTCACCCCCTCCAGAGGGGGATATAACAGCCTTTCCCTGCAATGTTGTTTTGTTACAAGTGTTCACTGAATTTTATAAGAAGGTTTTGGAGAAGAATTATCCCCCTCCGGCGGGCCTGCCCGCCGAAACGGAGTGCAGGCGGGGGTGAATTTCGAGCTTAACACATACTCAGGTTTTAGGGGGAGGATTGTATGGCTCTTTACCTCCCGCAAGTGTGGGATAATTGTTTTTGTCACTTTTGAGGATCAAGCAATAAAGTAAAATAACCTTGTAATAAGGTTTTGCGTTCTGAATACTTAATCCTATTTAATTAATCAATCTGTAGTCCGGGAAGAATATATATATGTTTACGGGAATAAGGGAGAAATTTAATTTGATGAAATTCCTGAAAATGTAAAAGTTTTTATTTCCTATTTCGCTTACCTGGTTATCCAGTTAAATTCATATTCAATCGGAACCCGGATGGCACTTCTTTCAGCCACCCTCCTGAATCTGTCTGGCAATCCCATCAGGTATTCCCTTGCTTTCTCAGCAGCATCATTTAATCCCCTCATATTGCTGATATCCCATTCTTTGACCAGGCTTTCGAGGATGTCTGTATAGTCGGCAGTGGTATAAACACCCAGGCGTTGTGCCGCATCACTGAAATGGGTAAACGTAGTGCCTATCTTTTCCCCCTGCTGGCGCAGAAAATGTGCCGGCATCACGATCTTTTTGCGCATCATATCTTCAAAGGCCAGCATCATTTCACTTGGGTCTATTTCAAAGATCCTGCTGATAAAGCTTTTATATGCTTTTGCATGCCTGGCTTCATCCGCTGCAATAACGCCGCAGATTTTTGACAAATGATTATTGCCATATTGTTTGGCAAGCGTAGCCGTCCGCCGGTGCGAAATATTTGTGGCCATTTCCTGGAAGGAGGTATATACGAAATTACGGTAAGGGTCACGCGCTGTGCCAATTTCCATGCCGTCGGCAATCAGGTGCTGGGTACTGATTTCCATCTGGCGCATATTCACCCGACCGGAGAGATAGACATATTTATTAAGCAGGTCGCCATGGCGGTTTTCCTCCGCGGTCCACATCCTGATCCATTTGCTCCAGCCGTCCGGTTTATCTTTACTTATCCCTTCTACATCCATGAGCCATGATTCATATGTAGGCAGCGCTTCTTCTGTAATGATATCTCCCACAAGAACCGCCAGGTAATCATAGGGCAGTTCTTTACAGGCCAATCTCAGTTCTTTGACCTCTTCAATAAATTCAGGACCGTCACTATCTGGCAAAAAGTCGGCAGGTTGCCAGTTTTCATCAATTTTTTTAAGAAATGCTTCTACAATCTGGTCCATTGTCTGGGCCAGGTAATGCATGACCTCGAGGCGGGTTTGATTTAAATTCATTTTTTTCTATTGACCTATAAATCAGATTATCGGTCAATGGATGAAGGTACGATATTCTGGCAGGATATAGATGCAATTAACCAGTAGAGCTGATGATTTTATTTAAAACAAGGACCTTTGAACAGCCTGTTCAACTCCGGCATGAAGTTGTCATTTTCAGTGTTTCGATAAGGCAGAGACTTAATTATAAAATAAAATGTCAAATTTAAATATCCCACCAACGGATAAATACCTGTGGAGTAAATAGCGTAATTTTTTCACCAATCATGGGATGAAGAATGGACAAATTCCTTTTTTCTCCTTCTGCAACAACACGGTTTATCGGTTCGTTCCAGTCATGCAGGGATAGTGCAAATTTTCCCCAGTGAACCGGCAGTATCATTTTTGCCTGCAAGTCGATACCGGCCTGTACCACTTCTTCAGGCATCATATGAATGTGTTTCCAGTATTCATTATACTGACCGCATTCCAGAACAGCGAGATCAAATGGCCCGTATTGCTGTCCAATGGTTGCAAAATGTTCATCATAGCCTGAGTCGCCACCCAGGTAGAGTTTTAATGTTGGTGTTTGCAGAACAAAAGATGACCAGAGCGTCTGGTTTCTTTTAAAACTCCTTCCTGAAAAATGCCTGGCGGGGGTGTGTACAATGGAGAACCCATCATCCAAAATGGATATTTGATACCAGTCTTTTTCAATGATATTATCTTCCGGAAATCCCCAGTGTTTCAGGTGGCTGCCTACTCCAAGACTGGTGATGATGGTACGGATCTTTGGTTTAAGTTTTTGCAGTGTCAGATAATCAAGATGATCCCAGTGATCATGGGTAAGGATGAGGTAATCTATTTCCGGGATATCATCCGTTGAGTAAATATCTGATCCGGGAAAACTCCTGGTGGTTGAAGGTATGGGTGAAGCTGAGCCACTTAAAACGGGATCAACGAGAAATCTCTTTCCGCTGAGCTGCATAAAATAGGAGGAATGGCCAAACCACACAAGGATATCATCTTTTTTATTCAATTCATGCAGGTTGACCTTCTGTGAAGGAAGTTTATTGAGAGGCTTGTTTAAAGGACTTTTATTAAAGAAGAATTTCCGGGAAACCGACCAATAGTTCCCTCCATTGGTAAGCGCAGGTGTTTCTGATTGATTCTGAAAACTTCCGTTTCGGAATTGAGCTGATTTTTCTAAAGCTGACTTGTACTGGCCGCTCGCGGGTTTTCCAAATTGCGGTTGCTTCAAAAATAGCGTAATGCCCCACACTGCCAAAGCTATTGCGATGAGGATATAAACGATCAGCATAATTTTTGGAAACGAAATTATTATACTTTTTCTTACTGTTCCGACAAATTCTAATCCACCAATCAATCATTGCGTACCTCTTTACTTTGCGGTGAGTGTATTTTTATAATCGAACCGAAAGCGAAAAAAGCAGGCTGAAGTTATTCTGAGATAAACCGCCATCATGGGGGAAAACAGCAGCAATATTATGCAACCACCTTCCTTCAATCCTTATCATGGTTTGTTTAACCGGAATATAGTCGATATTAAGGGAAAGGCCAGTCGCTTTAAATTCATCCGGTAAGGCATAGCCGATAACTATGCCCCGGGGATCACTGTAATATTCGCCCCGCATGGCAAATGCCCATGGTTCCGTTGGCTTATACCGGAGTATGGCCTGCGGAGTAAACCAGGTTTGCAGTTGAGCATCATTGGCGGATGTTTCTTCCTGGCCAATATCTAATCCTAAGGTCATGCCCCATTTGTTTGATAAAGGGAAAATGGCATATAGGTTATGGAAATGCCTCCAGCGCCGGGCACTGTCAGGGAAAACACTTCCTATAAAGTTGCTGTAATTAATGACTGTTTCATTGGCAGGTTTGAATTGAACCTGTGAGCCCCAGTTGAGGAGTCCAAAATCATCTTTACGGGTGATATTCTGCCAGCCATTCAGTGCCAGAATGGAAAAGTTCCATTTTTGATTTTTAGTTGTATAACCCAGTCGGGCGCCTGTTTCAAAATAAGGTGAGTTTTCTGCTGCAAGGCTCCTGGATAGTGTCCAGCAATCTCTTGAAATGGCACTTTCAAAACCAATGTGGGAAGGCATTATCCCTACGTCGAGCCAAAGGTCGTGCTTGCGGGATAAGCGAATCCCGGCATTGGCTTCCAGCACAAATTGCCAGAGTTTTGGTTCCTCAGCATAATTTGCCTGCATAAATGTACCGGCTGCGAATGCCAGATTAAGCCTGGTTCGTTCAGCTGAATGAGATACTTTGATAGCTGCCAGGTTGATATTAAATTCATTTGCCCTGGAAAAATTATAAATAAAAGATGGCCGGTTATGGTCCGGGGGGTTGGAAAAATCATAGCCGTAATATGCTTCCAGGTATGCAGACAGTTCGAGTTTGTGACCCTGTTCAACGGTACTGTCCTGAGCAAATGTATAAGACGGAATGAGTAAAAGCAGTAAAAGCTTTTTCATGTATGGTTGGGTGATAGTAGTTAAAGTTCATAATTTCTTTTAATCTTCTTTTCATTTTGGTCTTATTTATTTCATGTTTATTGATTTAATACCCATAAGTGCATCAACTTTTCATGTTGCTTCCTGTTATGACCATATGAAAGGGGTGCAAAAGTGTAACCTGCCGGAAAAAATATGCCGGTTTTGCGGCAGGCCGTTTTCGTGGCGGAAAAAATGGGAAAAGAACTGGGCCGATGTAAAATATTGCAGCGACCGCTGCCGTCAGTTAAAGAGTAAAAGTGATGTAGCCAATGTCAAATGAAATAAAATTATTAAGTCCACAGGGTATTGACCGTATCATAGAAATGGCCTGGGAGGATCGTACGCCTTTTGAAGCCATCGAACTGCAATTTGGGTTATCGGAAAAAGAGGTGGTTGACCTGATGCGCAGGGAGAGTAAGGCTTCCAGCTTCAGGATGTGGCGTAAAAGAATGAATGGACGTCAAACCAAGCACCGGTTTTTAAGAACTGCTGATGTTTCCAGGTTCAAATGTTCGCGGCAGAAAGACATCAGTCAAAATAAGATCAGTAAGCGATAAATTTCCGTTATACTTTCATGGATTTTCCTACCAGTTATGAAGCCGTTCTTGACCAAATAGATCAGATAGATCCTGTCCGTTATGCCCGGACCCGAAATTTTATAGATGGATCTGTAACCAGGCTCTCTCCTTATATTTCAAGGGGCTTCATCACATTGCCGATGATAAGGGACAGCGTTCTGTCAAAAGGATATTCCCAGGTGGAAACGGAAAAATTTTTGCAGGAACTTTGCTGGCGCGAATATTTTCAAAGGGTTTGGTGGAAACTTGGAGACCGTGTCAACTTTGATATCCGGCAAGCACAGCAAGCAGTCAGTCATCTTGAAATGGTCACCGCCATTGTTGAGGCGCAAACCGGCATCACAGCAATTGATGATCAGATCAGGAACCTTTATGAAACCGGGTACATGCACAATCACGCACGGATGTATGTTGCCGGGATTGCCTGTAACCTGGCAGGGAGCCATTGGAAATTACCTGCTCAATGGATGTATTTTCATTTGCTTGATGGTGATATTGGGAGTAATTTTTGCAGCTGGCAGTGGGTGGCAGGAACTTTCAGCCATAAAAAGTATATCGCCAATCAGCAGAATATCAATAAATACCTGTATTCAAGTCAAACGGATACATATCTCGATAAATCTTACGAAATAATTTTACACCAGGCGATACCCGCCGAATTAAAAGGAACTCAATTATTAGACTTACATACAACACTGCCGGAAAATATTAATCCTGATATAAATAAAGAAAAGCCACTGTTTGTTTATCATTCCTATCACCTTGATCCTTTGTGGCGAAAGGATGAGGATGCCAACAGGGTACTATTACTTGATCCCGATCATTTTAAACAGTATCCGGTGAGTGATAAAGTCATTCGTTTCATTCTTGAACTGTCAAATAATATATCTGGAATTAAAGTGTTTACCGGAAGTATGAATGACCTGCTGGAACAATATGGCAACATTTCCAACGTATTTACAATAGAACACCCGTTAATGTCTGGTTATACAATTAATATGGATCCATATCCCTGGATGTTCCCGGGTGTTGAAGTTTTGCAGGATTCTTTTTTCTGCTTCTGGAAAAAAGTTAACCGGGCTATGAAAAAGAATAAATAGTTTTAATAAAACAGGGCGATTACAAATTTATCTTACATGGCAATTCCCTTTCTGCGTGCTAAATGGAAAAACCTGGTGATGGCAAATTATGCTGTTGACCCCGCACTGCTGGAGCCATTTTTACCGGCGGGTACAACCCTGGATTTTTATGAAGGGAAAACATATGTGAGCCTTGTTGGCTTCCTTTTTGCCAAAACCAGGATATTTGGCATTCCTGTTCCGCGTTTTGGAACTTTTGAAGAGATCAACCTGCGGTTTTACGTGGTGCGGAAAAAAGGCAATGTGCAAAAAAGAGGTGTTGTTTTTATCAACGAAACCGTACCATACAAGTCTGTTGCATGGATGGCTAATTTACTCTACAAAGAACATTATTCAGTAATGAAGACCCGGCACTACTGGGAGAAAAATACCCGGAACAGGTTGATTGAATATTACTGGGAGAATAATGGGAAATGGAATTCCATGAAAATAGAATCTGAACCAAGGTCAAGAACCATGACCATCGGCAGCCTCGAGGAATTCATATTTGAACATTATTACGGGTACACTAAAATTTCTGATAAGCAGTCCGAGTCTTATGAGGTTGTACATCCCAGGTGGTCCATTTTTGATATCCGAAATTTCAAAATTGATTGTGACTTTGCGGCTATGTATGGGCAACAATTTTCCTTTTTATCAGACAAAACCCCTTCTTCGGTTATGCTTGCGCGAGGTTCTGAGGTTTCTGTTAACTGGAAGCGGAAAAAGATAGTTGCGGCTTAATTACATTGATTTGAAATAGTTTTTCGATCTAACTATGGGTATACAAAAACCAGCCACAGTAATATGGTCATGGCCAGGGCAGATAATCCCATTAAAAGTGTTGCTACAGTAAGGCTTTTCAGTGTTTGTTGTAAGTTCATTCCGCCAAACTTTGAAACCACCCAAAAATAACTGTCATTTGTATGGCTTACAACCATTGAACCGGCTCCAATCGCAGATACAAGCAATGCCAGTGGAACAGCACCTTCTATATTAAGCACTGCCAACATTGGCGAGAGCAAAGAGGATACGATGATCAGTGCAGCGGTTGATGAACCCTGCGAAGTTTTGATCAGCGCCGCAAGGCCAAAAACAACAGGCAGGAACCATACACCCTCTAAGTTTTGACCATTCAATGCCTGGTTAAAAAATTCATTGATGGGAAGGCTTTTTAATACTGCCCCAAATGCACCCCCGGCAGCGGTTATCAGCAGGATCGGTCCGGCCTGAATGATGGCTTTTTCCATCCATTTACTCATTGGATTTTTTTTATTTTCAGTAAGGAAAATAATTCCGCTCACCAGGCCAGTTGCCAGTGCCGTAACAGGATGTGTCAAAAATATAATCAGGTCCAGTCCGGAATTATGCTGGCCATACATTCGAAGGAATGTACCCAGAATGATCAGTATCAGCGGAAGCAGTATCGGTAAAATGGATTTCCAGAAAGCGGGCAGGTCGTCCGGTTTTGTATTTTGCGAAGAGTCTTGCAAATCTTCCGCGATGTTAATGCCAGATGCCATTCTTCGGGCCCACCAATAACCCATAAGTATAGCCGGAATGGATGTTGCCAGTCCAATCAATATGACCATACCCAGGTATTGTTCAGCTCCCAAGTTGCCGGCAGCAGCTAAAGGCCCGGGTGTGGGCGGAACCAAAACATGTGTGGCGTAGAGGCCGGTGGCTGTTGCAATGGCAATGGAGGCGGGGTTCTTTCCTGTCTGCCGTGCCAGCCTTCTGCCCGGAGCCTGCAACATGATGAATCCACTGTCTGCAAAAACGGGTATGCCTACCAGTGCCCCGATCATTGACATGGAAAAGATTACGTGCTTGGTGCCCAGCCAGCGGAGAAACACCTGTGCAATACTTTGTGCGGCGCCACTTTCTTCCAGGATCACACCAATGAGGGTACCCAGTGTTATGATGAGCCCAATGGCTCCGGCCATATCGCCAAATCCCTTTGTCATTATGGGGATTATTTCCTGCGGCGGGATCCCGGCCACAAGACCTGCCAGTAATGCAGCCAGCATCAGAGACAGGAATGGATTTATCCTGAATCGGGCTGAGCTAATTATGACCAGTGCTATTGCAGCGGCGATGATCAATAGCAGCGGTATACCTGTAACCATGGCGATCATATAGCCTAAGATAACTTTTCCGTGAAACTCTTTGCTGGTTTTGTGCGAATATTAAAATCTCTTGCTTAATTTGTAAAGATAACAAGCGGAAGTAGCTCACCTGGTAGAGCGACAGCTTCCCAAGCTGTAGGTAGCGGGTTCGAGTCCCGTCTTCCGCTCTTGATGCTGCTGGCCTTGATTTCAACAGTTATTCAGCGGTTACACCATTTTATAACTTAGTGTATCTTATACCATGCAAAAGATCGTAACCCTGGGCGAAGTCATGATGCGGCTTTCCCCTCCGGGTAAGCAGAAATTACAACAAGCCATAAGCCTGGATATTTTATTCAGTGGCTCCGAAGCAAATGTCACTGCAGCCCTCAGCCATTGGGGGATGCATGGCGTTCATGTAACCCGCTTCCCGGAGAATGAGCTGGGCCGGACGGCACTTAGCTGGCTTCGGCACAGGGGTATGGATAACCGTTATATTCAATTGGGCGGTGAACGGCTTGGCCTTTATTTTGTAGAGCAGGGTGCCATGAGCCGGTCAACAACAATCACCTACGACCGTTTGCCTTCATCCTTTTCAACAGTGCACAAGGGCATGTTCAACTGGCATGAGATCCTTGATGGTGCAAAGTGGTTTCACTGGAGCGGCATCACGCCGGCATTATCACAGGGGGCTGCTGATGTGTTGTTGGAAGCCCTTCAGTTTTGTTCAGCAAAGGGTATAATGGTTTCCGGTGATATCAACTACAGATCCGGGTTGTGGCGTTACGGGAAAACACCCGAAGAGATCATGGCGCCAATGCTGGAACATACACAGGTTGTGGTGGCCAGTGAAAATGATACCCGCAATATCTTCCGTATTTCAGCAGAAAGCCGGCAGGATAATGGTTTTGTTTCCATCAGCCGCCAGATGAAAGAACGGTTTCCCGGAATCCGGTACATGCTTACCTCGCCAAGGGAACAGATTTCGGCTACACATAACCGGTTGTCCGGCATGTTGTGGAACGGAACTGATTTACTGGAAACGAGGACTTATAATATGGAACAGATCGTGGAGCGGATAGGAAGCGGTGATACTTTTATGGCAGGATTTATTTATGCTGCGTTAAAAGGCTGGAGCGACCAGCAGAAAATTGATTTTGCCACAGCTGCTGCCGTTTTAAAGCACAGCTATGAAGGTGATATCATGCTCGGATCGGTGGAAGAGGTTTTGCAGGTGATAGAGGGGGATACGGGGGGGAGGATAAGAAGGTGAGGGGGTAATGAATAATGAATAATGAATATTGAATAAATAAAGACTAAAGAATAATAAGATAATAAGATAATAAGATAATAGGATAATAGGATAATAGGATAAAAAGGTAATGAGATGAAAGGTAATAAGATAAAGGGTTATGGGATATTAGATATTGGATAATAGATAGTGTGATAAAAAGATACAATGGCAAACTATAATGCAATAGAAGTTTGTGAGAAAATCGGGTCAAAGAGGGTTTTGCCCTTGTTTAATTATGCGGATATAGAGGTTTGTAAATCGGTTATGCGGGTATGTTATGCAGCAGGAATACGGGTATTTGAACTTACAAACAGGGATTCGGCTGCATACGATGTATTTAAAAAATTAGTTCCCTTTGTTGAAAAAGAGTTGCCGGAACTCTCTTTGGGTGCCGGTACGATCCTGGATGTGGAAACTGCACAAAAATTCATTGATGCAGGGGCTGATTTTATCATTGCGCCAAACCTGGATGCTGCAGTTGGTAAGGTTTGCACGGATAATTATGTTCCCTGGATACCGGGTTGCTTTACGCCTACTGAAATGAAATATGCATATGATCTGGGGGCTGAAGTAATAAAGCTTTTTCCCGCTGGTACAGTTGGGCCTTCTTATATCAAACATATTAAAGGCCCATTGCCTTTTTTGAAAATTATTGTTACCGGTGGAGTGGGGTTGGACGAATTGACTCTTTCAAAATGGATCGATGCTGGTGTATTTGCTATTGGGATAGGAAGCCAATTATTTTCCAACCAGGCGATATTGAATAAAGAGTATGATTTATTGGAAGCTAAAATGAAAAACATAATACATTTGACCGCAAGGAAAGAAGGACGCTAAAAACTGATCAGAGAAACCCCAGTTCCAGTTTAGCTACTTCTGTCATCATATCTTTGTTCCAGGAGGGTGTCCAGGTAACTTCCACATGCACATCATTAACCCCTTCTATTTCGCGGATCTTTTGATCCACATCGTGCGGGATGGTTTGCGCAGCGGGACAACTTGGGGCGGTGAGTGTCATCACCACCTGCACATTATTGATAGGAAGTATGTTGACCTCATAGATCAGGCCCAGGTCCCAGATATTTACCGGGATCTCCGGATCATAGATCTCCTGGATCTTTTCTATGACTTTTTCTTTTAACGCTTCGTTATCCATGTTTCAGTCTTCTGCCTTTAATTTTTTTCTTTAGATGCCCATACCATGGCATCCAGTTTCATTTGCTTTATCATCGAGCGGAGTCCGTTTGATCTTGTCTGTGCCAGGTGTGTGCTCATTCCGATATCATCAATAAACTTCATATCTGCCGCAACAATATCCCCGGGTTTCTGGCCCGAAAAAACCCGGATAAGCATACTGATAAGCCCTTTCACGATCATCGCATCACTATCCGCTTTATAAAAGATCTTTCCATCCTTATATTCTGATACCATCCATACGGTGGACTGGCAGCCACGGATCTTATTCTCATCTTTCTTATGGGCCTCTTCCAGCTTCGGCAGTTTCTTACCCATATCGATGAGGTATTCATATTTATCTTCCCAACTATCGAACAGGGAAAATTCTTCAACGATCTCTTCTTCTATGACAGGTATGGCTGGGGTGTCGGTCATTTTAAGCGAGCATTTTTTTCACTTTATATAATCCTTTCACCAGCGCATCAATTTCGTCTGTAGTGTTATATACTGCAAAGGAAGCCCTGCTGGTGCCGGGAATGCCTAAGCGCTGCATAAGCGGCTGCGTGCAGTGGTGCCCCGTCCTTACGGCAATGCCCTGGTTATCCAGTAGGATGCCGATATCCTGCGGATGAATACCTTCAATGATAAATGATACCACACTTACTTTATGCGCTATATCACCAATGATGCGGAGTCCGGGGATTTCTTTTAATTGAGTGGTGGCATATTGCAGCAGAATATCCTCGTGTTTTGCAATCTTTGCTTTGCCAAGACCTGTTATAAAATCCAGGGCAGCTTTAAGCGCAATCACATCTGCAATGTTTGGGGTACCTGCTTCAAATTTATAGGGAAGATCGTTATAAGTAGTGCCACTGAAACTCACTTCGCGGATCATTTCACCACCACCCTGGTAAGGGGGCATGGCTTCCAGAACAGTTCTTTTCCCAAACAAAACACCTACCCCGGTTGGGCCGTATACTTTATGCCCGGAGAATGCAAAGAAATCGCAATCAAGTTCCTGCACATTTATGTCGAGGTGAACCGAAGATTGTGCGCCATCTATCAAAACCAGTGCTCCCACAGCATGGGCCGCATCGATCACTTTTTTTACCGGGTTGATCACACCAAGTGCATTAGACACATGTACCAGCGAAACAAATTTTGTTTTGGCTGAAAGCAGTTGTTCAAATGCCGGATATATAAATTCACCATCATCGGTAATGGGAACAATCTTAAGTATCGCTCCTTTTTCTGCTGCGATCATCTGCCAGGGAACAATATTGGAATGGTGTTCCAGGGTTGAAATGATGATCTCGTCGCCGGGTTGCAGGTTTGCCCTGCCCCAACTGGAAGCCACGAGGTTGATGCCTTCGGTGGTTCCACGCGTAAAGATGATCTCGTCTGTTGACGATGCACCTATGAATTGCCTGGTGGTTTCTCTGGTTGCTTCAAAGGCGGCAGTGGCTTCTTCCGCCAGGGTATGTATGCCCCGGTGAATATTGGCATTGTAGCCGGTGTAATAATTGGTCAGCGCGTCAATTACAACCGATGGTTTCTGTGATGTGGCAGCATTGTCGAGGTACACGAGTGGCTTGCCCTTTACTTCACGTTGAAGTATGGGAAACTGATTCCGGATGGAATATATATCAAGTTCATTTTGCAGGGCCACTGTTTCCATAATCAGAAATTGAATTCGAGCCTTTCGGAGATCATGCGGTCAACATGTTTCCGGAGCGGTTCGAGTTTGATATTATCGAGGATGTCTACGGCAAAAGCATGCAGCAGCAGCGACTTCGCATTTTTTTCACTGATACCCCTTGACCTCAGGTAGAATAATGCTTCGTCGTCCAGCCTGCCAATGGTGCAACCATGCGAGCACTTTACGTCATCCGCAAAGATTTCCAGCTGGGGTTTGGTATTGGCCGAAGCTTTATCACTCAACAAAACATTTTTATTGGATTGATATGCATTGGTCTTTTGCGCGTCTTTGCGGACAAAGATCTTTCCGTTAAATACACCGGATGATTCACCGTCCATTATGCCCTTGTACAATTCATTGCTGTAACAGTGCGGCATGACATTATCAACGATGGTGTGATTATCAGCAAGTGTTTTGCCATCAAGCAGGTATAGCCCGTACATATGCGATTCACCATGTTCGGATTCCATTATCATATTGAGGTTGTTCCTTACCATGGCGCCGCTGAGTGTGATCGTTACGGCATTGGTGAGGCATTTGCCTGCCTGGCGGATATGGGTGGTACCCACATGATTGGCGAGCGGTCCTTCATTCTGGATCTTATAATAATCAACTATGGCATCTTTTTCCGCAACAACTTCAAACACTTCGTTGGTAAAGCTTTCGTTGCCGCCGATGGTGATATACTGTTCAGCTATCTGCAGTTGGGCGGCAGCTTCAACATGCACCAGTGTGCGCGGCTGTGCGAAAATAAATCCGGGGCGACTGTCGGCCAGGTTGTATATATAAACCGGTTGTTCGATTACTTTGCCCTTCTTTGCCACTATGAACAAACCACTTCCGGCAAAGGCAGCATTCAATGCATGTATGCCATCGGGATGGTAAGCTGCACTATGACCCAGGTTTGCTTTAATGAAATCGGCATAATTTCCACCAGCTGCTTCCTCAAGTGACATGACCACCAATTCTTCAGGCTGGTGACGGATTGCAGACAGCGCCGTGTTGAATACACCATTAATGAAAACCAGTTCTGTGGCTTTATCTGAACCTGGCAGGCGAAAAGTTTCGATATCCGCAGCTGTTACGCCTGTACCTGTGGTTCCATATTGCAGGTCCTTCCGGAACAGGTTGCTCACCCTTGCATATTTCCATTCTTCATGGCGGATAGCGGGGAGTCCGAGTTTTTGGAAGTCAGACATTGCCTTTTCACTGAAGCCGGCCAGTGCGCCTGACTTATTCTTTTCTTCACTGAACTTAGCGGCGAAATACTGGATCGCATCGTTCGACATACGTGATACTTTATTTACAATGATGGCTGCCTGGTGGCGGCCTTCAAATGATGTTGATTTAAATTGATTAATCCTGTGCGGCGAGTTCCAGCTCGTTTTTTATAAAATCATATCCCCTTTCTTCCAATTCGAGGGCCAGTTCTTTGGTGCCTGATTTTACGATCCTTCCGTTATACAAAACGTGTACAAAATCGGGTACGATATAATCAAGCAGGCGCTGGTAATGTGTCACCAACAGAAACGCGTTGTCTTTGTTGCGGGATTTATTTACACCATTGGCCACAATACGGAGGGCATCGATATCCAGTCCTGAATCGGTTTCATCCAGTATCGCCAGTTTGGGTTCGAGCATGGCCATCTGGAAAATCTCATTTCTCTTTTTTTCGCCACCGGAGAACCCTTCGTTGAGGGAACGGCTCAGCAGCGACTGATCGATCTCCACCAGTTTCATCCTTTCTTTCATCAGTTTCAGGAATGAAACCGCATCCAGCGGATCCAGTCCGCGGTGCTTACGGGCTTCATTAACCGCAGTTTTGATGAAGTTGGTGGTGCTTACACCCGGAATCTCAACCGGATACTGAAAGGCCAGGAACATGCCTTCGCGGGCCCTTTCTTCCGGAGACATTTCAAGCAGGTCCTTTCCCATGAACTCAACAGAACCATCGGTAACTTCAAAGTTTGAACGGCCTGCAAGTACCGAAGCAAGTGTACTTTTACCGGAACCGTTTGGCCCCATGATAGCGTGTACCTCGCCGGCTTTTATATCCAGGTTTATACCTCTCAGAATTTCTTTTTCTTCAATTTTCGCGTGCAGATTCTTTATATGTAACATTATCTGTTCTTTTGAATGATTTTCGATTTTCGACTTTGGACTTTCGATTTTGTTTATCCCACACTGCCTTCCAGGCTGATTGCGAGGAGTTTTTGTGCTTCCACGGCAAATTCCATGGGGAGCTGGTTCATTACTTCTTTGGCGAATCCGTTGATGATAAGCGCTACAGCGGTTTCGGTATCAATGCCCCGCTGGTTGCAGTAAAAAATCTGGTCCTCGCCAATTTTGGAAGTAGTCGCTTCATGCTCCACGATCGCCGTATTATTTTTTACTTCGATGTAGGGGAATGTATGCGCCCCGCATTTATCACCCAGCAGTAATGAATCGCACTGGGAGAAATTTCGTGCAAAAGAAGCGTTCTTGCCTACTTGTACCAGTCCACGATAGCTGTTATTGCTTTTGCCTGCAGAGATACCTTTTGAAACGATGCGGCTCCGGCTGTGTTTGCCGAGGTGGATCATCTTCGTGCCGGTATCAGCCTGTTGGAAATTATTGGTAACGGCAACGGAATAGAATTCCCCGGTTGTATAATCACCTTTCAGGATCACGCTTGGATATTTCCAGGTAATGGATGAACCCGTTTCTACCTGCGTCCAGGAGATCTTTGAATGATCACCCTGGCAGATGCCGCGTTTTGTAACAAAATTGTAGATACCGCCTTTGCCGTCTTTATCACCAGGGTACCAGTTCTGTACCGTTGAATATTTGATCTCTGCTTTTTCCATGGCTATCAGTTCAACCACGGCAGCGTGTAATTGGTTTTCGTCGCGCATCGGTGCGGTACAGCCTTCCAGGTAACTGACATAGCTACCCGCTTCTGCAACGATCAGGGTTCTTTCAAACTGGCCGGTATTGGCGGCGTTGATGCGGAAGTAAGTGGATAATTCCATGGGGCATTTAACGCCGGATGGAATGAAGCAAAATGAACCATCGCTGAAAACGGCGGAGTTCAGGGCAGTAAAATAATTATCGGTGGGCGGGACTACGGCTCCCAGGTATTTACGGATCAGTTCCGGATGTTCCTGGACCGCTTCGCTCATGGAACAGAAAATGATGCCCAGTTCGGCAAGTTCTTCCTTGAACGTAGTGGCGATGGAAACACTGTCAATCACCGCATCAACGGCAATCCCCGACAATCTTTTTTGTTCATTCAGGGAGATACCCAGTTTTTCAAATGTTTTGCGCAATTCAGGGTCAATCTCATCAAGGCTGTTTGGTGCGATCTTTTGCTTAGGGGCAGAATAGTAAATGATATCCTGGTAGTTGATGGGTGGATATTGTACATTCGGCCATTTTGGTTCCTCCATGGTAAGCCAGTGGCGGTATGCTTTAAGCCTCCATTCCAGCAGCCATTCCGGCTCGTTTTTCTTAGCCGAAATATAGCGGACAGTATCCTCACTTAGGCCCCTCGGTGCGTCTTCCGACTCAATATCTGTCACGAATCCGTATTTATATTCGGAAGAGGTGACCTGATCTAATATATCTTCTTTTTCTTCTGGCATAACTGCATCTGGGTTTGATCTGCAAAAGTCTGAAATGTGTACCGATTAATAACAGGAATAGGCTTAAATGGTTAAACAGGGAGGTAATTTTTCCCGATTTCGTAACACAACCACCGCAAGGGCGCAAGGGAGCAAGGGTTCGCAAGGAGATGAGTATATTTGGTTACAAAAAAGTCATATGCAAAGAATAGTATTTGTAACAGGTAGTTCAGGAAACCTGGGGAGGGCCATTACCCGGAAATTTTTAGCTGCAGGCGACAGGGTCATCGGTACCCTGCTGCCGGAGGAGGTTTATCTTCCTGAAGATGCCAATAAGGGATTGGAAAACAGGCATATAGATCTTTTGAATGAGTCAGAAACGGCTGCTATCATAGAATCAGACATAAAGGAATTTGGTGGGATTGACATAGCTATACTAACGGCCGGTGGGTTTTCGATGGGGGATATTGCCCAAACCGGCACCTCGGATTTTTATAACCAGCTTAAGCTGAATTTTGAAACTACTTACAATGCAGCAAGGCCCATTTTCCTCCAAATGTTGAAAAAAGGGAAGGGCCGGATTTTCATGACAGGCTCCCGTCCGGGCCTGGATATGAAAAATGGAAAGGGGATGACAGCCTACAGCCTGTCTAAATCGCTTGTCTTTCGGTTGGCTGAATTAATGAATGAGGAAGCTAAAGGTACAGATGTTATAGTTACAGTATTGGTTCCCAGTACTATAGATACGCCTCAAAACAGAAAATCGATGCCGGATGCTGACTTTTCCACCTGGATGAGACCGGACAGTATCGCTGACATCATTTTTTATTACTGCTCCCCCGAAGCGGCAGGACTGAGGGAACCGGTCCTTAAAATGTATAATAAAGCCTAGCAAGTATCAGAAATCAGGTAAAAGAGTTATATATTAATTATAAAATTAATTCATATATAATTCTAAATAAACTTATTACAGCCTATTTGTTGAAATTTTTAGAAGTGCATTTATTTCATTAATTATCCACACTAATACAATCTCTTCCTTTTTTATACGTTTTCAGGGATCATTAAATCCCCTACTATGAAAATCTTTACATTCAAATTATTTGGCCTGGTGGCCTGCATGTCGGTAATTCTTTTTTCCTGCTCCAAAGAAGAAAAAATTGATTCTCCCCAAACTGAAGATCTCGGTATAATTGAACTCTCCGGCCAGAAAATTCTGACCGATGTTTATTATGATGATATTTCCGCTGAGGTTTTACAGGCAAATACAGATAATGGTTTAACCGCCCAGCCAATCACGCAACAGGATATATGTGCCACTGTTACCATTGCGCCAAAGGACCCTGCTGTCTGGCCCAAGACAGTGACGGTTGATTATGGCACTGCGGGTTGCACGGGACTAAACGGATACCTGCGCAAAGGCAAAATTATTTATACCATCGATAAAAAGTTAATTACAACCGGTGCCAGGATCACCATTCGTTTTGAGAATTATTCAGTCAACGGATACAAACTGGAAGGGGTGCAAACCATCACCAATAATGGGTCACTCAATGGCCTTAATGTAACGGTTCAGTTAACTGACGGCAAGGTCACTTACCCCGATGGGAAGTGGTATACACGTACCAGTACAACTACCTGGGTTCAATCTGCCGGTTTACTGTCATTATCATTAGCAGATGATGAGTATAATGTGTCAGGCAATGGTACCATTGGTTCATTTGACGGAAATACGCTTACTGCTGCAACTAAAACTAACCTGTTGCGTAAAGCAGCATGTATGAATACCGTATCCGGACTGATGGATATTTCTTATAACAATATTGCCGGTGTGCTTGATTTTGGTAATGGCGAATGTGATAAGAAAGCAGTGATCACGGTTGCGGGTAAGCAGTATGAGGTTTCATTACCCTAAGTTATTAACCATAAAAATCATGAGCAGGAGGCATTTGCCTCCTTTTTTTTTGATCCAAAAACTCATAGGTAAAAAGAGAAGCAGTGGGCGCATTGTGTTGAGTAATGCTTCATAATAAAAACCTAAATCAACTAATTTGTAAATGGATTAACTGTAGAATTAATAATTTCCGATAAAAATTAAGTCAGTTGAAATCAACTATACAAATTCTCATTATTTCAATGTCTCTGCTTTTCGTTGAAAAGGCGTATTGCCAAACCAGTAATGTACCTGACGAAAAAGGCCCTTCAGGAAAAAGTATCAGTGACCTGAAATCTTTATACGGCCATAATAAAGTGTACCCGGCTGAGTTTGAAGAGCAGATTTTAACCGCCTTATCCTTTTTCCCGGAACTTAAAAATCATCGCATAGATTTTCAATTACGCAAAGGCTATGCACCATTATCCTCCAGGCCAACTTACGGAGGCTTGTTCAGGAGCGCTAAAAAAAGAAAGTACAAAATATTCATCAGTACCGGCAGAAAAGACAGGTGGGACAGCATCATTCTTAAAAATGCACCTTTTGAAGCAGGCGTTGGCGTACTGGGGCATGAACTGAGCCATGTACTTAATTTTTCGCAAATGAGTGGTTTGTCGCTCACCTGGCTTGGTATCAGTCATGTATCAACGAAGTATATGAACCGGTTTGAATACCTGACCGATAGTTTGTGCATTGAACAGGGGATGGGGGAGTATTTACTGGCCATGGGAATTTACGTGCGTAAAACTTTTGGCGCCGCTGATCCGGAAGAATTGCTGGTAAAAGGTGAAAAGGGCAATTATAAAGAAAGATATATGAGCCCTTCAACGATACGCCTTTATATGGCGGATAGCAAAGCATATAGGAAGGAAACACTTTCCGGTTTTTGAATAGCGGCATTAGCTGGTGCTGCATCTATGATTTGTGTCATTGTATTTTTCGTTGTATCGGATGAACTTGCAGGAAAAAGGGCATGATGCGTTTACGCTTTTTTTTCATCCTCATTTTTTTTCTCCCTGCTTTATCAGGGGCGGCCCAGGGGGCCCGAGATGTTATTAAAAAAGCAGATGATAAGGCCAAAGGAAAATCTTCACAGGCCAGTATGTCCATTCAGATCATCCGTCCATCCTGGACAAGGGAGATGAGCCTCAAAACATGGACTAAAGACAATGACTTTGCATTGATCCTGGTAACCGCTCCGGTTAAAGATAAAGGTATCGTTTACCTGAAGCGGAATAAAGAAGTCTGGAACTGGATACCTGCCATTGAGCGCAATATAAAACTGCCTCCTTCCATGATGAGCCAGTCGTGGATGGGAACCGATTTCACCAATGACGACCTGGTAAAAGAAGCGTCCATTGTGGAAGATTATACGCACAGTTTTCTCGCAGATGCGGTTATAGATGGCCGTGACTGTTACCAGGTGCAGATGATCCCTAAGCCTGAGGCTGCCGTGGTTTGGGGGAAGGTTTTATTGTGGGTTGATAAAAAGGAGTTCATCATGCTTCATGGTGAATATTTTGATGAAGCCGGCAAACTGATCAATACACTGCATGCTTCCGATGTCAAAATGCTTGGTGGCAGGATGTTGCCGGCCCGACTGGAGATGGTTCCGGCGGACAAGAAAGGAAATAAGACCATATTATTATACCGCGAACTGGTATTTGACAAACCAATTGCTGATGAATTATTCAGCACCCAGTATATGTCAAAAATACAATGATCGGAAAACTCACCTGGAGGAACCTGTGGCGCAATAAGCGACGAACCCTGATAACCATGGCGTCGGTTTCTTTTGCGGTGGTGCTGGCTGTATTGATGCAGTCCCTGCAGAAAGGTGTGTTTGATAACCTGATTAAAAATGTGGTGAGTTTTTATTCCGGGTACCTGCAGGTACATAAAAAAGGGTATTGGGATGAACAGGTAATTGAGAACAGTTTCGCGTTAAATGATACCCTGCTAAGCAAAGCCGGGCATGTGGCCGGGGTTCAAACAGTGGTACCCCGGATTGAATCATATGCCCTGGCTTCATCCGGGACCATAACAAAAGGATGCATGGTTTGCGGCACCGACCCTTTGGGAGAAGATAAACTCACTCAGCTGAGTGGTAAACTGATCAAAGGCAACTATTTCTCAGCTGAAAGTAATTCTGTAATGCTTGGAGCAGCGCTTGCAGAATTGTTGGGACTAACGGTTAATGATACCCTTGTATTACTGGGACAAGGTTTTCAGGGTTCCCTTGCTGCAGGAAAATATCCGGTTTCAGGAATATTGCGATTTGGTTCCCCGCAGCTTAATGAATCCATGGTCTACCTGCCCATTTCTGTCGCACAGAGTTTCCTGGGTGCGGAGGGCAGGGCAACTTCCCTGGCCCTGGAAATAACAGATTTAAGTATGCTGGAAAGCGTTCAGCAGGAAATGGCTGCATCAGCCGGTCCATTTTATGAGGTTATGACATGGAAGGAGATGATGCCTGATATCGAGAATCATATCCGGGCAGATTCGGCTGGGTTTTATATCTGGACCGGCATTTTATACCTGATCATTTCCTTTGGGATATTCAGCACTTTACTGATGATGACGGCTGAAAGAAAATATGAATTTGGCATGCTCGTAGCCATTGGTATGAAAAAAATGAAGCTGGGGCTCATGCTGCTCTCAGAAACGTTTATGATAACTATAATGGGTACCCTGATTGGTTTGCTTCTTGGGCTGCCCCTCGTATGGTACTTCAGGGAAAAGCCGGTCAGGTTTTCAGGCCAGGTAGCAAAAGCCTATGAACAATTTGGTTTTGAACCCATATTTCCGACGGTATTAGACCCTCAAATATTTATCACCCAGGCATTGATCGTATCTGGCCTGGCATTCCTGATCGGGTTATATCCCGTTTGGAGTGCCGGCAGGATCGATCCGGTCAAAGCCATGAAAAAATAGCAAGATGCTTTTTAAGATCGCCTGGCGGAATATCTGGCGCAATAAAACGCGTAGTATTGTCATCCTGGTGGCTGTGGCCATCGGTTTATGGGCCGGGATTTTTTTGATGGCATTTTATAATGGCATGATAGAACAGCGCATAAGAAGTGCCATTGAGAGTGAGATATCCCATATTCAGATTCATCATCCTGAGTTCAGGAGGGATAATGATCTCCGTTTTTTTCTGCCTGGGGGAAAGTCGATGGTTGAGTCTTTGGGAAAAGAAGCCGGTGTAAAATTCGCTGGCGGACGAATGATCATAAACGGTATGGCGGCTTCTGCTGCCGGAAGTGCGGGTGTGCGTATCAATGGGGTTACAGCGGATACGGAAAAAGCATTGACAAAACTCTCAGGGAAAATTGTTTCCGGTAAATATTTTTCTGGTGAAGTTAAAAATGAGATCATTGTTGGACAGAAGCTCTCAAAAAAACTTAAGCTTGAACTGCACTCAAAGATTGTACTGACATTTACGGATCACGATGGAGATATAGCATCGGGCGCTTTTCGTATTGTTGGCATATACCAAACGGTTAATACACCTTATGATGAATCCAATGTTTTCATAAGGGCAGAAGATGCAGGCCTTCTAGCCGGACTGCCCGGCCAGTTTAATGAGATTGCGTTACTGCTTGAAGGGGATGAAGACCTGGGTAAAGTTTCAGCTTCGCTGGTTAAAAAATATCCATTACTCGAGGTAAAAAACTGGATGGAGATAAGTCCTGAAATGGAACTGCTTGTTACGGCAATGGATCAGATGATGGTTTTTTATATGGGTATTATCATGCTCGCGCTGGCTTTTGGGATCATCAATACCATGCTTATGTCGGTACTGGAGCGTACCAGGGAAATAGGCATGTTGCTTTCACTTGGGATGAATAAGCTACGCATTTTTGGCATGATCCTGCTGGAAACGGTTTTCCTGGTTCTCGCCGGCTGCCCGGCAGGGATACTGCCTGCAATGCTTACGATATTGTATACACGAAAAAAAGGGATTGATCTTTCCATATTCTCCGATACCTTTTCCAGTTTCGGTTACAGCAATGTAGTATTCCCTTCTTTAAAGCCCGGGCAATTTGGAATGATCATGTTGCTTGTTGTGATCACAGCTTTAATTTCTGCTTTGTTCCCGGCCCGAAGGGCGCTTTCTTTGAAACCGGCGGAAGCCATCAGAAAATAGAAATATCATGCAAACAGTCATAGATGCCCATAACCTTGTTAAGATATATGATGCGGAAACCATACCTGTGTATGCATTAAATAATGTTCACCTGCATATTGAGAAGGGTGAATTTATTGCGTTGAAGGGGCCTTCGGGTTCCGGGAAAACCACTTTGCTCAATATGATCGGCGGGCTGGATCATCCGGATCAGGGACATGTGGAAATAAATGGGGTTAATATTACAGTGATGAAGGATAACCAGCTGATTGATTTTCGCCTGAAAAATATCGGCTTTGTTTTCCAGGCCTATAACCTGATACCTGTTCTCACTGCCCGTGAAAACGTGGAGTTTATCATGTTGCTTCAGAAACGCACCAAAGAGGAACGGAACAGCCGGGTAACGGAACTGCTTACTGAAGTTGGTCTTGCTGATAAAATGGATAAGCGGCCTGCAAATCTTTCCGGTGGTCAACAGCAACGTATAGCCGTAGCACGTGCACTGGCGACCAAGCCCCAGTTCATCCTGGCCGATGAACCAACGGCAAATCTTGATTCTGTTTCAGCGGGCAATCTTTTGGACATCATGTCCAAGCTCAATAAAGAAGAGCAAATGACATTCATTTTTTCCACGCATGATCAGCGGGTAATTGACCGGGCAAGAAGGGTGATCACACTGGAAGACGGCAAAGTGGTTGGGGATGAAAAAAGGGAAACATAGTATTTTATTTATCGGTATGATAATGCTGCTTGCATTTGCTTTCGGCGGGAATGCCTGTGCTCAGGATGAAGTGGAAAAAAAGCCCCCGTGGCTGGATCTGAAAGGATATGTCAAGGACCTTCAGGGATTTGGTTTTTCAGGGAACTTTGATTCATCCACCTGGGTTAACCTGATTCATAACCGTATCAATACAAAAGTAAACCTTGGTTCAAAGTTAACAGCCAGGCTTGAGTTGAGGAACCGGATATTCTTTGGCACTCAGGTAAGTGAAACGCCTGGTTTTGCTGAATCCATTGACTATTATCCAGGTTTTTTTGACCTTTCGGTTCTCTGGGTCAATAAACCATCTTTAGTAATTCATTCTGTTATCGACAGGCTCTTGTTAAAATACAGCGTACCAAAATGGGATATCACCGTTGGCCGTCAGCGCATCAATTGGGGGATTAATAATATCTGGAACCCCAATGATATCTATAACGCCTATAATTTTCTTGACTTTGATTATGAAGAACGCCCCGGAAATGATGCCGTAAGGATACAGCATTTCCCTAAATTGAATTCGACTCTTGAATTTGCATGGAAGCCGGGAAAGCAAAGTGATGAACATATTGCATCAATGCTGTACAAATTCAATAAATCGAAATATGATTACCAGGTTCTGGCAGGGTTGTATAATACAGACCTGGTCATTGGCGGTGGTTGGGCAGGCAGTATTGGAAATACGGGGTTTAAGGGCGAGGCCAGTTATTTTCATCCATATGAAAACCTGGCGGACACAACCGGCGTATTGAGTGCTTCCGTCATGATGGATTATACATTTAAAGACGGCTGGTATATTTCCGGCTCTGTACTGTTCAACAGTGATCCTTCAGGATATTTTACCGGTGGTAGTATATTTACAACCAATCTGTCTGCAAAATCATTATTCCCATTTCGGTATTCATTTTATACAGGAGTGGCTAAAACTGTGGCAACATTATTTACGTTAAATGCATCAGTGATTTATTCGCCTGATAATAACAGCCTGATCCTTTTTCCTGCATTTGCCTATAACGCTTCTGAGAACCTGGATCTTGATCTTACCATTCAATCATTTTTTGCCAATGACCAGGGAAAATATAAGAGCCAGGGTTCTGCAATATACATGCGGGGAAAGTGGAGTTTTTGAAAATTTTTTTATTTACATCGCGGTAGAATCAGGATTAAATTATTTTTGTTTTTGCTCAAGCTGCTTTTGCTGTTTGGCTTTTGCTTTTTCCTGTTTCCTGAAATAACCCCGGAACAGCCAGTTATGTTTTGCCGCTTCCATGTTCTGATTAAAAGCTTCAGTCCCTTTTTCAATATTGAGCAGGCTTCGGCTGATATTTCCGGCGACCGCAGTATCCTTCAATGCAGTATGAACAGGTCCCGGGCCAACCTGGATATCCCTGTTGATATTTTCTGTGATCATATCCAATTTGGCTGCCAATTGACTTGCCTGTCCAGCCACATGCTCCAGTTCTGCCAGGGTTGACCTGAGGTTATTGACCATCAAGGTATCCCTTAGGACCGCCCCGGCTGGTCCTTTACCGGCTTTAACATCAGCAATCATTTCACGTACATCGCGAGTCATGGTCTCGGCATTAATGGTTGTTCTTTCGAGGTTTTTCGAAGCCTTTCTGACATTCATGGCAAGCGCACTGTCAGATAGCAGTTCCCACAGCCCGTTGCTTTTATTGATCCTGTCAACTGTTACTTTTAATCCGCTGGTTATGTCACCCAGGTTTTCACTGGTTCCACTTAATGTACGAAGTATATCATCAAATTCAATAGCTGTGCGGGAAGGAAGGATGTCGCCTTCAACAGCGAAATCAGCCGGAGCGTCCTGAGGTACAATGTTTACAACCTTATTGCCCATTAGTCCATCGGCACCAAGGCTCGCCAAAGCATTTTTCCGGATAACACTTTTCATTTTTTGTTCTATCAGCAAGGTTACTTCAAGCGTAGTGTCATTGATTATATTCATTTGCTTTACAGTGCCTACTTCCACGCCGGCGTATCTTACATTATTACCGGTTCGTAATCCTCCCACGTTACTAAAATGTGCACGCAATAAATAATGAGACCCAAACAAATGCTGGTAATTGCCAATCAGGAATAATGCTGTTATCAGCATCAGCAAACCCACAAAAACAAATAATCCCAGCTTGGTAATATTTTTAGTTTGCCTGGCCATAGGTAACTTATTCAAAAAATTGTTTGATCAATTTGTCTTCAGATAATTTCAGTTCATCAAATGTTCCAAGTGCATGGCATTTCCCGTCAAGTAATACGGCAATTTTATCTGCGGTTTTCTGCACGCATTTCATATCATGAGAAATAATGAGTGAACTGGTTTTATATTTTTCCTGTATCACAACCATCAGTTCACTGATCTCACGTCCGGTAATCGGATCAAGGCCCGTTGTAGGTTCATCATACAGGATGATTTCGGGTTTTAAAATCAGGGTCCTTGCCAGAGCTATGCGTTTACGCATTCCGCCTGATAATTCAACCGGCATCATATCAACTGTATGTTCAAGCCCTACATTGGAGAGCGCCTCCATAATCATCTCATTTACTTTAGAATGGTCAAGTTTCATCCAGTGCCTGCGCAGCGGAAATTCCAGGTTATTCCTTACCGTCATGGAATCGTATAAGGCATTACTTTGAAATAAGAAGCCAACTTTTGCCCTGATCAGGTCAAGTTCATCGTGATTTAATTCAAGTATATTTTGGTCAAAAATTATTATTTCTCCCTCATCTGGTTGCAACAGCCCGATAATACATTTTATGAGTACAGATTTTCCGGAGCCTGATTTCCCAAGGACAACAATATTTTCGCCTTTGTGCAGATCAAGATTAAAACCATTCAGCACCTGGTTAGAACCGAAGGCGATTTTCAGGTTGTTTAACCTGATTACCGGTTTTCCATTTTTTTCATCTTGAGCCACTTGCTGTATGTCGGGTATTTCCATCATGATGCTAATTAAATCCCAATAAATCTGTTACCTGAACTGCTATAAGATCAAGCAGGAAAACAAAAAAGGATGAAACAACCACGGCAGAATTAGCTGATTTTCCTACACCCTCAGTCCCTTTACTGGAATAATACCCCTTGTAACAACCCACCAGGCCAACAGCGAATCCAAAAAAAATGGTCTTTATGGTAGCTGGTAAAATGTCTGAAAAATTCAGGTCCTGAAAGATTTGGGTGTAGAACAATTTGAAACTTATGGCACCTTTAATATTGACACCCAGGTAAGATCCAAACAAGGATATGCCATCTCCCATAATTACCAGCAAAGGCAGCATCAGCGTAGCTGCTGTAACCCTGGTAACAACAAGGTAATTGAAGGGATTGGTACCGGATACTTCCATGGCGTCTATCTGTTCCGTAACTTTCATGGAACCCAGTTCAGCTCCTATACTGGAACCAATTTTGCCGGCAAATATCAGCGCAATGATAACTGGTCCAATCTCCTTGATAATGGATTCGCCTACAATATAAGGTAATGTTGACTCTGCCCCATAATCCAATAATGGTGGACGTAATTGAATCGTAAGTACAAGGCCCAGGATAAAAGCGGTTACACCAACAAGGGATAACGACTTGTTACCTATGATATAACATTGCCGGAGTAATTCGGCAAACTCAAAGGGGGGTTTAAATGCTTCAGAAAAAAAGCGTCCAGTAAACCGGGCAAGGTTTCCGGTTTCATTAAGAAATGATAATGTTTGTTCCCGTAAAGTCAATTTGTTTATTTCTATTCAAATATGTTAATAATTAACCTTTTTACTGCTGAATACTGTCATAATAGCTAATGATATTCATCATTATATCTGTTTCGGTGATAAACGGTTGAATTATCCGGATAGCTTAATTTAGAGAACTGAATGAATTTACGAATTTCCAAAATATCCGGGGCATACACTATTCATAACGAGGTGAAGCTGGTTCATGGTGGTCGGGAATATTTTTCCGAAATGAAAAAGATGATCCGGGAGGCCTCCCGTTCCATTCATTTACAGACTTATATTTTTGAGGAAGATATAACCGGCGAATCCATTGCTGTAGAATTAATAGGCGCAAGCCTGCGTGGTGTGGAAGTCTACCTGCTTTTGGATGGGTATGCTTCGCGGAGTCTGACAGACAGATTTATTCAAAGACTGGTAAGTGCCGGTATTCATTTTCGTTTTTTTGAACCAGTATGGAAGAGTAAAAGTTTCTACTTTGGCCGTAGGTTGCATCACAAGATTCTTGTAACGGATGCACATACAGCGCTGGTTGGTGGTCTAAATATTTCAGATCGTTATAATGATCTGCCTGATGATCCAGCCTGGCTTGACTGGGCGATTCATGTTAAAGGAGATGCGGCTGTTATTTTGTTTAGGATTTGTGTAAGTATTTGG
This sequence comes from Chitinophagaceae bacterium, assembly GCA_041752135.1. Lineage (GTDB taxonomy): Bacteria > Bacteroidota > Bacteroidia > Chitinophagales > Chitinophagaceae > Pollutibacter. Next base: position 20,184 of record JBGSHT010000017.1, on the reverse strand, counting down.
GTCAAGTTTCCAGGGGAAGTGAAGAAAATTATCAAGCGGGAAAAAATTACACTTCCTGATGTTTCCCAGCATTGCCTTGTACGGGTTAGCAGAAATGACTGGGTAACCCGGAAAAATGAAATTTCCCGTACTTACCTGGAAATGTTCCGGGATGCTCAAAAGGAGATCATAATGATGTCGAGTTATTTTCTTCCGGGCCGTGTGTTCAGGCGTAACATGAGCCGGGCGTTCAGGCGGGGCGTAAAAATAAAGTTAATACTGGCCGGAAAGTCAGATATAAAAATTACCAAACAGGCAGAGAGGTATATGTACCGATGGTTGTTCAAAAACGGAGTTGAAATTTATGAGTACCCGCATATTGTTCTGCATGGAAAAATTGCCGTATGCGACAGAACCTGGGTTACGAGCGGATCTTATAATGTCAATAATCTCAGTGCCTTTGCCAGTATCGAACTTAACCTGGATATCAGGGATCATTCATTTTCTGATTATGTACACCAAACGCTTGAAGGGATCATTCGGAATGATTGTATAGAGTGTACCGCGTTAACGTATGAAACAAAATACAATTTCTTTCAACGCGTTGTACAATATGCTTGTTATGAATTTGTAAGGCTGATTTTTTTCCTATTTACATTTTATTTCCGGCAACGTTAATTCCCCCTGATCCTCTTGAGCAATCTCCGTGGAGTTGATCGGTTCCACCTGGCAAATCTGCCGCGTTGTACTACCAGTTTATTATCTTCCGGATGGCTAAGGAAATAATGGAACACAAATTTCTCCGTTGGTTCCTCCCAGCCAATGATCTGTCCAAACCTAAGGTCGTTGAATACCAGGGTATCGCTCCATTTTTCCACGGTGTAATATCCCTGTGAAAACTCCTTGAGTTGCTGTACTTCAATATGGTCATCAATCCCTGACAGCAATTGCTGGTTTCGGGGGAAATACCCCAGTTTGAGTTCTTTTTGCTTGTCGAAAAGACTTCTATAGCCAACATGATAACCTGTTGAATCTTCCAGTACTACGAACCAAAGCAGGTTGTTTAAAGCGGCGGGTGTTGTGAAATACCGGTAATAGCTAATTTTTTCCTTTTGGGTCATTTCGCGAACAGAAAGGTCTATGGTAAGTTTATTGATGGTTGCAAATCCCAGGTAAAAAACAGGCGCCCAAAGGCCGGCCATTGCCCAGCGCCTTCGTTTTGGGTATTGTTTTTTCATAAAAAGCAGCGCCAGCAAACAAATACCCGGAACAATGGAAAATAAAGGATCGGCAACATAAATGGCATTGAACGAAACCCTTTGTTTTGAAAAGGGTTCAAACCATCCTACACCGTAGTTATTGAAAGCATCCAGGAATAGATGGACCAAAATTTCAAAGGCAAAAAAGCCAATCCATCTTTGAAGTGAGATATTATGTGGCCGGTGCCAACGTTCGGCAGTGATAGCCAGCAAGTAGCTGCTTATACCGGCAAAAAGGAAAGAGTGCGTGAACCCCCGGTGGGCAAGCAATTCCTGAGAAGTGTCCATCCATAGGCCAGCAACAAAGTCGATATCCGGTAAACTTTGAGCCAATGCGCCCCAAAGCATGGCTTTCCTGCCTAGCTTTTTTCCAAGTGCCACTTCACCGATCAAAGCACCAACTGCTATATGTGTAAGAGAGTCCATATTTTTTTCAATTTAGTGAATCTCTGAACATCTATGCTATAATTACACTAACCGTGAAAAAATATGCACGCTAAGAAGTTTTTATATTTGTTCCATGGAAAATATCTGGATTATACTGGGTGTATTACTCGTCATCCTGGGTATACTGGGAAGTATTTTTCCTTTGTTACCCGGCCCGCCTCTTTGTTATGTTGGATTATTGCTGCAGCAATTCAGGGCCGATAAACCTTTTTCGCTGCAGTTCATGCTTATCTGGGGGATCATTATTGCGGTAGTGATCCTGTTGGATTACCTGGTGCCGATTTACGGCACCAAAAAATTTGGCGGCAGTAAATATGGTATATGGGGCTGTACGCTGGGATTCATAGCGGCTTTCTGGATGGGCCCCTGGGGTATAATTTTCGGCCCGTTCATAGGAGCATTCATAGGTGAGTATCTCGCCAATAAAGATTCTGCCCAGGCAACCAAAGCTGCGATAGGGTCATTCACGGGATTCTTATTCGGCACACTCATCAAACTGGTAACCAGCCTGGTAATGGGATATTACATGCTGTTGAGTATTTGACTGTAAATGATGATCAATTTTATTGACCTTTTTTCAGGTATTCAAGAAGGTCGGCCATTTGCTGAATGGATAAATTTGCTTCAAGGCCAGGAGGCATAGCCGAAGTTTTATCCGCTTCAATTGTTTGAATTTGGCTTCGCTGAATGGTTGTTTCCATTCCGCCAGCTTCCCTCAGTGTAACCGCAGAACTATTTTCACTGCTGATGATGCCTCGTTGTTTCCTGCCATCCTGAAATGTTACTACCCAGTTCTCATAGCCATCTGCAATAGACCGGTTAGGGTTAATAATATCTGCGAGTATGAAAGACTTTTCCCGGTTACGTATTGATGCCAGATCCGGTCCAAATGCCGTACCGGAAGTTCCGCCAAGCTGGTGGCACAAAGCACAATTTTGCCTGAAAATGCCTGATCCATCGGCAGCATTTCCGGCCAGATTTAATGCAGGTTCAAATTTCCGGTATGCCTTATCACGGTTATCTATAACTGAAGTAAGCAGCTTTCTTGATTTCTCCCTGATCAAAGGATCATCATTATTCATCAGTTCCACCATACGTCTCCATCCGATGCTGCTTGATTGTATTTCACCTTTTTGCAGGGCGTCCAGCAGGATGTTGATATTTTCCGTTGTCCCCAGGAACTGGTCCATGGCCACATCGCGAACGCCGGGTGTAAGCATTTTCCAGGATTGTAAAATGGAGTAGCAGGCTTTAGTGCCTGATTGCCGGAAGATTGTACGGACAGCCATTTTTTGCAGGTTTTCCGGTTCCGAAGGACTGATTAAATTATGCAACAGTTTCTCGCTGGCCGAGCCAGGCTGAAGAGAAAGTAACAGCAAGGCATCTTCCCTATACCGCTCATCAGACTGGCGGTCAGCTGCAATAATTGCGGCCGTTTCCAGGGTGGCTGTAGTTTCCGGCTTTTCCTGTATACCCAGTGCAGACAATAGTCTTAAGCCTGATCTTCTTAAGGTTGGGTCTGTGCCTTGATTGAATAAAGTTAACAGCATGTTTTTTTCAGCATCTGTCTTAAATTCAGGAACGCCCTTTGCTGAAATTCCCTTTAGCAAACCTTCCAACAAAGCGGCTTTCCACCATGAGTCGCTTGCAGGTTTTGAAACAGTTGCAGTACGGATCAACTTTTTAATATCCTCTTCCTGCCCCGATAATCCAATAACTGCCCCGGTATTTAAGAAGAAAAGCTGGCGTCCTTCGGATTGCAGGTTTGTTGAGCTGTTCTTTACTTTTTCCATCAGGGCCCATTCTTTTCCAGGGGAAGCTGCAAGTGCAGCTATTTGAACCCACTTATCTTCGATATCTGCCATGAGGATCATTTGCTTTGCCAATTCAGCACTTTTCGTTTTTAATAAGCCAAGTGTGCATAACAGTTGGTAACGAACCCTCGGATCCGGATCTGTTTGCATGGTTGTGAGGATCTTTTCTAATGCAGGCATTTCTGCAAGGTGTAATTCCGAAATTTTGATGGCATTTTCCCGGATTTGGGGAGTGGAGTGATCAAGATAAAACGCTAACATTTTTTCATCTGTCGCTTCCAATCCCTCCAAAGTCCATAAAGCATGAACAATCGCCAACGGTGAAGTTGCAGTGTCTAAAAAAGTTTTAATAACAGTAATGGCGGAAGTATCAGCTTTGTCTTTCAGCAAACGTTGTGCATTACGTCTCCACCATATATTGGGGTTCGACAATTGAGCAACCAGTTCTTTGATGGTTGCGTCTTTCAAGGCAATTTTATTGTTCCAGTTTAACGGCGGTGTATTTGTTGGCGAAACACGGTAAATACGACCCTGATTTGAACCATTGTATAAAGCGCCTGACCGGGTGACTTCCTCGCTCATCCATTCCGGATGTTCAATAATTTGGCGGTAATAATCAATGATGTATAATGCACCATCGGGACCAATGTAAAATTGTACCGGCCTGAACCAGGGGTCGGTTGAAGCGAGGAATTCTTTTTTGGGATAAAGCCTGCCGGCAACATAACTGGTGCCTGAAGATGAAATTTTATCTGCGTGAACAAGATTATGTACGGGTTCTGCAATAAATGTTACCTGATTGAAACTATCCGGAAAAAGTCCCCCCTGGTACCAGGTAATACCGCAGGAGGAAGTGATCACGCCAACATCCGTGAGCAACTGGTGAAGCGGGTTTTGAGTAATGGGGAAGACTTCAGCTGCGTTGCCATGGTCCGGGATGTCCTGTGTTGCGTCTGCAATAAGCAGATTGGGATTCTGGTCAAGGTACCTGGCCTGTATCGCTTCATGGAATATATGGTTGGCATTACTTGTTAGAAAATGATGGCCCCAATTATCAAACGTTTGTCCATATTGACTTTCTCCAGCCAGCATTTCCAGTTTACATTCATCAGGTTGAAATCGAATGTTCCGGTTATTTGCATTTCGGGGAAGGGTAGGCGCAGAAGGATTATCAGGAAAACGGATAATAGCACCTGTATCGCCAAATTCCGCAGTATAAATTTTAGGAGTGATTTCACCTTCGTGGGCGATGTATATCCAGTTGTCCAAACCATATAAGGGAGTATTGGCATTATGTTGAGGGTTTGAAAGAGCAAACCCTGTTAATACCTTTTTTTTGATATCTGCAATTCCATCGCCTGTGCTGTCCTCCAGGTAAAGAATATCCGGCACATCCACTACCAGTAGCCCTTTTTTCCATCGCATGATACCGGAAGGCAGAATCAGTTTATCAGCGAAAATGGTCGATTTGTCTGGAAAGCCATCACCATCAGTGTCTGAGAGCAGTTTCACCACACCTGAGCCGCTTTTGTCTAAAGGATAACCATGCATTTCCAATACGTAAAGATTTCCGGACTCATCTACCTCCATGGCAACGGGATCTGCAATAAGAGGTTCAGCAGCTACAAGTTCAATTTTAAAACCTGCCGGAACGGTCATGGTGGAAACTGCACTCTCAGGAGGCGCCCCGTTGGATTTTTGTTTTTTTTGTTGACAGGAAAACAATAAAATCAGTACCGGTATAAATGGGTAAAATGATCTCATAAATGCCTTATTAGCAGTAAAATAATTGATTTTTTCAAAACCAAAGACCTGTAATTTTGTTATTAAAATAAAAAAAATGGGAGTCTTAAGCCAGATTGCGGAATATTTATATCTCAAAAAGAAAGATCCCAACGCCCCTGATTCTCAGTGGGTTAAATACATGCATGGGATAAACAGGATATCTTTGATCATGTTTCTCATTGGCCTGATTATACTGGCTGTTAAACTCATCCGAAAATAATGTAACCACCAGTCCGCCATTTTTGGTTTAGCTGATCCAGCGGCATTTACCCATAAACAGAACACTAAGAAGCCTTAATTCCCGTTATTTACCAGATAACGCTTATGGTTGCATTGAAGAGTTAAAATTGATTGTAACAGGAACATTGATTCATAACCATTGTGTATATATGGATACAAGTATATAGCAGTTGTTTCTAAATGCCTTTTTTTGAAAAAAACAATCAGATTTTTCTATTTTATTTGTAATCCGAAGCGTTTTTAATCGTTATTATAAATTTTTTTATATGCTCGTTTTACAGGAAATAGCTGAATCTCTTGGGATGAATAACTTTCATTCTGCTAAACTGGATGCTCAGTTACCCCAGCATATGAACGGTACAAGCAAGATATCTGTCACAATCCTCTTTTTTACGGTTGCTTTACTTTCACTTTTTAAATTGATTCGGAAAGGATAGTTGTCATTTTCTAATTTAATCCGGATACAGTATTGTATTTATCTTTAAGAAAGTATTCATTTTTTTTGGAGAAAAGATGTAATTATTTGGGCTGCTTTTGCAGAAGCGTGTCCCCCGCTGCTCAGTAAATCCCAAAGTAACTTATAATCGTTTTCCAGGTGCTTTCTCTTTTCGTGATCATATAAAAGTCTATTTAACTGATCTCGAAGATTTTCCGGAGTCAATTTATCCTGAATCAATTCTTTCACAACTTCTTTGTCCATGATCAGGTTGACCAGGGAGATATATTTCACTTTGATCAATCTTTTGGCAATAGCGTAAGAAACAGGGCTTCCTTTATAGCATACAACTTCGGGTATGCCAAAAAGTGCGGTCTCCAGCGTTGCCGTCCCCGAAGTTACCAGTGCGGCATCAGACTCCATCAGCAGGTCGTATGTCTTTCCTTTTACAATTTCTACATTGGGAAAAGGTTTTGTGAATTGAAAAATGAATTCATCTTGCAGGGATGGAGCCTGTGCAACTACAAACCTGTAATCTGGAAAAAATTTGCAAACCTCCAGCATGACCGGAAGTTTCTTGCTTATTTCCTGTTTCCTTGAACCCGGCAACAAGGCAATGGTTGTTTTATGTTCATTTTTTGGTAACTGATTGTTGGCTTTTAATTTTCGATTTTCGATTTTCGACTTTCTACTTTCTTCTATCACTTCCACCAGCGGGTGGCCCACATATTCCACTTCATAATCCCATTTTTTATAGAAAGCTTTCTCAAAGGGCAGGATCACCAGCATTTTGTCGATCACCTTTTTGAGCGTTTTGACCCTGCCTTCTTTCCATGCCCAAACCTGGGGAGAAATATAATAGACTGTTTTAAAGTCGTTCTTTTTTGCGAATTCTGCCATTGGAATATTGAAGCCGGGGTAGTCGATAAATATTACCACATCCGGATTGAAAGCAAGCAAATCCTTTTTGCAGAATTTCATATTACGAAGGATCGCAGGCAGATTTAGGACTACTTCAATAAAGCCCATAAAAGCAAGGTCCCGGTAATGTTTAACCAGTGTGGCGCCGGCAGCTTCCATCAGGTCTCCGCCCCAGCAGCGAATTTTTGCGGCCGGATCCCTTTTCATTAATTCTTTAATGAGATTACTGCCGTGCAGATCGCCAGAGGCTTCGCCGGCGATGATATAATATTTCATGTGAGGATTGATTCCGCTGCAAAATACGATAAATGGCAGGAGGAATATGTCAGAAAATTATTTTACCGCCATTACATGTATGCAGGTAAGTAATCCGGACAATCTTATGGCCCGAATGGCAATTAATGATTATTTTAACATGCCTTAAGGCATCGGGGCAAATAGTAAAGTCTTTTACGGGTTTGTGATGTTTTTAATAGGTATAATTTGTTTTGTGTAATAAAATAACATGAAAAAAAATCTTCTATGCCTGTTGCTGATTACTGTTTGCAGTCAATCCTTTCTGAATGCACAGGAGCAGACTTCCGATAGTTTATTGGTGAAACTTAAAACCGCTTCCAGGGATACAAACCGGGTTGAATTATTATTACAAGCAGCGAAGCCGTATTATTTTGCAAAACCAGATACCTGTCTTTTGCTTTCCCTGCAGGCAGCTTCCCTGGCAGAAGAATTGAATTTCAGGGAAGGTCATGTTACTGCTTTGAATAATGCCGGGGAATCTTATCGTTTCCTGGGGGATTATCCGCATTCGCTTGAAATGCAATTAAAAGCCCTGCAGATTAACAGGGAAATGAAAGATACAGAGGGGGAAGCTGTCACCAATGGATTTATTGGGTTTACCTACCTGGAAATGGGAGAATACAGGAAGGCGCTTGAATATATGTTACCGGCAAAGCCTGAACTTGATAAATATAAAAATACCGTATTAGGCAGTTTTGTCAGTTCGCATATTGCTTCCTGCTATACCTTTTTAAATAAGCCTGATTCAGCCATGTGGTACAACCAGGAAGCAATCCGCCTTTTACAATTTGAGGCCTATCCGCCTTTAAGGACCCTGGTATTTGACCGTATGGGTGCCATGTATCTTGCGATGGGAAAGTACCCTGAAGCATCCGGCTGGTACCATCAATCACTTTATTATTCAAATATCAGCAGGATTAAAGTCAATATAAGCAGGGAGCAAAAATTCCTTTCTGACTTGCATTTCAGGCAGGGCCACACAGATTCCGCAATTTATTTTGGAAGGCTTGCATTTTCTAACAGCGAGGGTAACCTGCAAAAGCCACATAGCCTGGATGCAAGCCTGCTTTTGTCCCGGATTTTCCATCAAAAAGGTGAAACCGACAGTGCCTATTATTACCTGGGCATTGCCATGAATTTGAAAGACAGTATTTATGGCCCACAGCAGTTCAGGAAACTGCAATTGCTGATGCTGGATGAACAAAAAAGGCAGCAGGATCTCATTCGGGATCAAATGGAATATCGTAACAGGATTAAATATATTGCCTTATTCTTTTTACTGGGTTTCCTTGCCCTTTTGGCTATTATACAAAGAAGGAATAATATACTCAAGCAAAAGACCAACCGGGAATTAGAGCAAAAAAAAGAAAACCTGGAAAAAACAATTGCCGCGTTAAAGTCGGCGCAGGCCCAACTCATACAGTCGGAAAAAATGGCGTCCCTTGGTGAACTTACAGCCGGCATAGCCCATGAGATTCAAAACCCGTTAAACTTTGTGAATAATTTTGCGGAAATAAATAATGAACTGATTACAGATATCAGGGATGCTGCTGAAAAAAACGATGAGCGGGAAATAATGCGACTTTTGGATCAGTTAAAAGAAAACCAGGACAAAATCAAACTTCATGGCAAGCGTGCGGACAGTATTGTAAAATCAATGCTGCAGCATTCAAGGGCCGGTTCCGGCAGTAAGGAGCTGACCGATGTAAATAAAATGGTTGATGAATATGTCCGGTTGTCTTTTCACGGTATGCGGTCGAGGGACAAATCCTTTAATACGGAACTTGATATCCGGCTCGACCCTGCGTCAGGTAAGATTCCTTTATTGCCCCAGGATTTTGGCAGGGTATTATTGAATCTGTTGAACAATGCATTTTATTCCGTCAATGAAAAAAAGAAAATTTCCGGTGAAGCCTATAAGCCCGTTGTGGTTATCAGTACACAGCTTTCAGGACCATGGAATGGCCATGCTAATTGCCTGCGGGTAGTCATTGCCGATAATGGGAAGGGTATACCTGCCGCCAATGCCGAGAAAATTTTCCAGCCTTTTTTTACTACTAAGCCAACCGGAGAAGGAACCGGGCTGGGATTGAGCCTGAGTTATGATATAATCACCAATGGGCATGGTGGTGAATTGAGCGTGGAATCAGTGGAAGGGGAAGGGGCTGAGTTTATGATACTCCTGCCTCTTGAGCAATAGTGCCAACAATTCGCCAGACTACAGGATATGTTAATTGCTAATCGAAAGAAGCCGGAATAAACCTGCACGTTGCTGAAGTGAAATTTTTGTTTAAAGTGAACTGGTAATTCAGTATCAAAAACGGATTGTTAACCTGTTAAAAATTTAGTTCTGTAGTTTCTGTAAAAATAAAATCTGCCAATTGCATTTGAATAAAAGCAGATTACATCTTTATAGTGGGTAAAATATTTCTTTTTGATATCTGAGTGAATTGTTCTAAATTTTACTATAAACTAATCAAAATGAAAAAAATACTGCTTGTTTGCGGCTTTTTTACTTTGATGATGCAAAAAAACCATGCAAGCCATTCCGTTGAAATGGCTGAGTTGTCATCCCTTGCTGTTATCACTTTGCCTTTTACAGGCAACGATACAGTCAGGGTAATAAAAAGCAAAACAGTGATAAACCCGGTTGGTCAAATAAGCAATCAGCATAGTATGGTTGTTACATCAAAAAAAATGGGTTTTTTTACACGGATTGCGTATAAAATGACTCCCAAAAAAATAAGAAACCAATTATTTACTAACGGGGCAGAACTATCACCGGCTGACAAAAAAGCTAAAACATCTCTTATACTGGGAATCTCTGCGCTGGCTTTAGCCCTGATTCCATGGTATACAATAATAGCAGCCATTCCCCTGGGTATAACAGCGATAGTTATGGGCGCGCAGGCTAAGAAAATGGGATCCGAGAAAATGAACGGAAAAGGATTCGGCATTGGTGCGCTGGCAGTTGTGGTGGCATGGTTGATAATAGGTGTAATCGCTCTGATTGTATGGGCAATTTAAAAGAAAGTGGGGAACCTTTTGAAATGTCTAATTTCATTTCATCCATTCCCTTTCACTTCGGGCAAATTATTTCAAATGTTTATGAGTCGAAAAAAAATATCATATCGTCTGTATCCTGCTTAGTAAAAAGTCTTTATATGTCTTACTGACAGGGATCATTTTTTTATTGATTTCAACATAGTCTTCAGCTACCACATCCAGCCTTAAAATATTAACCATGTATGACCGGTGTATCCTCACGAAGTTGCCCGCTAACAGTTTGCCTTCAATCGTTTTCAGTGTGCATACCACCATATAATTGTTTACTTCCGTGATGATATTGCAGTAATTTCTGTCAGCTTCAATGTAGAGTATCTCTTTGAGTAATATTTTTATCAGCTTGTTATTGAAGCGTACAAAAATCCGGTCGCCGAGAATTTCCGGCTCCGCTTCATTTATAATTTTGGGAGCTTGTTGTTTATCATGATGCTGCATTGCCAGGGCAATTGTTCTTTCGAGGTCAAGTTTATTGAATGGCTTGGAAATAAAAGCAAAAGGATTTGTTTCTTTTGCTTTATTGAATGTGCTTTCATCAGTATTTGCAGTTATATAGATGACAGGTATCGGAAAAATATTTTGGATCAGAGATGCGGTTTCAATTCCTGTCAGTGTGCCTTTTAATTGTATATCCATCAGGATAATATCCGGGGCATTCACTTTTACATGCGCTACCGCCTCCTCGCCGCGTGTTTCTATGCCTGTTACTTCATACCCAAGTTGAGTGAGTTGCATGGAAAGATTTGCAGCAATGATCATATCATCTTCCACTATCAGTATTCTTTTAAAAGTTGTCATGTTCAGGCTGCTTTAGGGAGTTGGAATTCAAATAAAATGATGGTTCCTTCTTTTGTTTTTTGCGTCATCCTCCCATCCAGTTGTATGGTTAATAATTGTATGAGTTGTGTGCCAAATCCGCTCTCGGGCAAAGAATAGGCGTTTGATTTTCCTATCCCATCATCTCTTACCTCCAGGTTGAGTTTGTGTTGATTCCGAAAAAGGCTGATCACTATTTTACCGGTTCTGCCATCGGGAAAAGCATACTTCAATGCGTTTGTGAGGAGTTCATTAACAATAAGTCCTATTGGAACGGCAATGTCCACATCAATCTCGAGTTTATCCATATTGTAGTCTATGGTGATTTTCTCCCTTGCATTAAAAACATCCAGGGTATAATTTCCCAGGTTCATGAAATAGTCTTTCATCTCAATGGTAGCAAGGTTTTCGCCCTGGTATAATTTCTGGTGGATCATACTCATGCTCTGGACCCTGTTTTGATTTTCCTGCATGAGGTCCTGCACTTCTTTGGAGTTTGACTGCCCGGATTGAAGTGAAAGCAGGCTTGATACCACTTCCAGGTTATTCTTTACGCGGTGGTGGATTTCTTTGAGCAGGAATTCTTTTTCTTTATTTTGTCTGGCGAGGATTGTATTCGTCTGTTTATTCTTCATATATGTTCGGTAGAGAAACAACAGAAACATAACTAACAAAGTGCCCAGCACTATTCCAAAGATTTGAATATTTTTTTGCTGCTTAAGTTGCGTATCCTGCAGTGCAATCGTACTTTCTTTTTTTGCCACTTCAAACTCGGTTTCCAGCTTTGCAATGCGTTGTGATGCATCTACCGTAAAAACAGAGTCTTCCAACTGATCATGTTTTTCAAATGCTGCATAGGCTTTATGGAAATCATTTTGACCGGCATATGCTTTACTTAGTTGCTCATAAGCCTTGTGGAGGAAATATTTATCGCCAAAATCTACACTTGCAATGGAAATGGATTTTTGAAGGCTTTCCACCGCAGCCGTATAATTTTTCTGCTGATTGTATATTTTGCCGATAGAAAGCCAGGAGCGCATTTGCATAAAATTATTTTCCAGCAGTTCCGAATATTTAACTGCATTTAGTCCGGCTTTATGGGCCTGGGGATAGTTCCCGATATAAGTATACAAGTCTGCCAGGGAAATATATACATCGCTTAAATTATTATAGAAACCATATTGTTCACCCATCCTGATGGAGCGATTATAATAATCGAGTGCCTTTTGTTGGTCTTTTAGTTCGAGGTAGTTATTGCCCACAAGGTAAAGAGTGAAATCATAGTCCAGGTCATTAAGCCCGATTGACTCAAAGATGGCGATGGATTTCAAACCATACTCCAGCCCTTTCTCAAATTTTGATTGTTTCCAGAAGAGGTTGCTCAGATCGCTGTATGCCATTGCCTGCGCTTTTGGTTGATTGATCTTCTCTCCAAGCCGAAGGGTTTGCATGGCATAATCTGATGCTTCTCCAAGTAACCCTCGTCGTTCATAAACATATCCGAGGTTTGTATAGAGCAGCCAAAGGTCGGTTTCCGGCACTTTGGGTATGGCCCCTTTAAGTATTTTTTCAGCCTGGTCGAGTTTTTCCATGCGCAGGAGAATAGCCCCCTGGGAAATCTCTAACCGGCCTTCCCATAAAGTATTACCAGCGGTTCTTGCCAGGTTTAAGCCTTCCTGGATAAAGACCAGCCCTTTCTGGAGATTCCGGGTATGGTAGTAATATCCCAGGTCATTCAGTATCTGGAGTTTTAATGAATCGGACTTAACTGCGGAAAGCGATTTTTCCAGTTGATCAAGGTAATCTTCACCGAAATTATCTGTTTCTATAAAAACCTGCAGGTAAGTGTTGGTCCTTTTTGCATCAATTAGTTGCCCATTAACCTGGGCGGGTAAAATCAAAAATAGTAGCAGACAAATCCGAAACATCACTAAATATATTAAAATATGAAGTTCGTATCATCATATCAATGACATTTCATAACAGGCGGATAAAAAAAAAGACAGCTAAGGACAATAAAAAGCACCGTTCGTCCTAACAGATACATTCCTGTTCAATAGTTTACGAACTTTTAAGTCAAATTTTAAAACCAACAGCTATGTCTGCAAAAAATCACCTCAAATTGTTTTTGATTGTTTTAGTATTAGGTGCTTTCACCACTTCCGGCTTTGCACAATCTACCGGTAAATCAATCAAAAAGTTCACGAAGTCTTTTAGTAAGGCCTATAATGCAAAAGACCATGCAGCATTAACGGCAATGTTTACGTCTGATGCCGTACGGATTGACGCTGAAGGTAAAACAACCAATGGCGGGGCACAGATAGGTGCAGACTATGCACAGGTTTTTAGTGCCACCGATCAAAAGGTTGTGATCAATCACGCTGATGTCAGGGATAACCCCGATGGATCTGCTGTCGCAACTGGCACATATTCAGTTACGGGCACTGTTAAAAGCAGCGGTGATAAAATTGCCCTTGCCGGTACTTATGAAAATAAACTGGTTAAACAAAACGGTCAATGGAAGATCAGTCATATGAAATTGTCTGCTGCTAAGTAAACACCCCGCCCGCATAGCAGGAAGGTCCGATACCGGGCCTTCCAATTTTTTCTGGTACAATTCAGGATCCAGAATAGGCTTAGGCTCCCAACAAACAAACAGGCTACCTAGAGCCACTCAGAAAAATTGAGTAACACAGAATTACAGGTCTTCTTCTATGCGGTCCTCCATTTTCCCTCAGTGGATCTCAGTGGAACTGTATTTAAAGTTCCGTAACTGTCATTTCTATACCATATCGTCAACTATTTCATTTTAGCTCATTTCAGCCGATAAATATCTACATCAATTCGGACAGAATTTGCGTGCATTCGTCCTTGCTGCAAAGAATTAAGGCCATTGCAGGTTATATTCATTGAATGTTATCCGTTCAGGCTAAGCCAGCTACTACTCAGGCAGTTTTTCGGCAGCAGTTGTCAATTCAACCTAAGCCAAGAATTGAATCAATAGATATCCTAAGGGGACTTGCCATGGTAATAATGGCGCTGGACCATGTCAGGGACTATTTTCACGTATCTGCCAATCTGAATGATCCACTGAACCTGGAAACCACAACCCCGGTACTATTTTTTACCCGGTGGATAACCCATTTCTGTGCTCCCATTTTTGTTTTTCTCTCCGGGACTTCCATTTACCTGCAATGTTTGAAAAAGACCAAAAATGAAGTCAGTGCTTTTCTTCTCAAAAGAGGTTTCTGGCTCATTTTGGTTGAGGTATTGGTCATTTCATTAGCCTGGTCATTTAATCCACGTTACAACATACTTTTTTTACAAGTGATATGGGCCATTGCCATAAGTATGATCATCCTGGGATTAATCATCAGGTTACCTTTTAAACTGATTTTGATACTGGGTTTGCTTATAGTTTTTGGCCATAACCTTTTCGACCAGATGGAGGCTGCCCCCGGATTTAAAGCTGGTTTTTTATGGGACCTCCTTCATAGTGCAAGGTTTACGGCATATGAATACCTGCCAAACTATTCAGTTTTGATCGTATATCCTTTTCTTCCTTATACAGGTTTGATGATGGTGGGATATTGCGCAGGCGCCTGGTTTTCACCTGCATATTCACAGGAGAACCGGAAGAATTTACTGATCAGTACAGGCCTTGCACTGATCGCCTTTTTTGTTATTATCAGATTTTTAAATGTATACGGAGATCCTGTCTTATGGAGCGTTCAGAAAAATAATTTGTTGACTTTCCTGTCTATTTTGAATGTGAATAAATACCCGCCTTCATTACTTTATCTGGCAATCACCATTGGGCCGGCATTGATATTGCTGGCTTACCTGGAGAACTTTAAAAACAAGGTTACGGATGTCTTACGTACCTATGGCCGGGTAGCTTTTTTCTATTATATAGTACATCTTTACCTCGTGCACCTGCTGTCTGCTATTGCTTTTTTTGGCCGGGGCCATTCCATAGCAGATGCGTCAAAAACAGGTGAATTATATCCATTTTATTTTGTAGCTCCAGGCGAGGGATACAGTCTCGGTATTGTCTACCTGGTTTGGATTGCGGTAGTTGCCATATTATATCCTCTGTGTAAATGGTATGATAATTATAAAATGAATCACCGGGAAAAGTGGTGGCTGAGTTATTTATAAATGATATGCTAACCTATGAAAATCACCTGTTTAAAAAACACCTTAATGGGCCAGAAGGATGAGATCATAGAGAATGGTTATAATTTTTTAGAATTATAGCTTTCGACGTTACAAAAAAAGGGTATAGTGATACCTTATAAGTGATATGCTAACCTATGAAAAAAACCTATCTTCAAAAAACACCAAAATGAGGTAGGGTTATGCGATCATTTCTAACGCTTGTAATTTTTTCAGGATTGTATCTTTCTGTCGTGGGTCAAAAACCGAGGGCAAGGGATATAGGGATACCTTTTGACGGTAAGCCCGGCAGGTTCAATGCCATTACCGATGTGGCAGGCGTGGAAGTAGGTTATAGCACCATCATTACCGGTTCAGGAAAAAATATTTTAGGCAAGGGTCCTGTACGAACAGGGGTTACTGCTATTTTACCAAGGGGCCGGAATAATAATCCGGTCTTTTCCAATTGGTATAGCCTGAATGGCAACGGCGAAATGACCGGCACAACCTGGATAACAGAATCCGGTTTCCTCGAAACGCCAATCATGATCACCAATACCAATAGTGTAGGGGTGGTAAGGGATGCAGTCTTAAAATGGTTTGTAGACAAACACTGGTACAAGGAAGATTTCTGGTATACATATCCGGTAGTAGCAGAAACCTATGATGGTTTCCTGAATGATATTTATGGTTTTCATGTAAAAGAAAGTCATGCTTATGAAGCGCTCAATACGGCTGCATCCGGAATGATAAAGGAAGGGAATGTGGGCGGTGGTACAGGCATGATGTGCCTGGGATTTAAAGGCGGCACCGGAACCTCATCGAGGGTGGTTAAAATTAAAGACTCAACCTATACCGTTGGCGTTTTGGTACAGGCAAATTTTGGCAGAAAAAGCTCACTCACCATTGCCGGCGTTCCTGTAGGTAAAGAATTAATGGATACCTTGAATAATGAGCTGAAATTACCACCTGCTTCTTACCGGGAGGAAGGTGACGGTTCCATTATTGTGGTGGTAGCTACCGATGCCCCTTTATTACCGCACCAGCTAAAACGAATAGCCGCAAGGGTTCCGCTGGGTATTGGCATTGTAGGCGGCCGGGGCACCAATGGCTCAGGAGATATTTTCATTGCATTTTCCACGGCAAACCGGTCTGCATTTCAAAGGGAAGATTTTACACATGTGGTTGAATTGCCCAATGATCTGATCGATCCTTTATTTGAAGCAACAGTCCAGGCTGTTGAAGAAGCCATTATCAATGCCATGGTTGCTGCGGAAACGATGGAAGGGATCAATGGCAATAAGTCGCATGCATTGCCGCATAAACTGACTGTTGATATTTTGAAAAAATATAACCGGATAAAACGATAACGAATCATTCAATCGAACATGTTTATAAAGTATATTTTGATATTGTTTTTTTCATTCATTTCTCTGTCAGGATTTAGCCAGTCGGCCCAATCTGTAAAGAATATCCGTGTCAGCCAGGATCGGATAGAGAAAAGGATTTTCGAACTTGCGCAGTTTGGAAAAGGTCCTGAAGGTAAGTCATACCGGGTTGCGTTCAGCAAAGCCGACCAGGAAGGCAGGGCCTATTACATGGGACTAATGAAAAGTGCGGGGCTTGAGGTATCTGTTGATTATGCCGGTAATATCATTGGTAAAAGAAAGGGCAGGGATCCCTCCCAAAAGCCTATTGCATTTGGATCACATATTGATATGGTGCCGGATGGCGGGAACTATGATGGTTGTGTAGGCTCCATGGGGGCGATTGAAGTGATGGAAGTGCTGAATGAAAATAAAATCATCACGGAGCATCCGCTGGAACTGATCATTTTTTCAAATGAAGAAGGCGGGGTGATCGGCAGTATGGCCATTGCAGGGCAACTAAAAAAAGAGGGATTGGAAGTGGTAACAAATAGCGGACTTACCAACCGGGAGGGGATAAAAGCCATTGGCGGAAATCCCGACAACATTCATTTGGTTACCAGAAAGCAGGGTGACATAAAAGCTTACCTGGAATTGCATATAGAACAGGGCGGGATACTGGATGAGGAAAAAATCCAGATAGGTGTGGTTGAAGGCATCGTAGGGATCGATGAATGGGAGATCACTGTAGAAGGATTTGCCAACCATGCGGGTACAACGCCCATGCATAAGCGACAGGATGCTTTACTGGCGGCTTCAAAACTGGTCATAGCGGTAAATGAGGTGATAAACAGTTACGAAGGCCGCCAGGTAGGTACGGTGGGAAAAGTTGCCGCCTCACCCGGTGCGTATAATGTGATTCCCGGGAAAGTGATGCTGGGCCTGGAAATCAGGGATCTCTCTTCCGAAAAAATATTAAAACTGTTCCGGGATATAGAAAAGCGTGCGGCAGAAATTGCGCAAAGTACCCGTACAAAAATTTCTTTCCGCAATTTAAATGTTCCGGCAAAGCCTGCACTTATGACAAATTCAATACAGGATAAGATCACTGAATCGGCCCAAATGCTGGGGTATACTTATAAAAGAATGCAAAGCGGGGCCGGGCACGATGCGCAGGAAATGGCACAGATCGCGCCTGCCGGAATGATCTTTGTGCCCAGTGTGGGCGGGATCAGCCATTCGCCCAAAGAATTTACAAAAGCAGTTGATATGGCCAATGGGGCGAATGTTTTACTGCATACTGTTTTGGCGTTGGATAAAGAATGATTTTATGATTTATGAAACAAGGAAGTATTACAAGTTAAAGTTTAATAAAAAGAAAGAGTATGTATTATGAAAGATCCCTCCTTCGTCGGGATGACAAGCTTAGGGATAACTATCATTCGAATTAACTAAAATTAACTACCCTCTTTCTTGTCATCCCGACGAAGGAGGGATCTTAAAATATTATGCCAGCCGAAATGCTGCCTTTTTTAATGAGCTGTAAATTTAATTGACTAAACTGCCGGATATGAAAAAAATATGGGTACTGTTTTTCTTATTAATGAATGTTACGGTTTTTGCCCAAACGGCTGCTTCAAAGGTTTCTGCCATTACAAAAAGAGAGCTAAGGGAAATTACCTTAACCGGCACCGGTTTTGAGCTTGGCCTGCAACACGGGAAACTGTTGAAAAAGGAAATCGGGGAGATCGTTGGCAAGTGGAAAAAGAATACATCAGACATGATGGGGCGTGATGCAAATATTGTGCTTGCAGAATTTTTTCAATATGCACAGTTCACAGCCGCTATTCAAAAATGGACGCCGGATCTCTATGAAGAGATTCGGGGTATCGCTCAAGGGTCCGGGCAACAAATGAATGATATCATGGTTTTCAATCTCCTGGATGAATTCTGGGTCTACCAGGATAACATTAGTAATCATCATTGCAGCGGCATTGGGGTGCCTGCACTTAATGGAAACAGCGCGTACATCGCGCAGAATATGGATATTGAATCCTATACTGATGGCTACCAGGTACTGATGCGCCTGACGAGGACGGATAGCCGCCCCGAACAACTCATTTTAACACATCCGGGATTAATTGCCTTAAACGGAATGAATGAAACAGGCATCGGTGCCTGTATGAATACCTTGATGCAATTAAAAGCTTCTAACACCGGCTTGCCTGTTGCTTTTATAGTAAGGCGGATACTTAATTCTACAGGTAAAGAAGATCTGCTTCATTTTATCCAATCTGTTCCTCATGCATCGGGCCAGAACTATATTATTGGTATCGGGGGCGAAGTATTTGATTTCGAAGCATCGGCTAATAAAGTGATAAGATTTGATCCTCAAAATGCAAATGGTACCATTTATCACACCAACCATCCATTGGCGAATGATGATGTGAAAGACTGGTTCAAAAAATTTGATCCCAATAGTATAGATGCAATTGATCCGGGTAAGTCGAACAGCCATATCCGTTTAGCTGCTGTTCAGAAGAGAGTAAAAGATGCAGCCAGTGTGGATGATATCCTCATTAAAAAAACATTGAGATCCAAAGACGATAAGGACAACCCGGTATGCAGGGCGCCGAAGAATGGGGGATTCACTTTTGGTTCAGTCATCATGACACTCACTGGCGTTCCATTTCTCCAGGTTACGGCCGGACCTCCGGATGAATCTGAATACAAAAAGATCGAATTTCTGTCAAAGGCTAAAAAAGGCTGAAAGAGATTCAAAAATTTATTAAGTCAATCAACTTTAATATGAAGATCAGGTTAAGTATTTTTTCATTCATTTTAATGATTACTGTTTTATTGGCATATACATCTTCTGTGGCGCAGCAAAAAAAAGGCGTTACAGGCTCTTCAAATCTACCGGCAATAAAGCAAATGGCTTATGCAGATTCTGTTCGCCTGGTTGACATGTACAAAGACCTGCACCAGAACCCGGAACTGGGATTCATGGAAGTTCGCACTTCAGGAATTATTGCCAAAGAACTACAGTCGCTGGGTTACCAGGTCATAACGGGAATCGCAAAAACGGGCGTGGTGGGTATATTAAAAAACGGTGATGGCCCCATAGTGATGTACCGTGCCGATATGGATTGCAATTCCGTTAAAGAAATAACAGGTCTGCCTTATGCAAGTACCAAAACCATGAAGAAAGATGATGGTACGGAAGTTCCGGTTATGCATGCCTGTGGGCATGATGCGCATGTTACCTGGCTGCTTGGTGTTGCCAGGATAATGATGACTTTAAAAAACCAGTGGAAGGGAACCCTAGTTTTCCTGGCCCAGCCTGCGGAAGAGCCGCTGACCGGGGCCAAAGCCATGGTCAATGATAAAATGTATGAAAAAGGCGTGCCTGTTCCCGATTATTTATTTGGCTTACATACCACGCCAATTGCTGTTGGCAGCATTAAAAATGGTGTAGGTGAAAGGGCCGCGGGCAGTGACCAGCTTGATGTTACTTTTTATGGTGTTGGTGGTCATGGCTCAAAACCTGAGGTGGCAAAGGATCCGATCGTGATGGCGAGCAATGCCATACAGCAATACCA
>JBGSHT010000016.1:0-10798 GCA_041752135.1 Chitinophagaceae bacterium | reverse complement strand
AGGTAGTATCCTGAGTAGGGCGGGGTCGGAGACGCCCCGTTTGAATTTGCCAGCACCATCTGGTAAGGCTAAATACTCCTGAGAGACCGATAGTGAACCAGTACTGTGAAGGAAAGGTGAAAAGTACTCCGAATAGGAGGGTGAAATAGAACCTGAAACCATACGCTTACAAGCGGTCGGAGCTGAGAGATTCAGTGACGGCGTGCCTTTTGCATAATGAGCCTACGAGTTACTGTCACTGGCGAGGTTAAATGACTAAAGTCATGCAGCCGGAGCGAAAGCGAGTCTGAATAGGGCGTATAGTCAGTGGGAGTAGACGCGAAACTTTGTGATCTACCCTTGGTCAGGATGAAGTTCCGGTAACACGGGATGGAGGTCCGAACTAGTAAACGTTGAAAAGTTTTTGGATGAACTGAGGGTAGGGGTGAAAGGCTAATCAAACTGAGAAATAGCTCGTACTCCCCGAAATGTTTTTAGGAACAGTGTGGAGGTTAAGTTTAGTACAGGTAGAGCTACCAATAGGACTAGGGGGAGTCACATCCTACCAAATCCTGATGAACTCCGAATGGTATTAAATATACTCTGCAATGAGGGCATGGGTGCTAAGGTCCGTGTCCGAGAGGGAAAGAACCCAGACCTGCAGCTAAGGTCCCAAAATCTACACTAAGTTGAACTAAGGCGGTTCAGTTGCCTAGACAGCCAGGATGTTTGCTTGGAAGCAGCAATTCATTTAAAGAGTGCGTAACAGCTCACTGGTCGAGAGACTCTGCGCGGAAAATGATCGGGCATCAAACTACGAACCGAAGTTCTAAATTTAGCTTTTAGCTAAGTGGTAGGGGAGCATTCTAAACTGCGTTGAAGGTGTGTGGTAATGCATGCTGGAGCGTTTAGAAACGAAAATGTAGGCATAAGTAACGATAAAAGTAGTGAAAAACTACTTCGCCGTAAGACTAAGGTTTCCTGATCAACGTTAATCGGATCAGGGTTAGTCGGGTCCTTAGGCAAACCCGAAAGGGGTAGTCGATGGAAAACAGGTTAATATTCCTGTACTTGCTATATAATGAAAGTGACGGATTAATGTAGTCTGTGCGTACTGACGGAATAGTGCGCTGAGTGGATCCTTCGGGGGAAGCGAACAGGTGAATTTGGTTCCAAGAAAAGCGATTATAGCAACTCGTACCGTAAACCGACACAGGTAGTCGAGATGAGTATTCTAAGGCGCTCGGGTGAGCCGTGGAGAAGGAACTAGGCAAATTAATGCTGTAACTTCGGGATAAGGCATACCACAGTGATGTGGTTTCAATGAAATGGTTCAACCAACTGTTTAACAAAAACATAGGGCCCTGCAAAATCGAAAGATGACGTATAGAGCCTGATACCTGCCCGGTGCCGGAAGGTTAAGGAAGGATGTTCGGAGTAATCCAAAGCATTTGACTGAAGCCCCGGTAAACGGCGGCCGTAACTATAACGGTCCTAAGGTAGCGAAATTCCTTGTCGGGTAAGTTCCGACCTGCACGAATGGTCTAATGAGTTGAACGCTGTCTCCTCCACGAGCCCGGTGAAATTGTAGTATCGGTGAAGATGCCGGTTACCCGTCACGGGACGGAAAGACCCCATGAACCTTCACTATAGCTTTGCATTGATTTTGAGCAACCGATGTGTAGGATAGTTGGGAGACTATGAAGCGGCTTCGCCAGGAGTCGTGGAGTCAACGTTGAAATACCAACCTTCTGTTGCTTAGAACCTAATTCCTTGCGGAAGACAGTGCATGGTGGGTAGTTTGACTGGGGTGGTCGCCTCCTAAAAAGTAACGGAGGCTTGCAAAGGTTCCCTCAGTACGGTTGGTAATCGTACATAGAGCGTATTAGTATAAGGGAGCTTGACTGTGAGACATACATGTCGAGCAGGGTCGAAAGACGGCTAAAGTGATCCGGTGGTTCTGCATGGAAGGGCCATCGCTCAAAGGATAAAAGGTACTCTGGGGATAACAGGCTGATCTCCCCCAAGAGCTCATATCGACGGGGAGGTTTGGCACCTCGATGTCGGTTCGTCACATCCTGGGGCTGGAGAAGGTCCCAAGGGTTCGGCTGTTCGCCGATTAAAGTGGCACGTGAACTGGGTTCAGAACGTCGCAAGACAGTTCGGTCCCTATCTGTGGTGGGCGCAAGTAAATTGAGAGGACATGACCTTAGTACGAGAGGACCGGGTCGTACGTACCGCTGGTGTATCAGTTGTGCCGCCAGGTGCAATGCTGAGTAGCTATGTACGGACAGGATAAACGCTGAAAGCATCTAAGCGTGAAACCTTCCTCAAGATGAGTTTCCTTTTAAGGGTCGTCAAAGACTATGACGTTGATAGGCTATAGATGTAAAAGTGGTAACACTAAAGTCGAGTAGTACTAATTGCCCGTAAGCTTTAATTTTTTTTAATTGTTCCTCTTTTTACAACTTCCCAATATGACATTATTAGCAGTCTCTAAGTGAAAGTTCTCATTCATCATATTCTGATGACTGGTGACTGGCTACTGCCGGCTGTTTGAATTTCTTATGGTGCTTATGCCGAGGGTGTTCACCTCTTCCCATACCGAACAGAGTAGTTAAGCCCCTCATGGCCGATGGTACTGGGCTGCGGCCCGGGAGAGTAGGTAGGTGCCATATTCATTTAACCCCGTCGATTTATTTCGATGGGGTTTTTTTATGCCCAAATCTTTGCGCTCTTTGTTGCTTAGCGGTTAATGTATTCCCTTTCTTATTCCTCCTGGTACTGTTAGCCCCCGCGAACGGAAGAGTAGGCTTGCCATATTCTTTTAACCCCGTCGATTAATTTCGTCGGGTTTTTTTTGTCCATACCTCAACACCTTATTCTTTCACTTTTTTTGTTTTGAATGTGCTAAACAGAACAATCTATGGTTGCGTATTTCCAGCTTTGTATGCCGGGTGTGCTAATTTTAGTATGGCCGGAAGCTTGTTTTCCGGAAGGGCCTCACAATCAAAAAATAATTGTAATGGTTAGATCACAATGGTATGCAGTATTCATGTTGACACTAGCTGTAGGATGTCAGCAACCTAAAGTGAACGTCAGCACAAAGCTTGTAGAATCTACAGGCCTGGATCGAACAATACTTCCAATCAGGGAGCCGGCGGTTCCTGAAATAACAGAACTGGATGCAAGAAATGCCCAAGCGCCAGGCCGATTTAAGGTGTCTGCCCCTGAAAAAGCTCCAAATGTTGTTGTAGTGTTACTTGACGATATTGGCTACGGACACTCCAGCGCTTTTGGTGGACCCATTCATATGCCCAATCTGGAGAAACTGGCTGCTAACGGTCTTAAATATAACCGTTTCCACACCACAGCACTTTGTTCTCCAACGAGAACTGCCTTGCTTACAGGCTATAACCATCACTCTAACAACGCAGGAACCATCATGGAGGTTTCCACCGCATTCCCGGGAAATACCGGCGTGAGGCCCCAAAGCATCACCCCGATTGCTCAGGTGCTCAGGATGAATGGATACAGCACTGCTGCTTTCGGCAAATACCATGAAACACCGCCATGGGAAGGTTCAGTATCCGGTCCGTTTGACCGCTGGCCAACGGGATCCGGATTTGATAAGTTCTACGGCTTTATTGGCGGCGAAACCAACCAGTGGCATCCCATGGTCTACGATGGCGTATCCAGGGTGTATCCAAAAGTGGATGATCCAAATTATCACTTCACTACGGATATGACCAACCAGGCAATCTCATGGATGAATATGCAAAAGTCGCTAACTCCTGAGAAGCCTTTCTATATGTACTTCGCTACAGGTGCGACCCATGCACCTCATCACGCGCCCAAAAACTATATAGACAAATACAAGGGAAAGTTTTCCCAAGGCTGGGACAAACTCAGGGAGGAGACACTGGAGCGCCAAAAGAAATTAGGCATCGTTCCACAGAACACCCTTCTCGCAGCCAAACCTAAAGTCATCAAGGACTGGGATATGCTGGGTGCAGATGAAAAGCGTTTGTTTGAAAAACAAATGGAGGTATTTGCTGGATTTGCGGAGCATACGGATGCCGAAGTAGGCCGGCTCATGGACGCGCTTGAGGCCAGGGGAGAACTGGAGAATACGCTGTTCTTTTATATCGTCGGCGACAATGGTGCCAGTGCCGAGGGCGGCATGATCGGTACGTTCAATGGAGGTACTTATTATAACGGTGTTACGGAACCAATGGAAGTTCAATTGAAAGTGATCGACAAGCTCGGTAGTGAAGAAACATACAATCATTTTGCGGCCGGTTGGGCTGTTGCTGGCAACACGCCTTTTGCTGGACAAAACAGGTAGCCTCCAATTTTGGTGGTACCAGGAATGGTATGGTGGTTTCCTGGCCCGCAGGGATAAAGTCAAAAAGTGAAGTTCGCTCCCAGTTCCACCATGTGATCGATATTGCTCCTACCATTTATGAATGTGTAGGAGTGCCCGCTCCAAAATCCGTGAATGGAATTGAGCAGAAGCCATTGGAAGGTGTGAGTATGAAGAAAAGCTTCAATGATGCGAAAGCGCCTGAGACACACAATACCCAGTATTTCGAAATCACTGGCAATAGAGGCATCTACCACGACGGATGGTTTGCCGGTACCGTGCATAAAGCACCATGGGAAATGCAGCCAAGGCGCCCACTTGCTGAAGACGATTGGGAACTCTATAATGTCAATGAAGATTTCAGTCAGTCGAATAACTTAGCTGCAAAGGAGCCCGCCAGATTGGAGGAACTCAAAAAACTGTTCATAGAGGAAGCCGTGAAGTATCATGTTTTGCCAATCGACGACAGGACCATTGAACGATTTGATGCGCGCATCGCCGGAAGGCCGGACCTTATGAATGGCAGGACGAAAATGGAATTGTTCGGCGGTATGAGTGGCATACCTGAAATTGCATTTATCAACATTAAGAATACCTCATTCTCCATCAATGCAGATGTGGAGGTTGGAGCAAACTCCAATGGCGTGATTATTTGCCAGGGTGGCGATTTTGGTGGCTGGAGCTTTCATACAATGGAAGGCAAACCTTTATTTACTTATAATTTTGTTGGCCTTCAATTATTCACCATCGAGGCTACTGAGAAAATCCCCGCAGGGAAACACAGGCTTAGTTTTGAACTGGCTTATGACGGAGGAAGAGGCGGTGGAGGCAAAGGTACTATTCTCCTGGACGGCACGAAGATTGGAGAGGGGCGGATAGAGAGGACCAATGCCAGTACGTTCGGTATCGATGAAACGGCAGATGTGGGTGAAGACCAGAATACACCCGTATTCCATGGATATAAAGGAAAAGATAAGTTCAATGGTAACATCACTCAAGTCACCGTGGAGACTTTAAGAAAAAAGTAAGCTACCGTTACCAACTCTACCAGGCTACAGCCTTACAGAGTTGGCGGATGGATTTATTTATGTAATTGTAGCCAATGATAACATGATTAGGGCAAAAGGGAACGGAACGGGGATCAATTTTATGCCATGGCTTTGCAAAGATAAACTTGTGCTTATTCTTCGTCGCATGTTGCCTGCTTCAGGATTTACATCAAGTACATGTGAAGTGCCTCAATTTGATAAAAGTAAGCCTGCTAAAACTCAGAAAGCACAATTTACCATTGGGGACTATGCGCTTTATGGAAAGTTTATTAAAAAGTCGGCATGGAAATCTGTAAACAGCCTTGAGCAATTAGGATTTTAAAATAGACATTTTAAAGAGCATATAAATAACCTTCAAATTAAAAATCATGAAAAAATTTCTTTCATTTGTTTTATTTACAGCCCTTTCGTACTCAGGGTTTGCCCAATCGTCCGAAATGCAGGCATCCATTGGTGCTATTAAAAAGAATCTTTCTGAAAGCGGCGCCAAAATAAGAAACTACGAATGGATAGAAACCACCACAGTTTATTATGATGGTGAAGTAAAATCTAAAACAACCAAACAATGTTACTATGGGGTTGATGGCAAATTGAATAAGGTAACTGTAGGGGAACCTGCAAAGGCTGCGAAATCCCCCGGAGGATTAAGAGGTAAAGCCGCTGCAGGTAAAAAACAAGATATAGATGAATACATGAAAAAATGTGTTGATAAAATTCATGCTTATTTACCCCCTAATTCTGAGAAAATTCAGGCAATTGTTGCTTCCGGTAAAGCGGTAATTAGTCCATTGGTACCAGGTAAAGTATATAAAGTCGACTTACCTGATTATTTGCAAGCGGGAGATAAGGTTTCCATTACAATGGATAATAGTCAGGGTTTACTAAAGGAAATAGGTGTATCTACTTATATAAAAGACAAAGGTGACAAAGTTGGTGTTCTTATAAAGTATAATTCACTCCCCGATATGACTTCCTTCCCTGGCGAAACAACGCTGGATGCACCTTCACAAAAAGTAAAAGTTGTAATTACCAATACAGGCCACAAAAATGCAGGGGTGAAATAAATAAACTTGTGCTATACAGGCCTTTATGGCCGATGGTACTGGGCTGAGGCCCGGGAGAGTAGGTAGATATCATATTCATTGAGCCCCGACGATTTATTTCGTCGGGGGTTTTTTTATGCCCCAAAACTTTGTTTCCTTTGTTTTTAGCGGTTAATGTATTTACTTCCTTATTTTTTTAAATTTCAGTCAGCCAGTCTATAACCGTCAGGCTGGGAACGTTCTGTCAGCTATTCGGAATACTTAACGTAAACGGTCTGACCGTCCCCGGTCTGACCTTTATTTTTTGTTCCTTATTTCTTATTCCATCGCATTTTTTGATGGTGAAAAAAGAGTCAGTAATAATTCAGTAAAGTATTACATTAAATTTATAAGTATTTCAAAGCAAGAGTATACATTTGAAATACATTTATAGAAAATCAAGACGACATGCGAAAATTGATAATATTCAGTTTCTTAATAATTTTAGGCTGCAATCAACTTAGTGCACAAAACAGATCTGTTTTAAGACCCACTTATAAAACAGCTATCGGTCTTCGTCCATATCCATTTGGAATTAATGTTAAGACAAATCTGGACATCCGCAGAGCTTCATTGGAATTTATAGGATACTTTAAAGATGGGTTTACAGTGCTGGGATTATATGAATGGCACTTCGATCTTAACCAAACCAGAAACCTGAGATTTTATCTTGGCGGCGGTGGCCTGGCAGGTTTCAAAGATGAAAATTCAGGTGGCGGGGCTATCCTGGGTGTTTCAGGTGTGATAGGTCTGGATTATAAATTTTTGAAAATCCCGCTAAATTTATCTCTCGACTGGCAACCTTCTTATCAGATTGGAAGAATAGATGAAATGAAAAATTTTGGTGGCCTTGCAATAAGGTTTGCATTTTAAAATGGTAACCCGGTTAGCATGAAATCAAAAAGCGTATTTCATATTTTTTATGTCCTGATATTTTTTATCATTCCGGCTACTCATGCTAATGCGCAAGAAAACATTGGAATGTCTACCGGAAACTATGGCGGTATAACTACTGTATGGTTTAACCCTGCCAGCATCGCTGACAACAGGTTGAAATTTGATATTAATATTATAGGTGTTAATTCTTATTTTAATAATAATTACCTGCTTGTGAAGCGTGATGCTTTCGCAAAAAGATTATTTTTTCAGGAACCCTATAACAGCTCATTTGAGGCTGTTAAAAGAGACCTCCTGGAAGAAACCTGGCCGGTAAAAGGGAGCGTGAACGGACGTGTGGAAACAAATATCCTTTTTCCGCTTTCCTTTATGCTTTCCACAGGAAAGAAATCGGCTATTGCTTTCAGGATGAATAACCGATCTGTCAATCAGGTTGATAGCCTCAACCCGGAACTGGCCCGTTTATTTTTTAATGGGCTCAATTATTCTGAGTTAAACGGAAATGATATCGGGGTTGACAGTGTAAATTATCGGTTTCTTAATTGGCAGGAAATATCATTTACGTATAGCAGAGTGATGGCATCCTCTGATCATCATTTCCTGAAATTGGGTGCTACAGTGAAATGGCTCGGTGCTAATGCAGGTGGCTATATCCAGGCCGAAAATGCAATTGTAAATTTCAGGGATAGTACAACGATGTCATTGTCATCACCTTTAATCAAATATGCAAGAACAGAAAGAGCAGATATCGGTACTTTTCGGCGCAGAGATATTATAAATAACATGGAAGACCAGTCTTTTGGATGGGAAGCCGGCCTGGTTTATGAATTCAGAGCTAAAGTAAAAAAATTTAAATACATAGATCCCGATTTGCAGGAACAGCAAAGACGGGATTTAAACAAGTACCTGGTCAGGATTGGACTTTCGTTAGTTGATATGGGTAAGTTTACACTTACCAAAAAACCACTCACCAATGATCATTCTGCTGATATTGTAAACTGGGATTTCTCTGATGTCGGTGCACATAATTTTTCCGATTTCGATACAGCCTATTCAAAAAAAATCAGCTATATACCAGGTGCATCACCCACATTCACCTTTAGATTACCCGCTGCCCTTATTGGTAATCTGGACCTGCATCTTTTAGGTGGCTTTTACGTAAATGCAGCCATCAAAGCGCCTTTCGAAGGGTTTAAAAAATCAACAGATGCCTTTGTTTCTCCTAACAGGTGGGTGGCTGTTACTCCAAGGTTTGAGGGCCGGCTATTTGGATTATATGTCCCCATTGTTCATACAAATACGAGAACAAATATTGGCGCTACAATCAGATTTGGGCCAATTTATTTTGGGTCAACCAACATAGCAGAAATCTTGTCCAATGAAACTGCATATGAAGGAGACTTTCACGCTGGTTTCCGCATTCCAGTAGCTTATGGTAAACCTTCCAGGTTATCTAAATTTGCAGAAAGTATTCTTACCGGAAAACAGGACGATATCAGTGGAAAGTCTTCCATTCAAAAACAAATAGATTCTTTGGGTAGAGAAATTTATGTTTTGCAATCAAAATTAAATGATACCAGCAGACTTAAAGGCGTGCAGATTTTTATTACTAATGATGGCGTAACCAGCATGGTTGACAGATCGGCGGGCGATAGTATTGTAATACGGAACAGACAGAATGCCCAACAGCAGCAGGCGCGGGAAGCTTATATCCGTCAGCAGGAAGCAAATACAGACACGCTTCTCAGGCAGCTTGCGATAAAGAACCTGGAAGTAGAAGAACTTAAAAAAACAGCAGGAAAAAGTAATTCGGCTTCAAGAAGACAGGCTAAACAAGCAAAGAATCAAAATAGAAATGCGGCTGCAGATAATGCCGGCGTGGAAAATGAAATAGCCCGGTTACGCAGGCAGATGGCTGTACAAAACGCAGCGATTGTAGGAGGAGCAACTGCTGTTGTAGTTTCAAACAACGATAAGAATGATAAAAAAGAGGAAAAAGAAGTAAACAATGATACGGTTGGGGTTATCCACGCTGATACCTCACTGCACATTGTTCCTGTAAAATCTGATACTTCATTGCAGCATTTTCCCATTAAATCTGATACGGTTTATATTCGTGATACTATTACAATTGATAAACCTGTTCAACATTCCGGATATAAAGTTGTCTCTGGCCAGCATTTTGATCCTGTTTTGTTTGAGATAAACAGTGCTGTAATAAACCAGCCTGATAAAAAACGATTGGAAGATTTGGCTGCAACTGTTAATCAGCATGAAAACTGGATGCTTGAATTGACAGGTATGACAGATGCAAGAGGTTCGGTATCTGCAAATAGAAAAGTAGCTACTGCCCGATACAGTGCCGTTAGAAATATTTTATTGAAAAATGGAGTAAAAGACAGCCAAATTATTGTAGGATCAAAATTGGCTGACTCAAATAATATTAAGATAGGAGAAAACCCAAGGAGAGTAGAAATAAGAATCCTTGAGAATTAAATTAACCGCAATGAAACGGGGAATTCCTCTGCGAAACCTCCGCGTCCTCCGCGTCTCTGCGGTGAACTTTTCATGAATGATTGCTTCAATCTGTCAGTCTCTGACCGGAAACAATATACCCATTTACGGCTGGCAATGAAATATTTCCTGCCAGATGGGATTTTGTTGATTATTTGTTTTTTGATATTTTTAAGGCTTACAATGAACGAACACACTAATTGGTTATTTATAATCGTAGGTTTCTTCTGTCTGCTTGGCTTTGTCGTTTCTTTAATTCTATATCTAACCAACAGGGATAAATCTTTCACACCTCGTATCCTGGCGGCCATCCTTTTCTGTATATCCTACTCTTTATTTGCCTATCTGCTTTACATATCCAAAGAATTTCTCCGCTTCCCACATCTTTTCCGAACACCGGCTTTCATGAGTTTATGTGTTGCCCCGCTTACGTATATTTATGTAAGATCTTCTCTGGAACAGGCATACCGTTTTAAAAAATGGGATATTTTATTTTTCATTCCGGCGATAATATATACCGCGCAATTCATACCCTTCTATCTGTCACCGGCATCTGAGAAAATACTTGTCATCGAAAAGGCCATGGAAAGTAAATATTTCGGCACCCGGGAATCTGAGGGTTTACTTCCGCCAGGTATTGGGTACATTTTACGCATGGGATACAGTTTGTGTATCATCTTCGCTACCTATGTTATGTTGATACGCTGGAAAAGAAGTGATAACAGCGCGTTACTCGATATCCGCCAAAATAAAGAGATTTTCCAATGGCTGGTATACCTGTCAATAGTTCTTTCATCCACTTTTTTCCTGCTTGTAATCGGGTACTTTTTTCAGATTACCCATTTTCTTGAACAGTACAGAATTCCCACCCTTACCGTAACCCTGACCATATTTTTTATTTGCGCCTATCT
>JBGSHT010000015.1:0-33558 GCA_041752135.1 Chitinophagaceae bacterium | reverse complement strand
ACCGACTAATTTTAGTTCTGTATTTTTGCTCATGTTATAGGTTGTTTGTCGTAAAACAAATCTACAACATAAGTGGGCCCCCATACCGGGGCCTATTTTTTACCTTTTTTGATTAGTTTACTCGGTCACTAGTGATTTTTTTTCATCATGTATCAGGTTGGCAGCGTGATATAAAATATTGTTTCCCCCATTTCGTTACTCATTACGCCCATCTCACCATTATGTCCTTTGGTGACTAAGTCATAAGCCAATGAAAGTCCCAGGCCAGTTCCCTGCCCCGTGGGTTTGGTAGTGAAAAAAGGCTGAAATATTTTGCCAGCGATATTTTCAGGAATTCCCATACCATTATCCCGGACTTCAATGTGAACTTTATTATCCAATTTATTTGTCCGTAGAATAACCGCAGGTTCGTAACCTCCTATCTTTAGTTTTTGTTTTTCGGAAACTGCATAAAAAGCATTATTGATCAGGTTCAGTAATACCCGGCCAATATCCTGGGGTACTATGTTGATCATGCCAATTGAATTATCAAACTCCGTTTTCAACGTTGCATTAAAATTTTTGTCTTTAGCACGTAACCCATGATAAGCAAGCCGCAAATACTCTTCTGCCAGGGCATTTATGTCTGTGGACTCTTTTATACCACTACTACTTTGGCTATGTTGTAGCATGCCTTTTACAATCGCATCGGCACGCTTGCCATGGTGATTTATTTTGTCTTCATTTTCCTTAATATCTTTCGCAATTGCTTTTGCGTCTGAGTAATTTCCTTTATCTATTTCCTGCTCCAGTTCATCAGCCAATTCTTTATTGACTTCTGAAAAATTATTTACGAAGTTTAACGGGTTCTGTATCTCATGCGCAATCCCGGCAGTAAGTTCACCAAGGCTGGCCATTTTTTCTGATTGGATGAGTTGGGCCTGGGTGGATTTTAATTCATTGAGCGCCCGACTTACTTCATTTTTCTGACTCTGAAGTAAAAGGTTTGCAACTTGCTTTTGCCGGTTGTTCCGAAACAGGATTATAGCAAACAGGAAAATAAATGCCATTAACGCAAGGAGCGAGTAGATTTTAATTCTGTTAATAAATTTCTCTCTTTCCTGCTCCGCTTCTTTCTGCTTTTGAAGCAATGCCTGATCTTGTCGCAGTTGTTGTAATGAAGCCAGTTGCAGTTTTCTGAATTTCTGGGGACTGAATATACTATCCCTAAGTTGGTATGCAATCTCCCGGTAATACAAAGCGCTATCAATCATCCCCTCGCTCTTAAAAATCTTTGCTAAAATGAGCGAAGCGTCAATCAACCGGGTATTCTGAGAAGAATTTCTGATATTTAAGAAACCAAGCCTGGCATAGTGCAGGCTTGAATCTTTCTGATGCAGGGAGTAAAATAAATCTGCCATCAGGTACTGCGAAATACTTATATTAAGATAGTCGCCAACATTCATTGCCTCACGGTAATATCGCATGGCTTTTTTGGGTTCATTCATATTGGTATATATCCTACCCAGACCCAATAATACCTCAGATTCCATGGGAGTGATTTTCAGCCCCATACTATCAGTCATTTTTCGGGCCATTTCGGTATAGTGAAGTGCTGAATCAAGCATGTTGAATTTACGATAAGTGTCTCCAATATTTGCGATAATAAATGGGATCATCGAGTAATTTGAAATTGAATCCTTTCCTTTCAAACCATCAAATAAATGATTAAGTGCAATTTTGTATTCTCCTAATTCAGAATATACAATGCCAATGAAACCATGACTACTTGACGCAATGTCAAGATCGCCAATTTCCCGGCTTTTCTGAAGGGCATTAAAAAATAGTTCAAGAGCTCTTGTGAGTTCCCCATGCAGTCGGTAATTCTCACCCAAATACATTGATGCAAGAGCTTCACCCTTTTTGAAACCGATTTGACGGCCCAATTCGAGTGCCCTGGTTGAAAGCAGGATAGCGGAATCAAGTTTATAGAATTGATAATTGGTTCCCGCATATGCCAGCAATAATACATTTGTGGAATCAACATCCCCCGATTCGGATTCTTGTAGTATAGATGGTAAATTTTGCCGCAGGTAAAAACTAATCGAATCATATCCCTCCAAATTCTGAAACTGCTCAATCAATACAACCAATGCACCCCTTTTAATAGTAGCACTACTGCTTTTATTCACAACATTGCGCAAACTATCAATCTTAATGGTTTGACCATGTAATAGCAGAAAAGGAAAAATGCCATAAAAAAGCAAATGTAACAACCGCAACATCTTACATTTTTTTAATTTAAATGGATTCTATCAGGGAAGAAGTACCATGGTAACATTCTTTCAAATTGCAAAAAAATCACAAGAGCCCTCACAATATCTTTTTTTGTATGAACCATGATTTTTGGGGGGGGTGGGATTTATATGATTGTTTGAATATTGTATTTCCCCTGAATCACTTAAATCCCCCCAAAACTTGTCCGCCGGAACGAAGTGAAGGAGGATCATGGTTCAGACAATTGGTAGCTGAATAATAAACTCCGTCCCATCCCCTTCTTTGCTATCCACTTTTATTTCACCTCCATGCGCATTCACAATATCATAACTCAAGGATAACCCCAATCCAGTACCCTGACCAGTTGGTTTGGTTGTAAAGAATGGCTGAAATATTTTATCCAATACTTTTTGAGAGATGCCATTCCCATTGTCGCTTACACTGATTTCAAACCTATTATTTAGTTTACGGGTTCGCAATACAATCAACGGCACATAGCCCATTGCCAATTCTTTACTTCTTTCATTTACTGCATAAAAAGCATTATTTATGAGATTTAGTAAAACCCTTCCAATATCCTGGGGAATAATGTTTATGTTGCCAATGGAATCATCAAACTCCGTTTTAAGCGTGGCATTAAAATTCTTGTCCTTGGCACGCAAACCATGATAAGCCAGTCGTAAATATTCCTCTGCCAGTGCATTGATATCCGTGGGTTGCTTTTCACCACTGGTTGTACGACTATGCTGCAGCATCCCCTTCACAATGGCATCGGCGCGTTTGCCATGCAGATTTATTTTTTCGAGGTTATTTCGAATGTCGGCGATAATGTTATTTACTTCATCGCTGTTCCCTTTCTCCATCTCTTCCTGCATTTCTTCGATCAGCTCATTGCTCAGCTCGGAAAAATTATTGACAAAGTTTAAAGGGTTTTGAATCTCATGCGCAATACCGGCCGTGAGTTCTCCCAGTGATGCCATCTTTTCCGCCTGCACTAATTGCGCCTGAGCTGATTTTAAATCTGTCAATGCAAGTTCTGCCCTTTGTTTTTCTTCTTTCAATTTCTGCAGATCAATCCGGGCTTTGGTGAGGTCCTTAAAACGTGAATAAGCCAGGGAGAATACGGAAGCGGTTCGACTTAACAGTTCCCAGCTTTCACTTGATATATCACCTGCAGATGCGGCACCAATGGCGCCGTTGGAAAATTTATATAAATGATAGGTACGATCAGGTATGGATTCGCCGTAAAAATCACCAAAGACAGTTGAAACACTTGCGCAATAGTTGATCCACTCGATCCGTTTGGCTCCCTGCATGAGAATGGAAATTTGATTTTTATCTGACTGATAAAAATCGAACATCTGCCGGCCCACCCAGGTTTTTTGCAGATCAATATTGATTTGATCGGCCACCAATTTCTTTTCCGGATGGCGCAGGTCAGATATGGCATACCAGCATTCAACGGTATCCGGGTTTTCATCAAGTAAATAAATACTGGAAGTCTCCAATTCTTCCACGCCTAATAAACCCATCTCATGTCGCAATACCTCTGCAACTTCAATTAACTCTTCCGGTTCCTGCATCGCCAATGCCCTTGCCCGCACTCTTTCGAGCGCAACCTCGATATTGGCTTTATGTGTTTGTGCTTCCGCCAGTAACAAATCATTGAAACGGGTGTAGGTGAGGTCAAATACCCCGGCAAATTTTTCAAGAAGATGAACGGACTCTTCCGGCACGGGCTCCGGTGTCGTTAATACCAGCATGCCCTTACTGAAAAAACCTGCAGTCTGTACTCTTCGGTTATGCATGAACGCAGGATCAAAAGGAATACCGATTACTTCTGTTAAATATTTGAGCCAGGCTTTTAACACTTCACCGGTAAGATCAACGATCATCGACTTCTGTCCGGCCTTCCAGGCTGTATATATTTTAGTAATAGTAGTCGGCTCATGTAAACTGGCCGAAAAACGGGTGTTGATCTGGTTACCGCCCTGTTCTGTTACCCAAAAGTCGATGGTATTTGTTTCCTCCTTTACAATACCAATATTGATGCGTTCGTGAATGACGCCTAAATGGTTCAATTGCTGGAATAACACATAAGCGGCATCGGCCAGTTCATCACTTTTCTGCATGGCCATGGTTCTGGAACGAACTTTTTCCAGTGAAGATTCAATTTGTGCATCCCTGGCCTGGGCTTCTGCTTTTTGTAAATCGAGAAAACGGGTATAGGCCTGTTCGAAAACTTTTGCAAATCTTTTTATTATCCGAAAGTTCTCATCTGTTATGAACTGCCCGGTCCAGCTGTCAATGCAGATCAGGGAATTTTTTTCTACAGCGTAAGATACCGTCCAGCTCTTCGCTTCAAGCATCATATTTCTTATCCACTCAGGAATGATGGATTCATTGTATTTGCCAACATAATGAGTATAATCATCCTTTACCCTGCCAGAATAGGTTTTATTAATAATGTCTTTCCCTGCTTCATTTGCATTCCATAAGTCTTTAATGATCTGATTATCCATAATATACTCGTCATATGGCATCATAACTTTAAGCGGAGTGGATATTTTGGAAGCAACCCATAAATGAATATTTCTGTTCCCATTTTCAAACAGAAAAATGCTGGCTCCGTCAAACAAAAGACCAAGTTCTACCAGCTGATCAAATAAAGAACCTACCACCTGCTCCAATTCTTCTGAATGATGCATAGCCAATGAATGTGAACGCACTCTTTCGAGCGCGGTTTCTATCTGAGCCTCCCTGGCCTGGGCCTCTGCCTTTTGCAGATCAAGAAATCGGGTATAGGTTTGATCAAAAACATTGGAGAATCTTTTAAAGATATCCCAGGCCTGCGGTATAGGTTCATAAGTAATAAACAAAAGGAAACCCTGAGAGAAATATACGCAATGCATGATTTGAAAAACGGGTAATGGATGACCCGCATCAATAATTGAATCCAGTATTTCACCTACAACGGGAAGTGTTCGCATATACCGGTAGTGTATTTTCAACTCTTCCCCACCTACTGGTTCAACATGTAGAGTTTCACCTCTTTCAAATGCTTCCCGCATATGGATGAACGTTGGATCCACTGTAAGAGGCGCATGGAAAGGAGGTTGTATCACCCCTTCGCTGCTCATCCATAAAGTGACACCTTGTTTATCATCATCCCAGATACAATAGCCGGCGCTCCAGGCGGGCATGCCAAGCGATTGCATTTGATGAAACAAGAGGTTGGCGGCTTCGGGCAGTTCATTGCTCTTTTGCATGGCCATTGTTCTTGCCCGAACCCTCTCCAGGGATAGTTCTATCATGGCTTCCCTTGCCCTTGATTCTGCCTGCTGGATATCCAGAAACCTTGTATATGCCAATTCAAAAACATTACGGAAACGCTTCATCAGGTCAAGATCACCAGGCTTCAAATGAGCATAAGCAGAAATGCCCAGTGCTACCGGACCCAATGAATAAAAATAATAACTCACGGATTCGGTCGTGTATAAATGGAGGTCTACAAATTGATTTGTTTTTTCCTGGTATGCCAGCCAATCACTTAATTCCTTCCCGGAAAAATGCTCTTCAAGAAAAGCTCCCGGTTCATTCATCATCTTATTTGCAAAATTTTCCTGTTCGGGCAGTTTAAAGTTAATTTCTGAGATGAGTTTTTTATCATACAAACAGTAATATTCAAAGTTCAGGTAAGTCCCTTTTTGAGGATAGAAAATTGCTGTTTGAATATTTCTGATATCCTTCACGCCTAATAAGATCAACTGTTCGGCAATAATGCGGCATACATCAGGCATATCTTCTGGCACTTTCATACTCAGGGCTTGAGTACGCACACGCTCCAGGCAAGCCTCAATAATCAATTCCCGGTTCTTTCCTGCTAAGTCAGCCGTTTTTTCATCTACCAATTTTTGAAGCTCTTCATTTTTACGCTTCCATTCGTTGATATGCCAGGTATCTGTTTCCCCGCTCGTATTTTCCGGTTTTGAACCATGCGAATGAACGGCGATCCATTTTCCATTCAAATATTCCATGACCGTTGTCATCCGCAAAAACAAATCATGGTGGGAACTTTCAACTTTAATTTGTATTAAAATTTCTGCTACAATTATCGCCACATCTTCACTCACAGAAATTCTGCGAAATACAGGGGTCTCTGCAAATTTCATATCCATACCATGTCCCTGCTCAATTTGCCGAATCACAAGGTCCCGTAAATCAATTGCTGAAAACAGCTTTTCATCCAAGGCAGTGCCATAGCCCATATAATTTTCAGCAACAACACTTTCATATACCTCTATGGGTAAATTACCCAGGCCAAATTGGATGAATTGCTGATAGGATTCATTTAGTAATTTCTCTTTTTCTGCCTGCATATACTAAGAATCATTTTTCTGATTAAACCATACAATAAAGCCCGTGGCAATTCTTACCTGTAATACAGAAATTTTCTGTTATATAGACATAGCCATTAGCTCAATGCCTTTACATGTTTGAATTGCCACAGGCTTTCGTCTGTAGAATTTATCAATGCCTATTTTTTTACATTCTTTTCCACGAAATCATCATATCTCTCCTTAAACTCCTGGTGACTATACTTTCCATTTACCGGCTTTTCTTTCCCTGCTTCGGCCTTATTGACCAATTTAAAATAAGCCTGTGGATATTCGTCGGAATACATGGATGGCAGCACTCCAATCCGGGTTAACCCCATGTAGAGAGATATAATATAAAACAATGACAGCAATATCAAAGACCTGTCTTTAAGACCAGCAACCAGTTTAAAACCTGAAACTTCCGATCCATCAAGTATATAAGTCGGAACTAATATACCAAAGATTAAAAATCCTGTAAACAAAACAAAAGCGGTAATACCGAAGTAAGTATATAACTGTGGCAAAATTGGAGCGGCTACCAGTGCAATGATGAACAGGATAAGGCTAAAATGATAAACAAGGCTTATCAGGGCCAGTTTACTGTTTTTATTTTTTAATGCCCCATAACGGTGAAGCATTTTTTTCCCATACACATAAACCAATACCAGTCCGGAAAAAGCAAATAAAATCTCACTGAATATAAAATAAATATGGAATGTTCTTAGAGCAAACAAAATAGATAATACAAAAAGTGCCAGCAACTCAGCCTGCAACAAATAATCCTTTCTCTCAGGTTTTTGTAATGACTTAAAAAACTGGTACAAAAATAAAAAGCCAAAAGATACAGATACAGCACCCAGCAAGGTTAATCCATAACTGTTTTGCGCCATTGAAGCAAAAGCACCCATAATGAGCAACACAAACAGCAGGTAATAAATAGTATTATAACTTTTCATTAATTAGGCAGATAATCGGTGTAATAAAGAAACCAGTCAAAAAAATCGTCCAATGGCTTCCATTGTGTGTTTCCTGAAATCTTTTCCCTTGCTTTGCAGGCTTCCATTAAAATGACAGTCCTGCATTGCATATCCTGTGATTCGGTCAGGGTAGTGGGAATGGCAGTCAAAGCACGGTAATAATTGCCTTCATAGGCTAACCCTAATACCCTTGATATGACCCCCCCATATTTTCCGTTTTCGGGCAATTCCCTTAACAGTTCACTGGCATGGTTGTTAATTGCCTTACTGCCTATTTC
This sequence comes from Chitinophagaceae bacterium, assembly GCA_041752135.1. GTDB lineage: Bacteria > Bacteroidota > Bacteroidia > Chitinophagales > Chitinophagaceae > Pollutibacter. The sequence goes on along the minus strand of JBGSHT010000015.1, from coordinate 25,668 downwards.
TGAAAGCAGCTGGATCTGAAAATACCGGGCATCCACCCTCGGAACCTGGATGGCATAATCAATTTTTTTAGAAACGACATAAGCAGAATCCAGATAGATGAAAGCATCGGGATTGGCATTGTTCTTATAAAGACGTTCCGCCATTGACAAATAACTTAAAACCCTTTCCCGGTCTTCTTCAAATTTACTTGCCATCAAAACCGCTTCGTCTTTCTTTCCATTCCCAGCCAGGTTAACTGATAACTGATTCATCATATTCAGGAAGAATACTTTTTCCAGGTATTCATATCTGTTGGAAGAACGGAGCAGGTTTTCCTTCTCCAGCAAATTATATTGTTTCATGCCTTCAACGGTATCTCCCTTGTCAAATGCATGATTGGCCAGTACAAGTCGCAATAAATTCCTGTCAAATTCTTTACCCCCCGGATGACTATCTACAAAATCAATAATACTGTTTAATGTAGCATCAGGCATGGGATAATCATTTGAATATACCATAGGCGAAAACTCTACTTTCCATTCAAAAGCCTTGGCAACCCAGAAATGAATGGTCTGCAAGTCTTCACCTGTTTTATACATGGATGACAGCAGACCGTTTTTCTTTAAATAGTTGAAAAAATAATCGCTGTGATAAGTCCAGGCAAACCAGCCATCCCGGTAATCCGGATATATGAAAATGTGCTTTCTTTTCACATCACTGGTTCTTACGCCATCTCCGTTATAAATGATGGTTGAAGACTGTTTACCTTCAAGGTATGCTGCATCAATTCTTGAATAGATTTCCAGCGCTTCTTTTATCCAACCGTCCAGCCGGGCTTCATCTGCAGGCATTTTCCGGTCGAACCAGTACTTATTGTAAAAGATAGCCTTGCGTTTATAATTCATGGCCAGTTGAAAATCCCGTTCTGCCGGATCTTTGACCTGCCTGATGGCAGTATCGTAATCTTCCATCATGGCATCAAATACCGAACGGTCGCAGAAATACAGGTTCGGAAATAAGTAACCACGGGTGGAGCGATAAAAACCCAGGTCGAAATTAATTTTATATAAATGAGAAATATATCCTGACCTGATCACCACATTGCGCAGCAGGGTCTGCGGCGGATTATCACGGGTGTTGGCGGTAAGCCACTGTAATAATGCAGGTACTTTATCGCGATGACCATATTGATATAAATAGCCGATAATATTGAGATGGTTGTTCAGCACCCGGGCTAACTCAAGATAATCCCGCTGATTATTCTCAAGTAATGTCCTGAAGCAAAGGCCAATTCCTGCGGTATCGCCCACCGCTGCATATAGTGAAGCCAGTGTGTGATACCCTCCGTTAAAGTCACTTGGCAGCCTGCCATTCGTCTCAAAACTTCCCTTTGGATAATACTTTTTAAACACAATTGAAGCTTCGTTTCCGGAAAATGGTGAAACGATCTGTAAGAGGCTGGTTATTTTTTCAGGAGTTGCTTTACCTACGGTAAGCCAATACTGAATGGCCACATTTAATTGCGTAGGGATTAATGTCTGATAAAGAGCAGTGTCTTTTAAAAACCGAATGGCCAATTCAACATTTTTTCCAGCCAGTGTGGATAGTACTTCCTCCTTCTTTTTATCCGGGAAATAATATTGATCCATCGCCAGCAGGATCAAAAATTTATTACTTTCGGTTAGTAATAATTCGGGGGTAGCATTTGTTTCAGGATTGACAAGGTTGCTAGCCAGCATTGAAAACAGCTGATTTTTTAAAGCCGTTTCCTGCCTTTTATCCATCACCAGCAATTGTTTATAAGTTTCATTGCCAATAGACAACCTGTCTTTATAATTAATTTTTTCCAGGTTCCGCATCAAAGTTCCGGAGTCAAGTCTTTCTTCAGTCAGTAAGTATATGGCTTTGTCTTCCGGGTTGACTTCTTTGCTGTTGAGAAGTTTAGATGATTCCTTTCTGATCCGTTCAATAACACTTTCATTCTTTTTCTGTTCCGCATCATACCAATAGAATCCTGTTAAGCCAAGCATGATTAATAATGCCAAAATGGTAGCGATCCTCTTAGGTCCATACTTCATAAATGCCCGGGTAACCATTTCCTTACGGGCGCTTTTTTGTAAAAATTCATTGGTATCTGCAAGTGTAGCTTCAGATTCCCGAAGGGTTTGCTGCTGATCTTCATTCGTTTCAGCATAACGCCTGATCCAGCCAACATTGGGCTTGCAGTTGTTATACCAGTTCTCAAAATAAGTCAGTGGCCCGATAGGCAGGAGATAACCACTGCTTTTACCGCTTTTCTTCCATCGGTCCAGTTGTTTCTTAAAATCCTGGAAAGTGGAGTAATATTCAAATTCTTTATTGGCCCATTGGTTCAATTTATTCCAGTTGCGGATAAGGCTTTCATGTGTAATATCGAGTACTGTAGCTGGCTGGAGTTTATGTGATGCCGGGTCTTCTGTTTTAAAAGGCCGGATAAAAGAATTTCCTTCCTCCCGGAAGATATTCAGCACTTCGCCAACCACCTCGGTATTGAGTTTTGGTCGGTTGATGATCTCCGTTATTTCGGCAAGGGTCATCCTGTTCCTGACGGCCCTGCTGTTATCTATTTTGGTTAAGCAACTAAAAGTTAGTGCAATGATCCGCTTTGATTCCTGCTGGGTAATGGGGTTATCCGGGTGCTGTCGGTTATAATATTCCCAGGCATTTTCATACAGGATATTTGCGTGTATTTCGATGATTTTATGCAAGCCGGTTTGCTGGTATAAAAGCCGTTGGTTCTCGGGCAATGCTGAGATCCATTTACGAAACCGCGGGATATCTTCATCGGGTAAATCCTCCGCCGGCATGCCGCCGACCATGGCATAATGCAACAAATCCATTTCTTCAGTACCCCGGTCAGCTGCTTCCCAAATCCTGCTGAGGGCATGTTGCAGAATGGGCAACTGATCAACGCCATCGGAAATATCAAAAACAAGGCGTTCTATCAAGCGTTGAGATATCCTGTTCCCGCTTAAAATGGCAGGCTCTTCTATCACCTGTTTTAAATCCTTTCTTTTTAAGCGGGGAACAAAAAACTGTGAAAATCCGATATACTCCGGCAATCCCCGGAATGCAGAACACTGGCCGATATAGTCCGACCGCATGGTGCATACCACATATACCGGCAGGTTTTTTTTAATGGCTATACGTGCTGTTTCCAGGACCAGGTTCACCACTATCTGTGAGTCATTCGAGGGTGATTCGTTATAAAAATTCTCCGGGTTCGTAAAAAATTCTTCAAACTGATCAACTATGATCAGGAGGTTTGCGGCTTTTCTTTTCCTTGACTTTTTCTCTTCATCTGTCAACTCATTCCAGGAGTCATCATCATCCCCGGCATAAAAAGATGAATTGGTATAAACATCAATCAGCGATGAATAACCACGCCTGAGTTCAGTTTCGATGGTTGCCGGGCTCGTTTCAAAATGTTCCGCTAAAGCATTCGCCATATTGGCTACCGGATTCCTTTCAGGCCGGAAATCCGCAATGACCCAGTTGGTATATTTTGCTTTGAAAAAACCGGCCCTTGCATTGGGTATTAAACCACCATATATGAGTGATGATTTACCTTCTCCGGAAGCACCGGTTACCATGAGAAATTTATTCTGCTCCAGCAGGGCAGTTATCTGATCAGTCTGCAGATCGCGGCCTTTAAAATAAAGACTTTCCTCTTCGGTGAAGGACCGCAGGCCGGTATATGGACAAATATGGAGCGGATCAGTTGCTTTCATCCTGGTAATTAATGCTACGCGTAAAAATTTGAATATCGTTATCCCGGTAAGTTTTCCATTTTGCAGCAATGTCTTTAACGTTAAATGAATAACCGTAAAGTAAATACCAAAATGAATCCGCCAGGTCATCATTTGAAATCAGGCCGGGAATTAAAGTCCGTGCATTGTACAATTGGTTATTAAATGCATATGCCCGGCTTACAGACTGAATAGGAAAAAGTTTTTGCGGCAGGTTTTTTATCAGTGTATTGATTTCAGGCATATTTTTTTCAGGATCCTGCAATGCCAGGGCATAAGACAGTACAAGCCTGTTAGGTTGGAAACCTGTCACATTTTGTCCTCTGTTGAGTTCATTCCTTGATGAATCAATCAGTGCCTGAACTGTTTTGCCATCTTTTTTCTCATTCAGCAATTCTGCTGCCGCAAAGGCATAAAGTGAAGAACGATTACCGGGTTTTTTGAAAACCTGGATAATTTTTTGTGCGTCCTGATTCTGTCCGGCCTCAGTTAAACCTTTTACGGCAAAAGCCATTAACCGGAAAGCATTATCATTTACATTATTTGCATATTCCTTTGTTCGCAAAATATTAAGCAAATTACCATGTTGAATCTTTCCATAAAAGCGCAACATACTCTTCTGATCATTCTGTTGCTGTGCTTTCAAGCCAAGGTTTAAATAAAGCAGGTTAAAGTCCTGGCTCGTTTCAGCATTATGTTTTTCCAATGTTTCAGCCAGTTTCTGCATGATATCGTATTGAATTTCTTTGGCGTGAAAAGCAATGGGAACAAACATTTTCACATTATAATCATTCAACCATTCAGACAGTGTTTTAAGCTCTGCTTTTCCAGGATAGAATTCATCAAAAATTTTCTTATCAATAATGAACTCAAGGAATATATCCGTAAAATAAAAATGAATAAAGTTCCGGGGTTCAATTGGATGAGAACGTAACCTTAAATCCGGATAAATAAATAAAGTTTTACGGGAAACAGTCAATTGATCTGCGCCGCTTGATCCTATAATCTTATCTGTTTGTTGCAGATATGCCGGACTTACCTTACGATACCAGGAAAGAGCTTCTTCAAAATATCCGGTTATAGATCTTTCATTCTTACTAATTTGCTCACTGTGCAAAGACTTTAACAGACCTTCATTTTTAAAAGAAAGAGCCGTCAATAAATTTTTCTGATCTGCATCAGAAATTGTTGTCTGAACCCTTTCCCGGTATTTATTAAACATAAAGCTAAGCTGGTCGTTACGGCTATACCTGAGGTTAAGATTGATCTTTGTATTCATCCACCACAATAAATCAAGACTGCCAATAGATGCCCTTTCAAGTACCGTCCGGTCCAGCATTCGGGAATAAAATTCTTCTTCAGTAATTTTTTTACGGGCACAATAGCCTTTTGCAAAAGCGTCCAGCTGATCGGCATGGTTATTACTGTAAAATACAACTGCAATATTGGCCGCGTTATCAGCACCTGCAGCATAATCGCCCTGGTAATTATTCTGACTGTATTTCAAGAGGGTATCCATACATCGCAAAGTCATATCGCTACTACCTTTAGCGGCATAGAGATAGGCCAGTTCCTGGTATAAGCCGTTAAAAGAGAAGCCGTAATCCTGCTCACCTCTTGCCATGATTTTATCCTGCATGTAGTTTGATTGCAGCCAGGCAGAAGGAGTTGTATTTTCAAAAGGAGAAATGATGCTTACTATTTTATCAATTTCAGCGGCAGAAAATATATGATAGTTTATCGCATTTTCAAGGGCAAGATGTAACTCCTGCATATTTTGAAAACCGGACGGCTGCGTTTCTAATATGTGCAGAACCCATTTTGCCGAACGTCTTGCATTCTTTTTTAACCATTCATCAATTTTGGGGTCGGCATTATAGTTATAGGCGAGCTCAAGTGTTGCCCTGAGATCATTTATTTCTTTTATAACGGCAGTCGTTTGTTCAGGATCACCCTCAGGAAATGTAAATGATTCCAGCATGCTGTCGGAAATCGAAATGGCTTCAAAAGTTTCTTTTTCGGGGAGTCCCTTTCCCTTGAAAACAAGCTGCGTTGCAATACCGGTAGAAATGTTGATCTTTTCTATAGGATCTTTGATGGCATCAATGGTTTCGCCTATTGTAGCGAGACCCATTTTCATCTCTTCTGCAATCAATTTCACTTTATTGGCGATCGTCACTTTGGGATCATCCACTAACAACAATGACTGCTGACGCATGGATTTCAGCACAGCATTATTCTGTTTATCAAAGTAATTTTTAACCGCAAAAGAACTTAAGGTGATCAATGCCAGTATCCCAAGGACAGCCGCAATGCGCTTTGGCCCATAGCGCATGACCGTACGCGTTATCACGTGTTTGTTTGCACTTCGCTTTAAAAATTCCTGCGCATTGCCCAGGATTTCTGTTGACTTTGAAAGTTTGGATTCCTTACTGGTTTCTTCCGGCAGGTAACGGGCGATCCACCATGCATTGGGTTTAACTTTATTAAACCAGCCTTCAAAATAGGTAAGCGGCCCGATGGAAAGCAGGAAATCATTTGATTTACCACTTTCTACCCAGCGACCGAGCTGCTGTTCAAAGTCGAGCGATATGGAACGGCTGTCAAATTCTTCCTTCGCCCACCGGCCAAGGTATTTCCAGTTCCTGATCAGGCTTTCATGAGTGATATCCAGCACCTGTTCCGGTTCTACTGTCTGAGTTGCCGGGTCGTCTTCAGAAATAAAAGGATGGATAAAAGTATTACCCGGTTCCCTGAAAATATTGAGCACCGAGCCAACATCTTTTGCATCGAATGCCGGATTACCCAAAATATGGGTGATCTCCTGCAGGGTCATACGGTTACGCACAGCACGGCTTTGGTCAATTTTAGTCAGGCAGGTAAATGCGGTCCGGATAATTGCTTTCGCATCATCGGCTGAAATAGTTTTTCCTGTTTTTGCAGAATAGTATCCAGCAGCCTGTTCATACAATTTGTTGGTATGGGTATCCAGTACGTTTTGCAGGTTGGGTTCGTGATAACATTTTTTAATATCATCAGGCAGGCCGGCAAACCACTGATTAAACCGCTCAACTTGCTCATCGGGCAATTCATGTACACTCATTCCACCCACCATCGCATAATGCAGCAGGTCCATTTCCTCAGTTCCCCGGTCGGCGGCCACCCATATCTGGTTGAGCGCATGCTGGAGGATCGGCAATTGATCCACACCCTCCGTTATATCATGTATCAATCGTTCGGTAAGTCTTCGTGTTATCTTATTCCCACTAAGCTTTGCCGGCTCTTCGATTACCTGTTGTAATTGAGAGCGATTTAAGCGAGGCACAAAAAACTGCGAAAAGCCGAGGTATTCCGGCAGTCCGCGAAAAGCGGCACATTGCCCGATATAATCCGACCGCATGGTGAATACAACATAGATCGGCAGGTCCTCTTCCAGCGCTATGCGGGCGGTTTCGAGCAAGAGGTTCAGTACCAGGTTAGATTCCCTTGATGGAACACCCTGATGATAATTTTCAGGGTTCGTAAAAAATTCTTCAAACTGATCCACGAGTATGAGGAGGTTCGCGGCTTCGCGTTTTATAACCCCTCTTTGTTTTTCATCTGCTGCTATCCAGGCTTCCGAATGGGTATCCAGGTATCGTTTAGAGCTTCGGTATAAATCAACCAGGGCAGAAAATCCATGATTCAATTCCGCCTCAACGGTATGGATATCGGCAATGTCGAGTTGACGGCCAACAGCTTTACATAAATTCTGAAAAGGGCTGCGTTCCGGGCGGAAATCGGCCACACCCCACTGTGTATATTTTGCTTTTAAAAAGCCGGACCTTGCATTGGGAATGATACCGGCGTAGATTAGGGATGATTTACCATCGCCCGATGCACCAGTTAGCATTAAAAATTTATTCTTCTGTAATTGTGCCGTAGCCTGGTCTATATCATCTTCACGTCCCTTAAAATAAAGGGACTCTTCTTCCGTAAAGGACCTTAATCCAGTATAAGGACATATCTGATAGTTGTCAAACATGCTGATTGCTTAATTGACCAAAAAAATGAATGAAGAATACCGGATCAGGACTTAATTGTATACGAATCATACTTCTTTTTTACTTCGGTTAGCCATTTACGTCAATGTGTATTTCAATCGATCCTGGCTGTTTCCGTATACATGATTTTTTTATCTAATATCTTATTATCTTATTATCTTTTCCTAAAGTGTACTATACACTTTCTTCACCTCCGCTGGTATATTTTCCTTAGGTACAATCGTGGATATTACCCGCGGTGCTTTGAAATTACGTGCCATATTCGAGTACGGATCATCCTCCCCTACCAGGAACATCGGGGTCGGTGAAGAAGCGCCACCCACCTGCTTCCATATCTGTTTGATAAATGGCAATGCCCAGTCGGCAGCGTATTTAAAATATACAACGGCGAGCTTACTCCTCGGTATTTGCTGTGATGATATTTCCCGGTAAGAATCTTCGCCGTCAGGCAGGATATTCATTGTTTCAACCGGGAATTCAAGGCTCAAAGTTTCAATGATATATTGTGCATCCTGTTCATCCTGCTGGTTAAAGATGAAGAAGATTTCGGTGTCTTTGGAATCATAAACAGTGGCATCCTGTTTCATCATCACCACCCTGATATCATCCACCAGTTGCATGGGCCCCTGGCTGTTTGAAAACATCATGTTCCGGGTAATATTATTGCGGATATATTTGATAAACTGCTGCTGGGCGGGCTTGATAGTTTTACTGCTTTCCGGATCCAGCCAGACAAATACATTGAAATCATTACCCGGGGTATCAACCAATTTTTTGGCTTCCAGGAACTGGTGCTGCGGAAAAGAAGTTTCATCATCAGATTCAAATCGCCGGCCAAATTCACCACTCAGCATGTGCAAAGAACAAACACATTTTTGCATTTCTTCAGCCGCTCTTTTTTTGAAAGTTTCATCATCGGCCGGGCAGTCAATGGAAGGCAGTACATTGAATCCTGCTTTGTTGAGGATGATGGCCATTTCTTCGCGGCTTTCCTTGAGATCATTGGAAGTCCAGGCCAGGTAAATACTGGGGCGCTGGCGGTCTATTACCTGCACCTTAATGGCCGCAGATATGGATGTGGCAAATACATTTGGCACTATTTGCCTGGCCATTGGCTGCTGATCGGAAATGGTTTCGGATTGCGTTTTACCCTTTTGCTTTATAGCCTGTATGATATCCTTAATGGCATTGGCCAGTTTATTGATTTGGTTACGGTATAGTGCCCGCATCGGATCGCCACTCTTTTCATCATCAACCGGACGAAGTGGCCGGTTCACACCATCTTCCCGGTATATAAAATCAACGGATCTTAAACCACCTGACAGTGCTGATTCCAGCAACCTTATATCCTCCGTTTCCACATCATGTATCTTAACCGGAATCACCCTGGATGCTGCATTACCATTCAAGAGTTTAACAGAACTTCCGATACTGTCAGTCTTTGATCCTTCATTGAATCCTTTAAATTCTCCCTGCCAAACCTGGGATTCGGGATCACAATAGGTCTGGGAAACTATGGGAATAAAAATGAGCGACTTAACATTTCCCATTCCCACTACTGCTTTTCTTTTATCCTCCGGATTTTTATCAAACCAGATAGATACTTTGTCTTTCAGTGTGGCACTTAACTCACGTTCCAGCTTAGCCGCAAATTCAGATACCCAGCCGTCGTATTTATTATCATTGGTTCGGTAACTGATATAAATATCGTATTCAAAACCAGGGACGATGGAAGAAAAAACAGGATTTTGTTCGCCTGTTACTGTCAGATCGTCCCCTTCAGCCAGAATCCGGTAAACCGAAATCGGTTCCCTTACATTTTTAAGGTTTTCGATGCCAACAAATTCTGACCGGATATCATTTTTATTGGAAATATTATGATGAACGGATGCCGAAACAAAAATCCCGGCAGGAGGGGCCAGGGATTGAAGGCGGGATGCGATATTTACCGTATCGCCAAAAATATCCCCGTTTTCAAAAACAACTTCGCCCTGGTGAATGCCAATTCTCAGAGAAAATTCTTTAGTTATATTGCAAGCTTCCTGGATTTTCAGCGCTGCATAAACGGCGTTGGAAACAGCCGGAAAACTGGCCATAACACCATCCCCCAGTTCTTTGATCCACACACCGCCCAATGATTCAATGATGGGTTTTTGGATTTCCCTGTTTTTTCGAAGAAGTTCAAAAGCTTTCTGTTCATCATTACCCATAAGGGCTGTATAACCGACAATATCGGTGAACATTATAGCTGCCAGTTGTCGTGTTTGAGACATGGGGTAAATTAAGGAAATTTTTCCAAATTAAAACAGGCAAATAAGGAGGCATAGTGCAAACCATGAATTGATTTTCCACATTGGCTGTTAAAAACTATGTTCCTGGAATTATTAAGCGGATTATAAGTGATTTTTCATTCCAAAACTTACCCGTTTTTCAACCACTTCATACTGCAAAAAATAAGTAAATTGTACTATGGATATGCGGGAACCTGTTATAGCTTATGGCAAGACCAAACTCACCATGGAGGAATACCTGCAATGGGAAAAAACACAGCAGGAAAAACATGAATATTACCGGGGTGAGATATTTACTATGGAGGGCCATGGTGATGCGTTGGCTATGTCTGGAGCGGGTCACAGGCATAATAAAATATTTTCCAACCTTTTCGGAGGATTGTTTTCTAATCTCAGGAACAAAAAATGTCAACCGTTTGGCAGCGATATGCGCATTCATATCCCGGAAAACACCTTATATACCTACCCGGATATTACCATTATTTGTGGTGATTTTATTTCTACAGATACCGATGAAGATACGGTTGTTCAACCAACGGTGATCTTAGAAATTTTATCTCCTTCCACAAAAAATTATGACCGGGGTGAGAAGTTTACTTTATATCGGGATATACCTGCCTTAAAAGAATATATTCTGGTTGATACTGCAGCTGTTCGTATTGAAGCATTTCGAATCAACGATCGGGGGCATTGGGAACTGGAGGAATATAAATCGACAGCGGGAATGCTGAGGATACCTTCTGTTGATGTCAGTCTGCCGGTTGATGATATTTATGAAGGAACCAAAATCCCGAATTTGTAATTAAAAACTTTTGACCGTACTAAAATCAACGGATTAAAATCCGTTGCTACAAAATCAAACCGAGGCTACGCCTCTGCACCAAAAGTAAAGTGATAACCCTCAGAAACACCACGCTCCGGTCCAAAATATACAACCCTTTTCAGCAAGATCTAAGAGCTGTAGGCTCGTGCACATTTTGTAACCCGGGGTTTTAACCCCGGGGGATTCAGTGCAAGGAATTCTATGACAGGTTCATAAAGGCAACTGTATAACAAATGTACTTCCTTCTCCCTCCTTAGTCTCCACCTTCAATTCCCCCCTATGTGCCTGTACAATATCATAACTCAAAGATAATCCCAGGCCGGTGCCTTGTCCTGTAGGCTTTGTGGTAAAAAAGGGTTGAAATATTTTATCCAGTGCTTTGGCAGGTATTCCAATTCCATTATCTGAAACGGTAAGGAATATATGGTCGGCTGATTTCCGTGTTCTTACTGTTACAACAGGTTCAAAATCACCTGCAATCACCTTTTTCTTTTCTGCAACCGCATAAAACGCATTAGTAATAAGATTCAGGATAACCCGGCCGATATCCTGTGGGATGATATTCACCTTTCCAAGGTTTTCGTCAAAATCTGTAACCAGTTTTGCATTGAACAACATATCCTTGGCCCGGATACCATGATAGGCTAACCGAAGATATTCATCAGCCACGGCATTGATGTCTGTGGGCTCCTTATCGCCACTGCTGGTGCGACTGTGCTGGAGCATGCCTTTTACAATGGCATCTGCCCGTTTGCCATGTGCTTTTATTTTTTCCTGGTTTGCTTTGATATCGGCAGCCAGGAGCATGATCTCTTTAAGATCGCCTTTATCTGCTGCCTCCAAAATTTCATCCGACAATTCACAGTTGACTTCAGAGAAATTATTCACAAAATTCAAGGGGTTTTGTATCTCATGTGCAATACCTGCTGTCAATTCTCCCAAAGAAGCCATTTTCTCCGACTGGATAAGCTGTGCCTGCGCGGCTTTCAGTTCCTGCAATGATTTAGTCAGCGCCGCGTTTGATTCTTCAATGGCTTTTCTTTTCTGCTCCAGTTCTTCGATGGTTTCTTCAAGCAGTATGGCTGTTGTACGCTTTACTTTTTCTGTTCTGTCAAGTTTGAATTCTGTGATGGTTATGGCTTTGTCAACTTCTTTAATCGCTTTGGAAATAGTTTCCTTTTCTTCCGAACTTAGTGCATCTGATTGCTGTATAAATTGTAGTATGGTTTGCAAATGTTGATTCATGATATTTTTTAACCGCTAAGAATACAGGAAGATAGCAATGAATTACCTTTCTTTTAAAACTACGCAGCAGGTTGTGAGGTTATGCATCTCCAGGTTTCCTTTGGTAGCCCTGGCCAGTTCTGCATTGGAGAACATGCCCACCATCGGCACATTCCAGGTATTCTTTACCCCCTCAATTTCCATATTCATCAGGGGCCCTAAAGCCAATATTCTTCCGGCGCAACTAAAAACCACCAACGCATCCGCCTCAGGCATTTCATGGGCCTTTAATTCTTGTGCTCCTTTGATCACTTTTTCCATCACATCAAAATCAGGCGGAAGGGAGAACCGGACTTTTGAGCCTTGTGGTACTGATCCGCTGCAATAATACGAACGATCTTTCCAATCAATCAATAGTCCAGGCCTCATAACCGGATCACCCAGTTCACGTTGCAATTGCAAGGGAAAATTAACCGCTATCTCGGTGCCTACCATTGCATTGCCTTCTTCAACATTTTCAAGTCCGCCATATTTTACTGTGAGGTCCAATACAGGTAAATCATCAACGGTAAAAACATGATTACCTTCACTTTTGGTAACTGTCCTTACCGTCCCCACGGCCTTCCACCCACAGGTAGCCACCCCTTTGATGATGATTTCATCTTCATCCAACACTAAAACAACCATTCCCCTGTTGCTTGATGTATTATTGGTAAATACAAACTGCTCCTTAAACGCATAATCATCTCCTGCCCCGCCTCCATATACATTTACTTCCTTGCCTATCACGTCTTCAAAGCCAAATAGTAATTGTTCTGCATCTGTTTCCATGTGGCTGGCAGAAACAAGGAATGCGGGATGAGGGAATTGGTCGCGGGCCTTCCGCGCAACTTCGGCGGCCACTTCGCGGTAATTTTTTTCGGGGTACTCAGAAAATAATATGGTAAAATATGCCGGATTAATATCCAGTAGCATTATTGCAATGGACTCTTTTCCAAAATTTTCATCAATAAATTCACCATGGGTAGTAGCGCCAAAAACGGCAATGCTTTCTTTATCTAATAAATCCACAACAGCTTGCCTATCCTGCTTCATGGATAAAAAAACGATGGCTAAGGTGGGTTTAAAACCATCAGCCATGTTTAATGATAATGCCGCCTGGATTTCTGCGGGAGAGTTCCCTTTGATTGATTTAGCTTTCATATTGTTTTTGAATGACTATTTACTTTTCTTTTAAAGCCAACCAGCTTACTGTTGTTCCATGAAATTCAGGATTGCCATCTGCTATCCGTCCAAACTCTCCCAATGAGAAAAAACCACTCATTGGCTTGTCCCAGGTACTAGCCAACCCTTCTAACTCCATGGTCGACATCGGTCCCAATGAACTGAGCCTTCCTACACAGGAAAAAACAATTAATGCGTCCGCCTCACTCAACTCTCTTTCTTTAATGATCCTTGAACTTTCAATGACCATATCAATTACTTCAAAATCCGGAGGTAATGAAAACCGAAAAGCAGCCCCCTCTTTGGGAGTCCCGGCGATCATAACTGACTGATCGAATGAATTGAAAAGCAAAAAGGGTAACATCATTGGGCTTCCTCCGGGTCGTTCGAACTGTAAAGGATAATTCATATTCAATTTCACAATCCCTTCCGATTTATCATCAGAAATAATATCGTTCCCTAAAAATTTTTTGAGTACTTCAGAGGCGGGCATATTATCTATTGTATGAATCCATGAACCCGCACTTTTTGTAATTATCTTCTTGGTGCCTACTGATTTCCAACCGGAGACAGCCAATCCCTTTAAAGATATTTTATCCTGGTCAAGGATGAGCGATATCAGTCCGTTTGAACTTGATGAATCGTTCGTAAAAACTATCCCAGTAAAATTTACAGGTTCACCGGCCATGCCACCCATAATGATTACATCCTCACCAGCTTTATCAACAAGCCCCAATATAATATCATCGGCGGGTATTAAATAATTGGCCGCGGAAATAATGAACGCCGGATTGGCATAGGTATTTTTACCAAATTCACCGGTCTCACTTGCGGATTCATAGACAGAGCCTGTCGAGAAATCTTTTAAAACGATTTTAAAATAAGCCGGGTTGATATCTAATAATAATATAGCAATCCCCTCGGTTTCAACCCCCGCCTCTGTAAATTCTGCTGAAGTTGTGGCGCCAAACACGGCTATCCCAGATTCATTCAACAGATTAATAAGGGCATTTATGTCATGATTGATAGACATGAAAACCAACGCAAGTGTAGGTTTATAATCATTAACCAAACTTTCAGCCAATGCTGCTTTAATTTGCTCCAGCGATATTCCTTTGATTGATTTTGCTTTCATGAATTTTTTAATATATAATTAAACTTGTTATGCTCTGAAAAGTCAATTGATTAATACATTATGCACCTCAAAAGTTTACTCCTTCGTCGGAATGACAGGTTGTGAGTGAATTAATAATTCTGAATATCAAATTTTATTTTTACCCATTTACTTCATCAAATGATAGCTATTTCATTTTTGTCATCCCGACGAAGGAGGAATCTTCTTGGTATCCGCTTGAGGTACCTCCATCGTATGCTTCACAAGAAAGTAAATCAATTTATTATACAATTTCATTATCTCCGTTAGTCCTTCATGTTTATTGCCAGAATAAACATCTTTGTTTCAAAATCTTTTCAACAAGATATTATAATATTCAAGAGCCAAACAGATCAGCATTTATTTTTCTTTCAATACCACCCAGCAACAGGTAGTGGAATGAAATTCCTGTCTCTCATCTTTGGCTGTCCCATATTCCCCATAAGTGAAAAATCCGGCCATCGGCGCCGCCCATAAATCACTTAGCCCATCGTTCTCCAAAGTAGTGAGTGGGCCCAAAGCACTTAATCTTCCTGCACAGGAAAAAATAAGCATGGCTTCAGCTTCCGCCTGGACCTTATCTTTTAATTCACCGGCTTTCTCCAAAACATTTTCAACAATATCAAAATCAGGTGGTGTGGAAAACCGGAGCTTTGTACCCACCTGCACATCAAAATCAAGTTTAATGGCATCTTCCTCCCGATTGATCAGAAAAGGTGTCCGCATTACCGGATCACCGGCATTCTCCACCTGGAATGGATAATGCACGCCGATGTCTTCAAACATCTTATACTTATCCTCGCCGGGGGACGCTTCCTTCCCAAGATAGCGCAAATACATTTCCAAAGCAGGCTGGTCATCAATCGTATATAGCCAGCCGTTCTCACTTTTTGTGACTGTTCTTGCCAAACCAAGCGGTTTCCAGCCGGAAATGGCCATGCCGTGCATAGTGATCTTATCTTCATCCAGGATAAGTGCAGCAACACCAATGTCTGTTTCCTTATCATCCGTAAAAACATAACTGCCGGTAAAAGTACCGTCATCGCCGGCCATTCCGCCATAGATCTGCACATGCGGACCTACCTCCGAGGCCATGCTTTTCAGCAGGACATCTCCCCTGAACATCACACCCTGTTTAGAAACACCGGTACTGCATAAAATAAAAGCGGGTTTTGTAAACTTTTGTAATGCAGATTGTGCCAGGTGTCTTGAAACCTCATGGACATTCCTGTCACCAATATCTTCAAATAAAATGGTGTACGATTCCCGGGGCAAGTTCAGCAATAACACAGCAGCACCTCCTTCACTCTGGAAACCGTTGATAAATTCTCCGGATGAAGTGGCGCCTAAAAAATCAATGCCCTCTTTTTGTAAAATGTCACACACAGCTTTCCTGTCCATTTTAATGGAAATAAACAGAATAGCCAACGTTGGTTTGAATCCATCCTGCATGGCCAGGAACAGGGCTTGCCTGATTTCATCTGTTGAGTTCCCATTTATTGATTTTGCGTTCATGTCACTTAAAAATAATTTATTGTGCCGCCGGCATTAATCCCAGCTGGGTCATCATGTCAAGATTGTCGAAAAAATCCCTTTCCTCAGCAATCTTTCCTCCAGATATCCGGACCAGTGTGGCGCCGTCAATACTTAACGTCTTCCCCGTAGCAGGAATACCGAAGAATACACCGGTATGGGTTCCTTTGAAATTCCAGTGCTTCACCAGTTTATCTCCCTGGCCAAAAATGTCTTTAATGGTAAACTGAATATTGGAGAACCCTGTCAGGAAGTTGGCATAATAAGCCCTGGCACTGTCAATACCAACAATATCAGCTGGACTGGCATGCATAACCACATCTTTGGTAAAGTTTGAATCATTGAAGAATTCTAATTTCCGATGATTCATGATCTCATCCCAAACATGGGTATACATTTTAATATTTGCTTCCACAGGATCAGATTTTACCATTGTTGTTTCAGTGTATGAACAGGCGGAACAAGCCAGGAATAAAAAGATTATTACATAAGAAACAAAGCAAAATTTTGAAATTTGCATACGTATCGGTTTAGATTTTAAATTGCATTTTTACCAACTCTTGTTTATGCAATTCGTGCATATATCAAAGTGTGCATTATTCATATTCATTTGCCACTCTGAAAAAAATTAGCTTTTCCCGAAAGCAAACTTTTACTGACGGTATAGCAACTTATATATAGTTCTTACAAAGCCAGTATTGAATAAAATCTATTGACAATGAGCAGACGCATTAAACTTTTAAATATGTCAATAGCACTTACATTTAATAAATGCACCAAAATATTTGACTAATACTGAACCCTTAAAAATTACCCCATTTATTTAAAACTGCTGCACCCTCAAATTGTTATTAAAACAGTGTTCTAAACATTTAGAGAACCTTAGTTTGGATAATAAACCGACTTTGCGGATTTTCAAAAAATACAGGTTTAAGAATAACCCCACAAGGAGAGTATTTCAGATTCCGGATAGCGTCTAAATTTAATGAATTTTTTCGCTGAAATCGAAGTTATTTTCAGGAATAATAGATTTTTTAACTCATACAATAAACCAACATCACATCATTTCTTACATTGAAGGGAAAAGGGTAAAATAACCACATATCTGAAAGTTATTCCGGGCTATTTCGGTCAGAACGATTATCATAAATTACCGTTCGTGGTAACCACTTCGATACTGTTTGTAACTGGCTATGAAAATACTTCTCCTATGTCTGATATTGGCATTCAGAAAAATGCACTTAATTGCCGGTGTACATCCAGCCTGTATATTTTGCCTACCGGCAGTTCCACTTTATTAACCTGAACTTTCTCAGGGCTATAACTTTCAATTTTACTCACTGAAACTATGTAAGAGCGGTGAATTCGGATAAATTCACCCTCCGGCAACATTTCCTGTAAGGAGGAAAGTGCTTGTTTGGTTATGATCTGGCCGGTATTGGTGATAACCTTAAGATAATCTTTCATGCTTTCCATATACAGTATATCCTTCAGGAAAACCTTAAACATTTTTCGGTCTGACCTGAAGTACAAAAAGGGCAACTGATCTTCAGGGTAATTACTCGGTCCGTTTGCAGGACTTTCCACCAGGGGTGAGGTGGTTAAAGAGAGCACTTTATTCACAGCTTTTACAAACCTTGTAAAAGGAATTGGTTTTACAAGGTAATCCAATGCTTCCAGTTCGAAAGCTTCGACAGCAAAATTATTATACGCCGTAGTAAAAATAACTTTAGGGGGCGCTTTAAGAGACCGGATAAAATCCGTTCCTGTTAGCTGTGGCATTTGAATATCAAGGAACAAAAGATCAATATGCTGTTGCTGCAGTATATTCAGGGCATCAATGGCATTATTACATACGCCCGTTAAGTGCAGTGATTCAATGCTGGAGATGAATTTCCTGAGTATTTCCTGTGCCGGCAATTCATCATCCACAACCAGACAGTTGATTTTTGGTATTTGCTGAACTTGTCCAGTCATTAGTTAATTTTTTGCTCAAACGGATTAAATATATTTTTTCTGACCTGGGTCTCTTTTTGATAGATTTTCAGGGTTACATGAAAACTATCAGGATTTTCATCAACATTAAATTCATGCAATCCGGGATATATTAAATGTAACCTATTTTTTACATTTTTCAACCCCACATTTCCTTCTTCTTTACCTGCCATCGTCATAAGCGGCTTGCTGTTTGAGATAATGAACTTAAAATAGTCCGGCTCATTTATAAAACTGATTTTTATCCATGGATCCTGGAGCATATTACTGACCCCATGTTTGAACGTATTCTCAACAAGTGGGATCAATAATAATGGGGCAATAAACTGGTGAGCCGGGTTACCATGGAATTCGGTTTCCAGTTTAAGCCTTGGGCCATACCTTATCTTTTCCAGTTCGAGGTAATCCTCAATTAGTCTGAACTCCTTTTCCATCAGCACAAAAGGCTGATTACATTCCGTCAACATATATTTCAATAGTCCGGATAGTTTCCTCGTAAGTACAGCTCCCGTCTTTGGCTGGGTATAGGTAAATGAATAAATATTATTCAATGTATTAAATAAAAAGTGTGGTTGTACCTGGGCTTTAAGCACACTTAATTCTGCACGTAAATTCTCCCTTTCAAGAAACTCTTTTTGATACTGCTTTTTAAAAAGTATATCCACCATACTGTCTGCCATCAGGATAAAATAGATAACAATCGGATAATAAATCGTGTGCTCGGATATAAATCCCCTGTAATATGGCAAGTCAGGAATGTGGCCTATATCACGGTTTATATAATTTTTGAACATTCCCAGGATTACATAATTTAATAAAAAGCAAAATGCGAAAAGCAATAATACAACGCTAACGATTTTAAGTGTTACCCCTTTTTTTAAAATTTCAGCAAACACGTAAAAGATTATCCCATAACACACCAATGCCTGCCCAGGGAAAAAGGAAAGCAGAATATAAAGTTTATCAAAATAAATACCACGTGGGCCAAATAATTCACTGCCATCATTGGACATAAAAAAGGCTGTGACCGTAAAGTACAGTAACCATAACAGCATATGCTTGGCTAATGTGAAGTAATGATGATTTTTACTTCTCATCTGTCTGGGCTTTTGGGATCAGGGGATCTTCTGAGTCTTGCAGCTTTAGCCTGAGTGATAACATGGAAATATCATTATCCTCAATATGTTTCAAATCAAAAAGATCGGGATGAGATAGTTGTAACCGCTGGAATATTGAGTCGAATGCCTGTCGCCTGATAAATAAATTCTTCTTGTTATTATCAGTACTGCTGTAGTTTATCTTTAAAAAGACCGTAAAATCTGTAATTTTCAAATTAATGGATATCCAGTTCTCTTCTCCGCTATAATTGCCGGAAGCATTATATACAGCCTGAACTATTGAAAGTAACAACATTGGCTCTATTCGTAAATGCCCGGGATTCCCAGTGATCTGCAAAGAACAGTCTGTATGCTTTTCCCCTTCATTTGACATTAACGATACATAATTCCTGATAATCTCCAACTCTCTTGACAAAGACACTGTGAATTCTCTTCCTTCATAAACCAGGTACCTGAGCAGTTCTGACAAATGCAGAACCTGACGGGGCGCATCGGGTGATGACTTTTCAGACAAACGGGTAATACTGTTCAATGAAGAAAAGATGAAGTCGGTACTGACCTGTGTCTTTAGCAAATTCAATGCTGCAATCAGCGTTTCTTTTTCAAGTTTCTCTATTTCGCTCTGCTTTTGCCAGGTTATTTTCAGGTATTTAAGTGTTATGGCAATCCCTGTTATAGGTAAAATTCTCGCAACCAATGGGCTCAATAAATATTTAGCCTCATTATTATGCATAATGTTAGTCTGGAAACCAAAAAAAGCCGGATGAATAATATAATAGATCACCAGGTAGTTGATGTAAAGTAAAATTTCAATGATAAGTAAGGATAATATAGAAATGACAATAAAAAGCAATATCCTTTTAGTTAAAAAATAGCCAGGTATGAGTTTGAATAAGACCCAGTAAGTAAAAGGGATAATGATTAGGAACAAAACAAATAATTCCGAAGCCTTAAAAAGCAGGGCTTTTTCTTCAGACCAAAGACTGATACCACCGTGATATAAAAAATACATCAGATAAATAAAACACAGGGTCCAAAATACCAGGTGACGGGCAAACCTGATGCCGGGTTTTACAGAAAATATAAATTCTTTGCCTGTCATTTGATAGCGTAATTCTTAAAGGTATCAAATGAAGTTGTTGAATATATTTTTAAATGAAATTTAATTCCGAACAGAAGTCATTTTTTCCCGTTTTGTACTTTAGTCGACGACGAAAGCTTTATGTAGTTTAAGAATTCATTTTTGTCGAAAAAAGAAAATCAGCATGAATAACTTACCTACTTTCATTGCAGAAATAACAGAGAAATTTATTACAGGGGTCACACGGAATTCAATCCGCAGAAAATCACTTTCAAAAAGATAAAAGGTCCAAAATACAGACCCAACAACCGATACTTATCAGAGCGTTAGTTTTCTCAGGCCGGAAATTCTTTTCTGGCCTCTTTTTTTATATAAACTATCGTTGTAAGTTTCCGTTCAGCTCGCCAGGCTAGCCTCTCCCTAAGACTGATTAAGTAATAAACGCGAAATTCAACCCTCCAACGTAGAGGGGCACTGTCTCTAAGCATTTATCTTGTACTTTTAAACGCTTTCGGAATTAAAATGCAAGATTAGGAAGGGGTGTTTATGAGCCGTTCTGCTGGTGACGCGAATCGAATCTGACTCGGCCTAAATTAAGTTTACAGATTAATTTTATTGATCCCCACTTCAAATTATTTCGCTACCCGTTTCGGCTGTTGCTGGGTTGAGCAATGTATTCCGCCGCCAGCCCAATTCTGTGTCATCACATTGAAAAATACAATCTTTCTGCCCGGAAATTGTTCTTCAAAGATTTTTCGCACTTTTTCTTCCTTTATTGCAGATGAACCCATTGCGGTATAAGTTGGCAATAGTACCAACCCATTAGTGACGAGGTAATTCATGTAACTGGCAGCCGGGACCCTTAATAAACTATCTCCAAATTCAGGAGCCTCTGCAGGAACAAAATAATCCGGACTTATATCCAGGTTTCCTTCAATAGAATCATTTGAAGGTTTTGCGATAATATTTCGGGTGATGAGATCCGGTAGCGGCACTTTGATGATCTTAAAGGGCTTACCATCCTGATCGGTTGATTGCTCAAGTATTTTAAGGTTTTCATTCATGCGCTGGTAATTCATTTTATTAATTGGATTAAGATCTTTTTCATCCTCATTTACCCAGGCAAGCATAATGGTATTAGCAGTGGCAAAACGCACGAACTCGTCTGTATGTCCGCCCGTGCCGCCGCCCACATAATTTTCTGTTATCCGGCGATAAAACCAATGCGGATCATCGGCCAGTCCTTTTTTCATCCAGATGATTTTTCTAACACCCAAAACTCTTTTGAATTCAAATTCAAGTTCTTCCCTTGAACGATTTGGATTCC
The DNA here is from genome assembly GCA_041752135.1 of Chitinophagaceae bacterium. Lineage (GTDB taxonomy): Bacteria > Bacteroidota > Bacteroidia > Chitinophagales > Chitinophagaceae > Pollutibacter. Next base: position 4,088 of record JBGSHT010000015.1, on the reverse strand, counting down.
TTTGAAAAACTGTTGCTTCGCATAAAATAAGGGTTCCCTTACCATTCACTTCAATGGCCCCGCCCTCATGAACAACAGTGCTTTTAAAAACAGATGCATTTTCAGTAGCCGCCATCTGTACATCCAATAAACCAACTTCAGGATCGAACCAAAGTTTCATGTATTTATCAATACTGTCTTTATTATTTTCATATTTTTCCTGCAACCAGGCCGGTAGTCCGTATAAATCCCAGCCAAAATCTGCTGCACCCATTTCACCCTCATCATTGACCAGGAAAGTAGCCCCATTATCGCGGATCCAATAACGGTCACCGGGCATCAGGTAGAATTTGATTTTGGCAGAATCCACACCTTTGCCATAAAGATATTTTTTAGCAACCTGCATTAAACTATCTGAGGAAACGGCCACTTTTACCATTACAAATGGTGTAATTGTATGGATGATATCTGCTATAGAAGGATAGTATGTACTGTCCTTTTCCCATCCAAACCAGACTGCATCATGCGGATCCCATTCTGCGGGCATATAAAATTTACTGTCTGTGTTATGGCATGATAATAAAACTATAAGCAATATGGAGAAACTGATGGACTTCATACTTTTCTAATAATGGTTTTTTCTTATCCTGATATTTTTCAATTGCCTTAAATTATTTTATCAGGTTGAATATTTGCTCCCAGGTACTATCGTTAGGCAATTCATAAACTGAATTATGCCCCGGCGATTCCATACTTAAAAACCGGCCATTGCTTCCCGCAGTTTTCGCCAATTCTTCACTCATGGAAATCGGAATTGTTTTATCATTTAGGCTGTGCAGAACATAGACCGGCATTTTAAATTTACTAACCTGCTTTAATCCATTCCAGATATCCGGCACCAGCCATTTTGTAAACTCCGTAAACATCCCTTTCTCTACCAGGATCGCTCTTCCCGTTGAAAAAGCCCCATGTATCAAAATTTTATCTGGCTGGGGTTGTAAATCATTCGCCACATTCAACAGGATGCTGCAACCGAGTGAATGTGCAAATGCAATGCGTTGCGCAGATTCCGGTGTTAATGCAACAAATTTTTTATACGCTGCAGAGGCATCTTCATCCAGTTTATCCAGGGTTGGCTTTCCGGTACTGCTGCCGAAACCGCTATAATCCAATACAAAAGAGGAATACCCTTTTTGCAACAGGTAGGCTTGCAGGGAGCGCCAATCGGAAAGTGTTTCCCCGTTACCATGCAGGATAAAAAATGAAGGAGCCGCTTTCCCTGCAGAAACCCAATTGGTAAAGAGGGTACGGTCTTTCAATATAAGCTGAATTCTTTCAGCCGGCAGGCTGTCTGCCGGTAAAGATTTCTCAGGAATAAGCTGAATAACATCCCGTTCGATCTTTTTCAAATTGTAATTCCGGGCGATCAAAACAGTGATTACTATAAGTACAATTAAAAAAACTAAAGCCCCTACAATTTTTTTCATTCTTTATGTTTCTTTCTAATTGAAAGTGTACAACGTCGGATGCTTCGCGCCTTTCATTCCATTGCGGTTAAAGCTTTCGCACTGGGTGATTTCACACAAAATTTCATTTTCACCTGGCCGGCGTTGAATGAAGGATCTTTATTCTCCATTTCTTCCCATCCCGAATTAAAATGACCGTTTCCACCCACTTCACGGACCGATTTTTCCCATTAACAGTTATATCAGCCTGGTTATGATAGGTCGTCCATGCCACGTCGTTATGAATTTCCGTATGAATAAATTCGATCTTATTGATACGTGTATAATCATTCAGTTTTTTTAAAGCAATGATTACCCCCATCATGGTATCAATATTCCAAACCTTACCATCTTCAAATATTAAAATATCAGCTGTACAATTCGCTTTCAGCATTACTGAATCTCGATTTGACAACGCATCAAATAAATCAATGACAGTTTGCTGAACATCATGCGCATCAGTTGCCTTTTTTTCCTGGGCCTTCACCATGCTTGTGATTGACATTACAAATAAAATGCACCAAACTTTTTTCATAGATCCATTACGTTGTTAAAAAATAATCATTCCAAATTCCATGGCATTCGAATTTCAACTCCTGGATCTCCGCTACGTTCCCCAAGAATCGGAAATCAAATCAGCGCCTGATGGCAAAACTTATAATACACGCAAAAAAATCAATCACAAACTTTTCCGGCCGGAGACCTCCTCCCAGAGTGGTCAATCAGCATGGGCATTCAGGTCAATTTCAGCATCACAAAAAATAAGTTTCATATTTTTATTTTATAAGATCCCTCCTTCGTCGGGATGACAAGCTGGGTCAGATTTAATGTTTCGGCATTGCAACTATTTGTCGACCACTTTCTTGTCATCCCGACGAAGGAGGGATCTTTTTTTGTATTCTTTTAAACTTATAGCATAAAATAATTTAGTCATATTTTTAATTGAATAGTACGTCAGATTATTTTTTAAATTTTCCATAAACCGGCTGGCCGGGAAAAACATTGCTGACAGTTTTACCATTCTTCAATATAAATGTCCCATTCACCATTACATATTCTATACCTGCTGAAAATTCCAGCCCCTTTTCAAAAGTCGCTTTATCAGTAACTGTGTTGGGGTTAAAAATGGTGATGTCTGCATCTGCGCCAACCTGTATCCTTCCTTTGAACCGCATCATGGGCGATATACCCTCCAGTCTTTTCGCCGGTAGTATGGTCATCTTTTCGATCGCGGTATGTAAATCAATGACTTTATCTTCCCGTACATATTTACCCAGTACTCTTGAAAATGTTCCGGCAGTGCGCGGGTGTGCCAGTTTTGCATAGGGCATTCCGTCAGACCCGATGATCACACCGGGAGCGGCTATTCCTTTTTCAATCCATTCGGGTTTCATCATATGTATGATCACCGTCCCGCCGGTCTTCCGATATTGGTGAAACGTTTCCTTTGTAAGCCGTTCCCCGGTGGCAACCCATTGAAGATCGCCATAGCTGATACCCAACCTTTCCTGCCAGCCATCCATAAACATTGCGCTTTGCAAAGAAGTGGAAGCAGCTGTGTAAGGATATAATTCAGTGGTTATATCTATCCCGTTTTTGCCTGCCGATTGAACCATATCCAATGCCAGCTGAATCTGTCCTAAAGACATACTGTTGATATGTACAATATGGAGGGGGGCTCCTGTAAGTGCTGCATCGGCAATAACCTCCTGGATAGAAATCATATTTGGCTCACGCACATGCGTGAAAACCAACGCATCTAATTCGCCGCCCAACTTAAATACACTAAACATTTCTTCCGACTTTGTTTTCGGCAGGTATCCGATAGGTACGCCAATACCAATGCCGCCTTCCGATAAAGAGGTTTTTATGTTACTGAGTGTGCTGTTCATTTCTTCAGCCGTTAGGCTTTCCGTAAAAGAAGGCATCATAATGTCATTACGCCTTGCAATGCCTGAATTGCTCTTTAACACAGCCTGGTAAATCTCTTCTACCCCTTCTTTATATTTACCCATCGCTTTAAATCGTTCAAACGGCCAGCAAACGCTGGCGCCGTAATTGATCAAAGCCTTTGACTTCCGGGAGGCATACCAGTCTGCGAGGAATTCAATGCCCCATTCCAACTCCAATGCAGTGGTGACACCATCATGCAGTTGATATTCCTGTTCTGTATTACTTCTTCCATGCACATGGAGATCAATAAAACCGGGAGAGACAACCAAACCGGAAACATCAATCAACTCTTTTCCTTTCAATGGGCCTGTACTTATTTGGGCAATACGGTTATTGGAAATACCCACGTTTCTGATAGCATCCAGCTTAGTTTCCGGGTCAATAACCCGTCCGCCAGTCAAAACGATATCATATTCCACTTGCGATTGTGCAGTACCCGTATTGAACCAAAATAGGATTGCGGTAAAAAAAGGCAATATTTTATGCAGGAATTTAAATGTTCTCATAATTCAATTATTGACCAATCTGTAATGGCACCCTGATCAGGGTTGATTTTATTTGATTTCAAATAGCACAAGGTTAATTTTACTTTTCCCTTCTGCCGAGAAATAAAAAGAACTTCCCGGCTCGATGAATAAATATTTTCCCGGC